>NZ_JASISZ010000066.1 GCF_030063355.1 Streptomyces sp. PH10-H1
CTCATCAAGCTCGAAGCCCGCAACGCCTTCGGCTTCCGCAACCGAGAGAACCAACGCCTCCGCTCACGCTGCGCAACCACTCGACGCAGCCGACGACAGGCGTTGCCCGGATAAATTCGAAGACCCGCATACATGAGGGCAGGGGCGGCCAGTGAACCGTCACGGATGAGCTCGCCGCCGTCGACCTGCTCGTGCGTCAGAAGCTCTTCCCATTACGTCAGTTGGAGATACCTTGGTACGCGCGGTGACCTACACCGCCGTGGTGGCCAAGCACCATGCGAGTAACGATCTCCACTGTTGAGGAGACGACTTGGCGCGAGGACCCCCGGTAGTGGCGGGTGGCTACTGATCTCGCTCCTTGCCCGGGAGTGACAGCCACCTACTGACAGCCAATCCGGAGACCTGATGAGACAACTGAATACCGATAACTAAATATCGAGTATGAGGGCCAGGTCTCCCAAGTCCTCCAGGAAAGGAGGTTTCGAGCTAGCTAGGGAGATTCCCGAATGAGCACCAGCACCAGCACCAGCACCAGCACCAGCACCAGCACCAATGCATACCCTCACAAGTGGTGGGCCATTGCAATCTGTTTCGTCCTGTCGGTAGTGGCCGGTCTTGGCGCTGTGGCACTACTTCTTGGACTGCATTCGGCGGCAAATGTCGTGATTGTCGGCGCCTTCACTGCTTTCGCTGCTGGGCTCCATGGCACCCTCGCGGTTGCGAAGGCTGCCGGGCTAGTCCACTGACGAAGGGGCCCCGGAGCAACCAGCTCCGGGGTCGACTTTTGGCCGCTTCCGTTGTCGCCGGCGTCGACCGAGGTAGCTGAGCTGCAGTGGCGATGGGTCGGTGATAGTTGGCACTGATTGCCGGTGAGGGGTGGCACCGTACGCAGGTTTCAGGCTTGATGGCACCTCTTTGATCAATTTTCTCCGTCCCCTCTGCTTGCACTTGTGTGCTGGGCTCATGGAACAGAGCAGTGTGGAGAGCTCAGTCGGCTCGCGTGTGCTTGAGGGCAGGGTGGCCAGTCCGCTCTGGTCGGATGCGTGCGGCTGGGAGGACCTGGCTCTCATCTGCGGTGAGACGGATTTGGCCGTGGGCCGGGGGATGCTGAACCTCGATCCGGGCTGGTCAGCGAGATGGTCGGCGACGTGGAAGTTCGGCAAGGTGAAGCGGGCCGGCCCGGTCGACGGGTTGAACTCGGTGCCGCTGGCCGGCTGCGTTCCCTGGCGGGGTTTCACCTGGCGCACACGACAGTTCCACCGCCCAGGGCTGGAACCGATGGTGTCGACCGGGCGCCAGCATGCCTTCGAGTCCCATCGTGAGGACCAGTTCGTCGTGATGGCGGACTTCGCCGGCGAAACGCAGGAAACGCTGTCACAGCCGTTCCTGCTGAACTTCGAGGGAGAAGGCGGCCGGCGGGAACACATCCCCGATTTCCTTCTGCTCTCCGATCGCGGGCGGTGGCTGGTGGATATCCGTCCCGCGGGGCGGATGGACGACGATGACCTGATGAAGTTCGCGGCCACGTCCGAGGTCGCGCTCATGCTGGGGTGGGGCTACGCCGTGGTCACGGGCTGGAGGCCGTTGACCTGGAGAAACGTCGACCTGCTCTACTCCCGGCGCCGTCCGATGCAGGACCGGCTGGGTCTGAAGCCGATGCTGTTGCAGGCGGCCCGGGCCGCCCAGGCCGTTTCGGAGCCGATCACGTTCCGCGAGCTGGCGGACACCTTCGAGTTCCCGGCCCTGGCACGGCCGGTGATCCTGCATCTGCTCTGGCACCGGCAGTTCGGCGTCGACCTGACGGCCCCCTTCCGGGACAGCAGTGTCCTTCGCGTCGCGAAGGGGGCGGTTCGATGAGCGGGCAGGCGGCAGGGCTGCTGGAACTGGCGGTCGGCGAGAGCCTGATCCTGGACGACGAGCAGTGGCAAGTGGATCTCGTCGAACCGCAGTACGGCCGGGTGCTGTTGACGTCCCCGACGGGGACGCGGCAGACGGTGTCGTTCCGGATGCTCGCCCACCACCCTCGGTGCCGGCGCTCGACGGTGGCGACGGCGTCCGGACAGCATCTGCAGCCGAAGACCGAAGACGACCTCACCGACCAGCAGCGGACGTTGCTGAAGATCCGGCGAGGCCACCTGCTGGAGGTCGAGACGGGATACCGCGGCGGTGATCCGCTTCACCCCGGGCCGGGTGAGCCGCGGCCTGAGTACGACCCGGACCGCACCAACGTGACCCAGCGGCGCCGGGCGAAGGTCGCCGAACTTCAGGCCCTTGATCCCGAACACGCGAAGGTGCTGGGCCTGTCGCAGGTGAGCTACCGGACGCTGACCCGGTGGGAGTCCAAGCGGCGGATCGACGTCGCTATGGGAGGCGCCGACGACCGCTGGACCCCGGCTTCGCGCGGGCACCCGAGCATCACCGACGAGGTCCGCAAGGCGATCCTCGCCGTCCGGCAGGAGACGCTGCACCGGTCGAAGATCAACATGCGGACCCGGGTCGGGCTCATCCACCAGTACGTCTCGGAGACGTTCGGCGAGGAGGCCGCCGAGAAGATCCCGAGCTACGGGACCCTGCGGGTGGTCTGGCAGGAGTGGTTCGGCACGGGCCGCGCACGTCAGCGCTATGCCCGCTCCGCACTGCTGGAGACCACGGGCGAGCACGTGATCGTCGAACGGCCGGGACAGGTCGTCGCTCTGGACACCACGGTGCTGCCGGTGATGCTGCGCGAGACGGTGTTCGACGACCCGGTCACCGTCTATCTCACCTTGGCCATCTGTGTTTACACGCACTCACTGGTCGGGTTCCGCCTCACGCTGGTCTCGGACACCTCGACCGACGTCGCGATGCTGCTGCGGGACGTGACGATGCCGTTGCCCATGCGGGCCGACTGGGGCGAGGACATGGAATGGCCCTACCCCGGCGTCCCCGCGGCCCTGGTCGCGGAGTTCGCCGGGCACCCGGTGGCCGGGCTGCCGTTCTTCCCCCCGGAGACGGTCACCACCGATCACGGCAGCGTCTACCGCAACCATCACCTCGTCCAGGCCCAGCACATTCTGGGAGTGAAGGTGCTGCCGGCCCGGGTCCTGCGGCCGACCGACAAACAGGCCGTCGAGCGGGCCTTCGGGGCCGCCCGATCGATGCTGTTCGAGTACCTCCCCGGCTACACCGGCGTCGACACCGCCGACCGCGGCGCCGACGTCGAGGGCGACGCGGTCCTCACCATCGATCAGATGGAGCACCTGCTGGCGACCTGGATCGTCAAAGTGTGGCAAAACCGGCGAATGGGCGAATACGCCCCCTGCTGGGACCCGGTCGGCGATCACAGCCCGAACACGCTGTTCGCCGCTTCCATGGCCCAGGGGGGATGGGCCCTGGAGATCCCCTCGCCGAGCCTCTACTACCAGCTGCTGCCCCGGCACCAGGCCCTGATCCAGGGCAAGCGCGGAGTGAAGATCCGCGGACTTTGGTACGACGGCAGGGCCTTGGACCCCTACCGCGACGAGCAGGGATCCGGGCGGGGCGGACGGCACAAGGACCGCTGGACCGTGCACCGCGATCCGCGGGATGCCCGGTTCACGTTCTTCCAGGACCCGCGCACGCACGACTGGCACGAGCTGCGGTGGACGGGCATGCTGCCCGAGGGCGAGATCCCCGCGTTCACCGACGCACGAGTACGCGAACTGCTGACCGCGGCCAGACAGGCTGGCCTCAAGCCCCGCACGGACAGCGAACTGCTGCCGCTGCTGCTGGAGTTGATCGCCGCCCATGCCACGGCCGAACAGTGGCCGGGGCAGCTGACCAAGGCCCAGCGCAGCGAACGGGCCCGCGAGGCCGCCCAGGTGAAAGCGGCAGCGGCCGACCGGCCCGCCGCCGGCACGGTCGGCGCCGCCATCGGCAGCCGGCCCCTCCGGCCGGTCCCGGTGGACGAGGCCGTGGACACCGAGCGCCGCACCCGCCGCGAGGCCGCCGTCGCTCAGCCGCCCCGCGCACCGCGCCGGCTGGGCGACGGCTCCCGCCGCAGGGCCCACGCTCTGCTGGCCGCCGGCGATCCCGCCGAGGCGGCCGCAGATTCGGTACGCGATGACGACGCAGATCACGAGGGAGCCCAGTGAGTGTCGAGACCAGGCTGTCGCAGACGAGGTTCATCCTGCCGGGCGAGGTCCCGGACCGGGAGAGCGCCGAGGGATGGACGACTTGGAGGCTGACGCGGCACTCCTTCGTCCCCGCCCCCCGCATCTCCCGCGCCGTCTATGCCAGCAAGAGCAAGCGGGACCAGGCCATCCACGATCTGCACCGCCGGGCCACCCACGCCAACCTGCCGCTGCTGGACACCCCGATGAGCCTGGCCGTCTCCGATCTGATGCAGTCCCGGCTGCTGAACAACGCGCTGAAGAAGAAGCCGACGACCCGGCCCGGAATCATGATCAACGGCGGTGGAAACCAGGGCAAGACGGAGACTGCCGCCGAGGCGGCAGCCGCCTTCGAGGACCTGTGGCTGGGGCTTGAGGCGTTCGTGGACGTCCCCGAACTGCCCGGGGCCCGCGACCTGCGTGCCACCATCGCCTACGTCCAGACCCCGGTCACCGCGACACCGAAGTCGACCTGCCAGGCCATCCTCGACTTCTTCGGCACCAGCGGCCACAACATGACCCTGACCCAGCTCGTCCGGCAGGTCCGCGCTTCCTTGCGTGATCACCGCACCCGCGTCCTGATCCTGGACGACATCACCCGGCTCCGCATGCACCGCAAGGACGACCAGGACACCCTCGACCTCATCAGGGCCCTGATGAGCATGCGCGTCACCCTGGTCCTGATCGGTGTTGGCATCCCCGACTCTGGCCTGCTCAGCGGAGGCTGGCAGAACCCCAAGACCGGTCAGTGGGAGTTTCCCGAACCCGGACACCAGGACTGGAAGGACGAAGCCGCCACCCAGACCGCCCGGCGGTTCGACCTCGTCGACCTGCGGCCGTTCAGCTACGACACAGCCGACAACATCGCCTCCTTCGTCGACCACCTCACCGGGCTGGAGAACGAGCTCAGGCTCTTCAACGCCCGCGACGGCATGCTCACCGGAGGCGGCATGCCCGAGTACATCTATCGCCGCACCGGCGGCGTCGTCGGACTGATCGAGCGGCTGATCGAGGACGGCGCCTCCCTGGCCATGGACACCGGCATCGAAGAGATCACCGAGGAACTGCTGGACAGCGTGATCATCCGCACCCAGCACCCCAAGCGCGACCGGGCCGCCGGCGAAGAGGGCGACGTCCCGCCCGCCCTCCCGGCGAAGAAGGCGGTGCAGGCCCGACGGGCACGCAACACCGTCTTCGACGACAAGGGCATCCCCGAGATCACCGCCGCCCGGAAGTGAGCCGACCGCATGCCCGCGCTGCGTCCCTTGGCCCGAAGCCTTCCACCTCTGCCGGACGAGTCCCTGCCCGGATTCCTTCTCCGGCTCGCCTTCCGGCTGGACACCTCACCAGCAGAACTGGCCGTCCGCACCGGCCTCGCCGACCGCGCACATCTCGCCGTGCTGCCGGCGCCGCTTCTGATCCGACTCCCCGACACACAACGGCACACCTTCGCCCGGATGATCAAGGCCACAGATGCCGAAATGGACGCCATGCTGCTGGACACCTACAGCAGCCGCTACCCACCCGCGCAGTCCTTTCCGAACGGCCGCAACGGCATGGTGACCCACCAGCACCGCTGGCTGTTCCTGCACGCCACCCGATACTGCCCCCAATGCCTGGCTGGCCGCGGAAATCCGATGGAAAAAGCCTTCGGAGGAGCCTGGAAGAACTCCTGGCGCCTGCCACCGGTATTCGCCTGCCTTGAGCACCGCCGCTTCCTGGAACACCTCTGCCCGGCATGCAATTCGCTCGTCCTCCACACCGCGACCCGCAACACCGCCCGTCACATGCCCCGCTGGCGCGTGAACACTCTCCACCCCACGCAATGCCGAGAGTTCATCGGCGGGAAGTGCGGACACCGCCTTGATGGAGACACAGCCACCGCTCAGCAACTACCCTCCGAATACCGGAAATTCCAGAGATTCCTGCTGGAGCTCTTGAATCCAAGCGGGCCGGGGGCCGTTGACGTCCTCGGACACCCAACGTCCCCAGCTCACTACTTCACCGACCTCAGAACGACCTGCCATATCCTGCGCACGTCGTGGCCCAACTCCCGCCACCTCCTGCGCGGCCGGCAACTGATCTCCCTCCTCGCCCAGGGCACAGACGACAGCGAAACTCTCACCCGGTCAACGTTCGTCCGCGCCGTCAGCGACATGCCCTACCTTGCAGCACAGCCACACGCAGCCCTCCTCCTGGCAGCAGACCGCCTGCTGCGGACGGACACCCCGGACACCCTCGCCGGCCACCTGCGAACCCTGATCAACGAGCCAGAACTCCGGCCATCCAAGGTCAGCTGGGCCCGCGCCTTCCTGGACACGCGCCCCGAGTGCTCGGAAGGATTTCTCCAAGCAGTCTCGTCAGTCGTGCACACCTATGCCAGGCCAAACCTTGCACGCAACCTGAAGCAACCGGTCCGCAAGACCCGTTTCCGCCCGGAACACATCCCTCAGTTCCTCGAAGATGACTGGTATCAAAAATACTTCGCCCACATGGAAGGCATCGCGACAGTCCATCTCCGACGCACTGTCGCACTCCGGCTCTGCCAAGCGGCCTCCGGCGGCTCGATCCAGAAAGCCGCGGACCGATTGAGTGTCTTCCTGAGCAATCCAGCCGTCACCGCCCGGATCGCAGACAGCCCCAAGCGCGTTCACCGATGGGCCCGAAACCGCCCTGACCCGCTGGAGCTTGAAACCGCAATTCGTGACCTCGCAGCCGAACTCGACGCCCGGAACAACCTCATCGACTACGAACAGCGCCGAAGAGTCCTGTCATCGTGGTGCATCGGTCCGAGGCCATGGAAAGAGATCGCCAGCCGCATTGCTGTCCCTGCCGGTGGCTACGCTCCGGGCGGAGGCTTCGCAATCGACCTCAGCGACCGGAAGCGGAACATCGCATCCGTCATCCTCTGGACCCTCATCACGCAAGGCGAGCACATCTTCGCGCCGACACCCATCTGCGACCAGCAAGACCCCGAAACCCAGAGGAAATGGCGGATGAGCGTCGACGCGGTCTGGGCGCGCATGCAGCACCGCACCACAAGGCCCACCGACACGCAGATGATCACGGCGCTCGAAGAGTACGCTGCCTACCTACTTCCGATCGTCGACCGCGGTGACACACCGCTCCTCGACGCCAGCCCCTGGACCTGAACGCACGGCACGGAACCAGTGCCAAGTCCCGCTGAAAAGTGCCAGGTCTCGCTGAAATTCTCAGTTGCTGGCAGCGGTTCCCGAGCTGCCCCGGGTAGATGTCCTGAAGGTCGCCCACCATGGGTCGGCGTATCAGGACCCGGCGCTGCTCGCACGGCTCCGGCCGCGCCTCGCGCTCATCTCCGTGGGTGCCGACAACCCCTATGGCCACCCGGCCCCGCGCACGGTCTCGGCCCTGCGCGCACAGGGTGCGACGGTGCTGTGCACGGCCTCCGACGGACCGGTCGCGGTGGTGGGCGACCGCCCGGAAGAACTCCGGGCCGCGCTGGTGGGGAGGCTCTTGTAAAGACTTCCTTGTAATGAGTTCTGTCAGGTTGCTGCCCTCACCGGTGCCCCGGATATGCGAACTCCCGGACCAGGAGGAGATCCCGGCCCGGGAGGCCACAGCGATGGAGACGGCGTAGCGCGGCTCAGCCGCCCGGTTCAGACGCCGGAGACGAACGGAGCAGCGGCGGGCACGGAAGCGGGCTCGTCCAGGCCGTGCTGGTCCTCCGGCACCGAGATCACCCAGCGGGTGTCCTGGTGGGGCCGCAGGTAGAACAGCCAGTACAGACAGGCGACGGCCACGATGGCGCCGGTGATCAGCAGGTCCTTGACCTGCTGCACGTACAGGACGTAGGCCATCACCGCGATCAGGACCGCGGGGACCACGGGCCACAGTGGCATCCGCCACGCGGGCCGCGACTTGTGGCTGCCGCGCCGGGAGGCGAGCGCGCCGACCGCCACCACCAGGTACATCCCGGCGACCGAGACCCCGGTGACGTTGGTGAGCGTGTCCAGCGGCGCGAAGCACAGCGCCGCGCCCGGCACACCGACCGCGAGGGTGGCCACCCACGGGGCGCCGAACCGGCCGCTCAGAGTCCCGAACGCCTTGTTGACCGGTCGCGGCCAGGCCCGGTCGCGGGCCGAGGCGTAGAGGACCCGGGAGTTCTGGATGACCATGACGATGCCCGCGTTGATGATCGCCAGCGCGATGCACAGGCTGACGAACGTGCCGACGGCGGAGTTGCTCCAGGCCGTCACCATCGCCGAGATGTTGCCCTCGGTCAGGGTGTGCATGTCCGGCGCGCCCAGCGTGATCGCGATGGTGGGGACGATGACGACCACGGCACCGATGCCCAGCGTCCACAGCACGGTCCGCGAGACGTTGCGGCGCGGGTTCTCCATCTCCTCCGACAGGTACACCGCCGTACTGAAGCCCTGCAGCACGAAGAGCGCGACGGCCAGTCCCGCGACGATCGCGCCCCCGGTGAGGGCGGCGGTCGCCGGGCTCCCGGCGGCGCCGCCGGTCGCCTCGACGACCGGGTGGATGAGTGTGGACACCGGGCGGGAGGAGTGCGAGAAGCCGAGGACGGCGACGACTCCGGCCGCGATGACCTCCAGGACCAGGAAGATGCCGGTGATCCAGGCGTTGGCCCGCAGATCGAGCAGCCCCATGACGGTGGCGAGCAGCATGACGCCCGCGCCCGCCAGCTGACCGTTGATGTGCATGATCGGTTCGAGGTATTCACCGGTGCCGAGCGCGATGATCGGCGGCACGATCATCACCACGATCAGCGACAGGATGAAGACGATCCAGCCGGCCAGCCGTCCGATCAGCGTTCCGACCATGGCGTACTCGCCGCCCGCGCTGGGGATGAGCGTTCCCAGCTCCGAGTAGCAGAAGGCCACCGCGATGCAGAGGACCGCCGCGATCACGATGGTCAGCGCCGTCCCGGTGCCCAGATCCCCGAAGAGGCCCGGCACGATGACGAAGAGCGACGAGGCGGGCGTCAGGCAGGAGAGCGTCAGCAGGGTGCCGCCCACCACTCCGATGGACCGGGTGAGGGCCTTCGGGGGGGTGACGGGCGGCGCGATGGGGGAGTGCGGAGGACGCAGCGTGTCAGTCATGCGGGGTCCGATCGGATCGTGCTGAGGGGGGCTTATCGCCTCCGGTCCAGGGAAATCGAAGCGGACCTGCCGCTTCATCCCCGGCATCAAACCCCGGGTGCCAAGAACGCGTCAATAGATTCAGAACAACGAAATCCGTCGTCAGTTTCGACGTTTCATGGTGTATGCGAAGCAATGATTCGCCTGAGCTATCGACCTCGGCAGATTCTCCCTAGAGAATCCACTGCCCCTCACGCATCAGGTCGCGCTCCTTCAACTCGGCCACGGTGCCCCACGCCTGGATCGTGTGCGGCTGGATCCGGAACCACAGATAGGACGGGCCGTCCTCGCGCGGATCCCAGCCGCCCTTCGCGGCGAAGGCGTCACCGATCGCGGTCGGCAGCTCCTGCGCGGTCAGTGTCCGCGCGGTGCCGTCGATCTGGACGACGTCACGGGTGTGCCCCAGACAGGCCCGCAGCAGGCCGGTGGCGCGCAGATTGCGTCCGGTGGGATTCGTGCCGCGCGTGGACAGCCACAGGGCCTCGCCGTCCCACAGGAAGAACAGCGGCACCAGGCAGGGCGTCCCCTGCGCGTCGGCTGTGGCGACCCATACGTCCCCGTCGTGTTCGAGCCGGTGCAGGGCCTCGTCCTTGCGCTGCCGCAGGGACCGCGGCCCGGCCGGAGCGGGTGATGCGGGCGTGGGCGATGCGGGCGCGGGCGCCGAGGGTGCGGCCTGTGCGGGTGCCGGTGCGGGTGGTGTGGCTGGTGTCGTCATGCCACGTGACGCTACCCAGCGGCCGCGAGCGCCGCCTCGGTCCGTGGGACTAATTCTCCGGGCCTAGGCCGGCCTGGGCCCCGGTATCCCCCCGGTCCCACCGCGTTTCTGCTCGTCTACTCGCGGGTCTGCTCGCGCCAGCCGTCGAACTCCTCCGCGAGGGCGTGCAGGGCCGCGCTTTCGAGCCTGCCCTCCTCGTCCTCCACCACGACCAGCCACTGGGCGTCCTCCGCGTCGTCCTCGCCGGCCAGGGCGTCGCGGACGAGCTGCGGCTCGAAGGCGAGGCCGAACCGCTCCATGGCCTCCTCGGCGGCCTCCTCGGCGGCATCGCGGTCGGGCAGCACCAGGACATGTCGTACGTCGCTCACGGGACCATTCTCCGCCATGGCCGCCGCTGGACAGCCCAGCAGGGCGTCAGTCAGTGCCCGAGCCACAACCACCGGAACCCGGCTACGAGTATCAATGTCAGTGCCCCATGGGATGCTGGTCCGCGATGGCCAGGAAGAGTTCCCCAGACGATCTGCTCGCTCCGCTCACGCTCGCCGTGGGCCAGGAGGACCTGCTGCTCGACCGCGCCGTGCGGGAGGTGATCGTGGCGGCACGCGCCGCCGACGCCGACACCGATGTGCGCGACCTCGCCTCCGAAGCGCTGCAGCCCGGCACGCTCGCCGAGCTGACCAGCCCCTCGCTCTTCGCCGAGCGCAAGGTCGTCATCGTGCGCGACTCGCAGGACCTCTCCGCGGACACGGTCAAGGACGTCAAGGCGTATCTGGACTCGCCCGCCGAGGAGATCACCCTGGTGCTGCTGCACGCCGGCGGCGCCAAGGGCAAGGCTCTGCTGGACGCGGCCCGCAAGGCGGGGGCCCGCGAGGTGGCCTGCCCGAAGATGACCAAGCCGGCCGACCGGCTGGCGTTCGTGAGGGGCGAATTCCGCGCCCTGGGCCGCTCCGCGACCTCCGACGCCACCCAGGCGCTGGTCGATGCCATCGGCAGCGACCTGCGCGAGCTGGCCAGCGCCGCCGCCCAGCTCGTCGCCGATGTCGAGGGCACGATCGACGAGGCCGTCGTCGCCCGGTACTACACCGGCCGTGCCGAGGCCACCGGCTTCGAGGTCGCCGACTTCGCCGTCACCGGCCGCACCGCGGAGGCGCTGGAGCGGCTGCGCTGGGCCCTTTCGGTGGGCCAGCCGCTGCCCGGTATCACCTTCGCCCTCGCCTCCGGCGTCCGCGCCATCGGCAAGCTCGCCTCCGCCCCGCGCGGGGCCAATCCCGGCCAGCTCGCCCGTGAGCTGGGCATGCCGCCGTGGAAGATCGACAGGGTGCGCCAGCAGATGCGCGGCTGGACCGGCGACGGGGTCTCCGCCGCGCTGCGCGCCGTCGCCGAGGCGGACGCCGCGGTCAAGGGCGGCAGCGCGGACCCCGCGTACGCCCTGGAGAAGGCCGTCGTGGCGGTGGCGCGCGCCGCCCGCGACCGGTCCTGACCGCCGGCCGGACAGCCCCGGGGCCCCGAGAGCCCCATAGACCCCTCAGCCCCCGAGCCCCGAGCTAAGCCTTCAGCTTCGGCAGGCTCGCGGTCGTGGAGCTCTTCACCCAGCCGGTGACCTCGCTCACCGAAGGCGGGTTCTTGTCCTTGTCCAGCGAGGACAGATACATGCTCCAGCGCATCTGGTAGGTCATCCAGCCGTCCCGCACCGCCAGCGTCACCGAACGTGATCCGCTGGTGTCCGAGCCGCCGATCGTGTCCTCGGTGATCAGATAGGCCGCGTCGCCGAAGCCGGTGACCTTCTCGACCTTGTAGTTGCCCTTGCGCTGCGAGTAGCCCTCCCACTGCGCCGCGAACTCGGCCGTCGGGTCGGACTTCTTGTGCAGCTCCATCGAGGTGGACAGATAGGCGTCCGAGTACGTCGACCCGGTCATCTTCAGACCCTGGTCGCAGTACATGTCGTCGAGCGCCTCGTGCTTGATCGTGTACGTCGTCGGGGAGCTGTCGCTCTGCGGGTATTTGGTCTTGAACGCCGAGATGTCGGACGAGGTGCACAGATCGGTCTGGGCCGTGTAGCCCTTGAGGTCGGCGGCAGCGCTGTCCGCCTTCCCGCCGAGCAGGAGCACCCCGCCGCCCCAGAACGCGGACGCGACCACCGCACCGACGGCCGCCCACAGCACGGCCCGCCCCGCGCCGCCGCCACCGGGAGGCGGCGGCATCTGCGGTATCGGCGGGCCCTGCGGCCCGTAGTACTGCCCCGGCTGACCTATCGGCTGACCCATCGGCCGGCCCGGCTGTTGCGGTACGGGCTGCGGCAGCGGCTGGGCGTACGGGTTCTGCTGGGCCGGGACGGGCGGCCCGAACCCGGGAGGGGACCCGGCGGGGGACTGGGGGTTCGGATACGGATAGGCGCTCGGGTCAGGCGGCGGCGTCGACATGCCCGTGAGGATAGTGGGTACGCCAAAGGCCCCGCAGCCGTCCCGTGAGGACGGCTGCGGGGCCTTCGGATCATGAGGTGCGCCGCACCCGCGTGGCGAACGCAGGCCGTGTGCGGCGCGATGTCATCGGTTGCCGGTCCGGGCGGTAGAGGGGCCGCTGGTTCCGTGCCGGCGAGATGGGGCCGGGGCCCCGGTCAAGCGGTTCAGGCCTTGATGGAGGCGACCTTCTGAGCCAGCGCGGACTTCTTGTTCGCGGCCTGGTTCTTGTGGATAACGCCCTTGCTGACGGCCTTGTCGAGCTTCTGCGCGGCCTCGCGGTTGGCGATGGTGGCCTTCTCGAGGTCACCGGTCGCCGCGGCCTCACGGGCCTTGCGGACCGCGGTCTTGAGCGAGGACTTGACCGCCTTGTTGCGCAGGCGCGCCTTCTCGTTGGTCTTGTTCCGCTTGATCTGGGACTTGATGTTCGCCACGAAAGAGCCTTCTCAGGTTCGGGTACTTTTCATTGAGCGCCTCGGGTCAGAGGGCACGAGGCACAGTGCTCCAGGCTACCAGCCGCCCCCACGACCTCCCAAACCGGTCCCAGGCCTCAAGCCATGGGACGATGGGAGTCAACGTATCGATCCGCCTACAGACGTCAGACGTCAAGCGTCGAGAAACAGGACCCTGCGTGCCCGCGACCCCGACCAATGTTCCGCAGCCGAGCCGTACCGACCCGGCGCTGATCCGTAACTTCTGCATCATCGCGCACATCGACCATGGCAAGTCGACGCTCGCCGACCGGATGCTCCAGCTGACCGGCGTGGTCGATCAGCGGCAGATGCGCGCCCAGTACCTCGACCGCATGGACATCGAGCGTGAGCGTGGCATCACGATCAAGTCTCAGGCGGTCCGGTTGCCCTGGGCGCCCACCGACGGCGACGCCACGGCCCCGACCCACATCCTGAACATGATCGACACCCCGGGCCACGTGGACTTCACGTACGAGGTCTCGCGGTCGCTCGCCGCCTGCGAGGGCACGGTCCTCCTCGTCGACGCGGCCCAGGGCATCGAGGCCCAGACCCTCGCCAACCTCTACCTGGCGCTGGAGAACGACCTCACGATCATCCCGGTGCTCAACAAGATCGACCTGCCGGCCGCCCAGCCCGAGAAGTTCGCCAAGGAACTGGCGCACATCATCGGCTGCGAACCGGAAGAGGTCCTCAGGGTCTCCGCGAAGACCGGCGTGGGCGTGGCCGAGCTGCTCAACGAGGTCGTCCAGAAGGTACCGGCCCCGGTCGGCGCCGACATCTCGGTGGCCCCGGCCCGCGCGATGATCTTCGACTCGGTCTATGACTCCTACCGTGGCGTGGTCACGTATGTGCGAGTCGTGGACGGTGAGCTCAAGAAGCGCGAGCGCATCCAGATGATGTCCACCGGCGCGACCCACGAGCTGCTGGAGATCGGGATCTCGGGGCCGGAGATGACGCCGTCCGACGGCCTCGGCGTCGGTGAGGTCGGCTACATCATCACCGGCGTGAAGGACGTCCGGCAGTCCAGGGTCGGTGACACGATCACGTCGCAGTCCAAGGGCGCCACCGTGGCCCTGGGTGGCTACAAGGATCCCAAGCCGATGGTGTTCTCCGGCCTGTACCCGCTGGACGGCTCGGACTATCCGGAGCTGCGCGAGGCGCTGGACAAGCTCCAGCTCAACGATGCCGCGCTGGTCTACGAGCCCGAGACCTCGGCCGCGCTCGGCTTCGGCTTCCGCGTCGGCTTCCTCGGCCTGCTGCACCTGGACGTGGTCCGTGAGCGGCTCGAGCGCGAATTCGGCCTCGAGCTGATCGCCACCGCACCCAACGTGGTCTACCGCGTGGTGATGGAGGACCGCTCCGAGCACATCGTCACCAACCCGAGTGAGTTCCCCGAGGGCAAGATCACCGCGGTGTACGAGCCGATGGTGAAGTCCACGATTCTGGCGCCCAACGAGTTCGTCGGCGCGATCATGGAGCTGTGCCAGTCCCGCCGCGGTTCGCTGCTCGGCATGGACTACCTCTCCGAGGACCGCGTCGAGCTGCGCTACGACCTGCCGATGGCCGAGATCGTCTTCGACTTCTTCGACAACCTGAAGTCCAAGACCCGCGGCTACGCGTCGCTGGACTACGAGCCCAAGGGCGAGCAGACCGCCGACCTCGTCAAGGTCGACATCCTGCTGCACCACGACAAGGTGGACGCGTTCTCCGCCATCCTGCACAAGGACAAGGCGTACGCGTACGGCGTGCGGATGGTCGACAAGCTGCGCAAGCTCATCCCGCGGCAGAACTTCGAGATCCCGATCCAGGCCGCTGTCGGCAGCCGCGTCATCGCCCGTGAGACGGTCCGCGCGATCCGCAAGGACGTGCTCGCCAAGTGCTACGGCGGCGACATCTCCCGTAAGCGCAAGCTGCTGGAGAAGCAGAAGGAAGGCAAGAAGCGGATGAAGATGGTCGGCAGCGTGGAGGTCCCGCAGGAGGCCTTCATCGCGGTGCTGTCCACCGACTCCGACGGCGGCGGCAGCGAGAGCAAGGGCAAGAAGTAGTTTCCGGCTCCCGCTCGGTCCGGCACCGGTCCCGCCCCGGTCCGGCACCGGGCGAGCCAGCCGGTGCCGCCCGCCGCACCAGCGCCCAGGGCGCCCGTCCGGAAACGGACGGGCGCCCTCCGCACATCCGGCAAGGATCCGGCTTGAATCGGGAGCACCGGCTGGACGCGAACCCCCACCTGCGGCGGGCCCGACGCATGTACCGGGCATCTACCTCATTGGTTACGGTTGCAACGAGCGACCCGAAGCCCCTTACGCGGCGGGCGATGGCCCTCTACTCTGATCGCGACACAGAGGTTACTGGTGAGTTAACAGCACAGGCGCGGGCCCGGAGGATGTCGTGACCGACACACAGACGCTGATCGAAACCCGACCGCCCTCCGTGGCGACGCTCTTCCTCGAAAGAGTGGAAGCCACCCCCGACGCGGAGGCGTACCGCTACCCGGTGATCGACGCGGGCGGGGGTCCCGACACCTGGCGTTCGCTGACCTGGGGCCAGGCGTCGAGCCGGGTCTTCGCCATCGCGGCCGGCCTGATGGATCTGGGGATCCGTCCCGAGGAGCGGGTCGCCATCGCCTCCGCGACGCGGGTCGAGTGGATCCTCGCCGACCTCGGCGTGCTGTGCGCGGGTGCGGCCACCACCACGATCTACCCCAGCACCAACACCGACGAGACGGCGTTCGTCCTCGCGGACTCCGGCAGCCGGCTGCTGATCGCGGAGGATGCCGTACAGCTCGCCAAGGCCCGCGAGCGGCGGGCGGAGCTGCCGGAGCTGGCTCATGTGATCGTCATCGACGGCACCGGTATCGACGGCACCGGCGGCGCGGACGACGACGGCTGGGCGCTGTCGCTCGACGAGCTGGAGCGGCGCGGCGCGGCGTATCTGGAGAAGCACCCCGCGGTGGTCAAGGACGCCGTCGGCGCCATCACCAGGGACCAGCTCGCGACCCTCATCTACACCTCCGGCACCACCGGCCGCCCCAAGGGCGTACGGCTGCCGCACGACTGCTGGGCCTATATGGCCCGCGCGATCCAGGCGGTCGGCCTGCTCGACAAGGACGACGTCCAGTACCTGTGGCTGCCGCTGGCGCACGTCTTCGGCAAGGTGCTGACCGCCGGGCACATCACGGTGGGACATGTCACAGCCGTCGACGGCCGGGTCGACAAGATCATCACGAATCTGCCGGTGGTCCAGCCGACGTACATGGCGGCAGTACCGCGCATCTTCGAGAAGGTCTACAACGGTGTGGCGGCCAAGGCCCGGGCGGGCGGCGGCGCCAAGTACAAGATCTTCAAGTGGGCGTCGGAAGTGGCCCGCGAGTACGCCAAGGTCACCCAGAACAATCTGCGCCTCACCGGCAAGGCGACCGCCCCCTTCGGGCTCGCCACCCAGCACGCCGTGGCCGACAAGCTCGTCTACGCCAAGATCCGCGAGGCGTTCGGCGGCCGGCTGCGGGCCTGTGTCTCCGGCTCCGCCGCGCTGTCGCCCGAGATCGGCTACTTCTTCTCCGGCGTCGGCATCCACATCCTGGAGGGCTACGGGCTCACCGAGTCCAGCGCTGCCAGCTTCATCAACCCCGGTGAGTCGTACCGCACCGGCACCGTCGGCAAGCCGCTGCCCGGACTCGAGGTCCGGATCGCGGAGGACGGCGAGATCATGCTGCGCGGCCCCGGCATCATGGAGGGCTACCACGGGCTGCCGGAGAAGACAGCCGAAGTCCTGGAGCCGGACGGCTGGTTCCACACCGGCGACATCGGTGAGCTGTCCGCCGACGGCTTCCTCAAGATCACCGACCGCAAGAAGGACCTGATCAAGACCTCCGGCGGCAAGTACATCTCGCCGGCCGAGGTCGAGGGCGAGTTCAAGGCGGTCTGTCCGTTCGTCAGCAACGTCCTGGTGATCGGCGCGGACCGGAACTTCTGCACCGCGCTGCTCGCCCTCGACGAGCCGACGATCCTCAACTGGGCCGCCGAGCAAGGGATCGAAGCCAAGGGATACGCCGACATCGTCGCCTCCCCGCAGGCCCGCGAGCTGATCGACGGCTATGTCACCCGGGTCAACGAGGGGCTGCAGCGCTGGCAGCAGATCAAGCAGTTCCGGCTGCTGCCCCGGGACCTCGACGTCGAGCACGGCGATCTGACCCCCAGCCTCAAGCTCAAGCGGCCGGTGGTCGAGCGGGAGTTCCAGTCGCTGATCGACGACATGTACGCCGGGTCGCGCGAGGCCTGAGAAACCGGGCCCTGAGAAACCGGGACCCGGGAAACCGAGCCCTGAGAAACCGGGCGGGGGCCGTCAGGCCGGTCCCCGCCCGATGACGACCTGGCGATGCTCGTCCTGCAGGTCCGCTGACGACCCCCCGCGGGCGGGTGGCCTAACGACCTGCCCCGCGGGAGGGAGCGGGCTCGCGACGCCCTGCGACTCCGCTTGCGGCGTTGTCGTCGGTCGCCGATGCTCCGCATTGACTCCCTCCTCCGCCTTGCAATCGAAGCCCCATGCCGCCGCTCCCTGATCCGCCCCCTACCGCGGGGCAGGTCGTAACCACCGCCGTCGGGGGCGGACAATGGGGGGTATGCCTTCCGTACTGCCTGATGGTGAGCCGATGCCCGAGGACGGGGCGCTGCCTGCGAGCGCGCTCGCAGGGGCGGCGGACCGGCCGCTGGGGTTCTATCTGCATGTGCCGTACTGCGCGACGCGCTGCGGCTACTGCGATTTCAACACCTACACCGCCAGCGAGCTGCGCGGTTCCGGCGGGGCGCTCGCCTCGCGGGAGAACTACGCGGACTATCTGATCGATGAGGTCCGGCTCGCCCGCAAGGTGCTCGGGGACGATCCGCGCCAGGTCGAGACCGTCTTCGTGGGCGGCGGGACACCGACCCTGCTCCCGGCGGCCGACCTGGTACGGATGCTGGCCGCGATCGGCGATGAGTTCGGCCTCGCGTCGGGCGCGGAGATCTCCACGGAGGCCAATCCGGAGTCGGTCGACCCGGCGTATCTGGCGGAACTGCGCGCGGGCGGCTTCAACCGGGTCTCGTTCGGCATGCAGAGCGCGAAGCAGCACGTTCTGCGGATCCTGGACCGTAAACACACCCCGGGCCGGCCGGAGGCCTGCGTCGCGGAGGCGCGCGACGCCGGGTTCGAGCACGTCAACCTGGATCTGATCTACGGGACGCCGGGGGAGTCGGACGACGACTGGCGGGCCTCACTCGACGCGGCGATCGGCGCCGGACCCGACCATGTGTCCGCGTACGCCCTGATCGTCGAGGAGGGTACGCAGCTGGCGCGGCGGATCCGCCGCGGCGAGGTGCCGATGACCGACGACGACGTGCACGCCGACCGGTATCTGATCGCCGACGAGCGGTTCGCCGCGGCCGGTTTCGACTGGTATGAGGTGTCGAACTGGGCGACGACCGAGGCGGGGCGCTGCCGCCACAACGAGCTGTACTGGACCGGCGCCGACTGGTGGGGCGCGGGACCGGGCGCGCACAGTCACGTCGGCGGTGTGCGCTGGTGGAACGTCAAGCATCCGGGCGCGTACGCGCAGGCGCTGGCGGAGGGCCACAGCCCTGGTGCGGGACGGGAACGTCTCGCCGACGAGGACCGGCGCGTCGAGCGGATCCTGCTGGAGCTGCGGCTCTCCGCGGGGTGTCCGCTGAGCCTTCTCGCCCCTGCCGGGGCCGGCGCCGCGGCGAAGGCGGTAACGGACGGCCTCCTGGAGGCCGGTCCTTACGCCGAGGGGCGTGCGGTCCTGACGCTGCGCGGCCGGCTGCTGGCCGACGCGGTCGTGCGGGACCTGGTGGACTGACGGCCCGCCTGCGGCGGGCCGGGCTTCTCTCACCCGCCCAGCCGTGCGGATTGGTGGGCACGTGCACGTCTTCGTGCGGGGGTCCCCGCCATCGGCGGCCGCGGGTGCGTGGTGGGTGTCCGCCGACGGGCTATTCCGGCGCCGTCACGAAGTCGATCAGTTCCTCGACGCGTCCCAGCAGCTCGGGCTGGAGGTCCTTGTAGCTGTGGACCGAGGACAGGATCCGCTGCCAGGCGGCGCCCGTGTTGTCGTCCCAGCCCAGCTCCCGGCAGACGCCCGTCTTCCAGTCCTGGCCGCGCGGAATCACCGGCCAGGCGCGGATGCCGACCGAGGACGGCTTCACGGCCTCCCACACGTCGATGTAGGGATGGCCGACGACCAGGACGTCATCGCCCGTGACCTGGCCCGCGATCCTCGACTCCTTGGAACCCGGCACCAGGTGGTCGACGAGGACCCCGAGCCGGGCGTCCGGGCCGGGGGAGAACGCGTCGACGATCGCCGGAAGGTCGTCGACACCCTCCAGGTATTCGACGACAACGCCCTCGATGCGCAGGTCATGGCCCCACACCCGTTCAACCAGCTCCGCGTCGTGCCGGCCCTCCACGTAGATCCGGCCGGCCCGCGCCACCCGGGCGCGGGCGCCCCGCACGGCGATCGAGCCCGACGCGGACAGCAGCGGTCCGCGCGGCGCCCCCGGCCCGCCGGACGCGCTCCCGCGCGGGCGGACGAGAGTGACGGTCCTGCCGTCGAGCAGGAAGCCGCGCGGCTCCATCGGGAAGACCCGGTGCTTGCCGAAGCGGTCCTCCAGCGTGACGGTCAGCCCTTCCGCCGTCTTCTCGCAGCGGACCACCGCCCCGCAGAACCCGGTCGCGACCTCCTCCACCACCAGATCCGGCTCCGCCGCCACTTCGGGGGCGGGCACGCTCTTCTTCCAGGGAGGGGTGAGATCCGGGCCGTACTCTCTGCTGCGCATAGCGCGGATCGTATCTAGGACGGGGCGAACCGGGCCGTCAGGGCGTCGCGTTGGGCCCGGACGAAACGGGCGTCCACCACGGCGCCGTGGCCGGGGACGTAGAGGGCGGTCTCGCCGCCCAGGGCGAGCAGCCGGTCCAGGGTGGCGGGCCAGGCGGCCGGGGCGGCGTCGGTGCCCGCGAGGGGCTCTCCCGACTCCTCGACGAGGTCGCCGCAGAAGAGGACACCGGGGGTGCCCGGCACGAATACGGCCAGGTCATGGGTGGTGTGGCCCGCACCGGGGTGGAAGAGCAGCGCGGTACGGCCGCCGCCGAGGTCGAGCTCGCACGCGTCGTCGACGAGCTGATCCGGGCGGACCAGGACGTCGGCGGCCTCGGAGGCGGGTCCAGGATCGACGCCCTGCTTCACCGCGTCCTCCCCGAGCGCGTGCTGTTCGCGCTCCAGATAGCCGTCCAGCGATCTCTCGCCGTACACCCGCACCCCGGCGAAGGCGGCGGTGCCGAAGACATGGTCGAAGTGCCCGTGGGTGAGCGCGATGTGTGTGACGGGGCGCCCGGTGAGCTCCAGCACCTGCAGCCGCAATTGAGCGCCCTCGGCGATGGTGGAGCCGGTGTCGATGAGCAGGACGCCATCGTCGCCCACGACGAGGCCGATGGTGACGTCGAGAAAGGGGAGACGGCGGCGGGCCACGCCGGGAGCCAGCTGCTCCCATCCGTCGGCATTGAACTGTGCGGTATCCACACAGTGACGCTATCGCCGCGAGGGGTCCTCCCGCGCGCTACCGTTACGACCCTTGCCGGGGCCTTGCTACTGCGCCGTACACTGACTGCGGGGAGAGCTGGCACTCGTATCTGATGAGTGCCAGGCCAGGGCAGTGCTGGTCCGGGATCTACGGCTGGAGGTGTGCGCGATGCTCAGCGAACGCAGACTCGAAGTACTGCGCGCCATCGTCCAGGACTATGTGGGCACGGAGGAGCCGGTCGGCTCCAAGGCGCTCACCGAGCGCCATGGCCTCGGCGTCTCGCCGGCCACGGTGCGCAACGACATGGCGGCGCTGGAGGACGAGGGCTATATCCACCAGCCCCACACCAGCGCGGGCCGGATTCCCACCGACAAGGGCTACCGGCTCTTCGTCGACAAGCTGGCGGGAGTGAAGCCGCTCACGTCCGCCGAGCGGCGGGCGATCCAGAACTTCCTGGACGGCGCGGTGGATCTCGATGACGTGGTCGGCCGTACCGTGCGGCTGCTCGCGCAGCTCACCCGGCAGGTCGCCGTCGTCCAGTACCCGTCGCTGACCCGCTCCTCGGTGCGGCACGTCGAGGTGCTGGCCCTGGCGCCGGCCCGGATCATGCTGGTGCTGATCACCGACACCGGACGCGTCGAGCAGCGGCTCATCGACTGCCCGGCGCCGGTGAGTGAGACGCTGCTCGCGGATCTGCGCGCCCGGTTGAACGCCCGGGTGGTGGGCCGTCGGTTCGCGGATGTCCCGCCGCTGCTGCAGGACCTGCCGGACAGCTTCGAGTACGACGACCGTCCGTCGGTCTCGATCGTGCTGGCCTCGCTGCTGGAGACGCTCGTCGAGGAGACCGAGGAGCGGATCATGCTCGGCGGCGCGGCGAACCTGACCCGCTTCAACCACGACTTCCCGTTGACGATCCGGCCGGTGATGGAGGCCCTCGAGGAGCAGATGGTGCTCCTCAAACTCCTCGGCGAGGCCAACGACTCGGGTATGACGGTGCGAATCGGGCATGAGAATTTTCACGAGGGCCTGAATTCCACATCCGTTGTGGCGGTCGGCTACGGTTCGGGCGACGAGGCAGTCGCAAAACTCGGCGTGGTCGGACCGACCCGCATGGACTACCCCGGAACGATGGGAGCGGTACGCGCAGTGGCACGTTACGTCGGACAGATCCTCGCGGAGTCGTAAGTGGCCACGGACTATTACGCGGTCCTTGGCGTGCGCCGTGACGCCGGACAGGACGAGATCAAGAAGGCCTTCCGCCGCCTCGCGCGCGAGCTGCATCCGGATGTGAATCCGGATCCGAAGACCCAGGAGCGGTTCAAGGAGATCAACGCCGCTTACGAGGTGCTCTCGGACCCGGCGAAGAAGCAGGTCTACGACCTGGGCGGCGACCCGCTGTCGTCCTCGGGCGGAGCCGGCGCGGGCGGTTTCGGGGCCGGCTTCGGCAACTTCAGCGACATCATGGACGCCTTCTTCGGGCAGTCGCAGCAGCGCGGACCGCGCTCGCGGACCCGGCGCGGCCAGGACGCGATGATACGGCTGGAGATCGAGCTGGACGAGGCCGCCTTCGGCACCACGAAGGACCTCCAGGTCGACACCGCGGTGACCTGTGGCACCTGCTCCGGGGAGGGCGCGGCGCCCGGTACCTCGGCGCAGACCTGCGACATGTGCCGCGGTCGCGGCGAGGTCTCGCAGGTCACCCGGTCCTTCCTGGGCCAGGTCATGACCTCGCGGCCGTGCCCGCAGTGCCAGGGCTTCGGCACCGTGGTGCCGACCCCGTGCCCCGAGTGCGCGGGCGACGGCCGGGTCAGGTCCCGCCGTACGCTCACGGTCAAGATCCCGGCCGGTGTCGACAACGGCACCCGCATCCAGCTGGCGGGCGAGGGTGAGGTCGGCCCCGGCGGCGGCCCCGCCGGTGACCTGTACGTGGAGATCCGGGAGCTGCCGCACCCGACCTTCCAGCGGCGCGGCGACGATCTGCACTGCACGGTCACGATTCCGATGACGGCGGCCTCACTGGGCACCAAGTGCCCGCTGGAGACGCTCGACGGACTCGAGGAGATCGACGTACGGCCCGGCACCCAGTCCGGCCAGTCGATCCCGCTGCACCAGCGCGGCGTGACGCATCTGCGCGGCGGCGGGCGCGGTGACCTGATCGTGCACGTCGAGGTCATCACGCCCAACAAGCTGGACGCCGCGCAGGAGGATCTGCTGCGGCAGCTCGCCATGCTGCGTGGCGAGGAGCGGCCGACCGGTCACTTCCAGCCGGGCCAGCAGGGGCTGTTCTCACGGCTGAAGGACGCCTTCAACGGTCGCTGACCGAGTCACTGACCGCGTCGACCGAGCCGTCGACCGAGCCGTCGACCGAGTCACTGACCGAGCCGTCGGCCGAGTCACCGACCGAGCCGTGGGGGGCCCCCACTTTTTCGGCCCCCCCCGCCGTGAAACGATGGGCGCATGTCCGCGTTGACCGATCTCTCCTCGTTCTCGGCGTTCCCGATCATTCAGGCTCCGATGGCCGGCGGTGCGTCCAATCCGCGGCTCGCCGCCGCCGTCAGCGATGCCGGGGGCCTGGGCTTCCTCGCCGCCGGGTACAAGACGCCCGAGGCGATGTACGAGGAGATCCGGCAGCTCCGCGGCCTCACATCGAATCCCTTCGGTGTGAATCTCTTCACTCCGCAGCCCGACACCTCCGACCGGTCCGCCGTCGAGGTCTACGCCGAGCAGCTCGCGGGCGAGGCCGCCTGGTACTCCACCCCGCTCGGTGACCCCGAGGCGGGTCTGGACGACGCGTACGACGCCAAGGTCGCGATACTGCTGGACAATCCGGTCCCCGTCGTCAGCTTCACGTTCGGCTGCCCGGACCGGCCCGTGTTCGACGCGTTCGCCAAGGCCGGCACCTACACCATCGTCACCGTCACCACGCCAGGTGAAGCGCTCGCCGCCCAGTGGGCCGGCGCCGACGCGGTGTGTGTGCAGGGGACGGAGGCCGGCGGCCACCAGAGCACCCACCGGGACGATCCGCAGCTGGACCACGCGGGGTTCGGGCTGCTGTCGCTCGTCCCGCTGGTCCGCGAGGCCGTCCAGCTGCCGGTCATCGCGGCGGGCGGGCTGATGCGCGGCAACCAGATCGCCGCCGTCCTGGCGATGGGCGCGGACGCCGCGCAGCTCGGCACCGCCTTCCTCGTCTGTCCGGAGTCCGGGGCCAACGCGCTGCACAAGCACGCCATCACCGACCCCGTCTTCGCCCGCACCGAACTCACCCGGGCGTTCTCCGGGCGGCCCGCGCGCGGGCTGGTCAACCGCTTCATGCGCGAGCACGGGCCGTACGCCCCCGCCGGGTACCCGCAGATCCACCACCTCACCTCCGGGCTCCGCAAGGCCGCGGCGGCGGCCGGTGACCCGCAGGCGATGGCCCTGTGGGCGGGGCAGGGACACCGGCTGGCGCGGGATGTACCGGCGGCGGAACTCGTCGCACTGCTCATGGACGAACTCAAGGCCGCGCGGGAGGCCCTGGTATGACGGCGCCGGTGTTCATCGTCGAAGCAGGGCAGTTGCGCGGTGGGTCGCAGGCCGGCGGCCGGATCGTGCTCTCCGGCGCCGAGGGGCGGCACGCGGTGTCCGTGCGGCGGCTCGCGGTCGGCGAGGAGATCGTCCTGACGGACGGCGAAGGCACCGGCGCGTACGGCGTGGTGGCCTCCGTCGAGGGCAAGGACCGGCTGGAGGTCGCGGTCTCGGAACTGCGCACCGAGCCGGCGCCGAGCCCGCGGATCACCGTCGTCCAGGCGCTGCCGAAGGGCGACCGCGGCGAGCTGGCCGTCGAGACGATGACGGAGACGGGCGTCGATGTGATCGTGCCGTGGGCGGCGTCCCGGTGCATCACGCAGTGGCGCGGCGAGCGGGGCGCAAAGGCGCTCGGCAAGTGGCGGTCCACGGCGCGGGAGGCCGCGAAGCAGTCGCGGCGGCTGCGGTTCCCCGACGTCACCGAGCAGATGACGACCCGTCAGCTGGCGGGACTGCTCGGCGCGGCCGCCTTCGCAGCGGTCCTCCATGAGGAGGGCTCCGCGCCGCTGGCCGACGCCGCCCTGCCACCGGAGGGCGACATCGTGCTCATCGTCGGTCCCGAGGGCGGGGTCTCGCCCGACGAGCTCGCCGCCTTCGCCGCCGCCGGGGCCAAGCCGTACCGGCTGGGCGCGACCGTACTGCGGACCTCCACCGCCGGAGTCGCCGCCACCGCCCTGCTCCTCGGCCGCACCGGCCGCTGGTCCTGAGCGCGCGCCGCGGGTCCCAGCTGCGGGTCCTGCGCCGAAACGCCTGCGCCGTAACGCCTGAGCCGTATCGCCTGGGTCCGAACGACCGACAAGCAGAAGATCGCCATCACCGGCCGGGTGACCGAGCAGATGGACGGCCGCTGTGTGCGCGGGCACCTCACCGCGCAGGTCGGCAAGCGCACGGTCTTCGACGTGAAGGGTCTCGGCGACTGCTCGGCGACCCCCACCCCATCCGGCAAACGGCCACCACCTCCGCCGGAACGTGAGATCAAAAGCGCTCGTTCGCGTCCCCGATCATGGCTAATGTGGCGGAGTGACACAGCCTTCGTATCTCAGGTATCCGCACGTTCACGGCGAGTTGATTGCATTTGTCGCCGAGGACGACGTCTGGGTGGCGCCGCTCGACGGCGGACGGGCCTGGCGCGTCAGCGCCGACAACATGCCCGTCGACCATCCGCGCATCTCCCCGGACGGGACGACGGTCGCCTGGTCGTCGACCCGCGACGGAGCGCCCGAGGTGCATGTGGCGCCGATCGACGGCGGACCGTCGAAGCGGCTGACGCACTGGGGCAGCGCGAAGACCTCGGTGCGGGGCTGGACGCCGGACGGCGAGGTCGTCGCGATCAGCACGCAGGGGCAGCCCTCGCTGCGCCGCACCTGGGCGCGCGCGGTACCGCTGGACGGCGGCCCGGCGCGGACACTGCCGTACGGGCCGGTCGGCGACCTGGCGTACGGGCCGGCGGGCGCGGTGCTGCTGCTGTCGGCCACGATGGGCCGGGAGGCCGCGGCCTGGAAGCGCTACCGGGGCGGCACCGCGGGCAAGCTGTGGATCGACCTGACGGGCGGCGGCGACTTCGAGCGGCCGCATGCCGACCTCGACGGGAACCTCGAATCCCCGCTGTGGGTCGGTGACCGCATCGCGTTCCTCTCCGACCACGAGGGCACCGGTGCGCTGTATTCCAGCCTGCCGGACGGCTCGGAGCTGCGCCGTCACACCCCTCTCGACGGGTTCTACGCCCGGCAGGCAGCGACCGACGGCGTCCGCGTCGTGTACAGCGCCGCCGGTGAACTCCACCTGCTCGACAACCTGCTCGGCGACCTGAGCGCCGACCTGAGCGACGACCCGCTCGTCGACCCGGAGGCGGCCGCGCCGCGCCGCATCGCCGTCCGCCTCGGCGGCCAGCGCACCGACCTCCAGCCGCACCCGGTCCGCGCCGCGCACCACCTCGGGGACGCCCGCCCCGACCACACCGGCCGCGGCAGCGCCGTCGAGGTGCGCGGCACCACCCACTGGGTCACCCATCGCAGCGGCCCGGCGCGCGCGCTCGCCGCCGAGCCGGGCGTACGGACGCGGCTGCCGCGTACCTTCGGCGGCGAGGGCGACCAGCAGGTCGTCTGGGTCACCGACGCGGAGGGCGAGGACGCCCTCGAAATGGCCCCGGCAGCGGGACTGGCGCCGGGCACCGCGCCGCGCCGGCTCGCGGCGGGCCGCCTCGGCCGCGTCCTGGAGCTCGAGGTGTCGCCGGACGGACACCGGATCGCCGTCGCCTCGCACGACGGCCGGGTGCTGCTCGTCGAGACCCAGACCGGCGAAGTGCGGGAGGTCGCGGTCAGCGACTCGGGCGACGTGACCGGCCTGGCCTTCTCGCCGGACTCGGCCTGGCTCGCCTGGTCGCACCCCGGACCCGATCCGCTGCGCCAGCTCAAGATCGCCGGCACGGCGGACCTGACCGTCTCCGACGCGACCCCGCTGCGCTTCAACGACTACGCGCCCGCCTTCACCCCCGACGGCAAGCACCTGGCCTTCCTGTCCGAGCGGGCCTTCGACCCGGTCTACGACGCCCATGTCTTCGACCTGTCCTTCCCCAACGCCTGCCGCCCGCACCTGATCACGCTGGCCGCCACCACCCCGTCGCCCTTCGGCCCGCAGCGCCACGGCCGCCCGGTCGAGGACCCCGACGACGACAAGGACGACAAGTCCGAGGGCCAGGGCGCCGCAGAAGCGGGGCAGAGCGACGGCGAGGACCGCCCCCGCACCCCGGCCACCCGTGTCGACCTCGACGGGATCGCCGACCGGATCGTCGCGTTCCCGGTCGAGGCCGGCCGCTACACCGGTCTGAGCGCCGCCAAGAACGGCGTGCTGTGGATGCGCCACCCGCTGCTCGGCACCCTCGGCACCGCCCTGGCCACGCCCGAGGCGCAGCCGCCCGGCAGCGTCCTGGAGCGCTACGACCTCAAGCAGCTGCGCGTCGAGGAACTCGCCTCCGACGCGGACGACTTCGCGGTCACCGGGGACGGCACCAAGGTCCTGCTGTCCGCGAGCGGCCGGCTGCGCGTCGTGCCCGCCGACAGCAAGGCGTCGGATGACGACGACTCCGACGCGAACGTCTCCGTCGACCTGTCACGGATCCGCGTCACCGTGCGGCCGCAGGACGAGTGGCGGCAGATGTACGCCGAAGCGCACCGTCTCATGCGGGACAACTTCTGGCGCGCCGACATGAGCGGCGTCGACTGGAACGCGGTCGGCGAGCGCTACCGGCCCGTCCTGGAGCGCGCCGCCACCCATGACGACCTCATCGACCTGCTGTGGGAGGTGCAGGGCGAACTCGGCACCTCCCACGCCTATGTCACCCCGCCCGGCGGCCACCGCGACGCGCTGCTGCGGCAGGGCCTGCTCGGCGCGGACATCGCGCGCGCGGACGACGGCCGCTGGCAGGTCGTCCGGGTGCTGCCCGGCGAGTCCTCCGACCCGCAAGCCCGTTCCCCGCTCGCCGCTCCCGGCGTCGCGGTCCGCGCCGGGGACAGCCTGCTGGCCGTCGACGGCCACCCCGTCGACCCGGTCGCCGGGCCTGGTCCGCTGCTGACCGGCACGGCGGGCAAGCCCGTGGAGCTCACCATCGCGCCGGCGGACGGCGGCAGCCTCCGCTATGTCGTCGTCGTACCGCTCGCCGACGAGGAGCCGCTGCGCTACCACGACTGGGTCGCGGACCGCAGGGCCCACGTCCACGAGCGCTCCGGAGGCCGGCTCGGCTACCTCCACGTCCCCGACATGGTCGGCTTCGGATGGGCCCAGCTCCACCGCGATCTGCGCGTCGAGGTCGCCCGCGAGGGCCTCGTCGTCGACGTCCGCGAGAACCGGGGCGGGCACACGTCGCAGCTTGTCATCGAGAAGCTGGCCCGCCGCATCGTCGGCTGGGACCTCCCGCGCGGCCTGCGCCCGCAGAGCTACCCGCTGGACGCGCCGCGCGGCCCGGTCGTCGCCGTGGCCAACGAGTTCTCCGGCTCGGACGGCGACATCGTCAACGCCGCCATCAAGGCCCTGAACATCGGCCCGGTCGTCGGCACCCGCACCTGGGGCGGTGTCGTCGGCATCGACAGCCGGTACGACCTGGTCGACGGCACGGCCGTCACCCAGCCGAAGTACGCCTTCTGGTTCGAGGGCTACGGCTGGAACGTCGAGAACCACGGCGTCGACCCCGACGTCGAGGTCCTGCAGCGCCCCCAGGACTGGGCCGCGGGCCTCGACCCCCAGCTCGACACCGCCATCGACCTCGCCCTGGCCTCCCTCGCGGAACACCCGGCCAAAACCCCACCACCGCTGCCGTAGCGCGGCGGGGAGCCGCCCGGCCGATACGATTGCGGCCTTCAACGACCGAAGAGCGACCGAAGAGCGACCGAAGAGCTCGAAGCGACCGCACAGTTCGAAGCGACCGCACAGTTCGAAGAGATCGACGAGACCGAAGAGGGAGGCGTACCCGTGGCGGGAGAACCCCAGGCGGACTGCCTGTTCTGCAAGATCGCGGCGGGGGACATCCCGGCGACGATCGTCCGCGAGACCGACACCACGGTCGCGTTCCGCGACATCAATCCGCAGGCCCCCACGCATGTGCTGGTCATCCCCAAGGTGCACTACCGGGACGTGGCCGCGCTCGCGGCGGCCGACCCGCAGGCCGCCGTGGATGTGCTGCGGGAGGCGGGTGAGGTGGCCGCGGAGGAGAAGACCGACGCCAGCGGCTACCGGATCGTGTTCAACACCGGCGCGGGCGCCGGCCAGACCGTCTTCCACGCGCATGCCCACGTCCTCGGCGGACGCGGCCTTGAGTGGCCCCCCGGATAACGGCCTTGTCCATCCGCGAGTTCGTGGTGCTCGGCACCGCCAGCCAGGTCCCGACCCGGCTCCGCAACCACAACGGCTATCTGCTGCGCTGGGACAGGGACGGCATCCTCTTCGACCCCGGAGAGGGCACCCAGCGCCAGATGCTGCACGCGGGCGTCGCCGCGCACGACCTGACCCGGATCTGCGTCACGCATTTCCACGGGGACCACTCGCTCGGCCTGGCCGGGGTGATCCAGCGGATCAACCTCGACCGCGTCCCGCATCCGATCGTGGCGCACTACCCGGCGAGCGGGCAGCACTTCTTCGAGCGGCTGCGTCACTCGACGGCCTATCGCGAGACGGCCAAGATCCTCGAGGAACCGGTCAGCGCGGACGGGGTGCTGGCCACCACCGAGGCCTTCACCCTCTCCGCCGCGAAGCTCTCCCACCCCGTCGAGTCCTACGGCTACCGCCTCGTCGAACCCGACGGCCGCCGGCTCCTCCCCGACCGCCTCGTCGCGCACGGCATCACGGGCCCGGACGTGGGCCGCCTCCAACGGGACGGCGTACTCGACGGGGTGACCCTCGACGAGGTGAGCGAGGTCCGCAGGGGCCAGCGCTTCGCGTTCATCATGGACACCCGGCTCTGCGACGGCGTCCACGCCCTCGCCGAGGGCTGCGACCTCCTCGTCATCGAATCCACCTTCCTCGACGAGGACGAACACCTCGCCCGCGACCACGGCCACCTGACCGCGGGCCAGGCCGCCCGCGCCGCCGCCGAAGCGGGCGTCCGCCACCTGGTCCTCACCCACTTCTCCCAGCGCTACACCGACCTCACCCTCTTCGCCCACCAGGCCCGCGAGGCCGGCTTCGAGGGCGAACTGACGGTAGCCGAGGACCTGATGCGCATCCCGGTCCCGAGACGCCGCTGAACTTCGCCCCTGACACACCTCGGTGGACAACAACCTGAAGGTCACGGCCTGACGGTCGGAAGCAGCAACGGTCAGAGGGAGTACGGCCCGAAGCGGCCCCACGCGACCACGGCGGCCAGCACCAGCAGCACGACCGACGGCAGGATCTCGTTGACGATGTCCTTCTTTCGGATGTGGTAGCTCGCGGCGCCGGCCATCGTCAGGGCGAGGCCGGTGGCCGCCACCGGGGTGAGCACCGGCGCGATGCCGGTCGCGGCGGGCAGGATCAGGCCTATCGCGCCGAGGACCTCCACCGCGCCGATGAACTTGACCATCCCGTCCGAGTAGTCGTTCACGAACTTCATCCTGTCGGCGAGCTTCTCCTTGGGCTGGGTGACCTTCATCAGCCCGGCCATGAGGAAGGCGGCGGCGAGAACGCCCTGCAGGATCCAGAGGACGACGTTCATGGTGGGGGGCTCATTTCGAGACGTCGGGACGAAGGTGAGGTTGCCCTCATGTTGAATACCGTACCACTGAACCTGAGGTATGCCTCATGTTCGGTAGACTGGTAGACATGTCCGACTCCGACCGCTCGCTCTGCCCGAAGAAGCGCGTGCTGCGGCGCGATGCGCAGCGCAACCGTGACGCGCTGATCGCGGTCGCCCGCAGCGCCTTCGCGCAGGACGGGATCGACGCGCCGCTGGAGTCGATCGCCAAGCGCGCGGGGGTCGCCATCGGCACCCTGTACCGGCACTTCCCGACCCGTATCGACGTCATCGAGGCGATCTTCGCCGAGAAGCTGGCCGAGTGGCTGGCGGCGGCGGAGCGCGGGGCCGCCGCCGAGGACGCGTGGGAGGGGTTCGCCGGGTATCTGGAGGACATGTGCGCGCTGCAGGCCGGTGACCGGGGGTTCAACGACCTCGCGTCGATGCGGCTGCCGTCGTCACCCGAGGTGGAACGGATGCGGCTGCGGATCTCCGTGCTGAGCTGCGCCATCCTCGACCGGGCCCAGCGGGCCGGGGTCGTACGCCCCGACCTCACCCCCGAGGACCTGGCCTTCCTCATCTGGTCGCAGGCCCGGATCACCCAGGCCACCCGGGAGATCGCGCCGCGCGCCTGGCGGCGCCATCTCGCGCTCCTGCTGGACGGGTTCCGCGCGGAGCGCGCCCACCCGCTGCCCGAGCCCGCCATGACCCCCGGGCAGGTCGCCCAGGCCATGGGCGCCCTGGGCGGCAGCAGCGGCTGCCCCGGCTGACGCGGTCGGACCCTCGGATCCCCGGGCCCCCAGGTCCCGGGCCTACCCCGGCCCACCCGGACTCGCCTGCGGCTCGCACCGCGCTGACCTGTACCGTTGTGCGAACCCCTCCCGCCGTACCGATCGTGAAGTGAATCCCTCGTGCCCCTTCCCAAGGCTGAACTGCACCTCCACATCGAAGGCACCCTGGAGCCGGAACTGGCCTTCGCGCTCGCCGCGCGCGGCGGCGTCACGCTGCCGTACGCCGACGCCGACGAGCTGCGCCGGGCCTACTCCTTCACGGACCTGCAGTCCTTCCTGGACCTGTACTACGCGCTGATGGCCGTCCTCCGCACCGAGGAGGACTTCGCCGACCTCGCCGACGCCTACCTCGCGCGCGCCGCCGAGCAGGGCGTACGGCACGCCGAGATCTTCTTCGACCCGCAGGCGCACACTGCGCGCGGAGTCGGCATCGGCACCGTCATCGAGGGCCTGGCCCGTGCGCTCGACCGCAGCCTGGAGCGGCACGGCATCAGCACCCAGCTGATCATGTGCTTCCTGCGGGACGAGTCCGCCGAGTCCGCGCTGGACACCTTCGAGGCCGCCAAGCCGTATCTGCACCGGATCTCCGCCGTCGGCCTCGACTCCGCCGAGGTCGGCAACCCGCCGTCGAAGTTCCGCGAGGTCTACGAGCGGGCCGCCGCCGATGGGCTGCGCCGTGTCGCCCACGCGGGCGAGGAGGGCCCGCCCTCCTACATCTGGGAGGCCCTCGACCTGCTCGGCGTCGAGCGCGTCGACCACGGGCTGCGCGCCCTGGAGGACCCGGCCCTGGTCGAGCGCCTGGTCCGGGACCGCATCCCGCTCACGCTGTGCCCGCTGTCCAACGTCCGGCTGCGCTGCATCGACCGCATCGAGGACCACCCGCTGCGGGCGATGCTCGACGCCGGTCTGCTGGCCACGGTCAACTCCGACGACCCCGCGTATTTCGGCGGCTACGCGGGCGACAACTACGACGCGGTGCGAGCCGCCCTCGGTCTGGACGACGAGACGGTGCGGACGCTGGCCCGCAACTCCTTCGAGGCCGCGTTCCTGACCCACGACGAGCAGCGCCGGTCCGCATACCTCGCCGAGGTGGAGGCGTACGACTTCGGCTGAGCCCGGCCCCGGACCGTCCGGCCGGCCCAGCCTGCCCGACAAGCCCCGAGAACCGCCGAACCCCGCGAACCGGCCAACCCGGTTAAGAACTGACGGTCCGGCATGTCGCCACGGGCCGACCGGCCGGATGGGTGTCACCCTCCCCAGGAAGGTATCGGCCGAGGGATGGGTGGCACGTCATGGGAACGCTCTCGCGCAGGAACGTCCTGGCCGGACTGGTCGCAGCGGCCGGCCCGGGGCTGGCCGCCCCCGCCCAGGCCGCGGACTCGGCGCACGCCTCGGACCGTGCGCAAGCCATGGACAGAGCGGCTGCCGTGCCCGCGGCGCAGAGGGCCGCCGCGGCGATCCCGTCGCCCGCGGGTCTTCCGCTGACCGGCGGTCCTGAGTTCCCGATCGGGGTGTTCTGGCCGCCGCATCCGTTCGCCAGCACTCCCGAGCGCTTCAAGGAGATCGCCGATGCCGGCTTCGGCTTCCTGATCACCGGGAACTACGCGGAGGACCGCAACATCGTCACGTACCAGCTCGGCCTCGCGGAGACGGCCGGGCTGAAGGTGCTCGTTTCCGATGATCACCAAGTGGCCGACATGGCACGGCAGTTCACCATCTCCGAGGACCGCGCGACGCGCCTCTCGATCACGCGCGCTGAGGCGGTGGACCTCTACACCCACGCGAAGAACGCCTACAGCGGCTACTCCTCGTTCGCCGGCTTCAACCTCTACGACGAGCCGTCCAAGTCTTGGTTCCCCTCGCTGGCCCGCACGTTCGACGTCGCACGTGAGGTCACTCCCGGCCTGCTGCCGTACGTCAACCTCAACGGCTCGGACCTGTCGTACTTCCAGGCCTTCGTGGACACCGTGAAGCCCTCGCTGCTCTCCTTCGACCGCTACCCCTTGTACTCGACGGGGGAGGAGGACGCCAAGTACTTCCTCCTCTGGTCCACCGTCCGCAAGGCGGCCCTCAGCGCCGGCATCCCCTCCTGGATCTTCATCCAGTCCGTGTCGTACGACGGCCACCGGACGCCCACGGCGGCGGAAGTGCTCTGGCAGATCAACGTGAGCCTCGCCTACGGCGCCAAGGGCATCCAGTACTTCACCTACTGGACGCCGGACCCGGCGCGCCTCCAGAATTACGGACCCGCGCTGATCACGGTCGACGGGCAGCGGACGCCGCTCTACGACGCGGCACGCACCATCAACACCACCTGGCTGAGTCCTGTCGGCCGCCAGCTCAAACCCCTGGTGAGCGAGTCCGTCGTCCACGCGAACGAGACTCCGCTGCCGAAGGGAGCCGTCGGTTTCGCCCCCAACACCTACCTGCGCGACGTCACCGGCCAAGCCGTCATCCTCGGAACCTTCAAGGGCACCGAGGGCGGCGACCGCCTGCTGCTGGTCACCAATCGCTCCCTCGGCGCCAGTGCCTCGGCGACCGTGACCGTGCGGGCGGCCGCCGTCTCCTCCATCGAACTCTTCGACCCGGCTTCCAACGCCTACGTGCCGACCGGCAGCACGACGAAGCTCCAGGTGAACCTGGCACCCGGCGCCGCGACCCTCGCCCGCCTGCGGGCCAAGTAACGCTCCGGGCCGGACCGCCGACCGCCCAGGGCCGACCGCCCAGGTCCGACCGCCCCGTGATGACTGCGGGGCGCGGCGGCCCGGGCGTACGGTGAATCCATGACTCAGCACGTACGCGGGGTAATCGCGCCCGGTAGGAACGAGCCCGTTCGCGTCGAGACGATCCTGGTGCCGGATCCGGGGCCCGGGGAAGCCGTGGTGCAGGTGCAGGCCTGCGGGGTGTGCCACACCGATCTGCACTACAAGCAGGGCGGAATCAACGACGAGTTCCCGTTCCTGCTCGGCCATGAGGCCTCCGGCATCGTGGAGTCGGTCGGCGAGGGCGTGACCGAGGTCGCGCCCGGCGACTTCGTCGTCCTCAACTGGCGGGCGGTGTGCGGCCAGTGCCGGGCATGTCTGCGCGGACGCCCCCAGTACTGCTTCAACACCCACAACGCGCGGCAGAAGATGACCCTCGAGGACGGCACCGAGCTGTCCCCTGCCCTCGGCATCGGCGCGTTCGCCGAGAAGACCCTGGTCGCGGCCGGGCAGTGTACGAAGGTCGACCCGGCGGTCTCCCCGGCGGTGGCCGGCCTGCTCGGCTGCGGTGTGATGGCGGGGATCGGCGCAGCGATCAACACGGGATCGGTCGGACGTGGCGACTCCGTCGCCGTCATCGGCTGCGGTGGCGTCGGCGACGCGGCCATCGCCGGATCGCGGCTGGCCGGCGCGGGCCGGATCATCGGCGTCGACATCGACGACCGGAAGCTGGAGACGGCGCGGCGGATGGGCGCGACCCACACCGTCAACTCCCGCTCCACCGACCCCGTCGAGGCGATCCGCGAGCTGACCGGCGGATTCGGCGCGGATGTCGTGATCGAGGCGGTCGGCCGCCCCGAGACCTACAAGCAGGCGTTCTACGCTCGCGATCTGGCGGGCACGGTCGTGCTCGTCGGTGTGCCCACCCCCGAGATGACGCTGGAGCTGCCCCTGCTGGACGTCTTCGGCCGCGGCGGCGCGCTCAAGTCGTCCTGGTACGGGGACTGCCTGCCGTCCCGTGACTTCCCGATGCTCATCGATCTCCATCTGCAGGGACGCCTGGACCTGGGCGCCTTCGTCACGGAGACGATCGGGCTCGGCGACATCGAGAAGGCGTTCGCGCGGATGCACGAGGGCGACGTGCTGCGTTCCGTGGTGGTCTTCTGACGGCCGCGCACCTCCAGGGCCACTGACGTTCTGTGTCCTCGGCCGGGCGGGCTCGGCGGCTCAGGCCTGCCCGGCAGGGCTTTCGTGCATGGCCGTCAGGCCGAGGAGCAGCGCCTCCAGCCCGTGCTCGAAGGTGTCCGGGCCGCTGGTGTACTGGCCGACGGCCGACAGCACTCCGGCAAGGGCGGGATAGTCCGGCGCGTACGCCTCGGGCGGCTCGGGGAAGCCCCGGCTGACGACGTACTGGCGCTGCGCGGCGCGAAGGGCGCGGTCGCGCTCGGCTACGCCGGGGACGACGAGGCCGGGCCCGGCGCGGGGCCTGCCGCCGGGGCAGCGCCGGTGCCCGCCGCAGCGGTCCCCGGTACCTCCGCGCCTACAGCACCTGGCCGGCCGTATCCGGCGAAGCCGTCCGAAAGCCGCCCGCCTTTTCTGGAAGGACCCGCCCACCATGGACCAGCGCATCTCCGCCGACCTCGTCCTCGTCAACGCCGATGTCATCACCCTCACCCCGGCAGGCGCCGGCGGATCCGCGGTCCCCACCGCCGTAGCGGTGAAGGGCGGCACGATCGCCGCCGTCGGCACCGACCACGACATCCGCGACCTGTGCGACGCCCGCACCACTGTGCTCGACCTGCACGGCGCCACGGTGCTGCCCGGTCTCACCGACGGACATCTGCACCCCGTCCTGGGCGCCGCCGAGATCGCGATCGGCGTCGATCTCTCCGGCTGTACGGACCTGCCCGCCGTACGGGCCGCGCTCGCGGGGGCCGTCGCGGAGCTGCGCGGCGGAGAGTGGCTGCGCGGCTGGGGCCTCGACCCGAATGCCTTCGGCGCACAGCCGATCGACGCCGACGCACTCGGCCCGGTCCTCGACGGCAATCCCGCGTACCTGACCCTCTTCGACGGTCATTCGGCGGTGGCCAGCGACCGCGCCCTGGAACTGGCCGGCGTTCACGGCCCGCGCGGCTTCGAGGACACCTCCGAGACCGTCTGCGATGCCGACGGACGGCCCACCGGACTGCTGCTGGAGCTCTCCGCCTGCCGGCTGGTGCAACAGGCCGCGCCGCAGCCCGCCCCGGGAGAGCTGCGCGGCCGGGTGCGCGAGGTGCTGCGCGGGATGGCCGCCGCGGGCCTGACCGGCGCGCATGTGATGGACGGCGACGGCCTGGAGCTCTACGCCGAGTTGGAGGCGGCCGGCGAACTGGACCTGCGGATGAGAATCGCGCCCTGGTGCCAACCCGGGTTCACAGGGGGGAGTTGAACGGACTGCTGGAGCTGCAGAAGGAGGGTGGCCGGCTCTGGTCCGTCGAGGCGGTCAAGTTCTTCATCGACGGCACGATCGACAACGGCACCGCCTGGCTCGAAGCACCCGACTGCCATGGCGCCTCCACCCACGGCATGTGGCCCGACCCCGCCGCCTACACCGAGGCCGTCGGGTTCCTCGCCCGGGCGGGCGTGCAGACCGCCACCCACGCCATCGGTGACGCCGGAATCCGGCACGTCCTGGACACCCTGGAGCGGACCGTACCGGCCGGCTCCCCGGTAAGGCACCGGGTCGAGCACATCGAGACCGTGCCCACCGACACCTTGCGCCGCTTCGCCGCGCTCGGCGTGGTGGCATCCATGCAGCCCACCCACTGCTGCGACATACCCGGGCCGACCACACCGACAACTGGTCGGCCAGACTCGGCGAGGAACGCGCCTCCCGCGCCTGGCGCTGCCGTGACCTGCTCGACAGCGGAGCTCCGGTAGTCCTCGGCTCCGACTGGCCCATCGCGCCGTACGCCCCCCTCACCGTCATGGCCGGTGCCCGCCACCGCCGGCCCACCCGCGACCTCACCCGGCCCCCGCACGCACCCGAACAGGCCCTCACCCCGCTCCAGGCGCTCCAGGGGTACACCACGCAGGCCGCTTACGCCGCCGGCGAGGAAGCGGTCGCCGGCCGGGTCGCGCCCGGCCACCGGGCCGACCTCACCGTCCTCGCCGCGAATCCGCTCCGTGTGGGCGACACCGAGCTGGCCGATGTCCCGGTGACCCTGACGATCGTGGGCGGGAAGATCACCCACCGGGCGGACGTATAGGACATATAGGACGCATAGGACTGATGAGTCGAGCCTGTCCGGCAATGCGGACGTATGAGTTGAGCCTGTCCGGCACGCCGGAACACATCAGACCTGCGCCGCGGCCAGGATGCGGCCGGCGACCGCGGCCGAGTCCACCAGCGGGTGGAGGGCCAGCGCCCGCAGGGCCGCCGTCCGCGAGCCCGTGGCGGCGGCCTCGATCGCCGCGCGTTCGACGGCCTTGAGGGTGAGCATCAGCCCGGCCTGGTGCTCGGTGGGTGCCGCCACGGGCAGCGGCCGGGCACCGAAGGCGCCCACCTCGCAGGCCACTTCGATGATCGCTTCCGCGTCGAGCGAGGGCACCGTCGTCCCGTTCGGCACGTTCAGGATCAGGGTGGTCCGCTCGTCGCGTGCGATGGCCCGCATCAGGGCGAGCGCGACCCGGTCGTAGCCGCCGCCGTCCAAGTCGTGGGGGTCGCGCTGCCAGCCGCCGGTGGCGGCGCGATTCTCCGCCATGTACGTCTCCTCGCGTTCCAGGCGGGTGCGGTCCCAGAGGGGGTACGCGTCGGCGGGCCGCCCGGCGGCCGAGCTGAAGAAGGCCCCCTGCTGCCGGTCCAGGAACTCCCCGCGCGTCGTGGCGGACGCCCGCACCGCCGCCAGGGCCTCGCGCTCGAAGTAGTAGTAGTGCAGGTATTCGTTGGGCAGCGAGCCCAGCGCGGCCAGCCACTGCGCCCCGAAGAGCTTGCCCTCCTCGAAGGTGCTCAGCGCCTCGGCATTCGCGAGAAGTCCGGGCAGCAGGTCCTCGCCGCCAGAAGCGCCAGAAGCGCCAGAATCACCGGCACCGACCGCACCACCGTCCGACATCCGGCGAAGCCACCCCAGATGGTTGAGCCCCACATAGTCGTAGCTGAACGTGGGGGAGTCCGGGTCGGTGCCCGCCGCCCGCGCGGCGCGGCGTACGAGCCCCACCGGGGAGTCGCAGATGCCGATCACGCGCTCGCCCAGGACTCGTGACATGGCCTCGGTGACCATCCCGGCCGGGTTGGTGAAGTTGATGACCCAGGCGTCGGGCGCAAGGGCCTTCACCCGTTCGGCGATCGCGACCGCGACCGGCAGCGTCCGCAGCCCGTAGAGCACCCCGCCCGCGCCGACGGTCTCCTGCCCGAGCACCCCCTCCGCGAGTGGCACCCGCTCGTCGCGGACCCGGCCCGCCGTGCCGCCGACCCGGATCGCGGAGAACACGAAATCGGCGCCACGCAGCGCGTCGTCCAGATCCCGGGCGATCCGCACGGCCGGCGCGTCCGGCACCCCGGCCGCCTGCGCGGCCAGCACGGACGCGATGACCCGCAGCCGTACCGGATCGGTGTCGTGCAGCACCAGCTCGTGGCAGGCGCCGGGCGCGCCCGCGTCCGCCAGCAGTGCCCGGTACACCAGCGGCACGCGGAAACCGCCGCCACCGAGAATCGCGAGTCTCATGCGTCCCAGCCCTCCACTGTCACTGTCATCGTGCACAGTGTTGTTCATGGACGACCAGCCCGTATTCGACCCGCTGGCCGAGGTCCGCTCTCCCGCCGACCCGGCATCCGATGTGTACCTGACCGGGAGTGTCTTTCTGGACATCATCTTCACCGGCCTGGACAGCGCGCCGGTGCGCGGCACCGAGTCGTGGGCGCGCGGTATGGGGTCCAGCCCCGGCGGCATCGCCAACATGGCCACGGCCCTGGCCCGGCTCGGCCTGCGCACCTCCCTGGCCGCCGCTTTCGGCGACGACATGTACGGCGACTACTGCTGGGACAGCCTGGCCGCGGGAGAGGGCATCGATCTCAGCCTGTCCCGCCGGATCCCCGGCTGGCATTCGCCGGTCACGGTCTCGATGGCCTACGAGGGGGAGCGCACGATGGTCTCCCACGGCCATGAGGCCCCGCCCCCCGAGGAGCCCGCCCCCGAGTGCCCGCCCCCGGCCCTCGCCTGCGTGGCCTCGCTGGAGCCGGGCGGCCCCGGCCAGGAGTGGATCGCGCACGCGGCCCGGCACGGCAGCCGGATCTTCGCCGACGTGGGGTGGGACGACAGCGGCCGCTGGGATCCGGCCGACCTCGCAGACCTGGAGCACTGCGCGGCCTTCCTCCCGAATGCCACCGAGGCCATGCACTACACCCGGAGCGACTGCCCGCGCGCCGCTGCCCGCAAGCTCGCCGAGCTGGTGCCGCTGGTCGTCGTCACCCTGGGCGCCAAGGGCGCCTATGCCGTCGAATCCTCGACCGGCGAGACCGCCGAGGTCCCGGCACTGATGATCGAGGCCCTGGATCCTACGGGCGCGGGCGATGTCTTCGTCGCCGGCTTCGTCACCGGCTCCCTCGCCGGCTGGCCGCTCGCCGACCGGCTCGCCTTCGCCTGCCTGTCGGCGGCCATGTCCGTCCAGGAATTCGGCGGCTCGCTGTCGGCTCCCGGCTGGACCGAGATCGCCGCCTGGTGGCAGCAGGCCAAGTCCCTCGAGGGCCAGGACCGGGACGCGCTGCGTCGGTACGCCTTCCTCGACGCTCTGCTGCCGGCCGGCGGCAGAGCGGGGCCGCTGCGCCGAGCGGTGCCGACGATCGGCTTCCGGCGCCAGTAGGGAACGACGACCGGCTTCCGGCACCTCCAGGGAACAACGACCGGCTTCCGGCACCTCCGGGGAACACGGCGTAAAACCCCTCGGGCCAGCCGCGCCTCCGACGTACCCTTGGTATCCCAAGGCCCTCACCGGCCATGTCGTCCTCCGAAGGTGGGATTCTCAGGCCTCCGAGCCGGCCCATGACTCAGACACCGACACAGCAGCCGCAGGCAAGCGCCCACTTCGTCGTTCCGGCCAAGCACCCCATGGTGACGGTCCTGGGATCGAGAGACGCCCTCCTCCGTGTGATCGAAACGGCCTTCCCGGCCGTCAACATCCATGTACGGGGCAATGAGATCAGCGCTACAGGAACCCCCGCAGACGTCGCCCTCGTCCAGCGGCTCTTCGACGAGATGATGCTGGTGCTCCGCACCGGCCAGCCGATGACGGAAGACGGAGTGGAGAGGTCGATCGCGATGCTGCGCACGAACGGAAGCGCGGCCGATCCCGCGACGGAGACCCCGGCACAGGTGCTCACCCAGAACATCCTGTCCAACCGGGGCCGCACCATCCGCCCCATGACGCTCAACCAGAAGCGCTATGTCGACGCGATCGACAAGCACACCATCGTCTTCGGCATCGGTCCGGCCGGCACCGGCAAGACCTATCTGGCCATGGCCAAGGCCATCCAGGCCCTGCAGGCCAAGCAGGTCAGCCGCATCATCCTCACCCGCCCGGCCGTCGAGGCCGGTGAGCGGCTCGGCTTCCTGCCCGGCACGCTCTTCGAGAAGATCGACCCGTATCTGCGCCCGCTGTACGACGCGTTGCACGACATGATCGACCCCGACTCCATCCCGCGGCTGATGGCCGCCGGCACGATCGAGGTCGCCCCGCTGGCGTACATGCGCGGCCGTACCCTCAATGACGCGTTCATCATTCTCGACGAGGCGCAGAACACCAGCGCCGAGCAGATGAAGATGTTCCTGACCCGGCTCGGCTTCGAATCGAAGATGGTCATCACGGGCGACGTCACCCAGGTCGACCTGCCGAACGGCACCAAGAGCGGGCTGCGACAGGTGCAGGAGATCCTGGACGGCGTCGAGGACGTCCATTTCTCGCGCCTTACCAGCACCGACGTCGTGCGCCATAAGCTGGTGGGGCGCATCGTGGATGCGTACGAGCGTTTCGACGACCGGAACGCCGCAAACGGCGTCAAAGGCCGTACCCCCTAACCGAGAGTAGCCGCACCGCACCATGGCGATCGACGTCAACAACGAGTCAGGCTGGGAGATCGACGAGCAGGCGGTTCTCGACATCGCCCGCTACGCCCTCCAGCGCATGCGTATCCACCCGCTCGCCGAGCTGTCGGTGATCGTCGTGGACGCGGCCGCCATGGAGCAGCTGCACATCCAGTGGATGGACCTCCCCGGTCCGACCGACGTCATGTCCTTCCCGATGGACGAACTGCGCCCCGGGAAGGACGACGAGGAGCCCCCGCAGGGACTGCTCGGCGACATCGTGCTCTGCCCGGAGGTGGCGAAGAAGCAGGGCGAGGAAGCGTCCACCCAGCACTCCATGGACGAGGAACTGCAGCTTCTCACCGTCCATGGAGTGCTGCACCTGCTCGGTTACGACCATGAGGAAGCCGACCAGAAGGCCGAGATGTTCGGCCTCCAGAAGGCCATTCTCGACGGCTGGCGCACCGAACACGGCGTCGAGGGCCCCTCGCCCGCTCCGACCACCACGCACTGACGGCGATGGTCCTCTCCGCCGTTCTGCTGGTCGTCATCGCCTGGCTCGCCGCCTGCGCCGAAGCCGCCATCGCCCGCACCTCGCGTTTCCGCGCCGAGGAATCCGTACGCACCAACCGGCGCGGCGCCGCCAAACTGATGGCCGTCGCCTCCGACCCCACGCGCTATCTCAACGTCGCGCTCCTGCTCCGCGTCGGCTGCGAGATGGCGGCGGCCGTGCTGGTGACGGTCGTCTGCGACCGGCACTTCGAGCAGACCTGGCAGGTCCTCGCCGTCGCCATCGGCATCATGGTGCTCGTCTCGTACGTCGCCGTCGGCGTCTCCCCGCGCACCATCGGCCGCCAGCACCCGCTCAACACGGCCACGGCGGCGTCCTACGTCCTGCTGCCGCTGGCCCGCATCATGGGCCCGATCCCCGGCCTGCTGATTCTCCTCGGCAACGCCCTTACCCCCGGCAAGGGCTTCAAACGCGGCCCGTTCGCGAGCGAGGCCGAACTGCGCGCGATGGTCGACCTCGCCGAATCCGAGTCCCTCATCGAGGACGACGAGCGCCGCATGGTGCACTCCGTCTTCGAACTCGGCGACACCATCGTGCGCGAGGTGATGGTCCCCCGCACCGACCTGGTGATGATCGAGCGCTTCAAGACCATCCGCCAGGCCATGACCCTCGCGCTGCGCAGCGGCTTCTCCCGCATCCCGGTCACCGGCGAGAGCGAGGACGACATCGTCGGCATGGTCTACCTCAAGGACCTCGCCCGCCGGGTGCACATCAACCGCGACTCCGAGAACGACCTCGTCTCGTCCGTCATGCGGCCCGCCACCTTCGTCCCCGACACCAAGAACGCCGGCGACCTGCTGCGCGAGATGCAGCGGGAGCGCAACCACGTCGCCGTTGCCGTCGACGAATACGGCGGCACGGCGGGCATCGTCACCATCGAGGACATCCTGGAGGAGATCGTCGGCGAGATCACCGACGAGTACGACAGCGAGGTCCCGCCCGTCGAAGACCTCGGCTCCGGCTCCTACCGCGTCACCGCCCGCCTCGACATCGGCGACCTCGGTGACCTCTACGGCGTCGAACTCGACGACGACGACGTCGAGACCGTCGGCGGCCTCCTCGCCAAATCCCTCGGCCGCGTCCCGATCCCCGGCGCCTCCGCCTTCGTCGAACTCCCGCAGGACGGCTCCTACACCCGCGACCAGCCCACCGCGCTGCGCCTCACCGCCGAAACCCAGGCCGGCCGCCGCAACCGCATCGGCACGGTCCTGGTGGAACCGATCGGCTCAGCGCAGCCGAACGGCAGCGGAGAACGGTCATAGCCGGTAACCGCCACAGCCGGTAACCGCCACAGCCGGTAACCGCCACAGCCGGTAACCGTCATAGCCGGACCCCGCCGGCCGCACCGCTTCCGGTTCGTACGGTTACCGCCGCGTCGTTGTCCGCGATGGAGCACGACCGTCCACCGCTGACGATCTAGCGTCTCCGGAACCACCCGAGGCGAGGAGCGGCGCGTGAACTGGCTCATCCATGACTACCGCGAGGACGATCTGGCGGCGGTCGTCCATCTCATCGACACGACGGCGGATCTCGGCCAGGAATCCGTCTTCTCCCTCGCCGAGTGCATCAGCGCCCTGACCTCCCGCCAGCCCGCGGTGGTCGCCGTCCACCGCGGCGAGCCCATCGGCGCTGCGCTCGCCCATGTCTCCGGCGGCCGGGCCTGGGTGATGCGGATCGCCATCGCACCGGCCTGGCGCGGCCGGGGCCTGGCCAGCGCACTGCTGATGGAGCTCGAACGCCGGCTGATCGAGGCCCGGGTGCGCCGCATCGCCTACGTACTGGCGGAGGAGGAGCTGCTCGGCGAGGGGCTGCGGAAGGCCGGCTACACACGGCGGCCCGCCGTCGCCTACTTCGAGAAGGCCGAACCGGCCACCGGCACCGCCGCGAACCTCCTGGAGGAGCTGGGCGGCCGGGTGCTCTCCGGTGATCTGTGGGGCAAGGTCGCCGGCATGGAGGCGGAGAAAGACCTGATCGAGCGCCGTATCGTCCTGCCGCTGGCCGAGCCCGAACGCGCCGCCCGGCACGGGGTCACCCCACCGCGCGCCATCACCCTGTTCGGCCCGCCCGGAACCGGCAAGACCACCTTCGCCCGCGCCATCGCCTCCCGCCTCGGCTGGCCCTTCGTCGAACTGCTGCCCTCCCGCCTCGCGGACGAGGGCAACCTCGCCGCCGCACTGCGCACGGCCTTCGCCCGGATCGCGGAACTGGAACGGGTGCTGGTCTTCATCGATGAAGTCGAGGAGATCGCCCCCGTGCGCGGCGAACGCGCGGAGCCGGGCATGCACGGCGTCACTAATGAACTCCTCAAGCTCATCCCCGGCTTCCGCGAGCGCGACGAGCGGCTGCTGGTCTGCGCCACCAACTCCATCCGCTCCCTCGACCCCGCCTTCCTGCGCCCGGGCCGGTTCGACTACCTGGTCCCCATCGGCACCCCGGACGCGGCCGCCCGTGCGGCAATCTGGTCGCGCTACTCAGCCCAGCGCGCCGACATCGACCTGGACGCGCTGGTCGCGGCAAGCGAGCTGTTCACCCCGGCCGACATCGAGCACGCGGCCCGGAGCGCCGCCCAGGCGGCCTTCGAACGCGACCACGCCGAAGCGGGCGCGAGCACCGACGACTACATCGCCGCCCTCCGCCAGTGCCGCCCGACCGTGACCCCAGCCGTCATCGCCGAGTTCACCGCCGACATCACCACCCACGCCCGGGTCTGAAACCCGGGCTTCCGGTTCCTCAGCTGCGCTGAGCGGCAGCGAAGGCGACGAACGCGGCCCAGGAGGCGGCAGGCACGGCGAGAGCCGGGCCCTGCGGGTCCTTGGAGTCACGGATGTGGACGGTGGTGGGGTGGATCGCCACCTCGACGCAGTCGCCGCCGCTGCCGCCACTGTGGGTGGACTTGCGCCAGTCGCAGGCGACCTCAACGCACTCGCCGCCATTGGAACCGCTGTAACTGGACTTGAACCAGACCAGGTCGTTCATAGCTGTGACGCCAACTCCTTGATCAGGGCCACGGATTCCTCAAGTCCCAGGGCCTGAGTCCGGATCATCGCAATAACGCTGGGCATACCGGGCGACGTCGTCCGGGTCGGAAACCAGGTGGCTGGTCTCCTGGATTTCCAAGTAGGCAAGATGCTTGGGCCCAGGTGTCTCGATCAGTGTCATGGGGCCGTTGAGCCCAGCGTGAGCGCCCCTGTCCGTGGGCATGACCTGCAGGGAGACGTTTCGCATCTGCGAGCAACGCTGTAGGTGGTCGTACTGATCGAGCATGACTTCCGAGCCGCCCACTCGTTGGCGCAGCACCGTCTCTTCGATCTCGAAGTGCAGCAAACAAGTGGGCTTCCGTACGAACAGTGGCTGTCGGGCCAGGCGGGCCTCTACCAGCCGGTCGATCTCTTCTTCATCCAATGGAGGATATTCACAGTCGATCACTGCCCGCGCATACGCTTCCGTCTGCAGCAGCCCATTGAGCATGTGTGTGCTGTACGACGAGACGCTCAGCGCCTCCGCCTCCAACTTCGCGAAGTCCTTGAAGAACGCCGGGTACCGGTCGTGGGCCAAGTGCTCGGTGGCGATCGCCAGCAGGCCGCCCGCGTCCAGCGCCTCATCCGCAGCCGCGATGAACTCGGGGGAGGGGATCCGTTCGCAGGTCTCCACGGCGCTGACGTAGGAGCCGGAAACGTGAACGAGGTCACCCAACTGGGCTTGCGTCAGCCCCCGTGACTTGCGGAACGAGCGCAACAGCTCGCCGAAGTACCGCGCTGCTCCCGCGCTTTGGCCTATTCCCGCCACCCCACACCGTTCGGCTCGATTCCACACGTCACCTGGGCAGTTCAACCTGAATCCCCACCCACTCGCTGTCGAGGTTCCGGCCCTGTTCAGGCTAGCCGCGCCTGCTGACAGTGGAGCTATGAACACAGAAGGTAACCGCGTAAACGTCGTGCATCCCTGGCTGCCGGTTTCTGGTCATCGGCTCCGTATGGCGGGCGTCTACTTCGACGCGGCCCGGGTCGCCGAAGGGGTCGGCGAGGAGTTGGCGACGCGTCTCGAAGCCCTGACGAACGGCAAACCCGGCCCGGTGGTGGGGGAGTCGGCGGGCTGTCGCTGGATGTATTTCCTCGTTCCCACCGGGAGTACCGCAGGCCGCAGTTGGCCACCGGGCACCACCCGTCTCGGATCCGGCGGCCGCGACGCCTACGTCGGCATCCCCGCGCTCACCGGCGTCACCTGGCCCCTGAACTGGCGCTGCGCGCCTCAACCGGACCGCCGCCTCGTCGATCCCGACCTCCTCCACGGCACGCTGTGCTCCCAACTCGGCTGGGAGCCAAGGCCGTTGGAGGGTGGCTGAGGTTCAGGCGGTGCGATGTGCGGGGCGGGTCCGTGGCCGGCGTTCAGGCAATGCGAAGTGCGTTTCTGCGTCACTCCGCCCTGGACCGGGCGGAGGGGAGGGGGCCTGCCGCTGCGCGCCACCCAGGGGTACCGACCCGCTCGCCGCTTGTCCATATGCTGTGAGGCTCGCCCCTTGCGGCGAGGACCGTTGGCCGCAAGGGGCGAGCATGTGTCGGCGTCGAGCCACATCGGCCTGGTGATCAGAACGACAAGAGCTGTGTAACGAGAGATCGTTACGCACGGATCTGTGAGAGCCGAGGGGTGGGATTCCCCTCGGCTACCGGCGGTTGCTCTTCAACCGGGTCCGGTCGATCAGCCCATCAACTGATCGACCGGACAGGCCCCTAGTGCAGCGCGTCGCAGGTCCTTTGCCGGTTGGGCGGGCTGGGCGCGGTCACGCCTCGTGGTCGGCGAGGTGGACGATGGCGGCGGTGTCGAAGGCGTCGTTGGGGTGGCCGACGTCGGCGCCGGTGTGCAGGAGAGCGTCGGTGTAGGAGTCGGTGGCGGCTGAGTAGTGGGCGAAGCCCCACTCCTGG
>NZ_JASISZ010000067.1 GCF_030063355.1 Streptomyces sp. PH10-H1
CGGCGCCAGCCTGAGCCTCTACCAAATCGTCCGCGAGTTGCAGACCCTCCTCGCCACCTGGACCGGCGCCTGCCCCACCTGCCACCGCAACATCCCCATACCGGCACCAACCTGACCAAGCACTACTAGGGTTTGTCTCACGATCTTGACCCCTGGGATCTGTCCACTCTGCCTCCCACGGTGGCTTGGAGCAGCGTCTGGCTGCCGTTCCAGAACTACCCCTCGGCGTCGCTGGAGCCGGGTAGCACTGCTGTGCTTGGCTTCGGTGCTGAACGCTCAACAAGCGTCAACGACGAGTCTCACCGATGCTGGCCCTCAGCCTCTCACCGCTGTGTGCGGCCGGGTGTTGCCGTCGCAGCCGGAAGGCTGAAGCCGTTGAAGAGGTCGTCCAGGGCGCGTTGTGTGGTGCGGGCCGGGGTGGCTCGGACGGCGAGGTCGCGGGCGGTCACCGCGACGGGGTGGGTGAGGGCGGCGACACGGCCGGCGCGGCGGGAGCGGATCCGGATGGCGTCGGTGCGCGCGTGGCGGGCTTGGCTGTAGGCGGCCAGGGCGGCCGGTATGTCGTCCCCGTCCAGCAGGTGCGCGAGTACGACGGCGTCCTCGATGGCCTGGCAGCCGCCCTGGCCGAGGTTGGGGGTCATCGCGTGGGCGGCGTCGCCGAGCCAGGCTAGTCGGCCCTGGTGGTAGCGGGGGAGCGGGGCGGCTAGGTCGTACAGGTCGTGCTGGAGGACGGCCGCTGGGGTGATCCGCTCCAGCAGCGCGGGGATCGGGTCGTGCCAGGTGCCGTAGCGGCGCAGGAGTTCGGCGCGAAGATCGGCCGGCTGGTACCCCTCGGGTGCGACGGCGGTGGCGTAGGTGTAGACCCGGCCGTCCGCGAGCGGGACCACGCCGAACCGCTCGCCGCGGCCCCAGGTCTCGGCGGCGACGAGGTCCGGGAGGCCGTCGGCGGGCAGTACGGTGCGCCAGGCGGTCTCCCCGCTGTAGTGCAGGCCGGGATGGTCGGGGAAGTATTGGCGGCGGATCGCACTGTGGATGCCGTCGGCGGCGATCACGACGTCGGCGGTGAGGTCTCCGGCCCGGGTGCGGACCATCGGGCTGCCGTGGCCGTGGGCATCGTCTACGGCGGTGACGGCGGTGCCGTACTGGATCGCGTCTTCGGGGAGCGCGGCGGCCAGACCGGCCGCGAGGGCCGGGCGGTGAACGGCGAGCGGAGGCCGACCGTACCGGACCGCCATCGCGGCGGTGTCGGCGCGGTTCAGCCAGTCGCCGCCGGGGCGCCGCAGGCCCATCGCGGCCGGTACGGCCTGACCCGCCGCGTGGGTGGCGTCGAAGCTGACGGCGTCGAAGGCGCGCAGGGCGTTGGGGGCGAGGACGATGCCGGCGCCGATCGCGGATGGCGCGGGCGCCCGCTCGCAAACGGTGACCTGCCAGCCGCGCCGGTACAGGGCCACCGCCGCCGTCAGCCCGCCGACCCCCGCACCCACCACGACCGCATGACGCGGAATCGTCAACATGGCGCGTTCCTCGTCGCCCTCGACGCCTCTACATTCGTAGAGGCAATGGCTCCACTCTACAGCTGTAGAGTGACGCCATGTCCAGCCCTGATCGCAGAACTCGGATCGCGGACACCGCGATCGACCTCGTGGCTGCCGCCGGGCTGCGCGGTCTGACCCACCGGGCGGTCGATGCCGCGGCGCAGCTGCCGGCGGGCAGCACCTCGTACTACTTCCGTACGAGGACGGCGCTGATCAGCGCCTGCTACCAACGGCTCGCCGAGCTGGACCTCGGCGACCTCGACGGGAACGGCCCGCCACCGGCGCCGGACCGGGACGCGGTGGCGGCGGCGCTCGCCGCCCTGCTGCGCCGCTGGCTGACCACGGGGCGCGCGCGGCAGCTGGCCCGCTTTGAGCTGAGCCTGGAGGCGGCCCGTCATCCGGAGCTGGAGGCGGAGTTCCACCGGGCGGGCCTCGGTGCGCGGGCCCGGGTCGCCGGGATCCTCGGCGGGCTGGGGGCGGATCGGCCCGAGGAGTCCGCAGAGCTCCTGGTCGCCTGGACCGACGGGCTCCTCTACGACCGCCTCGCGGGTGCCCTCGCCCGGTCCCGACCGACCCCGGACCTGGCCGAACTGACCGCCGTCGCCCGCCGCATGGTGGACGCGGCTTTGACCTAGAGGGTGCCTTGGGGCGTGGGATGGGACATCACGGTCTTCGCCGTCGACTGGGAGCGGTTCGAGCAGGTGCCGACCGACGTGTGCATGGACCTGTCCCTGAACGACTCCTACCCGGCCGACAGGGTGTCCTGTCGCAGTGCGTCTCGCAGCCAGTGGGCTGCTGACCTGCTGGGGTGCCATGTCGTTTGAGAACGCTGGCCCCCGGTGTTCTCAAACGACGTGGGTTTCACGGAATTCGCGTTCGCCGTGCTGCCGCACCGTCTGGTGTGGCGTCCGCGTAGCGATGCCCGGGAATCCTCACTTCACCTTGTACTCGCACGACTTGTCGGACTTGCCACCCTGGTTGTCCGCGACCTTCTTCCCATCGACCGTGATGACGCAGGCCGCCGCGTGCAGTGTGCCATCGGAGCTGGGCACGGAGCCGGGGACGACGGACACCAATGTGCCGATCTTCTTCTCAGCGTCGGTCGTCAAGGTGACGGTCGAGGTCTTCTTCCAGGGCAGCTTCACCTTCTCCATCTTGTTGGTGTCGAGGGTGTAGTAGACCTGCGACGTGCCGGTGCCAAGAACTTCGAGGGTGACCTCGCGCTTGACCTCGCCGCTCCCGCTGTCCGGCTTCGGCTTCACGCTCGCGTTCGCGGACTTGTCGGCCCTCGGCGGGCCGTCGTCGCTGCCGCAACCTGTCAGTAGAGCCGCGGTCAGGACCAGAGCCGTCCTACTGATGATCTTGCGCATGCTTCCCCCCTTGCAGATGAGTAAGTGATCTTAGTTCTGCGTACGGCTGCCACACGTGCCGGGTCCTGCCTGCCAGCCTCATGGGCGTGGTCAAGCGTGGAGGGGGTGACGGGGCGCGTCCATGAGTAGTCGAAGCGCAGAACGACGGGCCTCACGCTGTCCGGAGCACCGGCTGTCGAGCCCGCCTGGATGGGCGGATGGACAACCTGGCTCACCCCTGCCCAGAGCGCGGTCAGTGAGAATCTGCCAGCACGGGATGAGATCGCGTGAGAATCCGACAGCTTGAATGCGACAGGACAGGCGTTCGTCCCACTTCCTTGTCCCATGGGCCGGGCAAGGGCCACCCTCAACGAGAAAGGGACGCGTGAAATGCGAACCTACACGCGTGCCGGGACGCGGACACGGCGGCGCACGGCACACCGGCGTCGCGCAGGACGTGCAGCACCCGTCCCGTTCATCCGCAGCGCGGTCAGATCAGCCAGCGGTTGCGATGGACGAAGGGCACCTTGGCCCAGATCCGCCCGAAGCCCCAGGTGTTGCCCGCGCAACCGACCGCGAGGGCGGTCATCACCAGGGCGTAGACGATGTGGTAGTCCACGATCGGGTTGGACGACATGCTCAGCGTCCCGTCCGACAGATGTCTGGCCGGCGGCCATTCGGCCGCCCACATCAGCGCCATCATCGCGGTCCCGGCAGCCGCGGCGAGCCGCAGTGCGACACCGCTCACCATGGCGACTCCGATGCCCAACAGGCCCAGCATGAACAGCCAGTTCGCCCAGCCGGCGCCGGCCAGGTCGTGGAACGCGGACTGGAACGGGCCCGCTGCCACGCCGCTGAGGAAGCCCTTGGTGGGCGAGCCGCCGTCGACCCAGCCTTTGCCCGACCCGGTCGCGTAACTCCAGCCGAACGCCTTGTCCAGGAACGCCCAGAGGAAGATGAAGCCGGTCACGATGCGCACCACGGCGAGGACCCTGGCAGTCATCGACACCCCCGCCGCCTCACCGGCACGGTGCGCCGGGATCTGCGTTCCACTGGTCATACGAGGTTCCTGCTGTACGGCCATGACGGGCCCCTTGTCACTCGGTGGTGCGCGGTGGTTGCTTGCGGCTCCAATGTCCCGCCGTACGCGGCGAATCCGCTGGGGGCCTTCGGTCCGGACCGGTGGGGCCGAACGGGTCCTCCCGGCCGAGCCGACCGGCACATCGTCGGCGTCGGACAGCCGTCTCGGGTGCGGGCGGCGAATGAAGCCGCCGCTGCGCGTCGGCCGCAGGGCATGGCGGAGGCGCGCCGGCCGGTTTCGGTGGCGCGCCTCGCTGTGCCCGGTGCCACTCAGTCCCGGAACAGGGCGACTTTCAGGGCGGCGTTCTGCTCGGCCTGGCTGAAGACGTCATAGGCCTCCTGCATCTCGTCGAGTCCGAAACGGTGGGTGATCAACCCGGCGATGTCCAGTTGGTCCGCGGCGAGCATGTCGAGCAGCAGTGGTGTGGTGCTGGTGTCGACCAGGCCTGTGGTGATGGTGAGGTTCCTGGTCCACAGGTCCTCCAGGTGGAGGGTGACGCTTGTGCCGTGGACGCCGACGTTGGCGACCCGTCCTCCGGGGCGCACCACGCGGGTGCACAGTTCGAAGGAGTCGGGGACGCCGACCGCCTCGATGGCCACCTCCGCTCCCCGTCCGTCCCGGCTCAGGGCGCGGACCGCCTCGTCGGTGGCCTCGGTGAGGCTGAGCGTGACATGGGCGCCGGCGCGCTTGGCGGCGTCCAGGCGGCTGGGTGCCGGGTCGATCGCAATGATCTTTCCGGGGCTGTAGAGCCGCGCGGTGGTGATGACGGCGAGTCCGACCGGCCCGGCGCCGACGACCACGACGGTGTCCCCGGGGCTGACGTTGCCGTTGCGGACCCCGACCTCGAAGGCGGTGGGCAGGGTGTCCGCCAGGAGCAGGGCCGCCTCGTCGCTGACGTGTTGGGGGATCCTGTGCAGGGAGTTGTCGGCGAACGGGGTGCGGACGTACTCGGCCTGAGTGCCGTCGATCAGGTGGCCGAGGATCCAGCCACCGCCACCGGTGCACTGGCCGTAGGTCGCGGTGCGGCAGTAGGAGCACCGTCCGCAGGCGGAGATGCACGAGACCAGCACACGGTCGCCGACGGCCACCGTACGCACGCCGGGTCCGGCGGCGACGACGGTGCCGACGGCCTCGTGGCCCAGGATCCGTCCGTCGGTCACCTCGGGGACGTCACCCTTGAGGATGTGCAGGTCGGTGCCGCAGATGGTGACCGCGTCCACCCGCACCACAGCGTCCTCCGGGTCCTGGACGGCGGGGTCGGGGACGTCACCCCAGGTGCCCTTGCCGGGGCCGTGGTAGGTCAGTGCCTTCATGGCTGCTTGCCTTTCCTGCCGTTGTGAGTGGGTCGGCCGGGCGTGGTTCCTGGGACGGCTCCGTCAGTCGTGGGGTATCACCGCGACGGGGGCCTGGGAGTGGTGCATCACCGCATGCGTGACGGAGCCGATGTGCATGCCGCCCGTATGGGCGCGGATGCGTCGGCCGACGACCACCAGACCGGCGCCGGACGCGGCCGTCACCAGATGGTGGGCGGCCCGGCCGACCAGCGCCTGCGCGGTGACCTCGACACCGGGGAACTTCTCGCGCCAGGGGCGCAGCGCGTCGGCCAGCGCCAGCGCCTTCTGCTCGGCCAGTCCACCGCCGGCATCCTGGTCGGCGGGGATGCCGGGACTCCCGAAGCTGTAGTAGGCCGGCAGGTACCAGCCGTGGATGACGCGCAGCGGCGCCTGGCGGCGGGCGGCGGCGTCGAATGCGAACTCGATCAGAGTGTCGCTGGGGCGCTCCAGATCGAGACCGAGCACGATGTTGCGGTACGGAGACCGCGTCGAGGGAACACCGGAGCCGTCTGCCCGGTGCTCGTCGTCCTCCACCTCGCCGGCCCGTACCAGGACCACCGGCCCGGTTGCGCGGCCGACCACCGAGAGCGCCACGGAACCGACCAGATAGCCGGCGACTCCGCTCATGCCGCGTGAGCCGATGGCCAGCAGGGCGGCATCCTTCTCGGCACCCAGCAGCGCCGCCACGGGCTCGTCGGCGATCCGATCGGCGCTGATCTGAAGATCCGGATGGCGCCGCCGCAGTTCGGCCGCGGCCTCCCGCGGTACGCGATCGGCCCAGTGAAGGTGCGGGGGACCGGGACTGCCGAGCACCGCTCGGGGGGTCTCCGTGTCGGGTTGCCATGTACTGGCATGGACAAGACGCAGCGGCAGTCCGCGGCGCAGTGCCTCACGGGCCGCCCAACCCGCCGCGGCCAGGCTCTCGGGCGAGCCGTCCAGGCCGGCGGTGACGGTGGTGGCGCTGGTGACCATGGTGCGTCCTCCTTCGGATGGTGTGCGTCCAGCTTTGCCGCGCTGAGCGAGCCGCAGGAGGGGCTGCAGGTCCCTTCGTGGGACCGACCGGCCCTTGCCCGGTGCGGGCGTTCGGCGGTCGCCCGGTGCTGACCAGGTCCTCGACCCCGACGACCGGACCCGATCACGTCGTCCGGTGGTCCCTGAAGCAGGGCCGGTCGGACCTGCCCGGACGGGCAAGGCCGCGCCATGCTGGCTGCGGAACGGGGGTCCGCCCGCCCGGCAGAGCAGAGCCGGCTTCGATCACCACGGCCGACAATGGCTGACGGGTGACGCGGCCCGATCGTCGTTTCTTCGCCCCGCGCGGACGCGCATGGTCCGCTGCCCAGGAACTGAGGCACGATGCTCACCGCACCCTTGCTGACAGCGCAGCGACACGACACCGACGGCCGGGCTCTGATTACCGTGACCGGCGAACTCGACCTCGCCTCGACACCTCCCCTGCGCGCGGTGCTGGACAGCTGTCTGCGCGACGGTATTCTCCTCATCGACGTCGATTTGTCCGCAGTGTCCTTCTGCGACGTCAGCGGTCTCAACACCCTACGGGCCGCACAGCGCACCGCCGCACACGGTGGATCCCTGCGTTTGCACCACCCCCGACCGAATCTGACCAAGCTCTTCCTCCTCACCGGCACCAGCCGCCTCATCGCGGCTGCCCACCCGCCCTTCGGGGCACGGGCGGCCCTGCCTCGACCGCCCCGGACCCGGCGAGGCGACAACCCGCCCTGCTCGCCCAAGCCTGAGACCCAAGGAGGCCGAGATGGAAAAGATGTCCTTGACGGCGCTGGCACGTCAGCAACTCGAGAGCGCACACCAGGTGTCCAGCGGCCGCAGCGCCCGTACCGTCTACGGCGGTCACGAACACGTACTGCGTCAGACCCTCATCGCGCTGGTGGGCGGCAACAAGCTCGACGAACACGAGAACCCGGGCGAAGCCACCGTCCATGTCCTGCACGGACGGGTCAGCCTGGCGACAGCCGACACGTCGTGGGAGGGCTCACCCGGAGACCTCCTGATCGTGCCCGACAGCCCGCACACGCTGGAGGCACTCGAGGACAGCGTGGTGTTCCTCACCGTGGCCAAGCTCGACCGCTCCTGAACGGCGGCGCCACGAGTTCACCGCACCCCGTCGTCCGGTGGTCCCTGAAGCAGGGCCGGTCGGACCTGCCCTGACAGCGACAACCGCACCATGCTGTCTGCTGTGACCGGGGGCCGGCAGGCGCCGGCCGTGCGGCCCATCTGACGCATGCAGAGCGATCCGACAGCGACGGTCGGAGTGGTTTCCATGGAGGAGCGCTATGTGTTGGTGGGTGTCGACGGATCCGGTCCGGGCCTGGCCGCCGCCCGCTGGGGCGCTGAGGAGGCAGAACGGCGAGGCTGCGCGCTGCGGCTGGCCTGCGCGCGGACGGAAGCGTACGAGGACGCCCAGCTGTTGTCCGCGACGGCCGGGCGGCAGGCCGCCGGTTCGGGGAGCGGTCCTGACGTCGATGCCAGCTCTCTCACGGAGTCGACGGAGCGCTGGCCGCCGTGCGGTTACGGCATCCCCGGCTGGTGGTGGCGGAGCTGCGGGGGACGGACAGGGCGACGGGGATCTCTGCGATATCGGCGGCGGCAGCCGCGGCCGAGATTCTGGTGCTGAGCGCGCTCCATCGCGAGAATCTCCAGGTGGCGGCGTGTGCGCCCTGCCCGGTCGTCCTGGTCCGCGCGGCGGTGGACGGAGAGGTCGTCCGCGGGTTGGATGCGCGCCGGCCGGCGGACACGGCCACCGGGTTCGCCTTCGACGCGGCTCGGCGACGCCGCACCCGGCTGCGCGTCGTACACGCCTGGCGGCTGCCGATGCCGTCCGCCGGCCGGATCCTGTACTCCGTGCTTGAGGACGATCGCGCGGAGTGGGAGGACGGGGAGGTCCAGACACTCGCCGATGCGCGCGCGTCTGGCGGGAGAAGTACCCGGAGGTGGAAGTGCTGCCGGACGTCCGGCTGTTCCCCGCCTCATGGGCGCTGGTGAACGCGTCCGCCCGGGCCGGACTGCTGGTGCTCGGGCGCGGTCCGCGAGGCCTCGGCCCGGTGGCACACGCGGTGGCGGAGTTCGCGGAGTGCCCGGTGGCCCTCGTGGCCCAGTGACGGGCAGCTGTGTCCCGTCCGTGCTCCGCGTCAGTGCCGTTTTCGTCCGATGGGACCGGATGGCCCATGAAGCGGGGCCGGGTAGCCCCTGGGGAAGTGGCCGCCGGCGGCGGACGCTGGAGACACCATCCGCAGGAGACCGGCCCTGAGACGCACCCGATGTACGGCTGCCGGCACCGAGGAGGAGTACGAGCGATGAAACACAACAGGATCTCCGACGTCATGACGAGCGACGTCGTCAAAGCGGTCTACGGCACACCGTTCAAGGTGGTCGCCGAACGGCTCTCCCGGCACCGCATCAGCGGCCTTCCGGTGGTGGACGGCGACGACAAGGTCATCGGTGTCATCTCCGAGTCCGACCTGATGACGCGGCAGGCCGCGGTCGCGGAGGACGGTCACCAGTCCCGGTGGCCGCGGATATCGCGATCCGCCCGTAAGGAACTCGCCAAGGCCCGGGCACTGACCGCGGGCCAGTTGATGTCCCAGCCTGCGGTCACCGCGCACGCCGAGGACTCGATCGCCGAGGCCGCCCGCATCATGGCGCAGCACCGTGTCGAACGCATGCCGGTGATCGACGAGCAGGACCGGCTGGTCGGCATCGTGACCCGGCGCGACCTGCTCCAGGTCTTCCTCAGGCCCGACGCCGAACTGCGTCGCGAGGTGATCGACGAAGTCCTGGTTCGCACCTTGTGGCTGGCACCGGAGATCATCGGCGTCAGCGCCCGCGACGGCCTGGTGACGCTGGAAGGCCGCCTGGACCGTCGCAGCGAAGCCGGCATCGCGGTCCATCTGACCCGCCAGACCGACGGCGTGGTCGCGGTCATCGACAAATTGACCTACCGGCTGGACGACTCCCATATCCAGCCCACCGAACAGGCCATGCACGGCGTGGCCGACGACTTGATGCGAAAGCTGTGAGAGGCCGGCCATGAGTGAGCGTGTACTCGTCGCGTACGGAACGAAGAACAACTCGACCGCCGGGATCGCCGAAATGATCGGCGAGGCGTTGCGCGGTGAGGACCTGAGTGTGGACGTGCTGCCCGCGGCCACGGTGGCGGACATCAGCCCGTACGGCCCCGTGATTCTCGGCGGCAGCCTCTACGCCGGGCGCTGGCACCGGGAGGCCGTCCATTTCGCCCGGCGGCACCGCAAGGCGCTGAACGAACGTCCGGTGTGGCTGTTCAGCAGTGGCCCGCTCGACGCAAGCGCGAGCGAACGGGACATCCCCCCGGTGTCCGGAGTACGGCGCATCGCCGAACGCCTGGATGCCCACGGGCACGCCACGTTCGGTGGTTCCCTGGACGAGAACCCCCGGGGACGGTTCGCCCGGATGATGGCCGGGTCCGGCCGCGCCGGTGACTTCCGCGATCCGGAGCAGATCCGCGTATGGGCGGTCGGCATCGCGCGGGAACTCGCCCGGGAGGCCTCGACACAGTGAGGGAGCCGATCTCCTGGAACCCCGCCGGGCGGCATGGTCCATTCGGCCCTGTCGTCCACGTGGCCGCGTAGGACACGATGGAAGGGAGTGACAGGGGACCGACATGAGCGCCGTACCGAAGCCGATCAGGGTGTTCCTGGTCGACGACCACGAGGTGGTCCGCCGCGGAGTGAAGGACCTGCTGGATTCGGAGGAGGGCATCGAGGTCGTCGGCGATGCCGGCACCGTGGAACGTGCCTTGGCCCGGGGCCCCGCGCTCCGCCCCGATGTCGCGGTCCTCGATGTGCGGCTGCCGGACGGCGACGGCATCACCCTCTGCCGGGAATTGCGCTCCCGGATGCCCACGCTCGCCTGCCTGATGCTCACCTCGTTCGATGACGACGACGCCCTGCTGGATTCGATCATGGCCGGCGCGGCCGGTTACGTTCTCAAGCAGATCAGGGGATCCGACCTGGTCCAGGCCGTGCGGACCGTCGCCTCCGGCCAGTCCATGCTCGACCCGGGTACCACGGCCCGGCTGATGAGCAGCCTGCGCGGCGGCGACGCCCAGGGCGAGGCCGCGGACGACCCGCTGTCCCAGCTCTCCTCGCGTGAGCGGGAGATCGTCTCGCTCATCGGTGAGGGTCTTACGAACCGGCAGATCGGAAAAGAGCTCTACCTCTCCGAGAAGACCGTCAAGAATCACATCTCCCGGCTGCTGGCGAAGCTCGGCGTGGAGCGCCGGATCCAGGCAGCCATGCTCTCCTCCCACCTGGAGTACCGCTCCGAGGACCAGCACTAGGGCTAGGGCTCGGGCTAGGACAGCGCTGGGCCGACCGGCCCCCGGTTCGGCCCGGGTGGCCCCTGCCTCTCTGCCGGTCTCCGCGCGAAGATGGACATATCAGCATGGAGACCATCCGGGAGGAGACCGTTATGCGAACCGTGTCTGCCAGGGTCCCCGCACTCGATGCGTCGACGTTGGAGCAACTGATCTCGGCCGCTGTCGCGGCGCCGTCCATCCACAACACCCAGCCCTGGCGATACCGCTTCGTCCCGGCCACCAGCACGCTGGAAGTCCGCGCCGCCACGGAACGCACCTTGCGTCACACCGACCCCGCCGGACGCGCCCTGCACCTGTCCGTGGGAGCCGCCGTCTTCAATCTGCGGGTCGCGATCGCGCACTTCGGCTGGGAACCCGTGCTGCGCCTGCTGCCCGATCCCGCGGAGCCCCGGCTGCTCGCCTCCGTACGGCTCGCAGGCCCGCCGCGCACCGGCTCGGCCCACCGCGGGGACCTGTACGACGTCATCCGGCGCCGCCACAGCAGCCGGCTGCCGTTCTCCGACCGGCCGCTCGCGGAATCGCTGCGGGCCGAACTCGCCGACTGCGCCCACCAGGAAGGGGCCGTTCTGCGCTTCCCCGACACACAGGAGGCCGGACGGCTGATCCAGCTCACGGCCGAGGCCGAGCGGCGCGACATCAGCAACCAGGGGCGCTGCGAGGAGAGCCGCCAGTGGATCGGCGGAACCGAAGACGGTGCGCTGGGGATTCCGGACGCGGCGATCGGACCGCTGGACGCCGAGGGCCACCTTCCGGTCCGCGACTTCTCCGCCCTGCGCCGCTCCGGGCTGCCTCCCTCGCAGCCGTTCGAGAAGCGGCCCGTGATCGCGGTGCTCTCCACGGTGCACGACCGCAGCGCGAACTGGCTGCGCGCCGGCCAGGCTCTGGAGCACGTCCTGCTGCTCGCTACGGCTGAACACGTACGGTGCTCACTCCTGCACCAGGCCCTGGAGTGGTCCGACCTGCGCTGGGCCCTGCGGGGCAGCGCGAGTGGACCAGGCCATGTCCAGATGCTGCTGCGACTGGGATACGGACCGCAGGGTCCGGCGACGCCGCGTCTCCCGGCCGCTGAGGTGCTGCGGGACAGCGACAAGAAGACGTAGCGACGAGGCGATGTAGCGATGAGCGGGTGTGCGGGTGGCGGTACCTGGACGGTGACCGGGCGCTTCAGGCAGTCACCGAGGGTATTGCCGGCGTGGACTGCCAGAAGCCGCATTGGTGGTCGGCGGCGAACGAGGTGGACGTCCGGATCGCCTCAGGGTTCAGGGTGAGGACGCTGTCATCGGGCCCGGCCTGCGGCCATGCGGCCTGCCCGGGGACATGGGGATCGCCGGAGCGGGCGAACGCGCCCCAGTAGCGCTTCATGTGATCGGCCAGCTCGGCCTGGACGACCGTCAGGGGCCTGTCGCTCATGGTGAAGTCGTGCAGGTAGGCGAGTTCGGCGCTGTGGCCGTTGGCCATGTCCAGCCCGGGGACCTGTGCCCCGTACAGGGTCGGCGAATCGGGGTCGTCGAACTCGTAGGCGTAGGTGGGTACTTGAGTGGAGAACAGCTGGGCCGTCCAGTAGGTGTGGCAGGCGAAGGTGGAGTCGGTGAGAAGCGCCGACAGCGCGAAGTACGGAGTGGGGTACTTCGAGAGCGGATAGCGCCCCAGAACCTGGGACGCCGCCGGCCCGTAGTCCGCGGTCACCTTGTCCAGGTACTCCTGCGCGGTCAGATACGGCTGGGTCAGTGCGACGAAGAGTCTGCTCTCGGCGCGATTGCTCCCGATCAGTACCGGCACCTTGTTCCAGGTCCCGGAGGCGATGGCCGATGCGGGCTGCGCCGGCAGCAGACCATCGCCGAACGCGGGCCCGGAGGTGGGGTGGGTACGAGCGGCCGCGATCAGATCGGCGACCGGCGCGGCCCGCAGACAGACGGAGCGGGCCGCCGGTTGGGGACAGCCGGCCGCGGCGGCGAAGGCCCGGCTCTCGGCCTCCGCCCGGGCGCGTCCCGGGGAACGCAGCAGAGTGCACGGTCCGCTCTGCAGCACGGCGCGGGTGAACAGTCGGGCCGCCTGCGGCGCCGCCAGCATCGCGCACACCGACCCGCTGCCGGCGGACTGTCCGGAGACCGTGACATCGGCCGGATCTCCGTCGAACGCCGCTATGTTCTCCCGGGTCCACTTCAGGGCCGCGATCTGGTCCATCAGGCCCCATGAGCCGGAATCGAGAGCGTTCTGCCGGGCGAGTTCGGGAAGCGCCAGATATCCGAGCTGGCCGAGCCGGTAGTTGATGCTGACCACGATCGTGTGAGTGAGGTCGGCCATGGTGCGTCCGCCGAACTGGGTTCCGGTGCCCTGGCTGTAGGCGCCTCCATGGATCCACAGGAGCACCGGGAGCCGCTCCCCGGGCCGGGCGCTCCACGGCCGGTAAACGTCGAGGTAGAGGCAGTCCTCACTTACGGCTTGGGGATCGCGGAGTCCGAACGGGGAGAACTGCGGACAGGCGGGCGCCAGGTGGGTGGCGTCCCGCACCCCGCTCCACCGCTGGGGCTGCTGCGGTGGTAGGAAGCGCAGTGCTCCCACAGGTGGCGCCGCGTAGGGGACGCCGAGGAATTCCTCGGCGCCGTCGTGGATGTGTCCGGCCAGGCGGCCCTGGGCAATGGTGACGACCGGGTGCGCGGAGGGGGCAGGGGGAGGATCCGCCGCAGCCGGCAGCATCTGGAGGAACAGTGTGGCCAGGGCGATGAGCGTGGCCACCAACAGCGACGGACGGGGTGAGCGCGGTCTGTTCACGGGTTCTCCAGCAGTCGGGGAGCCCCGGCCGGCCCAGCGCGCTGCTGCCCCTCCGCAGTACCGGTGAAGGCGCAGTGTGCGAGGCCGGCCGAGGCACGGAGTGCAGAATGAGGTCAGCGGCTGGATGTGACGGGGAAGACGGAGGTCCGCCCTGGCTGTCCCGGCCGGCACGCGACCCGTCGGTGGTGCGGGGCTGTTACGGCCGCAGGCCGGCGAGCAGCGCGGCGGTTGTGGCGAAGTCGGCGATGCCGGAGTTCCAGTCGGGGTTGATCGGGGTGATGGACACCTTGTCGGCGAGGAGGGCCTCCACGTCGCCTCCCTCGACGGCGGGCTGCATGACCACGCTGACGCTCACCTTCCAGGTGCCGTCCCCGGCGTCGGTGAAGTGCGGTGCGAGGACGGGCTGCGGGTCCTGAGTGGTGACGGCCGCTCCGTGGGCGATGCCCGTGCCGTCCGCACCGACGACGGGGTGGTCGACGTTCAGGCCGAGACCCTCGGGCAGCAGCCGTCCCGACTTCGCGTGTGCCCGCAGCCGGTCGATGAGCTTGACGGTGAAGTCACTGGTGGGCTTCATGGCGTTGAGCGTGGATTCGAGTACGGGCGCGGCCAGGCCACCGGTACTCACCGCGATCGCGGGAACGCCGTGCTCCAGCGCCGCCACGGCGCCGCCGACGGTCCCGGAGTGCGTCGCCAGAGCTGCGACGTTCGGCCCGAAGTTGGTGCCGGAGACCACCAGATCGGGCGCTTGGCCGGAGAAGACCTCGGAGAGGCCGAACGCCACCGCGTCGCCGGGAGTGCCGTCCACGGCCCACACCTTCGGCTCGGGGTGCTTGATCGTGATGGTGGTGGCGGTCATCATCTTCGTTCCCGCGCCGCTCTGGTTGGTGAGCGGGGCGACGATGGTGACGTCGTGCCCGGCGGCGGTCAGCCGCTGGTACAGCGTACGGATCCCCGGGGCGTTGTACCCGTCGTCGTTGGTGAGCAGGATCCGCAGCGGCCCGGGCGGAGTGACCTGCGGCGAGGCAGCCGCGGGCACCGTTCCGGCAAGAGCAGGCGTACACAGCAGCAGGGCTGCCAGCGGCAGAAGTCGCGTGCGTCTCACGATGTGCTCCTTGGGGTTCAGGGGGTTGGAGTTCAGGGTTGGAACCGGCGGGCGCACGCCCCTCGACAATGCGCCCGCCGGGGCTCTGGGCAGACCCGTCCCGGTGCGGATGCGGGTCTGCGGGTGGGTGAACGAGTAGGTCAGCGGCGGGTCAGCGGACGCTGCGGATCGGGAGGATCGCCAGTGCGCCGAGCAGCGACAGGGCGCCGCCGACCAGGAACAGCGGGGTGTACCCGCCCAGGGTGGTCACGACCGCGGACGCGACGAACGGAGCGATGATCTGCGGTCCGGCGTTGGCGATGTTGAGTACGCCCATGTCGCGGGCGGCGTCCTCCGCGCGGGGCAGCACCAGAGTGACCAGGGCGGTGTCGACCGCCATGAAGCAGCCGAACGCCAGCCCGTTGAGCGCACTGAAGACGAGCATCCCGGTCCAGGTGGGACTGACGACGGGGACGACCATGACCAGCCCGGCCAGCGCGGCCGACACACCCACGAACACCTTGCGCCGGTTCCAGCGGTCCGACAGCAGACCGCCGACCACCGTGGACAGGGCCATCGCGGCCATCGACACGGGGGTGAGGATCGCCATCGCCGCGGCCGGCTTGAGACCGGCGGGCAGCGCGATGTGGTCGTCCAGGATGTACAGCTGGTAGCCCACGACGGAGAAGTACCCCAGCACCATCAGCGCCCGGCCGATGAAGGCCCAGCGGAAGTCGTGATGGGACAGGGCCGACAGGAAGGCGGCGAGCTGTTCGCGCCGTGGCACGGACGGAGCAGGCTCACGACGGGGCACATCGCGGCACATGGTGGTCAGCAGGAGCGCGGCGCCGGCGATCATGATCCCGAACACCAGGTAGCCGGTGCGCAGATGACCCGCGGTCTGCGAGGCGATCAGCACACCGACCGTGCCGCCGATCGGCAGGGCGAGCCCGACCAGAGCGGAAGCCGTTCCGCGGCGGGCCGCGGGGATGCGGTCGGGCACCACGGCGGTGACCGCGGCCTGATAGACGTTCATCGTCGCCTGTACCAGGCACCAGCCGATGCCGACCAGCAGGGCGGTGTGCACACTGCCCAGGAACGCCAGACCTGCCAGCGAGGCGAGGGCGCCGCCCAGGATCCACGGGTTCCGCCGGCCGGTCCGGTCCGACAGCGCGCCGGCGATCGGATTGAAGGCCGTTGCGAAGACCGCGCTGATCCCGCCCACCACGCCCAGGATGGCGACCTTGTGTGCGGGATCGATGGCCTCGATCTGCGTGGGCAGCAGGACGGCGCCGACACCCATGTACACGGCGAGCATGGCGGAGTTGGCCATCAGCAGCAGGGTGAGGAGCCCGCGCTGCCGGGGCGTTGTCGGTACGGCGTGCGGGCGGGACCGGATCAGTTCGTCGGTGGTCATCATGACGACCGCCGGAGGCTGCGGACCGTGCTCTGGGCGCGGTGGCGATTGTTGAGGTGGTGCATGTCGACTCCTCGGGGACGGAGCGCGAAGGGGAGACGGGCCGCGGGATCGCGCTGCGGCGGCGGAACGCCGCGAGTGATGTCAATCAGTGAGTTACACGTGTTACTAGCGCGGTGGAACCCTGTTTAGCACTCGCTGCCGTCCTGCGCCAGACCTCTGTGCGAACCGCGTCGTGGATCGTGATGCGGGAGTGGGCGGCCGTCCTTGGCGCGCCCGGCCCGGGTGATCGCGCTCCGGGAGGGGGGCGGGGATGGCGCCGGAAGGCCTGCATCCGCCCGAGGAATATCGAGAGCTTGTGGCGACAGTCACATTTGCGCAATACTCGGTCGCGACGGTGAGGCCGACACCCGTGGCGGTCCCATCCGCCCGCGCTTCCCGCTCGGCGTTGTGGCCCGGCGATCGCCCGGGAGTGACGTCATCCTTCCTGCGTCCTCGCTTCCGCGCCGCTCCCACGAGGAGCGTTCGGCGGAGTGCGAGCCCGGAAATCTGCGCGCCTACGCGAGCTGACCGCGCACAAGCCGTTACGCGTTCCCCGTTCGCTGAAGACGTCTGGGCTTCCCGAGGGCGCCAGGCAGGCGCAGCGCCGCGAGTCCTCCCGGCGCGCATCCGACCACTCGACGTGCTCTCCGTGGCTGTCCGCCGGGGAGTCGACTGTGATGAAGGGCTGTTCATGTTCGATACGACTCGCGCCGCTGATCCGCCACCGCGACCGGTGGCACCCCCTCGGCATCATGTTCCCGCCGCCCCGCCACGCGGTGCTCTGGCTGCGGGAGCCGCGCTCCTGCTGACGGCCGTGGCCGCCGGGCTGACGCTGCGGATGCACCGTCCTCCGTTCTTCCAGGGCCTCGACGAGCGCTGGATGGCGTGGATGAACGGAGGGAGCGGCGGTGCGGCCACCGGCCTGGCGGATGCCCTCGACCGGCTGGGCGGGCCGATGGGCCTGATCTTCCCGATCGCGCTGATCGGCTGCCTCTGTGTCTACGGGCGATGGAGATCGGGGATCTTCGTGTTCGTGTCCACGGTGCTCGCGAACGTGGTGGTGGTTCTTCCACTGAAGCGCCTGGTCGACCGTCCTCGCCCTCCGCACCCGTGGGTCCTGGTGAACGACGGATCGTTTCCGTCCGGCCAGGTCTTCGGTGCGACGACGCTCGTGATCGTCATTGCGGTGGTCGCTTTCCCGCTCCGGGCGCGACGCTGGTGGTGGCCGGCCGGCGGCGTCTACATCGCCGCGATGATGTGGAGCCGCACCTGGCTGCACGCGCAATGGTTCAGCGACACCGTCGCCGGAGTCCTGGCCGGGGCCGGGACCTGCCTCCTGGTCTGGCTGGCTTTCGAGCCACTACTGAGAGCGGAGGCGGTGCGCGCCGTGGCCGACCGGCTGTGGGAGTGACGGTGCGGTCGCTCGGCGGCGCGACGTATATATCGAACTATTGACGGTCGTCCAATAATCGACATAGTCTGCGAGGGGTAGTCAGGTGCCGGCGCAGGACCGTATGACCGAAGCCCGGCCGGTCGGCCGGGCGGAGGCGGAATCAACTCCCCATCCGGCCGAAAGCCGGCGACCGAGGAGGAACCATCACATGGGTACCGACCAGGACCACACCCCGCCCGTAGTGGCACTGCCTGCCGGCCGGCTGCAAGGCGCGGTCGAAGGGGAGGTCGCCGTCTTCCGGGGAGTGCCCTACGCCCAGCCCCCCGTGGGCGATCTCAGATGGCGTCCGCCGCAACCGCACCCCGGTTGGAGCGGTACGCGGGACGCCACCACCGACGGGCCCAGCGCACCTCAGATGTTCATGGAAGGCGGCGACCCGGTACTCGGCGGTCATGGCTCGCCGCCCTTCGACGACGACTGTCTGACGCTCAATGTGTGGACGCCCGCGGTGGACACGGCCCGTCGGCCGGTGCTCGTCTGGATCCACGGCGGCGGCTTCGTGTCTGGCTCCGGCTCGCTGCCCAACTACTCGGGCGAGACCTTCGCGCGCAACGGCGACCTCGTCGTGGTCAGCATCAACTACCGTATCGGGCCGCTGGGTTACCTGTACTTCGGTGCGGAGGACGGAGCTGAGTCGGAGTCCGCAAACTTCTGGCTCACCGACCAGGTCGCCGCATTGCGCTGGGTGCGCGACAACATCGCGTACTTCGGCGGGGACCCGGACAGCATCACCGTCGCCGGTCAATCGGGCGGAGCGGTCTCGACCGCGGCACTGGCCGGGCACCCAGAGGCCCAGGGTCTCTTCCAGCGCGCCATTCTGCAGAGCCCGCCCTTCGGCCTGCACATCCCTGCCCCCGCCGAGTATCTGCAGCGCACCGCCGCCTACTTGCAGATCGCCGGTGTGAAAGACGTCGGGGAACTGCGCACGCTGCCGTGGCCCCGGCTGATCGAGGCGGCCGGCGGGCTGTTCGGGCAGAGCATGCGCTGGGGCTACTGGCCGACACCGTTCCTCCCCGTGCGCGATGACGCGACCCTGGGACGGCATCCCGCCGAAGCGCTGCTGCACGGCGCCGCGACCGATATCGACGTACTGATCGGCTGGACCCGGGAGGAGGCCAACTTCGGCTTCGGTCTGGACGAGGGATATGCCGCGGCGACCAAGGAGCGGGTGGTCGAACGGATCGCGGAGACCTTCATCGACGCGGCCGAGGTCTACGCCGCTTACGAGCGGTCGCGGCCGGGCGCGCGTCCGGTGGACGTGCTCATGGACATGATCTCCGACGAACTGTTCCGTGTGCCCGCCGTCGAGCTGGCCGAGGCCCGGGCGGAACTCGGGCGCCCGGTGTGGGCGTACCAGTTCGACTTCCCGACCCCCGCGCATCAGGGCCGGCTCGCTGCGGCGCACTGCCTGGAACTGCCGTTCGTCTTCGACAACTTCGACCAGTGGTCGCGCGCGCCCTTCCTGGAGGGGATCGATCCCGTCGTCCGCGACGGATTGGCGCGGAGCATGCACCGGGCTTGGATCTCCTTCATCCGGACCGGGGACCCCAACCACCCGGACCTGCCGGACTGGGGCCGTTACGACATGCCGTGCCGCTCCACCATGCGCTTCGACTCCGTCGTCGCGTCCGTCGGCGATCCGGCCGGGGACGCGCGGCGGCTGCACCACCGTGCCGCCCGGTAGGAAACCGGGCCCCGGGTCCGTCCGTCCGGTATCGACTCGCATGAGTCGCGCGAACGCGGTCACCGGCCGCTGACCAGCAGTGCTCCCGCTCGTCGGTTTTGACGCGTGTAACCTTGTGCTGGAAAGCCAGTCGCCGGACCGTCGAAATCGATCAAGGACATCATGGCCAAGGACACGACCACCCCGGGGCCGATCACCAGCGCGGATGTGGCCCGCTTGGCGGGGGTGTCCCGCGCCACTGTGTCCTTCGTGCTCAACGACACCCAGGCCCATCGCGTGCGCGACAGCACGCGCGCCCGGGTGCTGGACGCCGCCGCACAGCTGGGATACGTGCCGCACGCCGCTGCCCGTTCCCTGCGCGCCGGCCGCAGCAACCTGGTGCTGATGCCCACATCGGTCTCGGCCATAGGCCGTCTGGTCAGCAACTGGGTGGACGATCTGCACAGCGAACTCGACCGTCACGGATACACCGCCGTGCTCCACGCGGGCCGGTTCCCCGATGCGGTCACCGCCGCCCGGGCCTGGGCCGAACTGCGGCCCGTGGCGGTAGTGGCCCTCGACGGGGACCGTTTCACCCCACAGGCGGCGGACCTTCTGCGCCGCGCCGGTGTGCGCGGCCTCCTCGCCTTCGCCGCCCGACCGGTGGAAGGCGCCTACACGATCGCCTTCGACCACAGCCGCATCGGTGCGGTGGCCGCAGAACACCTCATCGCCCGCGGCCGCAGCCGGATCGGGGTGCTCATGCCGGAGGAGCGTGGCCTCGACGCCTTCGCCCGGCCGCGACTGGCCGGCGCACAGCAGGTCGCCGCGAGTCACATGGCCACCGTCACGGCGTTGGACATCGCGTACACCCGTGAGTCGGCGAGCGACTTGGCCAAGCGCTGGCGGGGGTTGGGTCTGGACGCGGTCTTCGCCTACAACGACGAGTACGCCGCTCTGCTCATGCACGCGCTCCAGGACGAAGGAATCGCCGTCCCGGACGATGTGTCCGTCGTCGGCTCCGACGACCTTGTTCCCTCCGCACTGCAGCGGCCCCCGCTCACCACCGTCCGCCTCGACCTGCCCTCGGCCGCGCAGATCGCCGACCTCCTGCACACGCTGATCGAGGACGGCAGTGCCCCTCCGGTGCCCGGCATGGAGCCCGTCCTCGTCGCGCGAGAGTCCTCGTGAACCGGTCCCGGGCCGCCGGGAGCCGTCGGTCGCGGGCCTGAAACCCCGCAAGCTGCTCGCCACGGCCTGCGGGGAGTGCGGGTGCAACGGACGGCAGTTGCCTAGGACTTGAGCGGGTGCGTCCCACACGTTTCGGCCCGTTCCGGCCTGCGGCCCTGGCCCTCCCGGGCCAGCAACGGTGCGAAGACCCGCCACAGCAGCAGCGCGACGCCGGCGCCGGCCATGGCACCGGCCACGGTGTCGCTGAGCCAGTGGGCATGGAGCCAGGTACGGCTCCACATCATGGCCACGGTGAACAACGCACCGCCGAACCACCACGCCCGCCGCCGGGAGGCCGGGACGAGCAGCGCACCGACGATCACCACGAGCAGCGCTGTTCCGGCCGCGTGCCCGGAGGGGAATGAGCCGTGGTCCACCCGGACCAGGGGATGCGCGGGCCGTGGCCGGTCCACCCAGTACTTGAGGATCTGGACGACGGCCATGTTGCCCGCCAGGTAGGCCGTCAGCAGGTAGAGCAGGGACCACCAGCGTTTCCGCGCGATCAGAAAGATCAGCAGCGCGAGAGGAACCACCACGCCCAGGGGCCCGCCGAACCAGTTGAGGACGGCGGCCGCAGCGGCGTAGAGACCGTCGTGCGGGCCTCCCATCCAGCTGAGCCAGCGTGCGTCCAGGCCCTGGAAGAGCGGTCGCGCGGGATCCGCGTGGATCATGAAGCCCAGCACTGCGGTGACCAGGAGGAAGACCACGCCCAGGGCGAGCGCACGGGCGGGCGGGGGAGCGGGGGAGAAGCGGCGGCGTCCGGACGTCTCCGCGGCATCGGTTGTGGGGGCGGGCACTTGGGCGGCGGTGGGGGCCGATATTCCTGACATGAGAGTCTCCAGCGGCCACGGCGCGTTGCAGGGCCGGGGTATGGGCAGGGTGAGGGGAGTGGTACGGGGCGCCACAGGGCAGCGCCCCGTACCGGGTCATCCAAGCGAAGACCGGTTACCCGGTCGGATGGAACAGGGGCGGACAGGCCGTCAGGCAGGCTGACGGTCAGGCGCCCAGGTGGCGGGAGAGGAAGGCAGCGCCCTCGGTCACGATCGGTGTGACGTCCGGGGCGCCGAGGAAGATGTGGTCGGCGCCGTCCACGGGCTGCAGCGTGACATCGCCGCCAGCGCTCTTCAGCGCCTGGGCGAGCAGCTCGCTCTGGCTGTAGGGCACAAGGCCGTCAGCCGTTCCGTGCACCAGGAGGAACGGCGGGGGAGTCCCCCCAACCGCATACGTGACGGGGCTGGCGGTCCGCGCCAGCTGCGGCCACTGTTCGGCGGTGCCGCCCAGCAGCGCACTGAACGGATTGGGGTACTCCGCGCCTGGCGGGGAGGGCGGCATGGGGTGCGAGAGCAGCGCTTCCAGATCGGACACGCCGTACCAGTCCACGACGGCCTGGACGGCGCTGTGTTCGTCGCGCACTCCTTCGGTGCCCTCCAGCGCTTCGCTCTCCGGGCTGTCGGGGCCGACGAGCCCCGCCAGCGCGGCCAGATGGCCGCCGGCCGACTCGCCCCACACGCCGATCCGGGCCGTGTCGATGCCGAAGGCGTCGGCGAAACGCCGGACGTAGCGGATGGCGGCCTTCACGTCGTGCAGCTGCGCCGGGAACGGCGCCTCGAGGCTGTGCCGGTAGTCGATGGACACCAGGGCCAGCCCGGAACCCAGGATCGCACCGTGCAGCAGATCCACCGGAATGGTCGGCGGCGGATAGCGCCGGTCGCCCTCCAGCCAGCCCCCGCCGTGAATCCAGATCACGGCCGGGACCGGTCCCTCGGCCGTGGGCACGTGGACGTCGAGGAGGCGCGGCCGGTATCCGGGAGTGGTCGCGTAGGTGGCCCCCTCGAAGTGGCGCACCCCGTCGTCGCCCAGCACGACAGAAACGGGAGCCAGGTAGGGAGGCGGCGGCCATCCCAGGTCGAGCTCGGCCGGAAGCGATTGAGTCATGTCCGCCCCTTTTCCAATCAGAGTTGATGCGGTGGTGGCGCTCCACGGCGCGGCAGGCGTGCGGCGTACGGCGTGCGTCGTGCGGCGGGAATCGGGGAGGTCGCGCGGCTGCCGCGGTCTCCGGGATCGCCATGGCCTCGTGAGGTTTGTCCGAAATGCCTTGTGTTCGCGACGGGAGGTGCTTAGGATGTTACACGTGTAACAGGACTCCTCACGACCATCGGTGCCCCTCGATTCAGCCACGCACCGCAGTCGGCCTTCTGGGGCAGTTGCACGAGACAACCCGGCGCTGTCGCCCTTCCCCCGGGAGCTCCATATGCTCACCGCCCTCGCCCGACCCGCATCCGCATCCGCATCCGCACCCGCATCCGCACCCGCACCGGCCGGCACCGCGGGCACCAACCGGGCCTCGGGATTTCCCCGCCCGCCATCCGCCGGGCGGACCTTCGTCGCCTGGGCTCCGAGGCCCACCGCCGCCGTCGTCCCGCGGATCCGCACGTGTACGCGTGCCGTTCTCGAGGGCTGGCGGGTCTCCGGCGCAGCCGTCGACACCCTGCTGCTGGCCGTCAGTGAACTGGTCGCCAATGCCGTGCAGCACGCCGGAGCCGTGACCGACCGCCTGTGCGTCACCGTGAGCTTCGGCGGTGGATGGCTGCAGCTCGATGTCGCCGACGGCGATCCGGCGCTGCCGCGTTTCGCCGGGCCGGAGGCCGACCCCGATGACGAGAGCGGCCGCGGCCTGATGATCGTCGGTCTCCTGGTCGCCGAGGCGGGCGGCGAAGTGGCTGTCATTCCCCGCGATCGCGGCAAGGCCGTCCGGGTGCGCATACCCGCGCCCTGAAGAGGTTTGTTAACAAAAATCTATATCGCGAAAGATTGACTGTCGTTAGTTAAGCGAGATACTTGCACCACTCTCCCCGCTGCCCCGAGATTGAGGTGCCGCCCCATGGAGCTCTCCCCTTCCGCGCATGCCGACCCCTTCTGTCGTGATCGGCTCCCGCCCTTCCACCTCTGGCCCGAACTGCGATTCGATCTACCGGAGTTGCACTACCCCGACCGGCTCAACTGTGCCCAGCGACTGCTCGACGACGCCGTCGAGCGCTGGGGCGCGGACCGGCTCTGTCTGCTGACTCCCTCCGAGAAGTGGACCTACGGCGAACTGCTGCGCCGCGCCAATCAGGTCGCCCAGGTGCTCACCGAGGACTTCGGCCTCCACCCGGGGAACCGCGTGCTGCTGCGCGGACCGAACAACCCGTGGCTCGTCGCCACCTGGTTCGGTGTGCTCAAGGCCGGCGGTGTCGCCGTCACCACCATGCCGCTGCTGCGTGCCGCCGAGATCACCGAGCTGCACGACATCAGCCGGCCGGCTGTCGCCGTGTGCGACCACCGCTACCTCGACGAGCTCACCTCGGCCGATACCCCCGGCCTTGCCGTGCTCGCCTACGGCGGTCCCGAGGAGGGGGACCTGTCGCGGCGCTGTGTGGTCAAGAGCGGCGACTTCTCCACTGTCGCCACCGCTGCGGACGATGTGGCCCTGATCGCCTTCACCTCCGGCACGACGGGGCGGCCCAAGGCGACCATGCACTTCCACCGGGACGTGCTGGCCAACGCGGACACCTTCTCCCGCCACGTCCTCAAGCCCCGGCAGGACGACGTGTTCACCGGCACGCCGCCGCTGGCCTTCACCTTCGGGCTCGGCGGGCTGGTCGTCTTCCCCCTGCATGTGGGCGCGGCGACCCTGCTCATCGAGCAGGCCACTCCGCAGCGACTGGCCGACCTCGTGGCGGAGCACGGCGTCACCGTGCTCTTCACCGCACCCACCGCATACCGGGCGATCATGGCCGCGGGAGCGGTGGACCGACTGGCCGGACTGCGCCGGTGCGTGTCCGCGGGCGAGGCGCTGCCGGCGGCCGTCTGGGAGGAGTTCCACGCCGCCACCGGACTGCGCATCATCGACGGCATCGGAGCCACCGAGATGCTCCATGTATTCATCTCCGCAGCCGACGAGGACATCCGCCCCGGTTCCACCGGCATACCTGTTCCCGGCTACCGGGCGGCCGTGGTGGATGAGGAAGGCCGGCCCGTCCCCGACGGGCAGCCCGGTCTCCTCGCCGTCACCGGCCCCACGGGCTGCCGGTATCTGTCGGACCCACGCCAGACGACCTATGTCCGGGACGGCTGGAACGTCACCGGTGACACCTATATCCGCGACGCGGAAGGCTACTTCTGGTACGTGGCCCGCAGCGACGACATGATCGTCTCCTCCGGGTACAACATCGCCGGTCCCGAAGTCGAGAAGGCGCTCGTGGCCCACCCCCACGTCGCGGAATGCGGCGTCGTCGGCGCACCGGACGAGCAGCGCGGAATGCTGGTCAAGGCGTACGTGGTCCTGCACGCGGGCATCGCGGCCGACGAGGTGACCGCCAAGGAACTGCAGAACCACGTCAAGCAGGCCATCGCGCCGTACAAGTACCCGCGGGCGATCGAGTTCGTCACTGAACTGCCGCGCACCAGCAACGGAAAGCTCCAGCGCGGCGAACTGCGCAAGCTCGCGCGCGGCTCGGCGCGCTAGGGCCTGTCCGAACCACGGCAAGAAACCCACGACAAGAAAGCAGGGCACCACCATGGACGTTTCCAGCCCGCAGCAGACATCGCCCCCCGCCGCCGGATGCGCGGACGCCGTCGCGCAGAACCTGCCCAGTGTCGTCGTCGAGCGCCGGGTCGAGTGGCCCGACACCGACGCGGCCGGGCACTACCACCACTCCACCGTGGTGCGCTGGGTCGAGGCGGCCGAGGCCGTCCTGCTGCGGCGCCTGGGGCTGGCCCATCTCTTCGGCAGCACCCCCCGGGTCCGTTTCGAGGCCGACTACCGGGCGCGGCTGTGGTTCGGGGAGACCGTCCACACCGAACTGCGCGTCACCAAGGTCGGTACCAGCTCCCTGCATTACGCCTTCACCGTCCGCGGTGAGGGGGAGGGGACCGCCGCCACCGGACGCATGATCATCGCGCATTCGGCCGCCCGTGCCACCGGGTCCACGCCCTGGCCCGACGACGTGCGTGAGGTCCTCACCAAGGCCGGCCCGCAGGCCCCGGAGTGCTTCGCCTGACCAGCGGGGCGGGCTCATCCCGACTCGATATATTGTCTTCTTGACGGCCGTCTAAAAAACGGCATATCTTGTTCCTGGAACCACAAGGAGGACGCCGTGCGCGTAGCAGTCATCGGAGGCGGGCCCGGCGGGCTGTACTTCGCGGCCCTGGCCAAGCAGCTCTCCCCGCTCTGGGAGGTCACCGTCTGGGAACGCAACGCGCCCGACGACACGTTCGGGTTCGGGGTGGTCTTCTCCGACGAGACGCTCGACGGCATCGCGCAGGCCGACCCGGAGATCTTCGATGCCATGTCCGCGGACTTCGCCCGCTGGAGCGACATCGACGTCCGCTACAAGGACCGGGTCCTCACCTCGGGCGGGCACGGCTTCGCCGCCGTGGGACGCAAGCGGCTGCTCCAGATCCTGCAGGAACGCTGCGCCACCCTCGACGTGGACGTCCGCTATCGCACCCCGGCCCCACCGGTCGCGGAACTCGCCGCGGAGTACGACCTGGTGGTGGCCTGCGACGGTGTGCGGTCGGCGACGCGTGACACCTACGCGGAGACCTTCGTACCGGACCTCGACGAGCGGCACAGCCGCTATATGTGGCTCGGCACGGACAAGGTCTTCGAAGCCTTCACCTTCATCGTCGCCGAACAGGACTTCGGCACCCTGCAGGTCCATGCCTATCCGTTCGACGACACCCGCAGCACCTTCATCGTCGAAATGGACGAGGACGCCTGGCGGCGCGCGGGCTTCGAGAAGTTCGCGGCCCGCGACCACCCGCCGGGGACCAGCGACGAGGACAGCATCCGGCTGTGCGAGGAGATACTCGCCGGCCACCTCGACGGGCACCGTCTGCTGCCCAACAACTCCAAGTGGATCCGGTTCACCACCGTGCGCAACCGGACCTGGCGCCACGACAACGTCGTACTGCTCGGGGACGCCGCCCACACCGCGCACTTCTCCATCGGCTCCGGCACCAAACTCGCCATGGAGGACGCACTCGCCCTGGCGGCCTGTCTCCATGAACACCCCGGCGTCTCCACCGCGCTCACCGCCTACGAGGCCGAACGCAAGCCGGTGGTGGAATCCACCCAGCGCGCCGCCCAGGCCAGCTTGGAGTGGTTCGAGAACATCGGCCGGTACACCGGGCAGGACCCGCATCAGTTCGCCTTCAACCTGCTCACCCGCAGCCGCCGTGTCACGTACGACAACCTCCGCGAACGCGATGAGGAGTTCACCAGCACGGTCGACTCCTGGCATACCACGGCCCACACGGCGATCACCCGGCCCACGGGTACCTCCGTCCCGCCGATGTTCCGTCCCTTCCAGCTCGGCGGCCTGCACCTGCGCAACCGTGTGGTCGTGCCGCCCACCGCCCTGTACACCGCACGCGACGGCATCCCCGGTGAGTTCGAACTCGTGCACCTGAGCACCCAGGCGCTGGGCGGCTCCGGCCTGGTCTTCGCCGGCATGACGGCCGTCAGCCCGCAGGGGAGGGCCACGCCCGGCTGCCCCGGCCTGTACTCCGGGGAACAGGAGGCGGCCTGGCGCAGGATCACCGACTTCGTTCACCGGCAGTCGGACACCTGCGTGGGCATCCAGCTCACCCACGCCGGCCGCCGAGCCGCGACCGGTACCCCCGGGCGGGACGGCAGGTGCGCACCGCTCGGCGACGAGGGCTGGCCCCTGATCGCCGCCTCCCCGCTCGCCTGGGACGCGGCCAGCACGCTGCCTCGCGAAGCCACCCGCGACGACATGGACCACATCGTCCGCGACTTCGTCAGCGCCGCGGAGCGCGCCGACCGCGCCGGATTCGACGCACTGGAACTGCAGTACGGCCACGGCCACTTGATGTCCGGCTTCCTGTCCCCGCTGACGAATGTGCGCGCCGACGTCTACGGCGGCTCCCTCGGCAACCGGCTGCGTTTCCCGCTGGAGGTGCTGCGGGCGGTCCGCGCCGCATGGCCGGCCGGCAAGGCGCTGATCATCCGTATCTCCGCCGCGGACTGGGCCGAGGGCGGTACCAGCGAAGCCGACGCGGTCGCCATCGCCCGGGCCCTGGCCGACGCCGGTGCGGACGCCGTGGACATATCCACCGGCGAGGTCGTCGCCCACGAACGCCCCCGGTACGGCCGCAGCTACCAGACGCCCTACGCCGACCTGGTCCGCAACGCCACCCGTATCCCCACCATCGCCGTCGGCGCCATCTCCACCTATGACGACGTCAACTCGATCATCCTGGCCGGGCGTGCCGACCTGTGCGCCGTCGGCCGGGCCCAGCTCCACGACCCGCTGTGGACCCTGCACGCCGCGGCGGCCCAGAATTACACCGGACCCGCCGCCCCCTGGCCGCCGTCCTGGACAGCAGGCAGCGGAAAGCCCCCCGGCGCCCGCAGCGACCGCATCGCCCCGCGCCTCCAGCTGCTCCGCGAACCGGCCGCCCCCGTGCACCAGCGTTGGCTTCCGCACTCAGAAGCCGCCGCACCCGCGCCGGCGACCGCCCGCTGACCTGGAGGATCCAATGGACACCCTGCCCCGCTTCACCGCCGCCGCCGTCCAGGCTTCACCCGTCTATCTGGACGCCGCGGCCACCGTCGACAAGGCCGTGGCCCTCATCCACGAAGCGGCGGCCAACGGCGCTTCGCTGATCGTCTTCCCCGAGGTGTTCGTCCCCGGCTACCCCTACTGGAACTGGACGATGAACCCCGTTCAGGGGTCTCCGTGGTTCGAGCGTCTCTACCTCTCCTCCATCGACGTTCCCGGACCACACGTGGACGCTCTGTGCGCCGCGGCCCGACGGTACGGAGTCGTCGTGGTCATCGGCGTCAACGAGCGCGGCCCGCACAGCCTCGGCGTTCTCCACAACACGCTGCTGACCATCGGACCGGACGGGGAACTGCTCGGCGTGCACCGCAAGTTGGTGCCGACCTGGGCCGAGAAGCTCACCTGGACCGGCGGTGACGGCAGCTCCCTGCGGGTGCACCGGACTCCCGTGGGCCCGCTCGGTGTGCTGGCCTGTGGTGAGAACACCAACACACTGGCCCGCTTCACGCTCCTGGCCCAGGGCGAACTGGTGCACGCCGCCAGCTACATCGCGCTGCCGGTGGCCCCGGAGGACTACGACATGGCGGACGCCATCGCGGTCCGTACCGCCGCGCACAGCTTCGAGGGCAAGGTCTTCTCCGTCGTGGCCTGCTCCACCATCTCCCCGGAGATCGTGGACACCATCGCCGGCGACGATCAGGAGGTACGCCGGATGCTCGCCCGTCCGCGCAGCGCGCTGTCCGGAATCTTCGGCCCCGACGGGCGTCCGGTCACCAAACCGCTGATCGACGACGACGGCATCGTCTACGCCGAGATCGACCTCGCCAAGTGCATCCAGCCCAAGCAGATGCACGACATCGTCGGCCACTACAACCGCTTCGACATCTTCCAGCTCCACGTCGACAACCGCCCGCGCCCCCCGGTGACCTTCTCGGCAGACCCCGCGCTCCGCGATGCGGCACCCGCCGTCGCCCACCCCGCGACGGAAACCACCACCCCGCAGGAGGAAGCATGACCACCGAGCACGACGACACCATGCTTGGCCGGGCGCGCGTTTCCGACACCCCCGAACTCACCGCCTACTACCGCGAACTCGCCGAACTCCGGTCGGGCGCGCTGTGGACCGTCGCCAACGACATCGAGCCCTGGTATCCGCAGCCGAAGTCCGTGCCGGTCCTGTGGCGCTACGACGAACTCAGGCCCCTGGTCCACAAGGCACTCGACCTGGTCAAGGCCGACGACGCCGGCCGGCGCGTCGTCATGCTCGTCAATCCCGGCCGCAAGGACGTCAGCGCGGCCGTCGGACTCCTCTACACCGGCCTGCAGATCATGGGCCCCGGCGAAGCCATGACCGCCCACCGTCACCAGGCCGCCGCCCTGCGCTTCGTCCATGAGGGCACCGGCGCCTGGACCGTCGTGGACGGACAGAAGCTCAAGGTGGGACCCCGCGACTTCGCCATCACCCCCAACGGCACCTGGCACGAACACGGTAACGACAGCGACGAAGCCCCTGTCATCTGGCAGGACGGCCTCGACATCCCGCTGGTCAACGCCCTGGACGCGGGCTTCTACGAGGTCCACCCCGACCTGTACCAGACACCCGGAGACGTCATCAATTCCTCCGTCCTCACGTACGGTGGCAACCTGCTGCCCTACGGCATGGAGAAGTGGACCAGGCCGTACTCACCGCTGCTCGCCTACCCGTGGGAACCGACCTACGAGGCCCTGCGCAACCTCGCCAAGGCCTCCGGGGGATCCCCGTACGACGGAGTGATCGCGGAGTACACCAACCCGGTCAGCGGCGGCTCCGTCATGCCCACCATGGGTGCCCATATGCAGCTGCTGCGCCCCGGCCAGAGCACCCTGGCCCACCGGCACACCGGCTCTGTCGTCTACACGGCGGCGAAGGGTCGGGGCGTCTCCGTGATCGCCGGACAGCGCCTGGAATGGAAGCAGGGCGACATCTTCTGCGTCCCGTCCTGGGCCTGGCACGAGCACATCAACCTCGACCAGTCCGCGGACGCCTGCCTGTTCTCCTTCAACGACTTCCCCGTCATGCGCTCACTCGGCTTCTACCGCGAAGAGGCCTACACCGACAACGGCGGGCACCAGCCCACCGTCTGAGCCGCGCTCCCTCCGCAACCGCCGGCCCTGACACCGGTGGCGGAACGGCAGCGCCGCCGGGGACCTTCCTGTCGCGCCGACACCGTCCCCGGCACGGTCGGCGGTGCCCTCCTGACGAGGGCACCGCCGGCCCACCCCCTGGCCTCATGGATCCCCTTCCCTCACAGCCCACCGCAAGGAGCACCCGATGCGACTGATCACCTTCACCCTGGACGACTCGACCAACCGGCTGGGCGCCCAGGTCGACGACGACCGGGTGGTCGATCTCGCCGTTCTGGCCGGCCACGCGAACGTCCGACTGCCCCCGGACCTGCTGACGTTCATCCAGGCCGGTGCCGCCGCCCACGACACCGTGCGGCGCCTGCTGGCCGGCGACGCCGCCACCTGGCCGGCCGAAGCCGTCCACCGGATCGGCGATATCTCGCTCCGCGCACCGCTGCGCCCCGGCAAGGTCGTCGGTGTCGGTCTGAACTACGTCGAACATGTCGCGGAGTCCAGCCGCAGCCTGGACACCGACAAGGAACTCCCCAGCCGTCCGGTTCTGTTCGGCAAGCCCGCCACCGCGGTCACCGGCCCCGGGCAGCCGATCCTGCACAACGCGAACCTGACGACACAGCTGGACTGGGAGTGCGAACTGGCTGTCGTGATCGGCCGTACCGCCTTCCGGGTTCCGGAGGAGGACGCCTGGGACCACATCTTCGGCTACAGCATCATCAACGACATCAGCGCCCGCGATCAGCGCCGCTCCGGCCAGTGGTTCTTCTCCAAGGGGCAGGACTCCTACGCCCCGTTCGGCCCGGCAGTGGTCACCGCGGGCGATGTGCGCGACCCGATGGCACTGGATCTGTCGCTCCGGGTCAACGGCGTGATCAAGCAGAAGTCGAACACCCGGCACATGCTCTTCCCGATCGCCCGGCTCATCGCCGACATCACTTCGGGCATGACCCTGGAGCCCGGCGACGTCATCGCCACCGGCTCCCCCTCGGGTGTCGGCGCCGGTATGGTCCCCCCGGAGTTCCTCCAGCCCGGAGACCTGGTCGAGGCCACGATCGAGGGCATCGGCACCCTGGCCAACCCGGTGGTCGACGCCCGCTGACCGATCACCACCGCCCGCATCACCGTCCAGCAGAGGAGTGCCCTCCCGTGTCCCACCGCACCTACCGGATCGGCCAGATCGTGCCGAGCTCGAACGTCACCATGGAGACCGAAGTGCCGGCCATCCTGCGCGCACGGGAGACCGTCGCGCCCGAACGCTTCACCTTCCACTCCAGCAGGATGCGCATGACCCACGTCACGCCCGAACAGCTCCGGGCCATGGACGCCGACTCCGACCGGTGCGCCGTGGAGCTGTCCGACGCCCATGTGGACGTGCTCGGGTACGCCTGTCTGGTGGCCATCATGAGCATGGGCCTGGGCTATCACCGCACGTCCGAGGAGCGTCTGCACACCCGCACCGCGGAGAACGGGGCCTCCGCGCCCGTCGTCACCAGTGCCGGGGCCCTGGTCAACGGACTGCACACCCTCGGCTCCAAGAAGATCGCCCTGGTCGCTCCGTACATGCGCCCGCTCACCCGGACCGTGGTGGAGTACCTCACCCACGAGGGCTTCGAGGTGCTCGACTACGAGGCGCTGGAAATCCCCAACAACCTCGATGTCGCCGCGCACGACCCGGGCCTGCTGCCGGACATCGCCCGCGCCCTGGACTACGAGGAGGCCGACGCCGTCGTGCTCTCCGCCTGTGTGCAGATGCCCTCCCTGGGCGCCATCGAGGAGGCCGAACAGCTCCTGGGCAAGCCCGTCGTGTCCGCCGCGGTCTGCACCGCCCACCAGATGCTGCGTGCTCTCGACCTCCCGGCCGTGGCCCCGGGAGCCGGTCATCTGCTGTCCGGCGCGTACGCCGACGCGCCCCTGGTCCAGCAGGCGGCGACCGCGAGGTGACCACCCCGGGGCCGTCCGGGTCATGACGCCGCACGCGCCCCCTCCCGTCCCGATCCCCAGCCGGGCCGCGGGCGCCCGGCTCGATAGGATTGCCGCCGCACACAACGGAAGGCGATCATGTCGGACAGCCCCACCCGGCCCAGCTCTGTGATCAACACCGTCTACGGAGCATTCCTGCGCCGTCTCGGTGGATGGATCTCCATCGCCGACCTGATCACCCTGATGTCCGAACTGGACGTCGACAGCCCCGCGGTGCGCTCGGCGATCTCCCGGCTGAAGAAGCGCGGCGTTCTCGAACCCGAGCGGCAGGGTGCCACCGGCTACCGGGTCAGCCCCGCCGTTCACCGCGTCTTCGACGAGGGCGACCGACGTATCTTCGGCAGCCTGGAGCCCGCGGACCTGAGTGACGGCTGGGTGATGGCCGTCTTCTCCGTACCGGAGTCCGAACGCTCCCAGCGGTACCAGCTGCGCACCCGTCTGACGTGGCTGGGCTTCGGGAACATCGCCTCCGGCGTCTGGCTGGCGCCCGGCCGGCTGCTCGACGACACCCGCCGTACGCTCGTCCGCCTCGGGCTGGACGACTATGTGCACCTGTTCGCCGCCGACTACGCCGCGTTCAGCGACCTGCGTACCACCGTCAGCAGCTGGTGGGACTTTCCGGCGATCCAGACGCAGTACGCGGCGTTCACCGACACCTACGCGCCGGTCGCCGAGCGGCTGACCCGGCAGAGCGACCTCGACACCACTGAAGCGTTCCGTCACTACGTGCCGATGCTCACGCAGTGGCGCCGCCTTCCGTACCTCGATCCCGGGCTCCCCACCGAACTGCTCCCCGCGGACTGGAACGCGGTCGCCGCGCGCCAGGTGTTCCAGCAGCTGCATCTCGTACTCGCCGAGCCGAGCCTGCGTCATGTACAGAAAGTCACCGGTCTCGCCGAAGTGACTCCGCGGGTCTGACGGACAGGCCCCCGTCGACGACCGGAGACCGCTCCGTCATCCCTTCCATTACACCTGTAACTCTTGGATGCCCATGAGGGTGCAGTTTCATGTGACCCCCCTGGACGGGCGCCTGTAACACGTGTAAGCAGTCTCTTGTCGATGCGCGTACTCCGGCACGGGGTGTGCGGTGCGCGATGAGGGAGGCGGTGGTTACCCAAAGTTTATAGAGAGTGTCTAGCGACAGTTATTTTGGCGCGATAATCTCTTGAAGGGTCGAGCCTCCGGGCCACCCGTTCTCGTCACGGAACCGCGCCGTTCGGCGCCGGTGTCGGGCCATCACATGAACCCGAAGCGATGGCCGACCGGAAGGGCTTGGCGTAATCCGCCCATGAGCCCGCAGATTCTCTGACGCGCCAGGTTCCGCACGATGCGATGCGCATGCGCTGCGCAGCGCCACCGCGATCCCGCTTGTCCGCCGGCGCGATGCACATGCCCGTCGCAAGACCGCTCCGGTGCGACGCCGCCCCCGCAGGGCTCGAAATCCCTGATTGACCGACATGTTGCACGACTCCCTATGAGGTGAGCATGGCAATACTCTGGCTGGCGGTCAGGCGACTGCTGTCGTCGACTCCGCTGCTGTTCCTGGTCTCCGCCCTGACCTTCGTGCTGGTGTCCCTGGTCCCCGGCGACCCGGCCCGCACGATCGTGGGCCAGCACGCCACGGCCGAGCAATACCAGGCGGTGCGCGGTCAGTTGGGCCTGGATGAATCCTTGCCGGTGCAGTACTGGCACTGGCTGGTGCACGTCTTCCACGGCGACCTCGGATCCTCCCTCTTCAGCGGGGAGTCCGTGACCTCGGTGCTCAACAGCCGGCTGCCCGTATCCCTCTCCCTGATCATTTCGGGCACCTTCGTGTCGGGGATCCTGGGCGTGTCACTGGGCCTCCTCAGCGCGCGACGCGGGGGATTCCTGGTCAAGGCCGTGGACGGGCTCTCCCTGTTCGGCCTGGCGGTACCGGCGTTCTGGTTCGCACTCGTCCTGATCGCGATCGGATCCGTGCGACTGCACTGGTTTCCGGTCACCGGCTATGTGCCGTTCGCCGATGATCCGGTCCAGTGGGGGCGGTCGCTGGTCCTGCCGGTGCTGTCCCTGTCACTGAGCGCGGTGGCGATCATCGCCAAGCAGACCCGTGACTCCGTGCTGGACACCTCCGGACGCGACTTCATCCGGGTGATGCAGGCCAACGGCTTCTCGAAGCGTTCGATCCTCTACCGGCACGTGCTGCGCAATGCGGCCCTGCCGGTGGTGACCGTGATGGGTGTGGTGCTGGTCAGTCTGCTCGCCGCCGCGGTGTTCGTCGAGACGGTGTTCGCGATGCCCGGGCTCGGCAGCCTGACGCAGCAGGCGACCGTCCAGCACGACATCCCCGTCATCCAGGGCGCCGTCCTGTACATCACCGTGCTGGTGGTGCTCGTCAACCTGCTGGTGGACCTCGCCTACGGCCGACTCGACCCGAGGGTGCGTGCCTCATGAAACAGCTGACGACAGCGGCGGCCGGAAAGGCCGCACATCCACCCGGTCTGGTGCGCAGGATTCTGCGCCGACCGGCGGGCGCGGTCTCCATCGGATGGCTCGTGCTGCTGATCGCGGCCACCGCAGGCGCGGCACTCATCTGCCCGCACGGGCCGTTGGACCAGGACCTCGCCCATGTCCTGGGCGGCCCCTCGGCGGATCATCTGCTCGGCACCGACAACCTGGGCCGCGATCTGCTGAGCCGGCTGTTGTTCGGCGGCCGTTCGACGCTCCTGGCCACCGGGGAGGCGCTGGTGGTCTTCCTCCTCATCGGGGTCACCCTGGGCCTGGCGTCAGGATTCCTGGGCGGCTGGGTGGACTGGCTGATCACCCGTACCGCCGACCTGCTGTTCGCCCTGCCCGGCATCATCATCGTGCTGGTCGTGCTCTCCGTGTTCCCCGGCAACCTGCACGCCGCGATGATCACCTTCGGCGTACTCGGGAGCCCCGGCATGATCCGGGTGCTGCGCTCCCAAACCCTCGGCATTCGCGAGGAGTTGTATGTCGCGGCGGCCCGGGTCGCCGGTCTGACGCCCGGCCGGATCCTGCGGCGCCACGTACTGCCGCGCATGACCAGCATGGTCATCGTCCAGGCGGCGCTGTTCGCCGCGGTCGTGGTCATCATCCAGTCCGGTCTGGGCTTCCTGGGCCTGGGGGCACAGCCGCCCAACCCGTCCTGGGGCGGACTGGTGGCCGATGCCTCGCAGGCCATCGACCGCGCACCGTGGATGCTCGTCCCGGCCGGGGTTCCGCTGGTCCTCACCGTGATGGCCCTGGGACTGCTGGGCGATGCGATCCGCGACGCGTCCGTCGAGGGCTGGTCGGTCTCCAAGCTGGCGGCGCCCGCTGCCGCACTGCTACGGGCCTCAGCGGCTCCAACGGCTCCAACGGCTCCGATCGCTCCAACGGCCTTGGCTGATAGGCCCGATACGACTGATACGGCCGTCCCGTCGTGGGAAACCACCGCCGCGGATCCCGGCGCACTGCTGTCGGTGCGCAACCTGTCGATCGAGATCGGCGGAACCCTCGTCGTCCAGGGCGTGAGCTTCGACGTCCACGCCGGCGAAACGCTCGGCGTGATCGGCGAGTCCGGCTGTGGCAAGTCGGTGACCTCACTCGGCATTCTCGGTCTGATACCCGGCGGCGGGAGGATCACCGCCGGCCAGGTGCTCTTCGACGGCGTCGACCTGGCCGGCCCGTCCGCCGCCCTCGCCCTTGCCCACGTGCGCGGATCGGGCATCGCCTATGTCTCCCAGGAACCCATGGTCGCCCTCGACCCCACGTTCGCCGTGGGACACCAGCTCGCCGAAGCCGTCCGGCGCCACCGGCGCTGCGACCGGCGCGAGGCACGCAGCCGGGTGGCCGACCTCCTGCAGATGGTGAACATCCCCGATCCGGCCACGGTCGCCAGGCGCTACCCGCACCAGCTCTCGGGCGGAATGGCACAACGGGTGGCGATCGCGCTGGCGCTGGCGGGCGGCCCCAAGCTGCTCATCGCCGACGAACCCACCACAGCACTTGACGTCACCGTCCAGGCCGAGATCCTCACGCTGCTGCGCACACTCCAGGCCGAGACCGGGATGGCCGTACTCATCGTCACCCACGACTGGGGCGTGGTCGCCGACCTGTGTCACCGGTCGGTGGTGATGTATGCCGGGCAGATCGTGGAACAGGCCGAGGTCGAGGAGATGTTCATCCGGCCCCTGCACCCGTACACCGCAGTACTCCTGGCCGCCAACCCCCATCTGGCGGGCGACGGCGGGCCCTTGCCGACCATTCCCGGTACCGTGCCGGCCCCCAGGGACTGGCCGCACGGCTGCCGCTTCGCCGCCCGCTGCACCCTGGCCACCGACGCGTGCACGGACCAGCCCGTGGTGCTCACGGAGCCGGCGCCCGACCGGCTCACCCGGTGCATCCATTCCCAGCAGCTCCTCGTGGAAGGCACCCGGTCATGACCCAGCCGCTCGTCCTCGACATACGGGATCTGACGGTCGAGTTCCGTCAGGGCCGCCGCACCCCGCCGCTGCGCGCGGTCGACGGCGTGTCCCTGAGCATCGCGGCGGGGGAGACCGTCGGGCTGGTCGGCGAGTCCGGATCCGGCAAGTCCACCATCGGCCGCGCCGTGCTCGGCCTCAACGCCGTCCATTCGGGCCAGGTCCACTTCGAGGGCGCCGACATCACCCGGGCCCGGCCCCGCGTCCGCCGAGGGCTCAGCGCCCGGCTGCAGGTGGTCTTCCAGGACCCGTACTCCTCCCTCAACCCGGCCCGCACCATCGGACAGACCCTCGCGGAACCGCTGCTGGTCCACCGCAAGCACGATCAACGGCACACCGGCGCGCGCATCACCCAGATGCTGGAGCGGGTCGGCATGCCCCCCGACACCGCCGCCCGCTACCCCGGCCAGTTCTCCGGCGGACAGCGCCAGCGGATCGCCATCGCCCGCGCTCTCATGCTGGAGCCGAGCCTGGTCATCTGCGACGAGCCGGTCAGCGCCCTTGACCTGTCCATCCAGGCCCAGGTGATGAATCTGCTGGCTGAGCTGCAGAGCGACCTGTCCCTCAGCTATCTGTTCATCGCCCATGACCTGCCCGTGGTGCGACATCTTTCGCACCGCATCGTCGTCCTCTACCGCGGCCAGGTCATGGAGTCAGGGCCGTCGCAGACCGTGTACGCCGACCCCGTCCACCCCTATACCCGGGCGCTGCTCGAGGCCGTTCCCGAACCCGACCCGCGCGTCCAGCGCGCCCGCACGGCAGCGCGGGGGACCGCCGATTCCACCGGTGCGCCCGCTGTCGGCGGCTGCGTCTTCGCGCACCGCTGTCCGTACGCCATCGACAAATGCCACAGCGAACGGCCGCTGCTGCGGCCCGTTCCAGGGGGCGGCGGGAGCGGCTCCGCGGCCGCCCGCTCGGCCGCCTGTCACCGCGCCGCGGAACTGGCCGCGGCCGAGGGCGCGACAGTTCCGACCACTCCCACCGTTTCGTCAGTTTCGGCTGTTTCGAGAGTTTCGAGAGTTAAGGAAGCGACATGTTCAGAAAGCGAATGACCAGTGGGCTGGCGACGCTGGCCGTGCTCGCCGTTTCCGCCACCGCGTGCAGCGGATCCGGATCCAACTCCGGCGCAGGAGGCGGCGGCCAGGGCGATACCCTCACCGTCGTCGCCCCCGGTGCCCCGGCGAGCCTGGACCCGGCCAAGGCCAACGTCGGCTCCGACAACTGGTTCGTCAATCTCACCTACGACACCGTTCTCAGACAGGGGGAGAACGGCCGGACCGGCGCCGGGCTCGCCACGAAGTGGGGCTATGTCGGCACCGGCAACACCGCATTCGAGTTCACCCTGCGCAGCGGGCTGCAGTTCGCCGACGGCACCCCCCTGGACGCCAAGGCGGTGGCGGCCTCGCTGAACTACAGCCGGAAGAACGGTCTCAACGTCTCCTGGACGTCAGCGATCGATTCGGTCACCGCGACCGGTCCTCTCACCGTACGGATCCACTGCTCCAGCCCGCACCCCAACCTGCCGCAGCTCATGACCCAGATACTGATGGTCGGCTCGGTGATCAGCCCCCAGGGCCTGGCCAGTCCCACCAAGATGGGCACGCAGTCCTTCGGCGCGGGCCCGTACGTCCTGGACACCGCGCACACCGTCTCCGGCGACCACTACACGTATACGCCCAACCCCCACTACTGGGACAAGAAGAAGATCCACTGGAAGAAGGTGGTCATCAAGGTCGTCGGCAACCCGAACTCCGGACTCCAGGCGGTCAAGGCAGGCCAGGCCGACGCCATGGCCATCACCGCCAACCAGGTGGACACCGCCGATTCGGGAGGTCTCCAGGTCGTCGGAGCGCCGAATGTGTTCCTGGGCGTCAACCTCGTCGACCGCAATGGCACCCTGGCCAAACCCCTGAAGGACCTGCGGGTGCGGCAGGCCCTCAACTACGCCGTCGACCGGGACGCCATCACCAAGGCCATCGTCCAGGGCCACGGCCACTCCACCGACCAGATCTCCCTTCCGGGCCTGGACGGCTTCGCGGCCGACTACGACAACCACTACCCCTACGACCCGGCCAAGGCGAAGCAGCTCCTGACCGAGGCCGGATACCCCAACGGCTTCTCCTTGACGATGGAGACCCAGGGCTTCTTCGGCATCGACCTCGTCACTCAGGCCGTCGTCCAGCAGTGGAAGCAGATCGGCGTCACCGCCGATGTCACCACCGACACCAGCGTCGGCCAGTGGCTCGCGAGCGCCACCTCCCAGAAGTACCCGCTCCTGGGCTTCGGTTACGGCGGCGCGACCAGTTACGCACTATCGCTGGACTGGATGCTGCCGCACGCCACCGCCTTCAACCCGTTCGCCTCCTCCGACCCCAAAATCACCGGCAAGCTCGCCGCGGCGGCCGCCGCCGCGCCGGCCGAACAGCCGGTGCTGTACCAGGACGTCATGCGTTATGTCGTCGACCAGGCGTGGTTCGTCTCGGTACTGCGCATGGACGGGCTGTACGCGTTCAACAGCAAGAAGCTGACGGGCCTCACCGCGGCGCCCAGCTACATTCCCGACCTGGCCTGGAACGTGGCACCCAAGTAGTCGGCCCGGCCGCCCGGCCTCCGCCAAGGCCGGCCGGCGGAACCGAGATCCCCGGCCGGGCTCCGGCCGGGGACCTCATCGTGGACCGAACCTCCTCTGCCGACACATCAGCTAAATGAACGTCAAATGTCCGCGAAAAGTCGGTTCCAATGTATGATCGGGCTCGGAGGTGTTGCATGTCCGAGCTGTTCGACGCGGTGGACGCCCTGATCGCCAAGCGGTCCGTTCTGCCCTCGCCCGCTGAGCGGGAGCGGCTGCGCAAGGCCCACGGCCTGACGCAGGACGAGCTCGCCGACGCCCTGCGGATCCGGCGGGCGACGGTCGTGTCGTGGGAGAAGGGGAAGACCGAGCCGCGGCCTCCGCAGCGCGAGGCCTACGCCCGTCTCCTGGACAAACTGGCCGAGCTGTACCCGGTCAACGCCGCCGCACCCGAACCGGTCATGGCCCCCTCTGCGCCCCTGCCGCCGGTCCCGCCCGCCCCCGCTCCGGCGGCTGCGCCGGTGGCTGCTCCCGCCACGAGCGCCAGGCCGGCGCCGACGTCAGTACCGCCGCGGGCACCGACCCCGACGCAGGCCTGGCGCAACCCGGTGAAGCAGCCGGCCCCAGTTCGTACGGCGAAGCCCGCCGCGGTCTCGGACCCGGACTTCCCCAGCGGTCCGCTCGCGGTACTGGACGGCGACGGCACCGCGTACTGCGTCGGTGGCCTCATCCTGGAGTGCCCGGCGACATCACTCCCGGCACTGGTCGACTGGACGCTGACCCAGTCGGGTCTCGGCGCGTCACGGCTGCACCGCTCCGGCAAGGACCTCGACCCGCTGATCGTCCTGACCGAGTCGGCGGCCGTACGGTTCGGCCTCCCGGCCGGGCTCCCGGACGATCCGGAGACCCGGCGTACGCGGCGGCTGCCGGCGGATCACAAGGTCATCGCGCAGATCACCAAGGCGAAGTGGCAGCTGACGAAGCGCGGGTTCGGACCGTGGGCACGGATCTACCGTCCGTCCGAAGGCGGCAAGCGCAACTGCGTTCAGCTGTCGATCCCGTCCTGGGGAGCGCTCGATCAGCGGACCTGGGGCATCGCCTCGACCCTCGCGCCGGCCGACTTGGCCCAAGTGCTGGGCAGCTACGCGGCCCGAGTCATCACCCCGCGCGGCTCCAGCGCCGTCGCCGGCCTGGAACTCATGACCGCGCTGCGCCCGCCGACCCGCGCCGTCCGAGACGAGGCCACCGACACCTGGGTGTCAGGGCCGGTGCCCGGCTCGCTCACCCGGGCGGTCGACCCGGCGCCGCCCGAGGCGCCGGACGAGCACCCGGTGGTCGCCGCGCTGTACCCGCGCAACCACCAGCGCACCCCGGCCGAAGTCCTCGATGAAGAGGCGTACGACTGGATCCGGGACCCGGAGGAGCTCACGGATGACGAGTGCGAGACGCGGTTCGCCGTCGGTATCGACGTGAACACCGCCTTCCTCGCCGCCGCCAACCGGCTGATCGTCGGCCTGGGTGAGGCGGTCCACGTCAAGCGGCCCGTCTTCGACAAGAAGACGCCGGGCAGCTGGCTGGTCGACCTCGCGGGCATCGAGCTGGACCCGCGACTGCCCAGCCCGTTCACCCCGCACGGCATGACGCCGACGGGTCCGGCCTGGTACGCGACGCCGACCGTCGCCTACGCCCAGGAGCTCATCGGCCTGCTCGGTCTCCAGCTGACGATCCATCCGATCGAGGCGTATGTACGGCCGCAGAGCGGCACTTACCTCGACCCTTGGTATACACGGCTGAGCGACGCGTACAAGGCGACGATGGCCGACCTCCGTGTCACATCCGACCTGGCCGGGGCGGACTTCCTCGCCGCGATGGAACAGCACAAGGACGTCGACCCCGGGCAGGCCGCAGTGCTCTCGGCCATCAAGGCCACGGTCAAGGGCGGCATCGGCAAGCTCCGCGAGCGGCCGCAGGGCGCGAAGTACCGTCCCGGCGAGAGCTGGCCGGCTCTGGAGCGCCCGACCTGGCGCCCCGACATCCGCGCCGCGGTCATCTCCGCGGCCCGTGTCAACATGCACCGCAAGATGCTCAGGATGTCGGTCGCCGGCCTCTACCCGATCGCGGTCCTCTCCGACTGCGCCGTCTACCTCTCCGACGGCCCCACGCCGCTGGACTTCCTGCCGCACACCGAGGACGGCAAGCCGCTGCCGGGCACATTCCGCCTCGGGGTCTCGCCCGGGATGGTCAAGCACGAGGGCACCCAGGAGCTGATGTGGGCCGTCCACATGCTCGACGAGGGCCACAACCCGGCCCGGCACATCAAAGGCGTGGACGCCGCCGACGACGGAGAGTAGGACAAGGCCGTGGGACTGTTCGATGACGCGCTGGAGAAGGCCGAGCAGGAGACCGTGCACCGCCCGATCCCCCATACGACCTACGGCAGGGTCCAACACCTGCTGAAACAGGCCCGGATCGCCGACCGCAGGCAGATCAGGGCCACCGGCGGGAAACCCGCTTCCAAGGCCGAGCTGGCCCGCCGGGTCGCCCAGGTGATCGGCGTGTCCCAGCGCACCGTGGAGCGCTACCGGGACAAACAGATCAAGCATGCGGCCGGCGATCACGCCGCCAAGCTGGCTGCCGCGGTCCGTAAGACGTGGCAGCCCCGCGTCAAGGACCAGGCCCGGAAGAAGGCCGCCACAACGGCCGGCATCACGGTGGAGACCAGGGCGCGCTTCGGATTCACCGCCGCACCCGGCACCACCGACGACGGCCGCATCCGTCTGATCACCCAGCACCTCCCGCCCGAGTACGCCGCCCGCCTCTTCGCCGCCCAGGACTCCGGCGCGCCGCACGACCAGATGAAGGACATCGTCGCCGAGGGACTGCAGGAGATCTACTTCAAGGACAAGGGGCGCCGAGCGGACGGACTGCTGGTCGAGTTCAACGCCATCGAGTACGTGGAAATCGACTACTCATAGCGCCGGGACGCTTGGTTCATCAGCGGGAACGGAGGCTCGAAAGGGTCAGCGGCGGGTGAAATCCATGATCCAGTTGGTCACCCAGGTCGTTCCCCCGTCGAGGGAGAACGCCTGCTCCCAGCGCACGCGCTCATCGGCGATGTCCGACCAGATGAAACGCACCCGGACCTCCTTGTCCGCATGGGTGTCGTCGCCGTAGAACTCGCCCCGGCCGTCGGCGAACCGGCCGATGACCGGCGGGAACAGGGTGCCGGTGCGCTTGCTGGACCAGTACAGGGACCACTGCTTGAGCTCGGGATCGTACAGGCGCAAGGTGAGGCCGCTGAAGCCCTTCGTCGCGAAGTCGATCTCGTCGAAACTCGCCCCGCCGTCGAAGTGCCGGGAGGCGTGGCTGACGGCCGGGAACTCCTCCCACGGGCTCGTCTCATCGAGGAAGTCCGTGAGCCACCGGTTGGCGACGTCCCAGGTGCCGGTGAGGAAGTCGAAGTTGTCCATGAGCAGTCTCCTGAGCTGGTGCCGGGGGAACGGAGTGGTGCGGAAGTGCGGTAGGCGTGGCCGTCGGCGGGTTCGCCGTGCAATCCATGACTGGACTGTAGAACCGGTTCACTGACATCTTGTGTCAGTGAAGTCCAGCCGCCTTCTGTCGATCCTTCTGCTGCTCCAGACCCGGGGCCGGATGACCGCCGCGCAGCTCGCCGAGGAGCTGGACGTGACGGCTCGCACCATCTACCGCGACGTCCAGTCGCTGCACGTGGCGGGCATTCCCCTGTACGGAGACGCCGGGCACGCGGGCGGCTACCAGCTGCTCGCCGGCTATCGCACCCGGCTGACGGGGCTGAACGCGGGCGAGGCGGAGGCACTCTTCCTCTCCGGCATCCCGGGACCCGCCGCCGAGCTCGGGCTCGGTTCGGTCCTGGCCGCCGCCCAACTCAAGCTGCGCGCGGCACTCCCGCCCGAACTGCGCGAGCAGGCCGACCGGATGCGGTCCCGCTTCCACCTCGACGCGCCCGGCTGGTACTCCGAGGACGCCGAGGTCCCGCATCTGCCGCAGGTCGCGGACGCGGTGTGGAACAGCCGGGTACTCGATATCCGGTACCGCCGCTGGAAGGCGCCGACCGATGTCGACCGGCGCCTGGAACCGTACGGCCTGGTACTCAAGGCGGGCCGCTGGTACGTCATCGCGGCGGCCGGACCGGGACCGCGTACCTTCCGGGTCGACCAGATCCTCGATCTCACCGTGAGCAGCGAGACCTTCCAGCCACCCGAGGACTTCGATCTGGCCGAGTACTGGCAGCGCTACCAGGCGGACTTCCACGCCCGCCTGTACCGCGCCGAGGCGCTTGTGCGGATCGCCCCGCACGCCGCACCCCGCTTCACGGGAGCGGCCGCCCTGGCCCTGACCGACACCGGGACCCCCGAACCGGACGGGTGGCTCCGCGCGGTCCTCCCCATCGAGTCACTCGAGGCCGCCCACGGAATGTTCCTCGCCCTCGGCGCGGACGTCGAGGTCCTCGGACCCCCGGACCTGCGCGCCCGCATCGCCGAGACCTCCCGAACCCTGGCGGCCCGCTACGCCTCCGGCTGACCGGCGCGGCGGCCCGGCCGTACCGGTGCTGGTGATGGTGATGGTGATGGTGATGGTGCTACGAAACAGCGATCAGGCCCGGGCCGGCGGTGATCTCGATGTCGCGCTGGTCGACGTCATGACCCGCGTCGCAGCGCAGCCGGGCGTGCACGGGTGACCCGCACTCGCGGTGCGTGGCGCGTACCGAGGGCCCGGTGGAGTCCGCTGCCCAGTCATCGCCCCACTGCCGAAGGGCGGTGATCACGGGCAGCAGTTCGCCGCCTTTGCGGGTCAGCCGGTATTCGTCGCGGGTGCGCTGGCCTGGCTCCTGGTAGGGCACGCGTTCCAGAAGGCCCTGCGCCGTCAGCTCCTTGAGCCGCGCGGCCGCCACGGGCTCACCGATGCCGACGCGTCGCGCGAAGTCATGGAAGCGGCGGGTGCCGAGGAATGCCTCGCGCAGGATCAGCATCGCCGATCTCGTGCCGACGATCTCCAGCGCCCGCGCGACCGAGCAGTTGGTCATCGACCAATCGTCTCGGTCCTCCAGGAAGTCAGCCATGACTCCCAGCCTAAAGGCTGACTTGCCTAAACACCAGTCTGGTCGTAGGGTCCATCTAGCTTCTATAAACATAAGTCAGATGGCATGGGACGCCCGATGCGCTCCAGCGCCCTTGGACAGGAGATCCCGTCATGGACATCGCCAACACCACCGCGCTGGTCACCGGGGCCAATCGCGGCCTCGGACGTGCCTTGGCCAAGGAGCTGCTCGCTCGTGGCGCGAACGTCTACGCCGGCGCCCGCAACCCTGAGCAGGTCGATCTGCCCGGTGCTCGCCCGCTCGCCCTGGACATCACCGACCCGGCGTCGGTCGCCGCCGCCGCCCGGGCCGCCGGTGATGTCACCCTGCTGATCAACAACGCCGGCTCGTCCACCGGTGCGGATCTGCTCACCGCGGACCTGGAGAAGATCCGCCTCGAGATGGAGACGCACTTCTTCGGGACACTTTCGATGACACGGGCCTTCGCCCCCACGATCACCGGCAACGGTGGTGGCGCGATCCTCAACATCCTCTCCGTCCTGTCCTGGTTCAGCCTGCCCGGCATCGGCGCCTACTCGGCTGCCAAGTCCGCCGAATGGGGTCTGACCAACGCCCTGCGTCTGCAGTTGGCGGACCAGGGCATCCGGGTCGCCGGTCTGCATGTCGGGTTCATGGACACCGACATGGCCAAGAGCGTCAACGGGCCCAAGCAGGACACTTCCGATGTCGCCCGCACCGCGATCGACGCCCTCGCCGACAGCGCGTATGAAATCGTCATCGACGACATCAGTCGCGACATCCAGGCCAACCTTTCCGGCGGTGTCACAGCCCTGTACCCGCAATTCCCGTAGGCCCCGACCTCCCGCCGTAACTGAGCGCGCAGAAGCCCACGATGGGAAAGGTGCGGGTCGGCCACACGCCGTTCACGCCCGCCGGATAGGGTCGCGCCGCTGGTAGGACGGACCGGAGAGGCGAAAGAGGACCCGTGGACGGCGCAGACGAGGCCGCGGTTCAGCGGGTGGGGCTGGGGACGATCGCCCGGGAGTGGGGCCGGATCGACTGCGTCGGCTTCGGGGGCCCGCCGACGCATATCGCCCTGCTGCGGAAGCTGTGCGTGGAACACCGGGGCTGGATCAGTGCGGCCGAGTTCGAGGACGGCATCGCGGCGACCAATCTGCTGCCGGGCCCCGCCTCGACCCAGCTGGCCATCTTCACCGCCTGGCGACTGCGCGGCCTGGCCGGAGCCCTGATCGGCGGAGTGTCCTTCATCGTCCCCGGACTCGTGCTGATCCTCGCCCTGGCTGCCCTGTTCCTCGCCGGCGACCCGCCGCTGTGGGTGCGCGGGGCGGCCGCCGGAGCGGGCGCGGCCGTGGCCGCCGTCGCGGTGCAGGCTGCGGTCGCCCTGGTCCCGGCGAGCTGGAAGCGGGCCGGGACCAGTGGGCCGCCCGGGCCCGCTGGACCGGCTACTTCCTAGCAGGCGCGGCGGCGGTCGCACTCGTCGGCCCCTGGATGGTCCTGGTCCTGGTGGCCGCCGGCGCCCTGGAAGTCGCGATCCGCGCCCGCCCGGCCCCGCCGAACCCCACCCCGCCGAACCCCAC
>NZ_JASISZ010000068.1:0-2935 GCF_030063355.1 Streptomyces sp. PH10-H1
GCGTCTATTCTGCGCCGAGGCGCAGAATAGCAAAGCGGAATTCCGCTAAAGCGGAATTGCTTTCCCGTGCCGCCTGTATTTCGTTGCGGCTGCTTTTTCTTTTCAATCCGCTTCGCGGATTGAGTGCGGGATCAAATCGCCGGGCGAATGGATCGCCCGGCGATTTGCTTTCTTCGATTTCCGTTTCAGAATCCGGGGAATTCGAGTTGTGTTGCGGCCGGTTGAATTTGGCTTACGAGGCCGTTTCCATAACAGGCATTCCAGCGCCCGTCTGAGATTTTGGCGCGGTGCGCAAGTTGCATGACAACCGGGTCGCTGCCATCGGAGGGGAGCAGGGTCCTGCACCGGCTGGTGTAGGGGCTGCCGATGGCGCCGGGGATCTGGGCGGAGGACACGATGCCGGTGAGCTGGCGGCCGGTGGTCGGGTGGGTCCATGCGACCCACCCGCCGGGCGCGTAGTCCTTGGTGGGCCTGGTGGGGGTCGTGGGGGGTGTGTTGTGTCGCTTCGTGCCGTCGGTGGGGAGGGCGGATGTGCTGGGCATGGCGCTGTTCCTACGGGGCGGAAGTGCCGGCCTGGGGGTCGGTTGCTTAGTGGTCTGGGGGGCCGTCGCCGTAATTGGCTAGGCTGAATTCCATGTCGCCCCATTTGCATTCGACGCAATAGGCCCATTGGCGGACGGTGGTCCGCACATCGGGGGCGCCGCACTTTGGGCATCGGAGGTTCTTTGTCCACTCCGCAAGTCCGTTTTTTGCGGCAAAGCATTCCGCGCCAGAAAGGCGGAATTCCTGTTGGAGTTCGGGTTCGTAAACGAACCACGGTCGACTGTCGAATTTATGGCGCGGCGCATAGGTTGCTAGAGCGTATGTGCGCGTTTCTCGGATTTCGCATCCGTTATCTCGGGCATTCAGCAGGCGGCGTGTTTGAGTGAGCATCGACGCTTTTCCCGTTGCGTAGGGGCTGGGGCCCCCGGCGGTGCCGGGGGCCCCTTGGCTGAGGACTCGTCAGGCGATGGCTTGATGGGAGAGTTCGACGCAGAGGGATTCGGCTACCAGGCTGATTTGGTCGTAGAGGGCGCACAGAGTGGCGCTGCTCATGAGTGCGGAATTCCATTCGTCGGCGCTGGGGCCGGTGAAGAAGACGATTCCACGCGTTTTGATTTCGACGCCGAGCAGGGCGGCCAATGCGTTAGCGAGGTGGTTCGGCTGGTCGGTTGCGCAGATTCCGTTGGTCGCGAAGTGAACGGTGATCTGTGCAGTGAGTTCGACAGATTCCACCGAGTCCTTTACCACGCTTTCAATGACCATGCGGGCGCGCATTGTTTCGTCGGGCTTTCCGATGAAATCGATTGTGGTTCCGTCCTCGTCCAGCGCGAGCATGTGACCTTGGGGCGTGCTGTTGGAAAAGAACATGGGATTCCCTTTCAAGGGGTGATGTGGGGTGTCTGGTGTGGGCTGCCACTGCCCGGGGGCGGGGTGTTCAGATCTGGAGGAGGCGTTCCATTGCGTCCATCCACTTTTCGAGAACGGCTTTACCCTGTTCCTCGGTCAAGCCCAATGTGTTGCCGACCGGGTCAGTCCCGCCGGTGATTACGGTTGTGCCGTGATAGAGCTGGTGAACGGGCCGGAATGCCCTTACGAGCATCGTGGCCGGGAGGCTGGCCTCTTGGGTGTACATGCCCTCGCCGTCGAACCACGCGGTGAGTGTGGAGGTGAGGGGAACCGCCTCGACGTTCTGGCACCCGATGGCCTCATAGAGCGCGGGCAGGTGGGTGCTGGAGGTGGTGTCCCACTTGATCGCACGGACGTGCGCGGTGGGGGTGATGACGATTGCGTGCCACTCGTGCTCTGCGGTCATGGTTGTCCCCTTGGGGTTGGGTTTGGTGTCTGGTTGTTGGTGGGCTGCCACTGCCTGCCAACAAGGAAACAGTATCTGACTTGAGTCACTTTGATCAAGCGAAACGCGCTCTCATGCGAGATGTTTTTGGCACCTGTAGGCCAGTAGGCCAGCACAACAGCGTGCCGCGATATCCCCTGGTCAGGGCCGTGTTTTTGGGGTGGCTTGCTGGCCTACAGGGTGTAGGCCAGGAACGGCCTGGAGGGGGGCACTGAGCGCGCGCAGCGCGCGGGCCGTCCCTGCGGGTGTCGGCCGCGCAGCGGGCGGCGTGCGGGCGCGCAGCGTCTGCACTTCCCTCGGTGGTGCGCAGCACCACCGTTCCCGCTTCTCGGGGAGTGGTTGAACCTCAGCCCCCACGGCGGGTGTCGGCGCGGAGCGCCGGGCATCGCTCTTCGCCCTGTAGGGGCGACGCGGCCAGCCTCCGGAGGAGGGCGCGCGCCAGGGTCTGCACCGTCACCGGCCGCCGGGCTGCGCATGTCGGCCTTGCTGCGCCGGGGCAGAGGGCCCGTCAGGGCACGGGCTTTCAGCGGCTGCGCCGCTCCGCCCCCTGAGGGCTTGTGCGCCCGCCTGACGCCTTGCTGCGCCCCGGGAAAGGCCTGCGCCCCTGTCAGTCGGTCAGGGGGTAGTCGTCCTGGCTGGGGAGGGCGGCATACCAGGTCCACTCACAGCCGCCGATGGGGTAGCGGCCGTGGCGGTCGGGTACGCAGATGGTCGCGGCGACTTCGGGCGCCTCAGAGTCCACGTACTGCCACCGGACGTGAACCACGATGGCCTGCGGGTCGCTGTCGGTGACGGGGCCGCCCTCGATGACGTGGATGTTGTCGGACTGGTGGCCGTCGACACGCGCTCTCATGCGAGATGTTTTCGGCACCTGTAGGCCAGTAGGCCAGCGGGAATCACGTTGAGGAAAACACCTGGTCAGGGCCGTGTTTTTGGGGTGGCTTGCTGGCCTACAGGGTGTAGGCCAGGAACGGCCTGGAGGGGGGCACTGAGCGCGCGCAGCGCGCGGGCCGTCCCTGCGGGTGTCGGCCGCGCAGCGGG
>NZ_JASISZ010000068.1:3034-44903 GCF_030063355.1 Streptomyces sp. PH10-H1
GCGGCGTGCGGGCGCGCAGCGTCTGCACTTCCCTCGGTGGTGCGCAGCACCACCGTTCCCGCTTCTCGGGGAGTGGTTGAACCTCAGCCCCCACGGCGGGTGTCGCTCTTTCGGGGTACTGGCCGCCGGGCTGCGCATGTCGGCCTTGCTGCGCCGGGGCAGAGGGCCCGTCAGGGCACGGGCTTTCAGCGGCTGCGCCGCTCCGCCCCCCTGAGGGCTTGTGCGCCCGCCTGACGCCTTGCTGCGCCCCGGGAAAGACCTAGGCCCCGCCGACCCGTCACCGGCCAGCGGGAGCCCATATAGGCGCAGGTGTTGCTACTCGGTTGCGCGCTCCTCCTGGCCCTGGCCCAACGCGCGGCGCGCGGATCCCTCCTGTGTGGGCCGCTGCGTTGCGGGGTCGAGATGCGGCGCCCGCTCAGCAGCGCTGAGGGCGCGTTGATGGGACGAGGTCGCGGTCTGGCTTTGCGGTCCGGTCCCCAAGGGCCGGCGGCTGGTCGTCGTCACGCACGTCAGTCTCGCCGACGTATCACCTAGCGCGGCGCCTTGGGGAGCTTGCTCCCCCGCCGACGATCCAGCAGCGCCGTTGTGACGTCGTCCGGGTCGGGCGTGGTGCCCGGTGCGAGATAGCGGATGCCGGGGCCGGTGGGCGGGTCGCCAGCCGCGGCATGCGGCTGCGCAGCATCGGCTGCGGTGCGCCAGCCGTACCGCTCATCCCAGACCAGCGCGCTGCCGTCTTCCAGCGGTACGGCGGCCGCGGCCGCGCCGCCGGGCCGTACCGTGAGCGCAGGTTCGTCGTCCTCCTGGTCGACCGGCGCGCCGGCGCTCCGGGCGGCCTGGACCACGGATACCAGGTAGGGCATCGCGGCACGGCCGCGGATCCGGGCTCCGGCCGTGGCCAGTGCTGTACGCGCCGCCCGCGCCGGATAGCCCAGGCGGGCCGTCACCTGGCTTAGGTCCAGTCCCGGATGGGCGGTCAGCAGCTCCTCGACGCGCGCGGCCCGGACGGCGGCCAGGGCGCGGGTGGCGGTGTCTGGGTGGACGCCAACTGCCGCGCCGGCCTCGGCCGCGGTGAGCGTCGGGTTGGCGTCGAGCAGCTGCTCGATGCGCGGCTGGATGTCCTCGCGCGGGACCAGGTCGCCGGTGCCGGCCGGACGTCCGCCACGGTGACGATTCCCCTCGGCGCCCGGACGGGCGGCGTCCCACGCCACGACGGCATGGCGCGGCCAGTGCTCCACCCCCCCGACGTCGCGGACGTGGTCGGCCAGCGCCTGGTCGCGTTTGTAGACGTCCCAGGAGGAGGCGGTCACGGGCTTGGCCAGGATCGCGCCGGCCTCGTGCCGGTCGAGCAGGTCGGCGGGGTCGTCCTGGACGGGGAGTTCGGGTACGGGTCGGCCGGCGAGGTAGGCGTCGACCTGTTCGCCGTCGAACAGCAGCACCCTGGCGGACGGGGAGGAGATCGGCGCGGGGTAGCCGGCGGCCCGGTAGGGCTTGCGGTTTTTCAGCGTACCGAGCGTCACGCCGTGGGCGCGGGCGAGGTCCGCCAGGGTGCGGACGTCGGTATCACGGCCGGTACGGATCATCGGGCTTCCTTCGTGCGGGGATCAGGCCGGGCGGCGCCGTGGCGCCGCCCGGCATCCGGTCCTACTGGGTGTCAGAAAGGCACAGGTTCGGGATGCAGGGTTCGCGACGCTGGGCGCCGCAGGAGGGGCAGGGGCGCGTCAGGCGGAGGACGGTACGGCGCGCCGCCGTGCTGCGGGCGGTAGCGCCCGCTCGCAGGGAGTGCAGGGCTTTGCGGTGGATGCGGTGGTGCATGACGTCTCCTTCGATCGTGTGCGTCTGGTTGTCAGGGGCTGCCACTGCCACCAACCAGGAAACAGTATCGGAGTTGAGTCATACCCGCTACGGGGCGCGCCGCATCGCGCTTGGCCGCAGTGCCCGCTACCGTCCAGCGGGCCGATACACTGGCGGTAGACGTCGGTCCCCTCGGGGTTCGTGTCTGGTTGGCCGGCGCCCGTGCCACCCGCTTCGGCGGACTGAGGGCGTCGGCCGTTTTCATGCCCCGAGCAGCCCTGTGGCCACCCTCCGGGATGGAGAGCGGCCACAGGGCGGTGCGCGCAGGTCGATCAGTCCGACCGGTAGCCGAACGTCATCGGGGCCCCGGGCGTCGGGTCGCTGATCGTCATCTGTCGTACGTTGTCGAACCGCCACGCCGCGCCCGCCGCACGGGCCCCGGCCTCAGCATGCAGGTAGTGGTCGGTGAAGCTGTTTCCGAGTTTGCCCATGACGTCCTTTCCGCTCTCCCCGTTGAGCCACGCCTGCATCGGCTCGCGCAGCACCTCGCCCCGGAACTCGACGTCGATCTGGTCGCGGTAGCGGTTGTCCTCCATCTGATCGGTACTGATCACGGTGACGTAGGCCTTCATCTGCACCCGCGCTCCGCCGGTCGCGATCCGCTGCGCACGGCGCGGAGAAACTGCCCGCTTCCGGGCCTCCGCACTGTTGAGCACCCCATTGAGCAGCTTGCTCTTGCGTGGATTGGGCGCCTTGTGCGCCGCCTGCGCCTTCGCCTGGACCTCGTGCGCCTTGACGGCCGCCGCGCGCAGCCGGTCGATATGCGCCTGCTGGCGCCGTCCCGGTGCCCGTCCGTCGCGCTCCTGCTGCGCCCAACGCCGTACGGTGCGTTCGCTGACGCCGGCTGCGGCAGCCGCGGCGGCAGTGCCGCCCAGCGCTGCCGCCGCTGACCGGACGTCGGCTCCCGCTGCCTGCGCGGCTTCCTTGGCGGCGACCTCCTGGCGGCGCCACCCGCGCACGGTGCCGGGGGAGACTCCGGCCAGCCGGGCGGCCTTTTCGGTGCCACCGGCTGCGTCCACCAGCTCAGTCACGCTGCGCGGGGCGCTCTTGCCGGTAATGGCCTGCCACAGCAGCAGGGTGGGGTTCTTCACGCCGTCCCCTCCTCAACGAAGCCGTGCAGCGCGTTCCACTCGTCCGGCGAGTGGAACAGCGACTTCTCGAAGATCTTGTTCACGGGCGTCTTGAGGTGTTCCAGGACGTCGGCCATGAAGGCGCCGCCGTTGGGCCGGTAGCTGCCCAGGTCCGGACCGAGCTTGAGCCCGGGGACGGCGGTGAGGAAGTTCGGGTCGTCGACGGCGTAGAACAGCGAGTCGGTCAGTCCCCCGACCGGCCACAGCCCGGTGGCCTTACCGATGCGCAGGATACTGCGGGTCATGTTGACCTGCTGGGCTGCCTGGATGTGGTGGTTGACGTCCGGGCGGAAGGTGTCGGCGGGCTCGATCCCCCGCTGCGGATTGCCTGCCAGCTTGGACGAGGCGAACATGCCGATCCCGTGCGTGTAGATCGCCTTGACCGTGGCCTTCACCGTGGGGTCGACGTCGCTGGGCAGGCTCTTGCGGGCCTCGCGCAACTGGTTGTACCAGGGCTCCAGCATCCGGTAGGAGTCGGTCCACACCTCCGCCTCCTCCACCTGGAAGGCGATGTCCAACTCCTTGGCGGCGTAGGCGAGCGTGGGCGTGGCGTAGTAGCGCGCCTCATCGGGGTGCCGGGGGCCGAACAGGTCGAAGGTGCCCGGGTACCCCCACTCGGGCAGCTTCACCTTCCAGTAGCCCGGCAGCGTCGGATCGAACTTCGGGCGGTCCCGGTGCTCGACCTTGCCGCGTCCGACCCGCAGCGACCCGCACACCGACAGGAACGACCCGTTGGTGTCGTACGTCAGCAGGTAGGCCCGCTCACGCTCGAACGGGGTCAGGCGCCGGTGCCAGGCCTGCCCGCTGTACAGCTTGGGCTGGCGCAGGATGAACGCCGGCATCTGCGCCGGGGCCAGCGGCTCAGCGCGACCGCCCTTCTGCGGCCGGACCGCGCGCAGCAGGTCGTGCCCGGTGGCCCCGGGGCCGCGCCGGTAGGTGATGCCGACCGTGTCGGCGATCTGCTGGAGGCGTGAGGCCAGCAGGACCGGCGCCGGGTGGTCGAGCAGGAAGCGGTCGCCGCGCATCCGGGCCCACGGCACGACTTCGAGGACCAGGCTGATGTTGCCGTCCTCCCCCTCGCGGTAGATCCGGGTCGGCTGCCCCCACTGCGCCACGATCCACCCCGCGTCACGTGCGCGCTGCAGGAAGGGGTGGTCGACGTACTGATCGAGTTCCTTGCGACTGTCTACGAACGAGGTGTCCTCCTCGACCTCCGCATCGAACGAGATCTCGTCGTCGTCCTCGTCTTCCGTCTCGTGGGTGACTGCGGCGGTGGCCTTCTGGCCGTCCAGCTCGGGCAGACCCAGCGCGGCGGCCAGCGCGTCGGTGATGTAGACCATGCCCGTGTCCGGGCGCCACTTGGCGGACGGCCCGGTGCCGCGCTTGCCGCCGCCGTGTCCCAGTCCCAGCTCATGGGCGGCATCCGCGAAGTGTCCGGCGTGCAGCTGGTCGACGCCGGCGGGCAGCGGAACGACTGTGCCGTCCGGCAGGTGCAGTCCGTCGACGTCGGCTACCGCCACAGCAGCGCGCCAGGGATCGGCGGGCGAGGTTGCGCGCTGCCGGGTGAACGTTGCCCGCTGCGCCGGGGCCGGCTGCGACGCAACGGCGGGAGCCTCCTGAGTGTCGGTGGTCGCGGCCTGGGCGGGGCTGGCTTCCTGGACCTCCTCGGCCACGTCCTGCGGCACCTGCGGCACCTGCGGTGCGCCGGGTGAAGGCGCCGGGGCGTCGGCCTGCGGTTCTTCGTCCTCGGCGAACAAGTCCAGCTGAGTCAACGGGTCCTCCTCGGCGCGCTCGGCGTCGTCCGGGATGTCCAGGGTCGGTGACGGTGCAGGGATGGACGCTGCGGCCAGGGGCGACGGTGAAGCCGGCGGGTCCGGGACAAACGGGTCCGGGTTAGGAGCGGGCGGCACGTCCGGGTGGTTCAGTCCCGTGCCGAAGGAGCCGTCGCTGTCCTGGACCGCAGTAGCAGCCAGGTCCCAGACACGCCGTCGGCCGCCCGGCATGGGCTGCCGCGGATTGACCTTCCGCTCCCGTCCGCTTTTGAGGGTTTCCACCTCCGTGCGGATTAGGTTTTTCAGGCGTAGGTCGGAGGTGAGCTGGCTCGGCTCGACGTTGAACGGCACGTCCATAGCCTTCGCCTCCTGGATGGCGGCGCGGGTGGTCGGCACGTGGTCCAGCCACAACCGCTCCTCGGGAGCTCCACCGTCCTCCGGGGTGACCATGGTGACCACGCCCAGTTGAGTGCCGTGCGACTTGAGGACGGGAAGGCCATCACTGTCGGGGCCGATGATGTTGTCGGAGGGCGACCACCCCCAGCGCAGCGCCATGTCGCGATCCGCCGGGCAGGCTCCGTCCGGTCCCACCAGGTGCGCCCGCTTGGAGTTGATTGCGGACATGAAGTACTTGAGGACCCGCTGCGCATTGGTGTGGTCGGCCAGCAGCTCCCGCTCGCGGTCGACCGCCTCCAGCAGGCCCGTCCAGGCCTTCGACCACCACGCGGCGGCTTCCTCCGCGCTCAGGGCGCCGCACTCCTGCAGAAAGCGCAGCAGCATGTGCCAACCTGCGGCGAACCGCCCGATGTGCTCGGCGGGCCGGTCCCCGCAGGAAGGGCGGAACACGTCCGCGTAGTGCTGGTCGAGTCGCTTGATCTCTTTCGCGAACACCGGGTAGCGCTCGGCGACCCAGCGGATGTACGAGGCCGTCAACAGGGAGCAGCTCTCGGCGACTTCGGGCTTTGAGGCGGCGATGACCTGGTCGAGGTTGATCTCCTCGCGGATCATCTCGATCGTGAGCATGCGCTGCTGCCCGGAGTCCGCGGACGCCAGCACCTCGCTGGTCTGGATGAACGAGCCGCGCGGGCCGCGCTGGGCCGCCAGCTTCCGCCGCATTCCCGGCTTGGGAGAGTCCATCTTCAACTTGCCCTCGGCAGCACTTTGGGTGCGGGCCGTCTGGGAGGTGCGGGTGGCGGCCTCGCGCACCGAGCGGTCCGGAGCGGAGTCGTCCGCGAGAACCAGGACGTCCTTCATCAGGTACGTCGCCTCCGTCATCCCGGCCTGGGTGGACCCAGTGCCGGAGATGGAGAGCATGGCGGTATTGCGGTCCAGCTCGGGCGCGAAATGCCGGGTGGCGATCGTCGCGATGCCGGTCTTGACCGAGCCCGGCAGCCCGTACATGCAGATGGACGACGGGCAGTGCCCGAAGGGCGCCCGGTGGGCCAGGCCCAACAGCGGCACGATGGCATGCGTCGGCAGCGTGTCCACCAGGCCCAACGACTTCAACGCCGCACCGCGGATCACGGCGGGATTGGTCGCCGGCGGGGGCAAGGAGACTAGGCGCAGGCGACCGGGGAACGCCGTCCGCAGCAGACGGTGCCCCTCGAAGTCGATGCCGCCACCCGCGTGGACGAACATCCACCGCCCGTCATCGTCCTGGCGCCACCCGGACGCGCCGTACACCGGCACACGGCGGCTATCGGGACTGACCGCACGAATCGCACTGGCGATCATTGCGACGGCCGCCTTGGAGCCCTTGTACGTCACGTTCGTCCACGGCAGATCGTGCAGCCATCGCCCGCTATCAAAGTCTGGCAAGTCCACCCGCATCATCCGGGGACGGTCCAGCTCCTTGGGATGGATCAGCTCCAGCACGTAGGCGCTGGTCGGGGTCTGGGCCGGGATCGCCTCCTCCTCGCCGCTGGACGTCTGGTCGGGGTCATCGGCGGTGTCGTCCACCTCGACCCGCACAATCCGCGCGGCGCAGCCCAGCACCACATCGAAGTTCACGTCGTACGTCTTGGTGCCCTCGATGATGTCGGTGCTGACCAGCTTGCGGGAGACCTTGACCAGCTCACCGTGGCGGACGATGTATTCGTCCTTGCGGTTGGGGCGCCCGTCATCTCCCGGGTACGGCTCCTCCGCCTCCTGCAGCTGGCGCTGCTCCAGCTCCGGCTGCTCCTGGTCGTCCTCCTGGGGCACGTACTTCGGGTCCAGGGTTTCGGGGACCACCTCCAACGCGTCCAGCATCAGGCCGGCGTCGAGGTGGTCGACCAGGTCGGCACCCTTGGTCGGGACGGGGGTACGGACCACCGCCACCGACGCGGCAACGGGCAGCACACAGGCCCGGATGTCGAACGCGCTCTTGTACCCGGTGGGGTCGTTGTCGGCGATGATCACGACGTGGTGACCGGCAAACAGCCGGTTGTCGGCGGTGTTCCACAGCGTGCCACCCGAACCGGGCTTGGTCGTGGCCACCAGGCCCAGACCGGCGGCCCGGTCAGCGCTCTTCTCGCCCTCAACGATGTAGACCGTGGAACCGCCGGGCAGGTCCAGCAGTTCCGGCAGGCGATACAAGGGCGGATCCTGCGGCATCTTGGGCTCGTTGCCCAAGCCGTCGGCCGTTGGGCGCGTCCAACTGATGAACTTCTCCGGCTTGCCCGCAGCCTGGCACGTAGCGCAGCCAGCGCACTCCTTGCGGGTCTTCTCGCCGACCACGAGCCCTTCGGCGTCCGCATAGGCGTAACGGGCGACCTCGCGCCGCCTGCCCTTGCAGGCCGGCTTGGGGGCCTTCTTCGCCGGGGGTGTCGCCTTTGTCACGGTCCGGGCGCGCGGCACGCTGCGCAGCGGACGCGACGTCCTCTTGCTCTCGGGCATCGGATCGTCGTACAGATCCGCCAGCGTCATACCCAGGGCAGCGAGAATGTCCCGAGGGTCACACTTGGCCTGGCAGTGGATGAGCGTCTTTCGCTCTGCCGACTGATAGTCGAGGCAGAGGGATGGGGACCTGTCGTCATGTACCGGACAGGTTGCCTTCGCCTTCTGTGATCGCTGGTACTCAAAGCGTGATCCAGACGACTCCAGGGCAGACAAAATCCGGTCGTATGAGGCGGTGCTCTCGGCGTACGAAGCCGTCATTGCTACTCTCATAGATGTTGGGCAGACAACACGCCACACCGCTAGGAACGGTGAACGCCTCGACTTGCTGGTTGGGCACTGGGTGTGAGGTCAGCTTCGCGGGGTCTTCCGGGTGGTGCCGGAGGCCCCGCACTTCTTTACGGACTCATGCGGCCGCACTCCTTTGATGGATGTGCGCACGGCGATTCACGCGTACCTGGGTCATGGTCTGGTCCGAGACGAGGTGATCCTGGCGCCAGAGGTCGATCAGCGCACGGATTCGAGCGGCCATGGTTCCCCCGTCATCGGCCATCGCCTCCATCAGAGCTGAATGCTGATCCTCGGTTAGATCAAGGGTGATCCGTTTGGGGTACCCAGGGCGTTTTTTCCCCATTGCGTCCCCCTCCCTCCTCTTGGTGTACAGACACTGACTGACCCTAGACCTCTCAGAGAGGATCTAGGAACTCTTTGGCGGCGTGTCATCACAGTTTCTTGACACGTCGTCACGAACCTCAACTGCATCAGTAGCCACTCTCCGGAAGAGAACCCGTCTCAGCAAGAGGGCAGCAACTCGTGGTCAGATGGGGTGCAGTAGGACGGGAGGGCACTTCGCGGTGCGTTCCACAAGACGGGAAGCACTCTCAGCAAAAACGGAGATGGGGGCGTCGCGGTGGCAGGGAGGCGGGCAATGGTCATCACCCTGGCGCAGGATGGCCACGCGTGGGTCGATGGGGTCGAGGTACCGCTGGATACCGGCGCTACCGTCGACCACGCACGGGCGGCGGCCCTGGGAGTCGTGGCCGACATCGCCCACCAGGAACAGCGGGTCATTCCGGTCGAGGCGGTCGACCCCGACGCGGCGGTATGGCGCTTGCAGGTGCACCCTGACGGACGGGTAGAGGACAGCACCGCAGCGGCCCGTCAGTTGACCGCGGATCCCATGGGCCGGGTTGTCCCGCAGGCGTACCGGGACCAGGTACGAGAGACATCCGCTGCCAGTGACCGGGGCCGGGGAGTCGCACCCGCTCAGCAGTTGCTCGCCCAGGTGGTAGCCGAGCACGGGGAGGACCACCCCTACGCACTTCAAGCACAGGAGCTGCAGGCGCACGCCGAACTGCTCTCCGGAGATCCGGCTGCAGCGACGGCAACCTATACTGCGGCCGCCATCGGATGGGCCCAGTTGGGCAGCCATGGCTACTGGGGTGCGGCACAGAGCGCCTACTGCACATGGCACCACGTAGACGACGTGGCCGGCGCGGTGTGGGCCGGTGAGCAGATTGTCGCCATGCTGCGGCTGGGTGGAGCGGACGCCGGCGCGCTGGCGGCTCTGAGAATCGTGCTGGCCCGCATAGACGCGATGTACGAGGGCACCGTCGAATAGACGGCGCTCATAGGGGACCCCCGGATCCAGGCCAGTTGTTGGGCAGACACGGATCCGGGGGCGGTACCCCTGGCAGAGCCCGGGTGGGGTGTGAGGTGGGGTCACCGGGGCTCTGCCGTTGTGCTCTCGATCCCCTGCGGGGGGACGGCAGCGAGACCGAGAGCGGTTTGTGTGGCTGGCGTGGTCACAGCCTTGTGGGGCCGGGCAGTTGGAACTCTGCCCAAACGATCTTTCCGTTGGGCTTGCGAATCTTGGAGTCCCAGCTATCGGCCAGAGCACGCACAAGCAACAGCCCGCGGCCATCATCTGAGGTTGCCGAAGGGCGCTTGATCTGGGGCAGGTGTTGGCTCCGGTCGTGTACCTCTGCGCGTAGCGCGGCCCCACGCAGAGAGAGTTTGACGAGGAATTGTCCGTGCGGCGGTACAGCGTGCAACAGGGCGTTAGTTGCCAACTCGGACATGCAGACCGTGACGTCATCAACCCGTGCGGTAATGCTCCAGCGGCTCAATGTCTGAGCTGTGAAGCGGCGGACAAGCCGCACAGACTGCGCCTCGCGTGCGAAGAGCTGTACGGCCTCCTCGGAGGCAGTGTGAGAAGCAAGGGGACGGACGGTGGTGAGCATGGTGATTCCCCCTGCTTCGTGGCTTGTGGCTCCTGCAGTCAGTCAACGACTGCGCCGGCAGAAACGGGAGTGTTCATCGGGGGGTTCACTTGAACACCGGGGGGTTCACGGCCGGATGGGGGTTCACGGACGAACCCCCATCGTGTGCTCGGTCGTGACACGATGAATGTCTGAGGTGGAGATGGCGGGGACGCATGGGTACAGAGCCAAATCGCCGGTTGGCCGATCTCATGGCCGAGGCGGGGATGTCGAACAAGGGTCTCGCACGGCGCGTCCGAGACGTTGCGATACGGCACGGCGTACAGGTCGGAACCACTCACGTAGCGGTCCAGCGATGGTTGAACGGCAGCGGCATTCAAGCGCAAACCGCAGGGTTCCTAGCGGAAGCACTCAGCGACAAGATGCGCAGGAAGGTCGGGGCTGCGGACCTCGGATTCCCCGGTATGACGACGACTGTGGCTCCGTCCGGCGAGGCGTACGCAGGCTCCCTCCCCGAGGCACTGCGCAGCCTTGATGAGCTGGCCGGACACGAAATGGCCGGCGCAACTAGTGCGCTCCTCGTGCCCGATAGCAGCATTGATGCGGCTATGTTGTCGTGGCTCGTCTCCCGTCCAGACGGTCTGCGGGTCAATGCGCCTACGAGCAGGCGCGTGGGCATGCGGGACGTTGCAGCGGTCCGGACTGCAGCGGACATGTTCATGAGACTGGATTTCCTATACGGCGGCGGCCACGGACACCGGGCTCTCCGACACTATTTTCGGCACGAAGTGCTGCCACTCCTTGATGCGAGCTACAGCGAAAAGGTCGGGTCGTGCCTGTTCAGCGCAGCAGCTGAAATCTCGCAACTTTTGGGATGGACGGCGTATGACTCCGGACAGCACGCGTTGGCCGATAGATACCTACTCTCGACCTTGCGGCTGACACAGGTTGTCGATGACCGCATGATGGGTGCGCGGATCCTGAGCAATATGAGCCACCAGGCGAATTATCTGGGGCACTCAGCTCGCGCGGTGCGGCTTTCGCGGGCTTCGTCCGAGGGCGGTCGGGGTCGATCGACCCCACGGGCAATGGCCCTTTTTGCTGCCCATGAAGCCCGCGCTCTGTCCTTAACTCAGGACCGTGTAGGGGCCTCTCGCGCCATGAATGAGGCAGAGCGGTTTTTCGACCGTGCCGAATCCGGCGATGATCCGGACTGGCTGTCATACATGGATGAGGCCGAGCTCGTCGGTGAGCTCTGCCACTGTTTTCGGGATCTCAAGCAGGGGCCGGACGCGGTGCGCTTCGCCGAGCGAGCGGTCGCCTTGACAGATCCGCAGTATGCGCGAACTCTCGGATTCTGCCGGATGGTGCTCGCGCAAAGCCAACTTCTTAATGGAGAGCTGGAGGCGGCAGTCGCAACGGCAGGACTTGCCGTCGATGGTGGAGATGCCCTCCAGTCCGCTCGCTTTCAGCGGTACGTGAGCGACTTTCAGCGCGCACTCGCCCCTCACGATAAGAGTCCGGGTGTGCAGCAGTTCAACGAGCAGGTCCGTCGGGCCATGTCACGGCTGGATGACGAATAGCGGCATCACCCTGGGCTCCAGCAACGAGTAGCTTCATCGTCACGCAAGGACGCGATCCGCCGCGCGTACTCAGCGGCAACCGAACGGCTTTCGGCAATGTTCTGCATCAGCCACGTGGTCATCTTGAACTCACAGATTGCCCGCAAGGTGGGGAAGCCCTCCCACTGCCGCAGGTCCCGACCATACGCTGCAGAAAATGAGGCGTACTGGTCTGACGTTTGCCACCGCAGTGAGTCGTACTCCGTGGCGGTGACCATTAGGTCCCACTCTGGGTGATCTAGTGAAAAGTTCTCAAAGTCGATCAAGATCACCTGGTCGTCTTGGTCGACCATCAGGTTCTGCAGGTGAGCATCACCGTGGACTGGGCCCCTAGGTGAGTCGAACTGCAGCAGGGAAAGGTGATCGCGCAGTTCCATGGCGCGCTCCCTCAGGAACTCACGATCCTCGTCCGGGATCCCTACTGCTTTCTCGATCCGGAGGTCGGCCCGTCCAAACGCGCTGTAGGCCGGCAAGTGCAATCCGTCCGGTAGATGCAGCGAGTGCAGGTCGTGCAGGACTCGTCCCAGTTCGGCGTAAGTCGGCTGCCGGGTGCCTTCCCGGATCAGATGCCAAAAGGTCACCGGATGTCCGCTAACGACCAGCGGCTGCTCCAGATCATCAATGACGCGGGCAGCAGGAAGCTGCGCGTCCAAGAGCCATTGAGCGACCCGCACTTCGTTCTGCACCGAGTGTAGGTAGTCCATAGACCTCGCGATCCGCACAATCACCGGATGCTGAGCCAACCTGAAGAGAGCGTTCTCGCCCAAGCGGATCAGGCGTGCTCCATCGCTCTGGAGCCCCGCTGCTCGGCACGCTTCCACCACCAGACGTGCGGCTACTGACGAGGTGAATTCCTCGTCTCGGCGCTGGTCAATCTCAGTCGGCATACAGATGCCCATCCATCATGTGTGTCCCTGCTCCTACAGCCATGTTGCCAGGGTCTCGTGCTGGGACTCTTGCCCGGTGCAGCTCTGACGACGCCAAGGCGAGCAGAACGCCGAACGTCCGGATCTTGCTGGGTCTCGATGGAAACTTCGCCTCCCCTCCCCCATGCTGAGCCACCCGGCTACCGTGGGTCCATGGCCCATGAAATCCGTATTTCGATCTCTGACGAGGACTACGAGCAGCTGCGCCAGGTCGCCGCTGGGCGTCACCTGCCTGCCGAGCAGTACGCCCAGGGCGTGCTTGCCCAGGATCTCGCCTACAACAGGTTCATGGCGGCCGGGGCGGCGTTCATTACGGAGCACGGCGCTGCGTTCGCTGAGCGATTCGGTCCCCGTCCGGTTGATGGTCGCGCTGACGCCGCCTGATGATCCTCTTCATTGATGAGCCGTGGCTGCTCGACCTCGCCCAGACCCATCTGCCCGGGGATCCTGATGTGGTCGATTGGGGAGCGCTTACCGCCGCAGTAGCCCGTCATCGTGCCGAGACCATGGGCACCGCGGTCTACCCCGAGCCACATCACCGTGCCGCAGCCCTGCTGCACTCGCTGGTGCGCGTGCCAGCTATGGAACACAGCAATCAGCTCTTCGCGGCATCTGCTGCCGTTGCCTACCTCGCCGCGAGCGGACGGCCAGTCAAGGTCACCGCTGGCGAGGCCGGCGACCTCATCGAGCAAGTCGACTCGGGAACGCTCGACGTGCGCCAGGTCGCCGCTGCCCTTCGCGGTTGGACCGAGTCCTAGCCGTTGCGAGAGCCTGCGCAGGCCTGTTCTGTGCAGCACAGTGGGGTATGGGCGATTTCGTGGAGCTGATGCGGCCACGGGCTGTAGCAACAGTTCCGCAGCCGGAGGCGATGGCCGGCTCCGCTCGGTACGAGATCAAGGCGGACGGGTACCGGGTTGCTGCGCTCATCGGTCGGGATTCCGTGCGGCTCCAGTCTCGTGCTGGTCGCGATATGACCAGCAGATTCCCGCAGATTGCTGCTGCGCTCGCTCGGGTCGAGCCTGGCGCGATCCTTGACGGGGAGCTGGTGGCGTCGACCGCAGGACATATGAGTTTTGGGGCCCTGCAGCGGTTTCAGCCGGGCCGGCCTGCACCCCGTGGTGTGAGCTTGACCCTTGTCGTTTTCGACGTGCTGCAGTTGCCCAGCAGCAGCGGCCAGGGCGAAGGAGTGGACGTCCGGGCCGGGCCCGGCCTTTGAGCGAGAGAGTGGACCTCCTCGCCGGCCTGGTCGACAGTCTCGGACCGCAGGTCCAGATGATCCTCAGCACGACGGACCGGCCTACGGCCCTGATGTGGCAAGCCAGCCTGATCGACCAAGGCGTGGAAGGTCTAGTGATCAAAGGGCTAGCGACCAGGTACAACCCGCGAGATACCCGCGCGTGGCTCAAGCACCGAGTCAGCGACACCATTGACGCGAGGGTGATCGGGGTGGTTGGCACCGTCTGGCGGCCCCGGGCGGTGGTGGTGGAGCTGGAAGGCCGGGCAGTGGTCACGTCTCCCCGGTTGGACGCCACGCAGGCGGCGGCCGTCGCAGCAGCCGTGCACGGGCGCACCGGGCGACCCGAGTTCGTACCCGATCTCGATGCCACAGTCGTTGCGGTAGCTGACGGCCCGATGGCGGAGATCCTGGTGGGCCACGGGCGGCATCGGGCGGTGCGCTTTGCTCGCCTCAGGGATGAGGAGGAACCGTAGGCCTGCGGTGATCACCACGACCGCGTCACGGTTCCGCTGCCGTAGCGCTCGACCCACTCGGCGTACTTCCGGGCCGCCGTCCTTCGGTCGTCCCATACGCCCACGACAGCCGCATGCGGGGTGAGCTGAGCCCGCACCTCGTACGCCATGGGAGCCGGCGCCGCCTCTCCCACCGGGGCATCCCCTTCGGGTGTCGTGATCACGGCAGACGCACCCGGTAGGAGCGATGCCGGCCGGAGTCGCGCGTCAGGAGACCCAATCGCTCAAGCGCTCCTAGGTGGTGGGCCACGGTGCCGGGGCTGCGGAGGCCTACTGCGGCGCCGATCTCCCGCACGGTTGGCGGGTAGCCGTTGAGGTCGTCCCACTCGCGGATGACGTGCAGAATCTGCTCTTGCCTATCGGTCAAGAGTGGGACCCCACTCATGACCGTGCGTCCGAGGAGTTCATCATCATCCAATTCAAGCACGTGTTCGAATTATGCTGCAGCACACGTGCGGGGATGCTCTACGCAGATCACCCAGCTTGCCCTGGTCATTTGGACGAGAGGGCTTTTTCCAGGAGATTTCCCACCCGTTCCGCAGCCGAGGGAGCAACGGCCTGCACGATCCCGAGAGTGATGAGGATCTGCTGCAGATGGGTGCCCGAGGTCCCGGGCAGCGGCATGAACATGGGCAGCAGGATGCCCGCCGCGATGAGAGCTGCGCCAGGCGCCAGGCGAGCCCATAGCCGCCGCAGATGAGTGCGCAGGGGAGCCTGTTCTGGTGCGTTCTCCAGAAGGGCTTGCCGGTCTCCCGCGAGCAGGGCCTCGACCGCGCATGTCAGGGACTCGACCACCTGCTGCACATCGGCGGAACTGAACGCGGTCAGTAGCAGCCTCTTATGAGCACGAAAGACTTCAGCCACCCGCAGCGCCTCTCCGCCAAAGTCGCGGCGTAGCGGCCGGTCCCTCCACGGGGTGCGCTGGCGCAGGGCAAAGACGGTTTCGACCGCGACGGAGATGTCTTCTAGCCGGTTGCACCAGCGTCGGACGGTCCGCTCCGAACGCCAGGCGGACGGATCCCGGGCGATTTCAGACGCCACGTGCAGCACACCGAGTACGAGCCCGTCATATGGCCAGCAGCACCGCGCGATCCGCTCAACCTGCAGCAGCCCTGCCACTACGCTGACACAGCCGCATGCCAGCCACGCGAGCCAGATGGTGTCGATGCCGCTGATCACAGCCCATTCGACCCCATTGCCGGGAAGCTGGCCCGCACGGATAGCTAGTCCGGTCCCGTACAGCATTGCGGCCGGCAGCATGAGGTAAGACGCCAGCGCTGCCACCGAAGGCCCGCGGCGGCGAATGGCAGGCGCCACCAGCAGTAACTTTGGGATAAAGCCTGCTGTGGTCGCGCTTACGGCGAACCACAGCAGGTTCGCTGCGGAGTGTGAGATCGGGCCGGAAAGGCGCGCGAAGAAGACGACCACGCCCGCCACCAGGGCCAACCAAACGACGTGGCCCATCAGTGGCCGGAGCGCGAGATCTGGATACTCGTCCGCGTAGCGAAAGCGTCGGGCAGCGCGCCGCAGCTCCCTGCGGATCCTCAGCTGTCGCTCGGGATCCGCGATGGAAAGGAGATCGAACGCGGCCAAATCGGCCTCGACCTTCTCTCGGCATTTCTGCGCGAGGTCGACCCGCAGTTCTCGCAGCCGCACTTGGACGTCCACAGTCCCCCCGTTCCCCGATCGCTGAGCGTAGCGACCGCTGGGGCGGAGGGACGTCTTTACGGCGTAAAGGTCAGCGGTACAGCTTCATCTGGCGGCCGATCTTGACGTACGCCTCCGCAGCATCGGATTTGGGGCTGTAGAGGGTGACGGGCTGGCCTGCGGTGTAGGCCTCGGCCACCTTCACATCGTCGCGTACCGTCGCGCTGAGGACCACATCGGCGTAGGCCTCGCGTACCTGCTGCTCGATGTCCCAGTAGACCTTCCCTTGGCTCTTGGAGCTGACGCCCTCGCCGATGACCACCCAGTCGACGCCGTCGCGCATTCCGGTGTGGCCGTAGGACTCATGGATTTCGGTGATCTTGCTTTCCAGCTCCGTCAGGCCGCGGGCTTCCTTCTCCTGGCTCTTCGTGCAGCCGACGATCTCATTTGCGGTGATGAGCGCGCCGGTGGTGGCCAGCTTCATATCGCCGGGGCAGTCGATCAGGACCAGGTCGAACCGGCCGCGCAGGGACCCCATGAGGCGATGGAGCCACAGCTCTCGGGCGGTCATGCCGGCGAGCATGAACTCCAACTTGTCGAGGCCGCGCGCCTCCAAGATGACCCAGAGGTTTGGAATGGGCTTCTCGGTCTTGCTGTCGAGAGCGGGCACGACGGCCTCGTCCAGCGAGCACACGTCATTGAGGACATCGAGGATCGTGGGCAACTCCTCCTCGGCGTCCGGGTCGTCGTAGCCGAGCAGCCGCGAGACGTCACGCTGTTTGTCCAGACCGAGGATGCATACCTTCTTCTTACGCGCTGCGGCGGCGTATCCCACGGCAGCGCTGAAGGTCGTTTTCCCCGAGCCGGCGGATCCGTTGACCACGGCGAGCACGCGGGTGGGGCGGCCGGTGTCCTCGGGCAGGGGATGCTGGGCGATGTGGTCGGCGTGCTGGGTCACTGGGTCTCCGGATCTTTACGCCGTAAAGGCGGGCTGCTCGGGCTGGTAGTCGGTGTGGCCTTCGAGCCAGTCCAGGTACGTCCGGGTCTGAGGGCTTTCCGCGTCGGGCCTGGCGGTGGTCTGCAGTTCAAGGTGGGCCAGGGCGAGCGCCAGCGCGGCTCGCTGCTGCCGCTCGTTGTCCTCGGGTGACAACAGCGCCGACAGGTCCAGCGCGGAGGCGCCGACGGCGGCCTGGACGAGCCAGCGGGAAGCCAGTTCGAGGGCGTCCTCAACAGGTGCGGGCGCTTGCAGAGCAGCCAGGTACAGGGCAGAGGTGTCAGCGGTCACGGTGGCCACGGCCAGGGCGCAGGCGTCGCGCCGGGCCGTTCCGGCGCTCGGGTCGCTGTGCGGGCCGGCCTGGGGTGGAATGACGGCGCCGCCTGCTTCGCTGTCGGGTGCCTCGCTTGTCCTTTGGGAAGGCGGCCGATCCGCGGTGCTGGCCTTCTTGGCGGCCTTGGTCTTCTTCGGCTCCGCCGCTCGCGCGGCAGCCGCGTCCTGTTCCGCCTGCCAGGCCGCGAGCTGCTGTTCGCGGCCCTTGATCTTGCCGAGGTCGCGAGCTACTTCAATGGTCATGCCGTTGGCGCCCTCGGACAGTGCTGTCCGTACTTCCGGCTCTAGATTGTGCAGGCGCCGCCGCAAAGAGACCCATGCGGCGCTCTTGCCCAACTGGACCGCCACGGCGTCGTAGGTGCCGAGGACTTCTTTGAGTTCCTCGATCGTCGCGAGTTCCTCCAGCGGTTTGAGGGCTTCTCGCTGCAGGTTCTCAACTGCCGAGGCCACCACGATGCCCTTACGATCGGTGGCCGTTGTGTTGACCAGGATGGGCAGCTTCTCGATGCCGGCCAGCCGCGCGGCGGCCAGGCGACGGTTACCGCCGATGACCACCCAAGGGCCGCCAGCTACGTCGTCCTGGTGCTCGGGGAAGGCATCCGCGTAGGTCGCCGACGGCACGACGACGACCGGCTGCAGGACGCCGACGGTGGCGTAGGTCGCGGCGAGGCCGTCCAGGTCGTCCAGCATCTCGCGGGGGTTACGCGGGTTGTGCACCAGCTCGGTGAGCAGCGCCTCAGTAGGCGGGGCGTCGGTTTCCCCAACCGCTGCGCGGCGCTTGCGTTCGGCTTCCGCTGCCTTCTCCGCGCGCCGTTCTGCGACGGACTTGGTGTTCTGGGCGCCGGGCATGCCGCTCCTGAGGTCGAGCCAATAGCTACGTCTGGGCGGGAGCCTAACGGGCGAAAGCCTCCCGATTTCGACCCGCCCCGTTCTTTACGCCGTAAAGAACGGGGCGGGCCTAGCCGGCTGCCATGTCGCCGCAGGCGGTGCAGACGTTCCAAATCGCCCTCGCTTGCGGCTGGTCGCTACTCCGTCCAGCACAGGTACAGCCCGCAGGGGACGACGTCCGGGGGGTGGCCGGTGATCTGCCACCGGTAGAAATCGTGCGCACTGGTCAGGTTGACGAGGATGTCGCCCTGGTCGTCCTCGTAGGGCTCGGTGACGGCGCGCAGGTCCCAGGCCCAGCCCAGGGGGGTGGTCTGGATGATGCGGCGGCCGTGCAGGTGTGGGACGGTGCGGGCGGGCACCGGGGTGCGGGCACCGGGGGAATCTGGGCCCGGGGCGAGGCGCCGCAGCAGGGCCTGCGGGTCGCCGGCCGGGCCGGGCACCTGGGCGCGGTCGTCTGGTTCCAGACGATGCTCGATCCACAAATGATCCAGGCGGACGGGGCGGGCCTGGGTGACGCTGCCGGGGCTGATCTGAGTGCGCCAGTAGTCGGCCTCCGTCACGACGTCGACCCAAGCGCTGCCGTCGGGGTCGCGCCGGACCGAGCCGAGGACGCGCAGATCGGCCAGCAGGCCGTGCCCCGGGGTGACCGCGATCGCCGGTTTGCCGTGCAGGTCGGGCGGCATCTGGGCCGCGGGCATGGGCACGGCCGGAGGCGGCACGGCGCGATACCACTCGCCATGTTCGACCTCCAGCGCCGGCAACTGCTCGTCACTCATAGCCGCAGTATCGCGTGTGCGGGGCCGCGGGAGGAGAGGCAGGCTCCCGTCGGGTGCAGGTTCGATTGCCGGGGCCGGCGGGCGTCAGAACGCGGAAGGTCGCAAGCAACTGCTTGCGACCTTCCGCGTTCTGCAGGTGGGTCTATTCGCCTGGGGGAGCAGCCGGGGCGCAGGCCAGGCGGACGGCGGTGGGGCGGTAGTCCTCGACTGCGATAGCGGCCAAGTGGTGCTGGTGCCCGTAGTGCTCGGTCAGCTCATCGAGGGCGGCGGCGCTGGATCGGTCGTCCTGCTCCTCGTAGGCGTCCGCGAGGCGGCCGGCCAGCTCACTCAGCGAGTAGAGCTGGACCAGGCGGGCGTTGAGCCAGTGCCAGTGCTCGCGGGGGTCGCTGGACGGTTCACTGTCGAGCAGGGCGAGGCTGGCTGCGACGAAATGCAGATCGGCCTTGATCCGGTCGGGATGATCGGTGTCAGGCGATTCGCTGGGCATGGCGTTCTTTCCGGGGGTCAGTTGGTGGTGTGGCGGGGGAGTGCGGCCTCCGCACGCTCAGCGAGAGCTTGGGCGGCCTGCGGGTCGCGCTGGTGAGGGATGGAGCGCAGCTGGCGGCGCAGTCGCCGCGCGTCGAGGACGATCACGCCATCGAGGGAGAGCCGGCCGCCGCGGACGGCCGCGCCGTGCACGGCGATGACGGGGGAGACGGGCACGCCCAGGGCTTTGGCGGCCTGATGCGCCTCCCACTGGACGCTGGCCAACTGAGCTGTTCGGTTTGCCTCGCCGTAGTACAGGATGCCGTTGCGCACCGCGACGTGGGAGCGGGCGTGCCACGCCTTGGTGGCGATATAGACCGCTCCGCGTCCGTCAGGTAGCAGGGCGAGATGATGGCCGGGGATGGCACGGTCATGCAGGACGGTCCAGCCGCGTGGGGTCAGTGAGTGCAGCAGGCGCGCGGTGCGGCGCTCTCCGTCGGCACCGTGCCGCCACCGGCGCACCTCTTCTCCGGTGCGGTAGATCCGTGCGGCGACGCTGGCGGGCACGGCGAGGCCGGCCAGCAGGGCGGTACTGCTGCCGTTGGCGGGCAGGACGCGGCTGGCGAGAACCAGGACGCCGAAGCCCACCAGGGCGGAGGGGATGAGCCACAGAACGGCCTGCCGGTGATGCTGGCGGATCTCGGTACGGCGCAGTTGGGAGGCGTAGCGCCGCGCGGAGCTCCCGGCGTGGTGCTGGCGGTGCGTCCTCATCGCGAGGCCTTCTCTCGGCTGGGTGCGGTCGGCTGCGTGGTGGGCATGAGTGCGGACGGGCCGTAGAGGCGGACCAGGAGGCCAGCGGTGCTGCTGCGCACGGCGGCGTCGTCGGGGTGGTCGCCGTAGGCGTAGCCCACGGTCGCGATGGCGTGGTCGATGCCGAACCGGCCCAGCTCGTCGGCGATGGCCGCGCGGATGGCGGCGAGGCTGGGCGGGCCGGTGAACGGCAGAGGGCTGGCGGCGAGAGCGGTTGCGAGGTCGATGTCGCTGTACACGGTGTCCTCCGGGGGAGCAGGCAGGGCCGGGCGGCCTGGGGCCGCCCGGCCCCGGGGTCACTGGGAGTCGGAGTCGTCGGAGTCGTCGGGAATGGTGTCGAGCACCGCCTCGTACAGCGCGGGCAGCGCCCCTTGCAGGTCGCACGACGCGTTGTAGAGCAGCGTCATCGTGGTCTCCGCGACGGGACTGGCTACGGCGCTGTCGACCACAGCGAGCACGGTGCGGGTGGCGTCGAGCAGCTGCTGAACGCCCGCCAACAGCTGCTCTTGGCGCTGGCGCGGGGTGCTGGCCTGCGGGGTGGGGAACGTCTGCGGGCGCAGGGTGGCGTCTTGCAGGGCCATCAGGTGCAGGGCCAGCGCACTGGGGTCGCTGGTGGTGAACGGGGTCGGCGCCTGGGGGCGCCGCAGGGGAACGCGGATCACGTTGTTGCCTTTCGGCGGGGTGTCAGGGAGTGCCGGGGCGCGGGCGGATGTGCGGGCTCGGGCCCCGGCGGAGAGATGCGCTGGAGGAGCTGCCTCAGCTAGGCGAGGGGATCCACAGTTCGACGGGGTGTCCGCCGTGGGCCGTGCGCACCTTGAGGTAGCGGCGCCCTGCCTCGCAGTAGCTGGCGACCTTGCCGCCCAGCACGCGGTATGCCTGGCCCACCACGGCGGCCGGCGGCTGCCCGGTGGCCAGCTCACCGCGGATGGTGCCGGTGCGGACGATCTCCCACCGGACCACCGGGGGCAGCTCGTCCCCCCGGGTACGCAGGAAATCGCTCAGCGCCAGCGCGGCGGAGACGTGATTCGCGCGCAGGAACTCTTGCTGCACGCTCTCCAGGGCGCTCACCGGGCGCCCAACGCTGCGGCGGGGACGGTGAACCGGTCCCGCAGCAGCTGCTCGACCGCGAGCGCGTAGGAGTGCCAGGCGGCAGCGGACGGCGCCCAGGACCGGCCGCCGAACGGGTCGGCGTCCAGCACCGTCGTCATCTGCAGATCCCGGGCGGCGGCGTAACTTGCGTCGAGGGACGGGTCAGACGGGGCATCGGGCATCACGATGCGCGACACCGTCGCCTGGCGCGGCGTCAGCCCCTGCTCGATGCCTTGCAGGGCGGCGGAGACGCCGTACGCGTAGGCATAGGCGGCCTCGTGCCAGACGCGTGCCAGGGTCGTCTCCAGCGCGCTGTGGGCGACCGTCAGGGCCTCGATCGTGGCGGCGTACGGCCGGTGCTCGCAGCCGCGCCGCAGCACGGTCGCGGTGTAGATGCTGGGCTCCGTCGCGGCAGCCGCCGTGTCGGCCTCGTCGCGCAGCATCCGGGCGGCTGCGCGGGCGCCCCCGTGGGCGTTGCGGGCGCGCTCCGCGCTGACCTTGAGACCGGCGAAGCTGCCGGCGAGGTCGTGGAACCAGTCGGGCATGTCAGTGGTGTGCATGGTGGGGTTCTCCCTGGTGTTGGGCAGGGTGTGAGGTCAGGTGGTGCGGGTCCGGCGGGGTCGCCCGTTGGTGGCGGGCGCGGTGTTCCCGGTGCCGAACTGGTAGCGCTAGGTGGTGCTGGTCATGCTGGATACCAGTGCGGCGGAGACACCCAGCAGGGCGCCGGCATCGCGGGTGGAGACTCCGGCCTTCACCAGCCGGGCCGCCAACGGTGCAGCGGCTTTGCGGGCTTGGGCCGCGAGTTCGTCGGCGCGGGTTCGAAGGGTGCGGGCCTCCTCGATGTGCTGGTCGAATGCGGGATCTCCGGTGCTGGCGACCATCACCAGCACCAGGGCCTCGGCATCGGTGCCGAGGCCCTGGTGCTCGGCGATGGCCTTTCGCACGCGTCGCTGGAGTTGAGAGAGCGAGCGGTGCGGCGCGATGCGCACCTCGGGCAGCTCATCCACACGTGCCTGCCACATGCCGCCTGAGGTCAGGACAGCAGCGGCGTGGTAGCTGCTCGGGGTGTCAGTCATGAGGTCAGTTAGCCCTTTCGAGGACCACGCCGACCGCCTGCGCGAGGTCGAGCCAGTCCGAGTCTCCGACGCTAGTGTCTGCGCCCGTGGCGTGCTCCAGCTTCGCGGCGAGCGGTACCAACTGCTCGGTAGCGCGGGCCTGCAGGGCGACGTCGTCGGGGTAGCAGCTGAGTTCCACAAGGATCTCGGCGCCGCTGGACAGTTCGGCCTGGCTGATGGTGTGCCTGGCGGGTACGGCGTGGTGGGTGGTCGTGGACAATGGAGCCCTCCGTAACTGGAGGCGGGGCGCGGCGAACGTGGGTAGCGGGAGCCGCGCTCCGCGTTTTTCGTGCCGGGCGGGTGCTTGCCCCGACCCCTCCATAGTGTTCAGTAGCTGAACACTTGTCAATAACCCGCGCGAGTGTCGCGGGTTATTGACCGCTGCCCCGGGCGGTCCCTGCGGGGTCAACCGCCCACGCGTCGCGCACAGTCGAGCCGGCCTGAGCTGCTGGGTACGTCAATGCCCGGTCGGGTACGTCTGCGAGATGACGTACCCGACCGGGCATTGACGCACTGGCGTTGCGAAGGGTGGCCACGGCGTGGGTGCTGACGTGCGTCAAGCCGGGCTTTCGTCTGGGGCCGGCTGGTGGTCCCACAGGTGCACGGTGCGTCCGGTGCGCAGCGGTTTGTCGTCCGGTCCTTTGACATATCCCGGGATGAGCCGGTCTTCGTGACGGCAGTCCCCGCTCGAGTGTTTGCCGGGATTCATGCAGTGGTCCCGCCGGTGGGGGCGCACGGGCCAGCGGCAGGACCAGGACGGCTCACGCCGGCCGGTGCTGGCCGCGGCGTCGGCGTCGACGGCCTGGCGGGGCGGTTGGTGCGCGGTGTGCACGCGGACCACCTTGACAGCACCGGGGCCCGTGATGCCTTGACGTGCGTCCCTTTTGGCGCCTGCGCGGGCCCGGGGGATCTCCTCGGTCTCCGTCCAGCGGGTGCGGCCGTCGGAGGCCATGAGTTGCCACGCGGTGTAGACGACGTGGGCCCAGGTGTCGGTGGTATCGGGCTGGGCGGGTTGGAATCGGAGGTTTTCGGCGAGGACGTTCTCGTTGTCCCATCCGAGCGTCGGACCGTGCGCCTCGCGGTGGTTGTCCACCATTCCGGCGGTCATCGCGGTGCCGTCGTGCAGGGTGCCGATCGCCGTGTCCGTGGGCAGGCCGGAGAACAGGCCGCGCGGGCTGTAGAACGTCACCCAGATCCCCGGGTAGTGCCGGGGCAGGGTCCGGCGGACGCCTCCGCTGCGCCAGGTCCATTCAATGGTTCCGCCGTCCAAGAGCACTGCGTCCGGGCTCCATTGGGACCACGACACGGCGACGATCGGCGTGGTGACCTTCGCATCCACCCCCGGCCGGGCGGCGAAGGTGCCGGCCAGTGCCGCGCCGATGTCCTCGACGTAGCCGCCGATCGGCTCCGCGAACACCATGAGGCCGGCTTCCGTCGGCGGGCGCGACAAGCTCACCGGCTCGACCGGTGGTGTCTGTGCGGCGGCCAGGGCGAGCGCGGTCATGTCCGCAGTGGCGTAGAACAACTCTGCACCGGCGAGGCGGTGCCGCTCGGACTCCACCAGCACGGCCGCGCCCACCGATTCCGGCGACGCCGCCATGCCAGGCACACGCGGCGTGATCGTGCTCCGGCCGGCACGTAGCGCCTCGGCCATGGCCAGTTTGGCGGGGTCGCAGTCGTAGTAGTCCAGCAGCTCCGCGCGGATGTCCGGCAGCTCCCGGGGGTCCGGCGGGTCCCAACGGATGGGAGGGGGCGAAGGCATGGGCGGGCTTCCTGTCGGAGGACGATGGCGACGGCCGCCCCTGCTACGGCGGGAGCGGCCCATGGTGGTGCTGGCACCGTAGCGTCGGAGCGGATCCGCGGCTGGTGGTTCAGCAACAGATCAGGCAAGGGCGTGACGTTCGATCGCCGTGCCGATGAACGGACGTGAGCGCGGCGGCCCGGTGAGGCTGGGCCGCCGCGCTGCGGTGCGCATCAGGCGGTGGAGTGCAGCGCCGACGTGGGGAGCCGACCGTATTTGTAGTCCCCGCCGGTGCTCGCATAGGGCCGCACGCGCACGTCCAGGCCGGTGCGCGGCGCCTCAACGAGGGTGCCGGCCTTCACCACGATCATCACGTGGCCGGGGCCGGGGCCCTGCTCGCCCCACCCGGTGAAGATGAGGTCGCCGGGCTGCTCCTTCCCTGCCGGGATGGGGGTGGCGATGTTGTACATCTCCTGCGAGACGCGGACGCTGACGTCGAATCCGGCCTTGTGCCAGCTGTAGACGATGAGTCCGGAGCAGTCGAAGGAGTCGGGGCCGGTCGCGCCCCACACGTAGGGCTTGCCGACCTGGGCCAGGGCGGTCTGCAGCATGACACCGGTCGGCCCCGCCGGCATGTCGGTGACGGGGGTGCACCCGCTGGTGTCGACGGGGGCTGCTGAGGGAGCTCCGGTTGCGGTCACCGGGCTTGTCGGGGTGCCTGCGGTGCTCGGGGCGAGCTTGGCGACGATGTCGACGGCGTGCTGCTCGTGCTGCGCGTAGGCGTCGGGGAATCCCGAGTGCTGCACGGCCTGGGCGGCAGCGGTGATGCTCATCTGCTGCCACCCTGCGACCGCTTGCAGGTGCCGGTAGAACGAGCGGCTGCTGTAGGCGGGATCCATGATCTGTGCGGGGGTTCCCCAGCCCTGCGAGGGGCGTTGCTGGAACAGACCCAGGCTGTCTCGGTCGCCGTGGTTGAGGTTCTGCAAGGTGGATTCCTGCAGCGCGGTGGCGATGGCGACGACTTGGCCACGGGTGGGGATGCCCATTTGCTGGCCGCTGGAAATGATGATCTGGGCGTTGCGGATCTGGTTGCCGTCGAGCTGCAGGGCGTTGTCGCTGGCGCCGGGAAGCAGGGGGCAGGTGACGCTGGCCAGACCGGTGCTGACCCGGGGCACGCTGAGCATGCCCCCGGTCAACACCATGGCCACCACCATGCCCGAACCCATCAGGCCCACAACTCCGGTGGCCGCTATTTTCCTGATCAAGGGGGCCGCGAGTGCGGCGGCGGGGGCGGCCATCACTCCACCGCTTGCGCGCCGGGCCGGATGTTGTCGACCCGCCAGTGCAGGTTGTCGCCGCTGACCAGCGAGACCGACACCACGCCCTTATCGGTGGTCACCGCGGCCTGGGTTCGGTAGCTCGTGCCGGTCATGGTGACCCGCGCCGTCAGGGCCTTGGTCGGCCCGATGTTGCGCGGGTCACCGGTGGCGATCTTCTGGGCGAAGTCGCCGGTGGTGTAGGGGCGCATGGCGTCCACCCAGGCCGCATGCGTGGCCGGGTGCGAGGCCCACGCGCTCACGAAGGAGCGCGCGGTGTCCATGGCTGCGGCCAGGTCCGATGCGGTGGGTACGGGCGGGGTGCTGGTGGCGCCTGCGGCCGGCTGGGTGCTGGCGGCGGGGGCCGCCGACGGGGCGGTGTGCCCCGTCGGCTGGTGGGAGGAGGAGCCGTTGCAGGTGTTGAGGGCGATCAGGAGCACGGCCAGGCCGGCGACGACGGCCAGCAGCCGGCGCGGGCTGTAGAAGGGCCAGCGCCACGCGCGGCGAAAGAAGTCCTCAGGCACCGGTGTCTCCATTCTCGGGCGTGCTGGCACCGTCCTGGCCGGCGTTGGTGACGCTGTAGCCGTCGGACGGGCTGTAGATCACGAACACGTCGTCACCGCTGCTGTCCCGGGACGACTCGACCACACGCGGGGCGCTGGCCGGTTGCGGACTGTCCCCAGAGGAGTGGGAAGCGGCGGACGACAGGGCGGCCCTCTCCGGCGCCCCGTTGACCGAACCGGCCGGGGACGGCGCGACGCGTTCGACGGTGATCCCGTGGTCCTCCGCCGGTGAGGTGCCCTGCGGCCGGGAAGGGCGCGGCGGGGGCGTGCCACCGTTGCGCGAACCCGTGCCGCCGACGGACGTCCGGGCTGCCGGTACGTTCTGCGCGGGTCCCTGATGGGGCGAGGACGCCGGCCGGGGAGGCGCTGCGGGCGGGTTCGGGACCTGGTCGCCGGAGTCGTGGGCGGCTTCCGGGACCGGCGGCTGCCACCAGTCGTCGCGGTCCGCACCGGCAGTCGGTCCGTCGCCGGGTGCCTCGCGCCGTTCCCACCAGGGGGTGTCGCTGCTTTCGTCGTCGCGGTTGTGCTGGTTCCAGTCGTACCCCGCGCCCCAGTTGTCCTCGTCGGCGGTGCGTCCGGGGGGCTGGTAGCCCTCCTCCAGTGCCCCGGAGTCTGCCCCTTCTCCGCCGGGCCAGATCGTCGTGGTCTCGGTCTCAGGGGCGCCTCCGGCGTCCTGGGTGCCGCCGTTTCCGCGGTTGCCGCCGCCCAGGTAGCGCTTCATGTGATGGGCGTTGAGCCGACCCTTGGCGTAGCCCAGGCCGGCCCCGATGATCGCTGCTTTGGTCTTGGTCAGGCCACCGGTGCCGTTCTGCAGGAAGTTCGCGTTCGGGTTCATCATCGAGTGCATCTTGCGCAGGGGCCGGGCCATGCCCCACAGGATGATGGTGAGGATGTAGAGGATGAACACCGCGAACCAGTTCGGGATGTGGGAGTCGGGCTTGAGGAGCACCCGGACGAACACCACGTCCAGGGCGCCGGCCAGAACGAACAACGGGGCATTGAGCAACGCCGCCGCGACGGATTTGCCCAGGGTCTTCACCAGTCCGGAACTGCGCTGGAAGATGGCGAGCGGGGCAATGGCGGGCAGGAAGACCACCAGCATGCGCAGGATCAGGAGGCTGGTGAGCACCACTGCGGAGGCCGCGATCCCGAAGACGTTCGCGGGCAGCGCACCGAGGCCGGCGAGCCCGGCTTCCCCCAGGCGTCCGCTGGAGTGGCCGGTCACGTACCCGTACGCGACCGGGTCCTCGTCATGAATCTTGGAAGCGAGCGACTTCCAGGCGTTGGCCTTGCTCTTGATCACTACGTTGCGTTGGTCGCTGGGAAGCTTGGACTCTGCCCAGGTCAGGGCTTGGGCGTCGAACATGGCCATGCCGTATTTCTTGGCCACGGCGGAATCCGAGCTGCCGAACTCACCGCGCAGCCAGGCCTGGTAGAGCGTCGAGCCGACCAGGAGGTTTCCTTGGCTGACGGCCGGATCGGAACCCTTGGTGCTGTCGCCTGCCACGGACTGCTGGATCTGCCCGACCGTTGAGGTGACGGCGGTGTCAGCCATCCGGCCGGCCTCGGTGGGGTAGCTGAAGGCAAACGTCGTCACCGTCATGACCAGCAGCGCCCAGGCCACGGCCTGCATGATCGACGGGAGGTTCTTCTTCCTGGCCTGGAAGACCAGCAGGCTGCCGAGGAGCGCCAGGGACACCGCGATCCAGGGGTTGTAGATCGCCTCACGCACCTGGTGGGTGGCTTCGGCGAACGCCGGGTTCAGGCTGTTGAGGTACCCCGAGTCCGTCGCCTGCTTACCCAACTCGACGGTGAGACCGGTCCACCACTTGTCGATGTCGAACAGGATGTTCGCGAGGTTCGTTTCCCCCCACGCGCCCGCGTCCCCGATGCACCCGGTGTCGTAGTTATGCCAGGTCAAACCCCCAAAGCCGTAGCTCTCATACAGGTGAAAGGGCGCCTTGGGGTCGGCCGGGTCGATCGGGGTCGGGATCGTCTTGGGCTCGCTGGCGAAATACCCGAAGATGCCCTCATTGGGGCGCTGCGGGGTGGGCGGTGTCTTGCAGTCGGTGATGTCGCCGACGCCGGAGTCAGGGCCGCCGTTCTCGCACGCGTCCTTGGCCGGACCGTGGATGCCGTCGCACGGCCCGGCATAAGCGGGCGTGCTGGCGGGGCCCAGGACGACGGCGCCCAACAGGGACACCAGCACGCCCAGGTAGACCGTCCAGCGCCGGGCGCTGAGGTACCGGCGCCAGCCTCGCTGAGGAACAGTCGATCGCTTCATCGGGTGCCCCCCTTGAGCAGGTCGAGCACGCCATCGTCGGTGTACGGGTTGTGGCCGTTGTGCTCCTGGCGCGCACGCGGGTTGGCAGTGGAGTCGAGGGCGGTTTTGAGGCTGGGGCGGTGGTCCAGGGTCACTGTGATCCGCTCGATTCCGCCGTCGCCGTCGGAGAAGATGAACTCACGGTTGCCCCGGCGTTCCTTGTTGCCCCGGGCGCGCGGTGACAGGCCCGCCAGGACCTTCTCGTACCCGTTGCCGGGCTCAATGTTGACGAGCTTGAGCGCGGCGCGCTGCGCGTCGTCGCCGACGGTGCGCCCGATGAACACCGAGTCAATCCAGTTGGCGATGTCCGCCGTCAAAATGTCGCCACCGTCCTGGGTGGCGTACAGCGCCCGCACGTTGTGCTTACGGGAGTCGCGGCCGGTCTTGCGCAGCAAGGTGCGCCCGGAGGAGACGCGCAGCATCTCGTGGCACTCGTCCAGCCACAGTCCCTTGCGGTCGCCCATGGGCCTGTCGTAGATGCTGCGCTGCGCGTACCAGCCGGCCAGGTAGAGCAGCGGCATGGAGTACTGCTCCTCCAGGCTCCACTCATTGGGGTTCGTGCCCTCGGTCGGAAGCGTCAGGCCGCGCAAGGACATCACGACCAGGCGCAAATGCTCGGTCTTGTAGCGGTCGTCGCCGCCGTCCACCCCGGGGAAGATCAACTGCCCCTGGGGGAGTTCGGCGGCCTCCTCCAGGAGCTGCGCCAGGTGCTGGCCGTGCTCGCTCATCTCCGCGCCGTCGAGCTTGCGCAGGGCGGCGAGGATGTCACGGGGGGAGGCGTTGACCGTGGCGTCGACCCGGGAGGCGGCCAGCATCAGGGCCCGCTGCGTGGCCTCGGAGTTGGTGATCTGGGCGCGCAGCAGACCTGACATCACGTCGACCGCGAGGGCTTTGCGCTGTGCGCGGGCGTTGGTCACCGCCCGGTGGTAGGCCGATTCCGCGGCTTTGACCGGGTCGTCCTCGTTGATGTAGTCGGCGTGCTGCGGCTGGTAGTGCTCCGGCAGCGGGTCGGGGATGATCCGGAACGGATTCAGCGTTCCGGGCTCCGCGTTGATGAGATTGATCGCCTTGGAGTACGGCTTGAGCTCCGGCAGGTCGCACATGCGGGTCACGGGCCCGGACGGGTCCAGAACGACCCACGGTGCGCCCATGCGCAGCGTGTTGTAGACGATGGATCCGCAGAGCACGGTTTTGCCGCCGCCTAGGGTGCTCACGACCGGGGTTAGGCCGGAGCCCTCGCGCACTTCCTGGTTGTGCCACGGGTGCCACATCACCGCACGCCGTGTGATGCCGCTGGTGAAACCGAGGTTCGGGCCGACGCGGTCGCCGACCTCGGCGGACGCGGCGGGCAGCGCGCCGGCCATCGTGGTGACCGGCATCCTGCGCTTGTGTGCGTCGGTGGACAGCGGCTCTTCCGGGATGAACTCCCGCGCGAGCTTGTACTGGTCGGCGGGCCGCACGACGGTGATCGCGCCCTTGTAGAGCTTCTGCAGGGCGTCGACGCGGTCGCGGACTTCTTCGGCGTCGCGGCCTGCGACCGCGACGCGCACCCAGGCCTGTACGCGGGTCGCGCCGCCGGCGAAGTTGGAGCGGTTGTCGTCCTCGATGGCCACGCCGATATCGCGCTGGCGGACCAGGCTCAGCGGGAGGTCGACGTCGTGCTCGCGGTGGTGCTTCTCCTGGGCGCGGATCCGGGAGAGCTGGTCAAGGATCTCCTTGCCGACCTCGTCGCCCGCGCGGACGTCGAACGTGACGCTGACCTCGCAGGGGAAGCCGAGGCGGTCCAGGCGCTGCAGCCATGGGCCGTAGCCGCTTTCCGGGATCGGCGGGAGCTCCATCTGTCCGAAGGAGCAGACTGACACGCACCGTTCGACCTCGCGGCCGGCCCGCAGGCCGCGGACCTCGATGTGCGGGGTGTACGGCTCGGGGGAGGACCAGGAGATGCCGTCGGTCCACTCCGCGACGTCCTGCTCGTGCCACACCCCGGACGGGCGCGGCAGCGCCACCGGGGCGGGCAGTCCCAGACCCAGCGAGCGGGCCAGGAGCCAGTCCATCTCTGCGGGGGTGGCCGGGGCCGCCTCCATGCCGGGCGCGTCCATCGTCCGGTCGAGTTCGGCGATGTCCTGGCGCAGCGCGGCCAGCGCGCGGGTGAGGGCGCTGCCGCCCAGTTTGCTGGCGGTACGGCCCAGGCCGGAGACGCGGCCGATGCGCACGCCGTAGTAGACCGTTTTCAAGTCCAGCGGCAGGCGCGCGACCTTGCGCTGTTCTTCTTCGAGGTAGCGGTCCCATCCCGCGATCGGGGCGATGGCCTCGCCATGCAGCGACTGCGCCCACTGGGCGATCGGGTAGGGGCGGTGGGTGATGCGCAGGTGCACGCGCCGCCCGGACAGTTCCGACAGGCGCAGCGCGTGGTCCGTCAGCACCCGGTTGCGGTCGTCATCCGTGCGAAAGCTCCAGCGCTGCGGGGCGCAGACGTACCAGGCGGTGACGTGGCCGGTGCGCGCCACGGTCAGGTTCCCGATGACGTGGGTGAGGTTCAGGCCGCTGCGGTAGGCGGCGTCGGGCTCCGCGCGGGTGGTGGTCAGCAGCCGGGCGAGCGGGCCGCGCCGCTGCGGTGAGCCGGCGGAAGTCTCTTTGGCGTTGCGTTTCACAGGGGTTCCCTCGTCTGTTGGGCAGTGCGGTCAGCACGTGGTGCGTGTGCCGGGGTCAGAAGGTGTGGCGCCGTACCTCGGTGAGGGTGGGCCGGGTGGTGGTGGCATCCGGCCGGCGCGGGGTGCGGGGGGCACTGATCTCATGGATCAGCGTGGTGACGGCTGACTTGACGGTGCGGTCGTGGTCGATGTGCGACATGGCCTTGGTGGTGAGCCAGACGACGATCAACAGGCCGTAGACGGCGGGCCAGAAGCCGATGAGTCCGGTCCAGATCTCCAGCGCGAGGACCAGGGCGTACAGGCCGCCGCCGATGCCGTAGGCGCGGTAGCGGACCCGGAAGGGCAGGGTCTGGCGGGCGGGGCCGAGGAAAACGTCGTCGACCCGGTACAGCTCATCGTCGGTGGTCATCCGCATGAGCGGCGTCCTTTCTGATCAGGAGGGGGTGACGCCGAACAGCGACACGGCCCAGGTGCCGACCTGCTGCGCGGTGGTGCCGAAGGACAGGGCGAAAACCATGACGGCCACGATCACGCCGGCGACGATCTGGACGGTCGCGGAGTGGTCCTTCTTGCGGGCGTTGAACAGCAGGACGACGCCGACCAGGGCGATGCCCAGGGGCAAGGCGTTGGCACCGAGCCAGGTGGTGATGCCGCCGGTGGTAGGGGCGACGGCCGCGGTGACCACCAGGCCGCCGCCCAAGGCAGGCAGACGGTGGGGGGAGGTTGCGGCGTGCAGCTGGTGGCGCGCGATGTGCTGGCGCAGGACGCTGCGGAGGGTCTGTACGCGGGTTCGGAGGTGCATCGTCGGGGGTCCTTCCTGAGGGTGGGTCATGTGACGTCCAGTTACATGTGACTAGCTGGACATGGTTGGTTACAGGTTACGCCGAACGGACGTGCTGCAACAGGGAATTGCGGTTTGTTTTGAAGCATTGCCGCAGGCCGGAAGGGCAGCCCTACCATGTCCCATGTAACTACCAACGCGGGGACAACATGATCGGCAACGGGGAGATCGGCGGATGGAATGTGGATCGGCGTGGGCAGATCAACGGGCGGTGTCGGAGGCACCACCGCGGCGCTGGAGCTGGCGTACGCGGCGTCCCGGCGCAGGAAGGGCCGGCGCCTGCGTCGGGTGGCGTTCATCGACCTCAACCCGTCTGCCGAAGCCACGGCCTGCCTGGAGCCGTGGGAGCGACGCGGCGGCATCAAGGACGTCCTAGCGGCCGATGACCCGGTGCCGCTGCGCGACGTCCTGGTGCCCACCGCGTGGCAGCGCGTCTACCTCGCCCCCGCCGAACGCACGTTGACCAACCGCGCCGCCGACCTGCTGCCGGCCACCATCGACGTCCTGCGCCGGGCCCGTCTGAGCGGCGACGTGGCCGACCTGGTCGATGACGTCATTCTCGATCTGCCGTCCGGCAGCGGGAAATTGACGACGGCCGGAATGCTCGGTGCCGAACATCTCCTTATTGCGACCCGCGCGTCACTGTGGGCGGCCCAAGGAGCAGAGGAGACCCGTTACGCCGCTACCCGTATCCAGAAGGCGGGAAATCCAGAACTGCGGATTGATGGCTATGTTGTCTCTCAATATGAGGAAACGTCAGAAGCCCGCAGAGTTTTAGAATTGATGCAATCCAGGTATGGGATTCTGGCAGTCAATAAGATTCCCAGAAATGTGCTTGTGCGCGAATCTATTGAGAGCTATCACACGCCATGCCGCCTCTTCGGAAGCGATGAACTAATTTCCATCGCCGACGGCTACCAGGACATATACGACCGGCTGCTGAAGAAGGGCGGACCACTCGATGGCGAGTGACAGTAATTCCCGTGGAAGCGGGTCCTCCGGTCGCGGGAAAAGAGTCCGCCGGCAGCCTGCCGGGATAATCGAGCGGGCCGAACCGGACCCGGTCGACGTCGCTTTGGGGAGCGCTGCGTCATCCGGCGGCGACACGCGCCACGACACCGACAGCGCTCCGGCGACGCCGCAGCGACGCCGCGGCGACACGTCAGCCGACGACGCGGCGCCTTCCGATGACGCCGACAACGACACGACGCCGAAGCGTCCGGCGACATCGGGGCGACATGACGCCGGATCGCGTCACGACATCGCATCCGGCGACACGACGCCTCACGGCGACATGGCGACACGGCGACACCGAACGCAGCGACACCGCGACGCCCCGGATGTCGCCGACATCCCCCCGGACGACACGACCCACGCAGAAGGAGAAGGCGACATGACGCCGACAACATCAGCGCCCCCGGCGCCGGCCCCGACACGCAAACCGTCCGCCGCCAAGTCGCCGGGCCGCCGCAAGCCCGCCCTCGCGCTCCCGCTGGAGCCAGCCGAGCAGGAGCCGGTGAAGTCCCACAGCTTCTCCCTGCCCGACTCCCTGATGGCCCGGCTGCGCGCAGCGGTGTGGCACACCCAGACCAAGGAGGACGGATACGAGAACGCCAGCCAGCTCGTGCGCGAGGTCCTGGCCGATGAGATCGAGCGCCTGGAGGCGAAGTACAACCGCGGCCGACCCTTCCCCAGCGTGGGGAGACTGCGCACCGGTCCGAGCCCCGAGGGCGCTGTACGGGGCGCCCAGATCCGGGCTGCCAACCGCCGTGCAGCCAAGGAGGCAGGCGGCTCAAGCGGCGACAGAACGTAGCCAGGCGAACGAAAAATCCCGCCCTCGAAGGGGCGGGGAGTGGATGGAAGCTAAGCCCTTAGCTACTCGTTCCTGCGTTGCAGAGCCTTAGCTTAGCATCCGCTGTCAAGCCCAGAGAGAAGGGGCGCGCCCCTTCCCCAGGTCACAGGAGGTGAACCATGGCACCACCCAGTCCCACCCCCGACACCGCGGATCGCTCGCCCGTCGTGGCGGCACTGATGTACGGCATCGGCCTGGCCTTGATCGGCTACGCCGCAAGCAGCCTGCTCCACCAACCCCAGATCCTTCCCCCCGCTCTGGGCGCGGCGGTCGCGCTGGTGGTCATCGCCGCGATCGTCGGCACATGGCACCAGCGCCGCAGCCGGCCGATACGCGATCTCACCGCCGCCCTGGCCCTGGTGCTGCGTCCGGACTCGACGCAAGGCATGGTCCAAGGCAGCCGCCGGAAGAAGGGCATCCCCACCCGGCTCAAGATCAAGTACCCGCCGGGCTTTGACGAGAAGGACGCCAAGGCGCGCGCCAAGGTCCGCGAGATCATCGCCACCCGGCTCGGCGGCACGGTCGAGGCGACATGGCAGCCGACCAAACGCGTCATCGTCTGCCGTATCGAGCTGACGCCCGGGGCGACGGACATCGTAGACAGCGACACGCCGCCCGTGGCTACGACGACAGACGACACCCAGGAGCAGACGCGTCTGCGCGGACGGGCGTCAGGCGTCATCCAGTCGATCATGGGAACGACGGCGACAGTCGAGCGAGTGTCGTTCGACGGCGACACGCCCAACCGCATCGACGTCAGCTACACGACCACGACACGCGATCTCTCCCACAACTTCCGCAGCCGTGTCGTCCTGCAGCTCGACACGAAGATGCCCGGCCAGTGGCGCGACATCTGGGATCACGAGAACGACAGGGTTCATTTTGAATTGCGCCCGCCCTTTCCGGAGAACGTGCGCTATCCAGTGGACCGTAAGCCCGAGGGATTCGAGCTTCCGTATGCGGTGACAGAGACCAACCAAATCGAGGCATGGAAACTCGGAAGCAAGAATCCGCACTGCCTGGTAGTCGGCCCGACGGGAAGCGGCAAGACGGTATTTATCCGCAACCTTGTCGCGGGAGCACGCGCCCTGAATGTTCCGGTCGTCCTGTGCGACCCCAAAATGACCGAGTACCTGGATTTCGAAGGCATGCCCGGCGTCACTCTTGTCACCGACATCGAGGACATCGCGTCGGCCATCACCCGGGCGAACTACGAGATGATGGATCGCTACGAGCAAATCAAGAACCGTACGGCACGAAAGGGCTCGTTCGGGAAGGTGTTGATTATTCTCGATGAGTTCTTCATCTTCAAGGAGGCTATTCACGAGGTCTGGCAGCAGATGAAGGCGGAGAACAAGGAGCTAAAGGGCCGGGAGCATCCGTGCCTCAGCCATTGGAAGCGCATGGTGGTCCTGGCCCGGACCGCAGAGATGCACCTCGTAGTGGGCATCCAGCGCCCGGACAGCGAGTTCTTGACCGGCCTGGCCCGCGACTCGTTCCGCAAGCGCGTCAGTCTCGACCGGGCCACGCCCGAGGCCGCGAAGATGATGTGGGGCGACTATCGGACCGGCACCGACTTGCCCAGCATCCAAGGCCGGGCGATGACCAACACCGACGCCGGAACGGAGCAGGTCCAGGTTCTGCGCCTGCTCACCCCAAGCGATGAAGACGCCTACGACGCAGCCGACGCCGATGTATGGGAGCGGCTGGTCGAGAAGTTCGCCCAGCCGGCGAACCGTGCTGGCGGCGACCCGCTGGCGTTCCTGGGGAACATCGGCTCTCGCACGGCAAGGGAGCTGCGGTTCGACAGCAGCAAGGCGCTACCGCCCGCAGTCGACCTTGGGAAGGCTGAAGAGCCCAGCGAGGCGGTCGAGACCGCCAGCGTTATCGGTGAGGAGGAGTTGGAGGAGGTTGGGGTCTACGAGCTGGAGGCCGGCGACGAAATCACCCTTGAAGACGACACCCCCGTGACCATCACTGACCTGCACTACGGCGAGGAGGACGACCGCGAGTGGGTCGAGATCACGTACAGCAGTGAGGACGGAGACACCGGCAGCATCGACCTGGACGTCGATGACGTGGTCACCCGTCGACCCAGGTCCGCTAGCTGAACAGGCGCAGGCACAGCGCCCCCATTGGACCCGAGTCCTGCAGGGGTACCGGGGCAGACAGAGCGAGTCCGCAACCGGCTTCCGTGGTTGCGGACTCGCTCCGTCTGCCCCGGGGCGGGCTCAGGCGCGCGCTCGCAGGTGGCGGATCGTCGCGCACGGCCCGGTGGTCGCGCAGTGGGACTCCGAAGTCGTCACCGGGTTGTTCAGGTTGTGGATGTCGTTGGCCACTGCCGTGATGACCTCCGCGATGCGGGAATCGATGGGCTGGCACTGCTCGGCGTGGCGGCGGATGTGTACACGAGCGTTGCGGGCGATCCAGCGCCGATCCTGCGGCCCGCGGTTGGGGAATCCGACGTGGTTGTCGCTCTTGGCCGAGGGATGGCAGCGCTCGCAGTGGTAGCCCACCATTAACGTCGCCACTCCGTCGGGGTCTGTCTCGATGTACTCGTACACAGTGACCTTGCCGCCCAGCGGATGGTCGAACTCGGTGATGATCCCTTGGCCGCCCGGGTTCCAGGTGTTGGTCGGGATGTAGTCGTCCCAGGCCTTCTCCTGCGGCCAGAACGCGTACACCACGCCCTGGGAGACATCGAGCACGGCGCTGCCGTCGGTGATGGCGTGGTACGCCTCGATCTGGTGGACGGGTCCGATGTAGGTGAGGGAGTGCTCCTCGCTCTCCAGGAACGCCAGCCCGTACCCGTCGGGTCGGCGGTGTTCGGGACGGATGAAGTCCTCCCGCGCCTGGAACGTCGGGTCGTCCGGGGTGAGGACGCTGACGATCGAGACCCGGTACGCGTCGGCGCGGGTCACGTAGGTGGGGTTGTCCTCGCTGACGGTGTGTGCGGTCATGGCGGTGTCCTTGCTGCCGTGGGGATCAGGCTCTGTCGTCGGGGTCCACCAGGAGCGTCATCCCGGCGGGCAGTTCAGGCCGGGGTTCGCCGGCCTCCTTGGCTTCCTTCCGGCGCTGCAGATAGTCCCGGAAGGCGTCGACCGCAGCGGCGTCGCCGGGCGTCAGTCGGGTGCGCCGGTCGTTCCCGCAGCGGCCGGCACCCGTCACGTGAGGGCGCCGGCCTGCCGCATGACACCGAGGGTTTCGGCCGCGAGGTGGCGCCGGCGTTCGTGGGTCTGGTCGAGGTCCTGGAGCAGCTGCTCCGCAACGGCCCCGGGGTCGAGCGTCAGGGGTTCGATGGGCGGGTGCCCCTCGGCCAGGATCCGCTGTTCGTAGACCGTGATCTCATCACCTACGAAGCCGCCGACGTTGACGGCCGCGGTGGCGCTCTCGACCCAGGCCGCGATGGAGCGCCGGGCATCGTCTACGGCGACCGTGTACGCGTGGTGGGCGGCCAGCCAGTTGGCCGCGCTGCTCAGGGCCTCCCAGCGGGTCTCGACCAGGTGCAGGGCGCGGTCACGGTCGCGGCGTGCGTGCAGTTCGGTGGCGAGCAGAGGGCGCAGTTTGTTGTAGCGGTGAACCGTCATGAAGAGCGGGAAAGTACGGGCGACCTCAGCCCTGATGACGTCATCCGCCGCGTCGGCGGGGTGGTTCTGCTTGAACTGCTCGATGAGGTCCTGGACTTGCTCCAGGTTGCTGCCGTCCATGCCGTCGATGACTACGGGTGCGCTCATGTCGGTCTTCTCCTTGGGTCGCTGGTCAGGGTCGATGTCGCGGGATCGCAGATCGCTGTAGACGGTGGGCCGTGTCACGCGGGCGGCCTCGGCGAGTGCGGAGATGTTGTTCTCCCCTTCGTCCCACGCAGCGGCGATCAGGTCGGCCCGGCGGCCGGGTGTGGACCAGGCCCGCAGTGCGGCTAGGGCGTTGTCTCGTCTCGTCATGCTTCGACGTTACTGTAAAACGAATTTACATGGCAAGAAATTTTACACATGTGGCCTGCTTCTTCTGTGGTGGCTGAATTCGCATGCAGCGTGAGCAGCGCGCCCTGACCACACGTCACCCGTACGAGGCCTCGCCTGTGTTGATCGCGCGCATTACCGTGCTGGTACCGCCTGGGGGCGGCGGCCCGTCCTTCCATTCGGTGAGGACGGGCCGCACCCAGGGGGCCCGTGCTCGCGCAGTCCCTGCGCACCCAGCAGCCGCACGTCGACGCAGGCCACCCTCTGGTGTGTTGTCTTGGCGGCTGCTGACAGCCCGAAGGCCCGCACCAATCGGCGCAGGCCTTCGGGCTGTCAGCAGCCGACCTGTTCGAGGTCGGCTGCGGGAAGTGCGGGTCTATTCCGGCCGGTGCAGTAGGGCGGCGATCCAGTCGGGCAGCGGCGCCACGGGCACGTCGCGGACGATGGCGTACGCCCGCCCGCCGACGACTGAGCCGGGCCCGACGAGGTAGCCGCCGCTGCGGCGGCCGGGGCCACGGACGTCGATCCCTGACCCGAGCGCGGTACGCCCGCCGGAGGTGCTGCCGATGGTGCAGTCGGCCAGCACCCGGAAGTAGAGGTGCCGGCCTCCGGAAGGGGTGGCCACGGCGAAAGTCGTGGGGACCGCCTCTCCGAGCCGGTCGGCCAGGGCGGCTAGGACGCCGGGCCCATCGTCGTCGCCGTGGACGTCCAGGTCCAGGGCGACGACCTGGGAGGCCCGGCAGCCGATGCCGACCCCGCGCCCGGCGAGCAGTTCGGGCAGCAGGGTCTCGTCCAGGGTGGCTTGGCGTTGCCACCCGCGTTCGGGGACTCGGCCGCCGATCGGCAGGGGGAAGACGGCCAGGCCCCGCCGGAGCGCGGTCCGCGCGGCGGCGAGGACCTGCGGGCACTCTGCGGACCAGTGCCAGAGCTGCACCGGGTTGCGGCGGTGCTCTGGGCAGTCGTCGCGCTCGCTGCCGTCGGCGACGGCTCCGCAGTCGACCTTGGGGCAGGTGCACGCACGGAAGGCGCTGCCTCCGTAGGGTCTTCCGTGCCGTACGGATCCGCTCGCGGTGATGACGGCCTGGACGTCGCGAATGCTCACGCGACCTCATCCTCCTCGTCGTCATAACAGCAGCATTCGCCGTACGGGTCGTTGCCGCTGCCGGCGCCGCACTCCCGACAGCCGTAGGAGTCGTGCTCGTCGTCGTTGGCGTATTCGGCGTGGCGCCAGCCGGTGCAGTCGTGGGAGCAGCCGCAACCGTCGCATTCGGGGCAGGCCATGCCGCCGGTCCAGCCGCAGGTGCGGCAGAGCAATGGGGAGCCGGCTTGCCGCACTCCCGCGTACGCGTCCGGATCCTGGTCGTCATCGGCATCGGCCTGGGTGTCGCCCCAGGGCAGGTCCGGCTGCTCGATCTCGGATTCCTCGATGTCCCCGCAGACGGCGCACTCGTGGACGTCGAACCAGGTGGTGATGACGTCGCGGGCGGCGAGTCGGTCGACGTGGACCTGGAGGCCGGCGCAGTGCTGCGGATCGTCTGTGGGCAGGATGTCGCAGGGTTTGCCGTGGTCGCAGCCGCCGGAGCAGCGGCACGGCGCGTGCGCAGGGCTGCTGCGCCAGAGGGATTCGGCGCGGGCTTTCTGGGCGGGGGTGGCGTGGGCGGGCAGCGCGCGGACGCCCAGTTCCTCGGCGGTGATGCCGTCGGCGGCCTCGGCCGCGGTGGGCTGCAGGACGTAGACGAGGGTGCCGGCCTGTTCGCGAACGCTCGCCAGGGCTTGGGTGTAGCCCATGCCTTCGGCTGCCTGGAGTTCGCGGGCGCGCTGCTGGAGCGTGCTGCGCTTGGTCATGGTGTCTCCTGACCCGGCAAGGGGTTCCCACGCAACCCGCCGGTAAGGAGCGGGACAGGGCAATGCACGCGGTGATCACGGATCCCGGAGGACCTTCTACCGTCGGTGCCTGGCTGCGTGGGCGCTCAAGCGGCGGTATGGGCGTACGGCGTTGCCCTGGAAATCAACGCTACCGGAGAGGGCCGACAGCAGGATGCAGTCTGACTGCGCGCGTCATGAGGATGGCCCGGCGCCAACCGCTGCGCCGGGCCATTCCCTCACCGCTAATGGGGTCAGTTCGTGCTCGTTGGGGTGGCGTCCTCGGGGAGAAGGCCGTTCTCCTGCATGGTGCGGATGTGGCGCTGGACGGTGCGCACGCCCACGGTGTGGTGTTTGGCGATCTGCGGACCGCTGATGCGCTCGCCAAGCTTGATGGCGTCGTAGACCAGCTGCACGGTGCGCTGGTAGGTCTCGTCGGCGCTGGCCTGGGCGGCGCGCTCGTCCTCGCGCTCTTCCCGCCGCTCCCGCTCGTCGCGGGTCTCGATCACCGGCTCCTGCCGCTGGCCAGACTCCGAGCGCTGGGCACCGATCCAGGCCGCAGCGTCGTGGCCGTCCTCAACGTCGGCCAGCGAGTCAACCGTCTGCGGGGTGTCGCCTTCGGGGAGGGTTGCGGCAGTGGAGCCCGTAGGCAGGGCCGTCTGGACGTCCGGCAGCTCCAGTTCAGGCACTGGGGCAGGGCGCTCCAGTTCGGCCGCCAGGGCCGCGTAGGGGCTCTTGGGCTGCGGTTCGCCGTTCGCGGCAGTCCTCGCGAATCGTCGTTCCCCTTCTGCGAGCACCGTCACCCGCATCTGGAGGCGTACGTGGCGCGGGGCGTCGCGCCACTTGCCGTACTTCTCTGTGATCCTCGCCCGCTCGATCAGCAGCGCATGGCGTACCCACATGGCGTGATCGGGCGTGGCGATGGTGCTGTGCAGCGCCATCAGGCGCCACCGGGCGAAGGAGTTGAAGAAGTCGAGGCCCCATTCGATGCTGCGCAGACGCGGAAGCGGCGGTGGGATGAGACCCATGTCGACCAGGGCCTTCCGTCGCGCGGAATGCACCATCCACTCGAAGCAAATGATGAACATGGCGACGGGCACCACGTGAGTGAGCTGTCCTGCAATGTCGGTGGCCTTGGAGTGCGCGTTGGTCACCAAGGTTGCGATGGCACCCAGGCCGACCAGGATCCGCAGGAAGAGGGCGCGCTGCCCCTGCCGTGCCTCGCGCAGCACGCGCAGGGACAGGATGATGATCCCGCCCTCGAAGGACAGGGGCACGATGTGGCTCATGCCCTCGCTGAATGCCCCCTTATCGACAGCGATCTGACGGATTGTGCTGTACGAGGCAGTGAACCCGAGCGCGATCAGGGCGTAGGTGCCGGCAGCGGTGACGATGTCGATGCCAAGGTCCAGAAGCTCGCCCGCGCTGCGGTTCGTGTTCGCCTGCTGGCGACGTGCTCGCAGGAGGCTCCATCGGTCCGTGCCCTGAGGGGGCGTGGGTTCGTGCTCGGGCGCTGTGGTGGTCGCCTCGTCCATGACTGTCCTCCTCCGTGACGGGGACTCAAGATCCCGCGCCATCAAGCCGGTTCAGGGTACCGCTGTGTTCCACAAGTCGCATGTAACTTAACGACCTAGCAAGAGAACAGTATATGAGTTGAGTCATGCGGTCAAGCTCCAACACACATAAACCTTGATCCTGCGGCATCTAATTTCTAGATTCGGGAAACTGCATGCGTGCTGGGCGTATATCATGACGTCACGGGAGACAAGATGAGGCGACGCAGGGACGGGCAGTGTAAAACGCTGGGTCATCCGTGAGGGAGACCCAGCCGTTCCGCCAGATCTCGGTTATGTTCGTTGGGCGGATAGCAATTCAAGAGACAAGGGAGAATCATCGTGAGCGCTGGACACGCGGAGAGGCCGGCGGCCCCACTGCTGGACGCGGGGGAAGTCCTGGCGGCGGCGCAGCGCTGCACGTGGGCGCTCACCGACCCGGGCCATCTCCTGGCTTTCGATGCGGCACAGGAGATCCTGACCGTGGCACTGAGCGCCGTACGCGAGGAGGAGCGGGACGGGTACGCGCAGCGCCTGATGGCGTTCGCTGCCCAGCACCGCGAGCGCCTGGCGGAGCTGCTGCGGGCGTACGGGCCTGACAGCACGCCTGCCTCGCACGGGCGCTACATGCTTGCGGGTCAGCCGGAGAGTCTGATCATCTACGAGCGGATGGAGAGTGCCCCTATGCTCCTGCGAGGCCGCTGGGAGAGTGCGCTGGAGGCCGTCCTACTGGACGACCTCGAATTCGCTTGGGGGCCGCCAATTCGCCTCGCTTGGTGACCTGAGTGTTTAGTTTCTTCTATTTCGCGAAGCGGAATTGCTCGATGGGTGGAAGTTTTTGCCTTTCAATTCGCAAGGCGAATTGTTGGCTTAGTCGGTTTGCGAGGCGCTTTAGCGCATCGCCTGGTATTGTAATGCTCGCCTTGGCGAGCATTTGAAGC
>NZ_JASISZ010000069.1:0-31606 GCF_030063355.1 Streptomyces sp. PH10-H1
GGTCAGGTCAGCGGCCGGTCCTGACGAAGCGTTCGAGCCGCCCGGCCTCGCGGCCCTCGAACGCACGCATCGTGCTCATGACACGCATCACACTCACCGAACCCCCCGTACCCGCAGGACGAGAACCGCTCCGGCGAGGGAGACCACGGCGGCCACCGGGAACAGCGCCTCGTATCCGCTGGCGCTGACGATCCAGCCCGCGACGGTCGGCGCGAGGATCTGCGGGCCGGCGTTGGCGATATTGATCAAGCCCATGTCCTTGCCCGCGTCCGCGGAACGCGGCAGGACCTTGGTGATCAGGGCCATGTCGACGGCCATGTAGACACCGAAGGCGATGCCGCCCGCGACGTTGTAGGCGACCATCCCGTTCTCGGTCGGCGAGACCATCGGGATGGTCAGCGCCAGGGCCGCACCGATTCCCGAGGCCAGGACGAAGGGCTTCACCCGGCCGACGCGGTCGACAATCGGCCCGATCAGTACGACGGCGGCAATCGTGCAGACCGCGTTGACGATCATCAGGAAACCGACCGTCGGGAGCAGGTCCTGCGGCGGGATCTTGATGTAGTCCGCCAGCAGGTACATGTTGTAGGTCAGCACGACCAAATAGCCGAGCATCACCCCCAGTCGGGACAGGAAGGCCCAGATGAAGTCGGGGTGCTCCTTGGGGTTGACCCAGAAGTTGGACACGAACGCGCGCAGGTCGAATTTCTCCCGGGGCAGGTCCCGGGCCGATGTGTCGGGCGAGACGACGGTGAAGATCAGTGCGGCGACGACCACACAGCCCGCGATGAGGTAGTAGCCCTTCTCGCCCGCGAAACGGCCGCCGAAGCCGCCGATGACCCCGTCGAGGCCGAACTTGTTCCCCGGCACACCGCCGATGACCAGCGCCGCGATGATGGTGCCGAGCGGCACGCCGAGTCCGACGAGGGCGGAGAACGTGCCGTATTTGGCCTGCGGGACCCGGTCCGGCATGCAGGCGGTCAGCGCCGCCTGGTAGCCGTTCATGATGAACTGCACGACGCCCCAGCTCAGCCCGAGCATGGCGATCGAGTTCGCGTGGGCCTGGCCGATCAGCGCCAGCGCGCCCAGGCCCGCGCAGAGCAGGATCCACGGGGCGCGGCGGCCGAAACGCGACCGGGTGCGGTCCGAGAGCTGGCCGAATATCGGGTTGCCGACGGTGGCCAGGATGGCGCCCGTGGTGCTCGCCGTGGACAGCGCCCCCGTGTCGTTGGTGCCGGTGATCTGCGCGACCTGGATCGGCAGCAGGAAACTGCCCACGCCCAGCCACAGCAGGTACAGCGCCACGTTCGCCAGCGGCAGCGTGACGTGGAGAGGGCCCAGGCGGTAGCGGGACGCCGGGCGCGCGACCGCGTCCGGGGCTGCGGGCGCGATGGCCGCAGGACCTTCTTCGGGAAGCAATGTGCTCATCGGTGGACCCTTCAACGGACGAGACGGCAGTACGGGGGGCAAGGCGAAGAGAACGCGCGCCGGCAGTCGAACCGACCAGCTCCGACGGCCTCGGCGGGGCGTTGTCGGTGAGCGTAGATGACACGTGTCAGCAATGTAAGAGGTCGGTTCACGAAGCAATGGATCCGTGATGCGCGACTATGTGTTCAAGAAGTGAACGAACGATTGCGGAGGGCGGATCGGCGAACCGTCGGCAAAGCGGGCCCGGTGGGACTCACGGGCTCGGTCCGCGCCACGTGCGAGGGGCGGCGAAGGTGACGGCTAGGGTGCCGACCACAGGCGAGGGTGCCGACCCAAGGCACAGGTCAGCACGTCGGGTGCGGCTGTGCGGTCCGGCCGGCGCGGACCGGCAACCGGCCCCTCCGGCCCCTCCCGCCCCTCGGACCGCTGCCCGCAGGCCACACCGCCGCCCCCGGACTCCGCGCCGAACAGCCCGCCCAGAGCAGCCCGGCGCGTCAGACCGGCAGCAGTTGCTGGGGAAGGTACTTCGCTTCGCTGAGGTAGCGGCGGGCGCCGCGGATCGCGGAGGCCGTCGCGTCGGTCGCGGGGTGGACGGGCATGCCCACCCGTGCGGCGAGCAGTTCACGCAGGCCGCCCATGAGCGAGCCGCCGCCGGTCAGCACCAGGCCCTGCCGCGCGATGTCGTCGGCCACGCTGGCGGGGCTCTGCTCCAGTACGACGCCGACCGCGTCGGCGATCAGCCGGATGTACGGGGCGGTGACCTCGGCGAGTTCGGCCATGGTCACCTGCACCGTACGGGGCCGGCCGGTGGCGGCGTCGCGGCCGGTCACGGGCCGGGACGAGGTGCTGCGGACCCCGGCCGCGCGGCTCAGCTCGGTCTTGACGGCTTCCGCGCACCGGACGCCGAGCGCCAGGCCGTGCTCGCGCTCCAGATATGCGGCGATCGCCTCGTCGAAGGTGTCGCCGGCCGCGGCGGTGGACGCCGAGGCGACCATGCTGCCGAAGGCGAACGCGGCCACGTCGGCGGTACCCGCACCGACGTCGATGACCATGCAGCCGTCGCCGTCCCACACCGGCAGCCCCGCGCCGATCGCGGCGGCCATCGGCTTGGGCAGCATCCGCACGTGACGGGCGCCGGCCGAGTGCAGCGCGTCCTCCAGGGCCCGGCGCTCCACCGACGTGGCCAGCACCGGGACGGTGACCATCACCCGGGGCGGCCCCCACGCGTGCCACGCCCGCCGGCGTCCCAGCAGGTGCCACAGCAGCCGGGACGCCGCCTCGAAATCGGTGATCGCCCCGTGCCGCAGGGGGGACGTGGCCACGATGCCGGGCGGGGTGCGGCCGAGCATGAGCCGGGCCTCCTCGCCGATCGCCAGCACCTTGTTGGTTCCCGTGCGCACGGCCACCACCGACGCCCCCTCGCTCACCGGTCCGCTCCGGCTGTGCACCCGGGTGGTCGCCGTCCCCAGGTCCACCACCAGGTCCAGGGGGGCCGGCCCCCCGCGCGGGACGGGCGGGTCGGTCTGCTGCCGGCTGGTGAAGGCGTTCAGCAGCTGAGGGAGCGTCATGGTGACTCCTGGGAGGGATACCTGAGCCGGACGTGACATGTCGGTAGGTAGGCATGCCCGGCTTCGCACGCGCGATGTGGTGTCCGGCGCGCGTTCTCCCTCGAAAGAGTGCGTTTCGGTCGTCCCAGCGGCCGATTGCGGCGTCAGATGCTGACGCTGTGCGCCCTGAGGTAGGCGAGGGGGTTGATGTCCGAGCCGTACTCGGGCCCGGTGCGGATCTCGAAGTGCAGATGCGGTCCTGTGGCGTTGCCCGTGGAGCCGGAACGACCGATCTGCTGACCGCGGTTGACCGGCTGCCCGGCCCGTACGGACAGTTGCGACAGGTGCGCGTACTGGCTGTACCTGCCGTCGGGGTGGCGGATGACGACCTGGTAGCCGTAGGCGCCGCCCCATCCGGCGGAGACGACCGTCCCGTTGCCGACGGCCTTCACCGAGGTGCCGGTGGAGACCGGGAAGTCGACGCCGGTGTGATAGCCGCTCGACCAGCTGGCGCCGGCGGCGTGGTAAGGCGTGCTCGGGCTCACTCCGCTGACCGGCGCGATGAAGCTCTGCGAGCCGACCTGAGTCGTCTGGTGCTGCGGGGTGCGGGTCGCCGCCGGTTTGGCGGCGGGGGCGGTCTGCGGCGGACGCTGCTTCGGCTTGGCGGCGGGCGCCTGGGTCCGGGCCGCGGGCCGTTGCGCCCCGGTCAGGGCGAGCCGCTGGCCGGGGAGGATCAGGTCCGGGTCGCCGCCGACGACCTGCCGGTTGTCGGCGTACAGCTTCGGCCAGCCGCCCTGGGTGCGGTGTTCCGCCGCGATGCCCGACAGGGTGTCGCCGCTGACGACGACGTAGGCGTCGGCCGCGGTCCTGCCGGGGGTGGCCGGGGAGGAGGGCTTGGCCGGCGCCGCCGTGGCGGGTGCGGCCTTCGCCGCCACTCTCACCGGTGTCTTCACCGGCGCCGTCTTCTTCGGATGCGCCGCGGCCTGCCGGGGCGCCGCGCTGTCGCGGGTGAGGCCGGCCCGTGGCCCGCACACCGGCCAGGCTCCCGGCCCCTGACCGCGCAGCACCTGCTCCGCGATGGCGATCTGCTGGGACTTCGACGCCAGGTCGGCGCGGGAGGCGTACGCGGTGCCGCCGTAGGCCTTCCAGGTACTCGCGGCGAACTGCAGCCCGCCGTAGTAGCCGTTGCCGGTGTTGATGTGCCAGTCCTGGGTGCTCTCGCACTGCGCGACCTTGTCCCAGGTGCTCAGCGGTGCGGCCGCCGCCCCGCTGACGCTGATCAGCGGAAGTGCGAGGCCGGCGCCGCCGGCGGTGACGGTCAGGGATGCCTGCGACACCCGGCTGGGCCGGTAGCGGCGGTGACGACCACGTAAGGGCATAACCTCGTCCTCTTCCACGACCGGGGGCCGGACTGGCGCCCCACAGGGTAGGCGCATCGATTCGGTCACGACAAGAGGCGTACGGGGAGCGCCTGTTGGGGCGGGCAGCGCCGGACGGCGCCGGTGCTGCCCGCCCCGGTGGCCGGTCAGTTCGCGATGTTGTAGCTGTCGCCGTAGACCTTCCAGCTCAGCGGCGTGTTCAGGTCGAAGTTGCCCTTCTGGAGGAAGACGCGCTGCTCGGTGTCGACACGGCTGGTGTCGCTGTGCGCCTCCTCGGTCTTCATGGCGGCCTTGCGCGCGTCGAGGAACGCGTTGAGGTACGTGGTCTCGTTGCCGCCCTGGGCCGGGGTCTTGGCCTTCTTCATGGCGGTCTTGCGGATGCCGCCGAAGCTGGTGCCGTCCTCGCCGGGGCCGTGCATGACGATCGCGTCGTAGTAGGCGAACTGGCCGAGCGCGCGCAGGCCGTCGGACTTGGCCTGGCTGACGGCCGGGTTGAAGTAGACGCGGTCGCGCTCGTCGTTCTGTGCCGCCTGGAACGCGGAGTCCTTGGCGGCGGTCTGCCAGGCGCTCACGAAGGCGGAGCCCAGGCCCGCGTGCGACGCGGTGCCGTTGACCTTGCGCAGCGCCGGGAGGTACTTGGCGAGGGCGTTGCCGGGCTTGCGGTCGGTGTAGAGCTGGACGAGGTCGAGCATGTCGCCGGTACCGGAACAGAATCCGATGATGCCGGCGGTGTAGCCTCGGCCGTCACCGATGTCCTCGATGTACTTGTACTGCGCCTTCCAGTCCAGCGAGGAGTTCTCGGCGCTGGACACCAGCTGCATGGCGATGTCCTTCTTGTGAGCATCGTCCAGGCCGACGCTCGCGGCCGAGACGCCGGCGCTGTGCACCGCCTGCGGTTCCGCGGCGTTGCCGTTGGCGGCGATCGCCAGGGGGGTGGCGCCCGCTGCCAGCAGCCCGGTGGCTATGAGGAGGGTCAGGCGCTTGCGGGATCGTCCTGCGCGGTGGTCGTTCACGTGCTCTCCGCTTCCGGCCGGGGGGCGGCCAATTCGGGGCTCGGGGGTTACCCATACCTTAGTTAGGAAACTTTCCTAACCGGGCGGGAGTATTCAAGCACCGCAACGAACGCACGCCAAGGGGCAGTTCGATGATCAGTTCCGGACCGGCCCCGGATCCGCGCGCGATCAGCCCGGGGGCCGGCCCCAGGTCAGTTCCGCCGCAGTTCCTCGAACCAGCGCAGGATCTGCGGGTAGGCGGCCGGCGGCGACGCCAGGTGCCCGGCCCCGCCCGCGCGGACGATCGGCGCGTGCACCCCGTTCACCTGCAGTTCCGCCTGGCAGTGTTGGGTGTTGGCGATCGCGACGTCGCGATCGGTCTCCGTGGCGAAGAGCCGTACCGGCACCCGGGGCTTCCAGGCCGAACAGGTGGAGTCGCCGATGCGCAGCGCCTCGGCAAAGGCGCCCGTGGGGTGGTTCAGTTTGTGGAGGAAGGCCGGGGTGAACAGCTTCCTCGGGTCGCCCGGCAGTGCGGCGATGATCTGCCCCTCGTTGTGACGGCCGTCGAAGAGCCGCTCCACGGTCCGGTCGTAGGGCGGCAGGAACGCTTCGGAGGGCGTGGCGTACAGCGGGTGCAGCCGGTTCCACGCCGTGGTGAAGTAGCCGAGGTAAAACGTCGCGATGACCGGGTCGAGCCGGCCGTCGAATGCCGCCGGAAGTTCCGCGCCGCGCGCGTCGAACGGGGCGCTGACCGGTGCGAGCGCCTGCAGCCCGAAGTACGGATCGGCCCCGCCCTGCAGCGCCCGGCCGAGCCCCATCGCGGCCACGCCACCCTGCGAGAAGCCGGTCACCAGCACCTGCCGGTCCAGCGTCCGGCCGTGCCGGGCGGCGAGGGAGCGGGCCGCGCGCAGCATGTCCAGCGAGGCGGTGGTCTCCGAGCCGATGTCCATGTACGGGTGATGGCCCGGCCCGGTGCCCAGCCCCAGGTAGTCGGGGGCGACGGCGGCGAACCCCGCGCCCGCGAACATCATCGCGACCCCCCGGTCGGCGGTGCCCTCGTCCATGGAGGCCACCTCGTTCTTCGCGGCGCGCGTGCCGTGCTCGTAGGCGACGGTCCGCAGCTCGCGCGGCCCTCCGACCGGCAGCGCGACGAGTCCGCTGGCCGTGGTCAGCCGGCCGTCGGTGCCGATCGTGCGGTAGGTGATGCGGTACGCGGCGGTCGCGTAGCGGGCGCCGGGCACGTCGAACCCCTGGCTCCCCACATAGGCGTCCGTCTCCGCGCGGCTGAGCAGCGCCACCGGCACGGCGGAGAGCAGCGTGCCCCGGCCGTAGGCGTGGTGGCCGCCCGCGGCCGGCGCGCCGGCGAGGAGGGCGATACAGAGCGCGGTGGCCGCGGTACGGGCGGTACGGGACATCGGGAGACCCCTGCCGTGAAAGGTGTGGAGAGCACTGGTTGCTGCTCCCCTCACCCTCCCGTCCCGCACGCCGCGGCCCCAGGGGCCCACACACCCGACCGGGGGTGGGGCCAACCGCACTCCCGGCCGGGGGCGACCCGCAGGGTCCGCGCGTCAACCCGCCCTGCCCGGCGCGGACTTCGAACCACCGGACTGCTGGACCAGTTGTCGGACTACTGAGCAAGCGCGCTACCGGACCGGCTCGCCCTGGCGCGCCCGCAGTACCGTGCCCTCGATCATCGCGCCCATCCCCAGCGCCACGCACTCGTCGGGATGGTCCGCGATCCGCACCCGCAGGCCGGTGGCCTTGCGGAGCAGGGAATCCAGGCCCGGCAGCCGGGAGATCGACCCGCCGAGCGTGAGACCGCTGTCCGCGATGTCGACCACCAGGTCGGGCGGGCAGCGCCGCATCACCATGCTGACGCCGTCGAGGATCGCGCGCAGCGGACCGTGCATCGCGGCACGCGCCGCGTCGGTGTCGGCCGTCACCGAGCGGACCAGACCGCTGACGATGTCCCGGCCGTTCAGTTCGAAGCCCGCCTCGGGAGGGATGTCCGCATCACCGATCGCCTGGTGCAAGGAGCGCACGGCCTGCACGGAGGGCGCCAGTTCATGGTGTCCTCGGAAGTACTCCACGAAGGCCCGCTCGATCGTGTCGCTGCCCACCGGCACGGTCTCGGAGGCCACCACCGTGCCCATGGACAGCACCGCCACCTGCGTGGTGTCGGCGTTCGCCAGCACGATCATGGCCGCTTCCGGATGCTCCACGGCCAGTCCGCAGCCGATGGCCGCCGCCAGGAGCGAGTCGACCAGCTCGACCCGCCGCATCCCCAGCGCCGACACCGTCTCGATGACGGTGCGGCGCGCCACCGGCGGGCTGTTGTGCGGAAGGCTGAGGGCGGCCCTGAGGACCGGGGTGCGCAACCGCGCCCGGCGCAGCCGGGAACCGGCGACATGACGGAGCAGACGCCGCGCCATCTCGACATCGACGACCATCCCGCCCGCCACCGGCCTGATGACCAGGATGTGGTCGGGCGCGCGGCCGGTGAGCTGTTCCGCGGTCGTCCCGATCGCGACCACCTCACCGCGCTCGGTGTCGAAGGCGACGACGCTGGGCTCGTCGGCGATCAGGCCCTGGCCCTTGAGGTAGACACGGGTCCTGGCGGCTCCCAGGTCCACGGCGACGGTGCAGCGCCGCATACGCTCCAGGATCGGCGTCAGGGGCATCGCGCACTCCGGGTCCCGGAGCGCCCCGGCATGACCGGGCCGCACGACCGGGCGGTCATGCGAGTTCCTGGCTCGCCGCCCGCGGGGCGCTCTCCACGCGTGGCTCATCGGATTCGTCCAGGACGGGTTCCGCGGATTCGATCATCATGCCCAGGCCCAGCACGGTGGACAGCGCCGGGTCCTTGGTGATGTGCACCGGCATTCCGGTGGCGGCACCGAGCATGGTGTCCAGGCCCGGCAGGACCGCGCTGCCGCCGGTGAGGACAACGCCGCGGTCGGCGATGTCGACCACCAGGTCGGGCGGGCAGCGGCGGAGGACCCGGCCGATGCCGCTCACCAGTGCGGCGAGCGGGTCGCGCATCGCCTGGCGCACTCCCCCGGTGTCGAGGTTCAGCGAGCGGGCCAGGCCGCTGGAGACGTCCTTGCCGTGCACCTCGGTGCTCGCCTCGGGCTGCGCCGCCGCCTCGGACAGCACCTGGTGCAGGGGCAACAGGCCCTGGTGCGGCAGTATCAGGGCGTGGTGGAGCCGCAGATGTTCCATCACCGCGTCGTCCATGACGTTCCCGCCGACCGGCAGGACCTCGGCCGCGATGATCCCTCCGAAGGACAGCACCGCCACCTGGGTCGAGGTCGCCCCGCAGATCACGATCATGCTGCCCTCGGGCTGGCCGATCGGTATCGCGGAGCCCACCGCGGCGGCGAGCGGGGCGTGGACGAGTTCCACCTGCCGGGCGCCGAGGTCCTCCAGCGTCTCGCACAGGATCCGCCGTGCCTGCGGACCGGAGCCGAAGGGCACGGCCGCCGCGATCCGCGGCTTGGACTGCCGGAGCCAGGCCCGGCGCGCCTTCTCGCCGAGCAGCTGGCGCAGCATCAGCGTGCCCATGTCCACGTCCGCGACGGTTCCGCCCGAGAACGGCCGGACCACGCGCACGTACTCGGCGGTGCGGCCGGTCATGCGCTGGGCCAGGGCGCCGACCGCGACGAGCCGCCCGTTGCGGATGTCCACCGCCACCAGGCTCGGCTCGTCGATGATCAGCCCCGACCGTTTCGCATAGACCCGGGTTCGCGCAGCGCCCAGATCGATCGCCAACGTACAGCGGCGCAGATCGTGCAAGCTGTCGGTCACGGCGAGCCTTTCGGAGCGGCGGATCCGGCCGCCTTCGTAGCGGCCTTCCGCCCACCATGCGCGCCGCTCGCGGTGAACGCCCGCTGGGATGCTCCGAGTGGGGACATGCGGTCGGCCGGGCGCGGCGAAGCGGGACGTCCCCGCGACACGCCGCCCGCGGACGCCTCGGGCCTCCCGCGGCGGGCGTTCGCGGCCGCCGCGTCGTCGGGGCCGCGCTCTGCGGTGGCTGCGTGCGTTTCACACGTTCGAGTGAACGGATGCGCAGAGCGGTTTAACGCGTGCGCCGGGCGGCGGCCCCGGGTGCCGGCCGGTCAGGTCCGCAGGTAGGAGGCGCCGTTGACGTCCAGGACGGTCCCGGAGGCCCACAGGGCGGCGGGCGAGGCGAGCCACAGGGCGGCCGCCGCGATCTCGGCGGGCGCGGCGACGCGGCCGAACGGACTCTGCGCGCGGATCGCCTCACCGCCGGCGCCGGCCAGCCGGTGGGCGACCCGGTCGGTCTCGATGAAACCCGGTGCGACGGACGCGACCGCGATGCCGTGGGGCGCGAGCGCGACGGCCAGCGACTGGCCCAGCGCGTGGACCGCCGCCTTCGTCGCGCCGTAGGCGGGATGGTCCGGCTCGCCCCGGAAGGCCCCGCGCGAGCCGATGTTGACGACCGCGGACCAGGCGTCCATGAGCTGGACGGCCTTGTCGGCGTAGCGGTGGTCCTGGCCGATGTACCAGGCCAGGGCGTCGGTGTACGCGGCGATGGCGTCCTCGCGCTCATCGGTGCAGCCGTTGCTGGGGTTGGAGTACGAACCGCATTCGACGACGGAGCGCGGCTTCACGGTCCGCGACAACGAGGCATACGGGCTGGCGAGCATCTTGTCGTAGGCGCTCTTCCAGGGCTGGGCGCCCGCGCTGACCTGGGCGCGCACGAAGTCAGCTGGCCGCGGCCGACCAGAACGCCGGGGTGGGTGAACGTGGCGGGGCGGCGGCGCGCACCTGGCCCGTCGTACCGGCCGGTGCCGCCTTGACGGCGGAGGCGGGGCCCGCGATGAAGGCGGCCGACAGCAGGCCGGCGAGTGCCGCCACGGCGGCGAAGGCGAGGCCGAGGGTTCTGCGCCGGTGCCGGGGGCGCGAAGGCGTTTCGGTAAGCATGGGGGGATGCCTTCCTGTGGGGGGAAGCGTTGGGGCCGCGTCAACTCCCGCATGAGTTCATTTACATGAACATCGTGCAATGGTATGAACCACGCGATGATTGGGGAAGGTAGGAAGAATCCCGTGGACACGTCAAGGATTTGAGCCAACGAGGCGAGGGAAAGGCCGGGTTTCGGCCGAAAGATGCTTTACGGCATGCGGGCCGGCGTTCAGACTGTGGAACCGGACGGGTCACGGAATCCCGGGCGCCCCGCAAGTCGCGCTCCGCCCCTAAGCCTGTTCCCCTGGAGGGACGGATCCGCCCGCTCCCGCGGCGGGCGTGTGGAAAGGGCGAGCATGCACACCAGTGAACTGACCCCCGCCGTGCTTGAAGGCCTGCGCAGGCCGCGGCCCTATCCGGCGATCTCACTGCTGATGCCCACCCACCGGCACCGCCCAGAAACCGCGCAGGACCCGATCCGGCTGCGCAATCTGCTCGACGAGGCCCGCAAGCGCATCGCGGACGACCACCAGGTGGGGCGCGCGGAGCGGATCGAGCTGGAGGGACAGCTGGACCTGGTGGCGAGCGATGTCGACTTCCTGCACGCCGAGGACGGGCTGCTGGTCCTGATCGCGCCCGGCGAACGGCACATCTGGCAGCTGTCCTCACCGGTGGCCGTCCAGGAACGCCTGGTCCTGGCGAACACCTTCCTGACCCGTAACCTCGTCGCCGCCCGGCTGTACGCCCGCCCGTACTGGGTGCTCGTGGTGTCCGAGGAGACGACCCGGCTGTTGGAGGGTTCCGGCGACCGGCTGGTGCCGGTCGAGCGCCACGGCTTTCCCCTGGAGCCCGGGATCCCCGACCCGCAGGACGCCGTGCCCGGGCCCAACATCGGCTCCGTCCCCGGCCACCAGCGCGAGGAGCGGATGCGCCAGTATCTGCGGTCCGTCGACGCTGCCCTGGACAAGGCGCTGCATCAAGAGCACCGTCCGGTCTTCCTCGTCGGGACGGCCGGCACCGTCACCCTTCTGGCAGAACTGTCCCAACACCCGCAGGACCTCGTGGGCCGCCTCGACCGCGCCGGGCTCGACAAGGCCCCCGCCCACGAGCTGGCGGAACGGCTGCGGCCGGTGATAGACGACTACAAGGCCCGCAGCACCGCCGCGGCCCTGGAACAGCTCGGTGACGCGCGCGGCCGGCGCCGCTTCGCCGGCGGTCTCGACGAGGTCTGGCGGGCGGTCAACGAGGGCCGCGGATCCCTGCTGCTGGTCGAGGAGCACTTCCAGGTCGCGGCCCGCATCGAGGACGACCACCTGGTGCTGGCCGAGGGCGGCATCGCGTCCGACGGCGTCGAGGAGGACGTGGTCGACCAGCTCATCGAGACCGCCCTGGACAAGGAGACCGAGGTCCGGTTCGTCCCGGACGACTCGCTCAGCGACGACGGCCGGGTCGCTCTCGTCCTGCGGTACTGAACCGGACGCCGGCGGGCCAGAGCGCGAACCCGGACTCGAAACCGCGCTCGCCCCCGGGCCGGAACGGGGGTCAGAACTCGGGCTCGGGCTCCGGCTCGGATTCCGGGTCGGGATCGGGCTCCCGCTCGGGTTCTGCGTCGGACGCCGCGGGCGCTGCGAACGCCGCCGGCGCCGCGGACTGCGCGGGCCCGGTCTCCACTCCGGCGAGGGTGTCCAGGATCTGCTGCCCGTACTTCGCCAGCTTGTTCTCCCCGACCCCGCTGATGGTGCCGAGCGCCGCCAGGTCCGCGGGCGCGGCCGTCGCGATCTCGCGCAGGGTCGCGTCGTGGAAGATCACGTACGCGGGCACGCCCTGCTCCTTCGCGCTCGCCGCTCGCCAGGCGCGCAGCCGCTCGAAGACCGGCAGCAGCGCCTCGGGCAGATCGACGGGAGCGGCGCGGCGGGACTTGGCCGACTTCTCCGCGCGGGCGGCCTTCTCCGGCTCGCGCCGCAGCAGGACCTCGCGCTTGCGGCCCAGCACCCCGGCGCTCGCGTCGGTGAGCACCAGCGTGCCGTAGTCGCCCTCGACGGCGAGGAGTCCCTGGGCCAGCAGCTGGCGGACCACACCGCGCCAGCCGGCGACGCCGAGTTCGGTGCCGATGCCGAACACCGAGAGCGTGTCGTGGTCGAACTGGATGACCTTGGCCGTCTTCTTGCCGAGCAGGATGTCGATGATCTGCCCGGCCCCGAACTTCTGGTGCCGCTCGCGCATCAGCCGCAGCACCGTCGAGAGCAGCTTCTGCGCGGCGATCGTGCCGTCCCACGACTCCGGCGGCGTCAGGCAGGTGTCGCAGTTCCCGCACGCGGTGCTGTGCTGGCCGAAGTAGGCCAGTAGCCGCACCCGGCGGCATTCGACCGTCTCGCACAGCGCCAGCATCGCCTCGAGGTGGGTGCCAAGACGGCGGCGGTGGGTGTCGTCGCCCTCGGAGGTCTCGATCATCTTGCGCTGCTGAACGACGTCCTGCAGACCGTAGGCGAGCCAGGCGGTGGAGGGCAGGCCGTCACGGCCGGCCCTGCCGGTCTCCTGGTAGTAGCCCTCGACGGATTTGGGCAGGTCCAGGTGGGCCACGAAGCGCACATCGGGCTTGTCGATGCCCATGCCGAACGCGATGGTGGCGACGACGACCACACCGTCCTCGCGCAGGAAGCGCGACTGGTTCGCCGCCCGTACGCGCGAGTCGAGACCGGCGTGGTACGGCACCGCGTCGACTCCGCTCTGCACCAGGAATTCGGCGGTCTTCTCCACCGACGCCCGCGACAGGCAGTACACGACGCCCGCGTCACCGGGGTGCTCGGTGCGCAGCAGCTCCAGCAGCTGCCGCTTGGGCTCGTCCTTGGGAGCGATCCGGTACTGGATGTTCGGGCGGTCGAAGCTCGCCACGAAATGCCGGGCGTCCTTCAGGTTCAGCCGGGTCGCGATCTCGCCGTGGGTGGCCTCGGTGGCCGTCGCGGTCAGCGCGATGCGGGGCACGTCGGGCCAGCGCTCGTGCAACGCCGACAGCGCGAGGTAGTCGGGCCGGAAGTCGTGGCCCCACTGGGCGACGCAGTGTGCCTCGTCGATCGCGAACAGCGAGATCGTGCCGCGGTCCAGGAGCCGCAGCGTGGCCTCGGAGCGCAGCCGCTCGGGCGCCAGGTAGAGCAGGTCCAGCTCGCCGGAGAGGAAGGCCGCCTCGACCGACCGGCGCTCGTCGAGATCCTGGGTGGAGTTGAGGAATCCGGCCCGGACGCCGAGCGCGGTGAGCGCGTCGACCTGGTCCTGCATGAGGGCGATCAGCGGCGAGATGACGACCCCGACGCCGTTGCGCACCAGCGCGGGGATCTGGTAGCAGAGCGACTTTCCGCCACCGGTCGGCATCAGGACGAGGGCGTCGCCACCGCCGACCACGTGATCGATGATCTCCTGCTGCGCGCCTCTGAACGACCCGTAGCCGAATACGCGGTGCAGGACGCGCAGCGCGTCGCTCGTCTCGGACGTCTCGGCGGGGGCAGCAGTCATCCGGGCAGTCTACGAGGAGCCCGGCACCCGCCATGACACGTTTCCCCGTCCCGGCCGGGTCCGGCCGGGACGGGGACGCGCTTCGGGTCAGCCCAGGCGCGCGGCTGCCGGGATGCGCTCGAAGAACGGGCGCGGAGCGGCCGGGAGCTGCGGACCGCGGGCCTGCGGGGCCGCGGTGGCGGCGGAGGTCCGCAGGGCGCCGTAGCCGCCGACGAGCGGGAGGCGCACCCCCGAACGGGCCAGGTCCACGGTCACCTTCGGGGTGGTGCCGGGCGGCAGGATCAGCCCGTTGTCGGTGCCCGCGATGATGACCGCGAGGCGGTGGCCGGCCGGGATCACGTGGTCCGTGGCAGCCAGCTTCAGGGTGATCGTGTAGGGCTTGCCCGGGACCAGCGGCACTCCGTGGCTGAGGGAGGCGAAGTGGCCGACGTCGGCCCAGCCCCGGCTGAACACGGCGTGGCTCACAGTGGTGGTGTCCGCGGCCGTGTCGAGGAAGCAGGCACTGTCACCGGCGGTGCTGTCGCCGAAGCAGGAGCGGGTCGTGAGGTTGACGATGCCCTCCTTCGCGCCGAGGTAGTTGCGGATGGTCGCCGGGCCGAGATCGACCAGCACCGCCGACAGGTGGGCGCTGGTGGTCGAGGAGGTCGCGGTGACCGTGACCGAGCCGCTGCCGGACAGCCGCAGGTCCTTGGTGAGGGTGCCTGTGGTGAAGGCGGTCTTAGCAGAGGTGGAGGCGTCGGCCGCACTGGCCCAGTCCTCTTCCCCCAGCTTCGGGTCGTCGGTGAACGACTCGGTGCTGCCGTGGGCCGCGGGCTTCAGCCCGAGGGTGCCCACGCCGGGCGTGGTACCGGAGCGCAGGTTCAGCGCGGTGGCACTGGTGCCGGCCGGCGGCCAGACCCTGTCGGTGGTCCATTGGTCGGGGGTGCGCTCGATGTCGGCCATCGGCTCGCGCTCGATCCCGTTGCGCACGCCCAGCAGGTAGTGGTCGAACCAGCGCTGGAGGGTGGGCACCCAGGCGGTGCGGCGGGTGTCGAAGGGGTCGACGTGACCGGTCTGCGACAGCCAGACCTTGCGCTCGACGCCGTGGGCGGCGAGGGCGTCCCACCACTGACCGAAGTTCTTCGTCCGGACGTTGAGGTCCTGCATGCCGTGGACCGCGAAGACGCTCGCACGGACGTTGTCCGCGTCCTTGACGTAGTCGCGCTGGGTCCAGAAGGGGGTCCAGTCGCCGGTGCGCGGCGAGCCGTCGATGATCTTCTGCTGCTGTGCGGCGCAGTGGGTGCGGGCGTCGGGGGTCTCGACGTAGTCCGACAGCCACTCGGGACCGTCCTGGAGCGGGGCGCCCTGGTGGAAGGAGTAGTCGTACCAGGAGCTGATCGCGCTGATCGGCACGATGGTCTTCAGACCGCGCACCCCGGTGACAGCGACACCGTTGGCGATGGTGCCGTCCCAGCTCTTGCCGATCATGCCGACGGCGCCGGTGGTCCAGCTCGCCGTGACCGACTGGCCTCCGGCGCGGGCGCTGTAGCCCTTGGCACGGCCGTTCAGCCAGTCGACGACCGCCTTGGCGGACTGGATGTCCGAGCGGCCGCCGACGTCGACACAGCCGTCGGACCGGTTGGTGCCCGCCAGGTCGACCAGGACGGCGGCGTACCCCCGCGGCACGAAATAGTTGTCGTAGAACAGCGGCGCCTGGACGATGTGGCCGTTGGCGTCGTAGGTCTTCAGCTGGCTCTCGTTGCCGCGTCCGCAGCAGGAGTAGTAGGGGCTGGCATCCATGATGACGGGTATTTTCCGGCCGGCCTTGGCGGGTTCGCTGGGCCGCACGATATCGACGGCGACCCGGTCGGTTCTGCCGTCCGCGTCGCCGTCGAGTCCGGTGTCCACCCACACCGATTCGCGGATGGCGTCGGCGTAGGAATAGTCGGGTTGGCTCAGTCCTTGCCGTACCGTGCCCGCATCCCGGGTGGCGGCGTGCGCGACGGTGGGTGCGGTGAGTACGGCGGCCAGGGCGGCAAGTACGGCCACCACGGCGGATATCCATTGGGTGCGGGTTCCCCGCGCATGTGTGAGCACGGGCGGACCGTAGCGGTTGTACCCGCCATGACAGAAGAGGGATACGAGACAACTTCTGGTTCTGCCGGGGCGGTTGTTCCGCAGCCGGGGCGGTTGTACCGCAGCCGGGGCGGTTGTACCGCAACTCCCCGGCCGGCGCGTCCGCGCCGGCCGGGGAGTTGCGGGCCTTGGAGTGCGGCCGGTCAGCGGCCGCCGCGGCCCTTGTCCAGGCCGGCGCGGCGCAGGGCTTCGGCCATGGCGCCGCCGGGGGCCGGAGCCGCGGAACCCCCGCCGCGCCGGTCGCTGCGGTCGTCTCGGGCGTCGCGGGCACCGCGGGCCTGGCGGGGCGGGGTACCCCGGCGGTCGCCGCCCCCGCCGCCTGCCGGGCGCTGTCCGTCGCGCGGACCGCGCGGACCGGTGGCCTCGTCCTCCAGACGCAGGGTCAGCGAGATGCGCTTGCGCGGGATGTCGACCTCCATGACCTTCACCCGCACGATGTCACCGGGCTTGACGACCTCACGCGGGTCCGAGACGAACTTCTGGGACATCGCCGAGACGTGCACCAGGCCGTCCTGGTGGACGCCGATGTCGACAAAGGCACCAAAGGCGGCGACGTTGGTGACGACGCCCTCCAGCAGCATGCCGGGCTGGAGGTCCTTCATCTCCTCGACGCCGTCCTTGAAGGTGGCGGTCTTGAAGGCGGGGCGCGGGTCGCGGCCCGGCTTCTCCAGCTCGGCGAGGATGTCGGTGACCGTCGGCAGTCCGAAGGAGTCGTCAACGAAGTCCTGCGGCTTCAGGGCCCGCAGCACCGTGCCGTTGCCGATCAGCGACGGGATGGCGGTCTTGGCCGTGGCGCTGATCCGCCGCACCACAGGGTAGGCCTCGGGGTGCACGCTGGAGGAGTCCAGCGGGTCGTCGCCGCCCGGGATCCGCAGGAAGCCCGCGCACTGCTCGTACGCCTTCGGGCCGAGCCGCGCGACGTCCTTGAGCGCCTTGCGGGACCGGAAGGGCCCGTTGGCGTCGCGGTGGGCGACGATGTTGCCCGCCAGGCCTTCGGTGATGCCCGACACACGGCGCAGCAGCGGCGCGGAGGCGGTGTTGACGTCGACGCCGACACCGTTGACGCAGTCCTCGACGACCGCGTCCAGCGAGCGCGACAGTTTCAGTTCCGACAGGTCGTGCTGGTACTGGCCGACCCCGATCGACTTGGGGTCGATCTTGACGAGCTCCGCCAGCGGGTCCTGCAGACGCCGGGCGATGGAGACCGCGCCGCGGATGGAGACGTCCAGTTCCGGCAGTTCTGCGGAGGCGTAGGCGGACGCCGAGTAGACGGACGCGCCGGCCTCGGAGACCACGGCCTTGGTCAGTTTCAGGTCCGGGTGCAGCCGGATGAGGTCGGCGGCGAGCTTGTCGGTCTCGCGCGACGCCGTGCCGTTGCCGATCGCGATCAGGTCGACGGCGTGGGTGCGGGCGAGCGCGGCGAGGGTGGCGACCGATTCGTCCCACTTGTTGCGCGGCACATGCGGGTAGATCGTCTCGAAGGCCACGACCTTGCCCGTGGCGTCGACGACGGCGACCTTCACGCCCGAGCGGAAGCCGGGGTCGAGTCCCATCGTGGCCCGCGTGCCGGCCGGTGCGGCGAGCAGTAGGTCGCGCAGGTTCGAGGCGAAGACCCGGACCGCCTCGTCCTCGGCGCCCTGGCGCAGCTGTACGCGCAGGTCGATGCCCAGCCGGACCAGGAAGCGGGTGCGCCAGGCCCAGCGCACGGTGTCGGCGAGCCAGCGGTCGCCGGGCCGTCCGCGGTCGGTGATGCCGAAATGGTGGGCGATGCTGCGTTCGTAGCTGCTGGGGCCCTCGCTCGGCTCCTCCGGCTCCAAGGTGAGGTCGAGGACGTCCTCCTTCTCGCCGCGCAGCATGGCCAGCACCCGGTGCGAGGGGAGCTTGGCGAACGGCTCGGTGAAGTCGAAGTAGTCGGCGAACTTGGCGCCCGCCTCCTCCCGGCCCGCGCGGACCTTCGCCACCAGGCGGCCCCGCGACCACATCCGGGTGCGCAATTCGCCGACCAGGTCGGCGTCCTCGGAGAACCGTTCGGTGAGGATCGACCGGGCGCCCTCCAGCGCGGCGGCCGCGTCCTCGACGCCCTTGCCGGCGTCGGCGTAACCGGCGGCCTCGGTCTGCGGGTCCAGCCCCGGGTCGGCGAGCAGCGCGTCCGCCAGCGGCTCGAGGCCGGCCTCCCGGGCGATCTGCGCCTTGGTGCGCCGCTTGGGCTTGAAGGGCAGATAGATGTCCTCCAGCCTCGCCTTGGAGTCGGCGGCCAGGATCTGCGCCTTCAGCGCGTCGTCCAGCTTTCCCTGCGACTCGACGGATTCCAGGATCGCCGCCCGCCGCTCGTCCAGTTCCCGCAGATAGCGCAGCCGCTCCTCCAGGGTGCGCAGCTGCGTGTCGTCGAGCGTGCCGGTCGCCTCCTTGCGGTAGCGGGCGATGAACGGCACGGTGGCCCCACCGTCGAGCAGGTCGACGGCCGCCTGTACCTGTCCCTCGCGTACCCCGAGTTCCTCGGCGATCCGGCGCTCGACCGACGGCCCGACCGACCCTGCAACAGACATCGTCACGATGCTGAACCTGCTCTCTCCGCTGGACTTCTGGGTGCATTATGCCCGCGCGGACCGGGCCCCCGCGTGGGCTCAGGGTGTCGTGAACGGTTCGGGGAAGTGCGCGGTGGCCAGGGTGCCGCGCTCAGCACGGGGGCCGCGCCCTTCGCCGCCTGGGCGGCCAGCGCGTCCAGCTCGGCCCGCTGGACAAGGTAGCGGGCAGCCGGGAAGGCGGGCGTGGCGCCGTCGGCGGCGAGGCTGCCGCTGACGTGGTCGCTGTGCCGGATGTTCCCGGCTAACCCGCGGGCTTTCGCGATGTGTGTCTACAACCGTGACAAGGCGCTCTGCCGCCGCACCCAGGAAGATGACGCCCCCGGCTCGACCGATGCGTCACCTCCTGCACGAACATCGCCCGCACCGATCACCACGCCGCCCTGCTCACCGACCAGGCCGCCGACCTGCAACGACAAGCGGACTCCGGGGCCTTGCCGCCTCCGCCGGCCGAGCGTCTGCGCGGGCCGGCCACCCGCCTGCACGAGCACGCCGACCACCACCAGCACCGCATCACCGCCCAGGAGCCCCCGGCATGACTCAGCCCACCGACGAACGGGGCCGCATCCGCGCGGCCATGGACCGCATCCTGAACGACACCGCGAACCGTTCCACGGGAGTGTTGACGGTCGTCGCCCTCGCGGCCGAAGTCCCGCGCAACGCTCTCACCCAGCGGCACACCGATCTGAAGAACGAGTTCCACGAGCGGGTCAAGGCCCGTGAGAGGCCGTTCCTGGGACGTCACCGCTGGGGCAGCAACTCGGCCAGCAGCCCCTCAAACAGCCACTTATTGACGTCGCTGGCCAAGGACACAGAACTCGTTGCCTTCGGGGTCTGCCAATACAACCCACGATTGATCACCCTGGCCAATATCAACACGCTGTGCGCCATGAGCCACAAGACGAGCCACCTCGGCGTCCTGGTCATCAGGCCTGAAGTCGAGATGCAGTCGGCTCTTAACCTTCTTGCTCTCATCAAGCCGGACGAAGTCCAACCCCGGCAGGCGATCCGGCTCCGGGCGGATCTCGAACTCCTCAGCAGAGGAGTGGACCACAACCCAGCCAAGAGCCTCAGCCCACCACTGCCCCAAGGCCACCGGATCTACCGAGTGAACAATTACCTGTTCCCATTCCAAGGTCATCCGCCGAGCGTAAGCCTGCCAGGGCTTCAGAAACAGACCCGGGCTGCTTTCAAGATCCCCGACAGCGTCAGGCACTCAACATGCTGGACTTGACAGAGAACGCGTCGCACAGGGGGACGACCTCGATGCCGGCGAAGGTGCGTGCCGGGTGCGGCATCGCTCAGGCCAGCCGCTTCTCGAACCAGTGGTCCGCGTACGGACTGTCGTTGTAGGCGGGGATCTCGGTGTACCCGTGCTTGATGTACAGCGCGCGGGCCTCGACCAGGTCCTTGCGCGTGTCGAGGCGGATGACGCGCGCGCCCAGCACGTCCCGTGCGGCGCGTTCCGCGGCGGCGACCAGCCGGCTCGCGACGCCTTCGCCCCGCGCGTCGGCGTGCACGAACATCCGCGTCAGCTCCGCGGTGTCCGGGTCCAGCACGCGCACGCCCAGGCAGCCCAGTGGCACGCCGTCACGGCGGGCGACCAGGAAGTAACCGGTGGGGACGACCAGGTCGTCGCTGGGTTCGTCCAGCAGGACCTGGTCCACCTCCGCCCCGGTCACGGGCCGGTCGTAGTACCGCCCGACCAGTTCGACGAAGTACTGCCGCAGCAGGGCGGATGCCTCGGGATGACCGGGCGCCAGCGGGGATGTCTCCCACCGGCCGGTGTGGTCGGCTGTCACGTTCACGCAGCCCATACTTGCAGGACCGTGCGGGGGTTAGCCCCCGAATATCCGGGGGCTTGGCACCCCAGCGGCTGGGGTGATGCCGCCATGGCTGCCCCTTGCCGCTGATCCGTAGGTTCGACGTACGGATTCCGCACGCCAGCATCGAGGAGCACCATGCCCCCCGTCAGCGCTCTCGCAGCCCCCCTCGCCAGCGCCCCCGACAGCACCGACTGCCCGGCGGGCAGCGATTTCGCTCCGTTGCTGCGGGAGGTCAAGGAGCGCGGCCTGTTCAGACGCCGGCCCGGCTACTACGCGGCCATGATCAGCTCGAACCTGGCGGCGCTGGGCGCGATATGGACCGGGGTCATGATGCTCGGCGGCTCCTGGCTGGTGCTGCTGCTGACCCTGCCGACCGCGGTCTTCGGCGCGCGGACGGCCTTCATCGGGCATGACGCCGGGCACCAGCAGATCGCCCGCTGCCGGGACCGGAACCGGCTCATCGGCCTGGCGCACGCGAATCTGCTGCTCGGCATGAGCTACGGCTGGTGGATCGACAAGCACAACCGCCACCACGCCAATCCCAACCACATCGAGAAGGACCCGGACGTCGAGGTCGGCGCCCTGGTGTGGACGCGCGCCCAGGCCGTCGAACGGCAGGGCTTCGCCCGCTTCCTCACCCGGCACCAGGCGCGGCTGTTCTTCCCGATGCTGCTGCTGGAGGGCATCGCCCTGAAGGTGTCCAGCTTCCAGAGCCTGCGCGACAAGCCCGCCCGGGAGCGGAACGTGGAGGGCGCGCTGCTCACCGCCCATCTCCTGGGCTACGTCTCCCTGTTGCTGATCGCGATGCCCGTCGGCCAGGCCATCGTCTTCGCCCTGCTGCACCACGCGCTGTTCGGCCTCCACCTGGGCTCCGCCTTCGCGCCCAACCACAAGGGCATGGAGATGCCAGAGCCGGGATCGCGCTGGGGACATCTGCGCCGCCAGGTCCTCACCTCGCGCAACGTACGCGGCGGCCTGGTCACCGACTGGTTCCTGGGCGGGCTCAACTACCAGATAGAGCACCACCTCTTCCCGAACATGCCCCGCCCCCACCTGCGGCTCACCCAGCCGCTGGTCCGCGAGCACTGCGCCCGGCTGGACGTCCGCTACACCGAGACCAGTCTGCTCGACTCCTACGCCCAGGCCCTGAGTCACATGCACGAGGTCGGCGCCCCGCTGCGCGGCACCGACGCCCACTGACCGCCGTACTCCGGAGGGGCCGGGCCAGCCCTATGGGGTCTTGGGCCGGCCGTCGCCGTAGAGCCAGGCGGCGAACAGGCCGCTGAGGTTCTTGCCGGAGTGCTTCTCGCACCAGGCGGTGAATTCGGCGGTGTTGACGTTGCCGTGCCGGTGCTCGACGGCCCAGGTGCGCAGGATGGTGAAGAAGTCCTTGTCGCCGACGGCCTGCCGCACCTTGTGCAGCACCATGGCGCCGCGGCCGTAGACCGGGGCGTCGGAGACGTTCTCCGCGCTTCCGGGGTCGGCCGGCGGGAACTCCCACTGGGCGTCGTCCGCGTAGGCGGTGTCGAAGTGCTTCTGGACGCTGTCACCGCCGTGCTGTTCGTCCCACAGCCACTCGGTGTAGGTGGCGAACCCCTCGTTGAGCCACATGCCCTGCCAGGTGCGAGGGGTGACGGAGTCGCCGAACCACTGGTGCGCCAGTTCGTGCACCAGGGTCGGCTCGTCCAGCGTGGTCCCCTCGGTGTCGCCGGGGAACACCGGTTTGGTCTGGTTCTCCAGGGCGTAGCCCACGACCTCGCGGTCGACCCGGTCCACGATGGCGCCGGTGGACGAGAAGGGGTACGGGCCGAACAGCGCGCTCTCCCAGTCCAGGATCTCCGGGATCTTCCGCAGCACGCCGGAGCGGTCCTCGCCCGCTTCACGGGGGTCCACGGCCACGTACACCGGCAGTCCCGAGGCGGTATGCGACTGGGTGACCTGGAAGTGCCCGATGGCCACGGTCGTCAGATAGCTCGCCATCGGCTCGGCGCTGTGCCACTGGAAGGTGGACCGGCCGCCCGAGGTGCGGGTGGCCGTCAGCTCCCCGTTGGACACGGCCGTGAGGCCGGCCGGCACGGTGACCGCGATGTCGTAGGCCGCCTTGTCGGAGGGGTGGTTGTTGCCGGGGAACCAGGTCATCGAGCCGACCGGCTCGCCCAGCGCGACGGCCCCGTCGTCCGTGCGGATCCAGCCCTCGTGCGAGCCGTCGTCGTCCTTGATGATGCTGGGGACGCCGGAGTACTCGACGGTGGCGATGAAAGCCGCGCCCCGGGCAACGGCGTGGGCAGGCCGCACCGTCAGTTCGGTTCCGGCGCGGGAGGTCTTCGCCGCGGCGCCGTCGACGGTGACCGTGCCGACCGTGAGCCCCGAGAGGTCGAGGTTGAAGGCCGGCAGCTGCCGGGTGGCCCGCGCGGTGATCTTCGCGGTGCCGCGCAGCAGCCCGGTGGCGGGTTCGTAGTCCAGGACGAGGCCGTAGTGCGAGACGTCGTACCCGCCGTTGCCCGCGAGCGGGAACAGCGGGTCCCCGACGCCGGAGACGCTGTCCGCGGGGGGCGGTGCCGGGGCCGCCTGACCGCCGGAGCACGCGGTGAGGAGGAGCAGCGCCGCGAGAGCGCCGCCCAGGACGCGGTGGTGCACAGGGCCTACCCCTCGTACAGGGACATGATCTGCTCAGCGTACGTGCTGCGGATCACCCGGCGCTTCAGCTTCAGCGACGGTGTGAGCTCGCCGGTGGCCGGGCCCCACTCCCCGGTGAGCAGGTGGTAGCGCTTGATCTGCTCCGGACGGCTGAGGCGGGCGTTGGCGGCGGCGACGGCGCGGGCGACCTCGGCGCGCAGCGCGTCGGGGCCCTCCCGTTCGGCCCACGCGGGAGCCAGTTCGGGATCGAGGACGAGGAGGGCGACGAGGTAGGGGCGACCGTCGCCGTGGACGAGGGCCTGGCCGATCAGCGGGTGCGCCTTGAGGGCGTTCTCGACCGCGGCGGGGGCGACGTTCTTGCCCGAGGAGAGCACGATGATCTCCTTCTTTCGGTCGGTGATCCACAGATAGCCGTCCGCGTCGATCCGGCCGACGTCCCCGGTGGGGAACCACCCGTCGGCGTCGGTGGCGGGGAGCACCGATCCGTCGGGCCGCAGGTAGCCGGAACAGACGATCGGTCCGCGGACGAGGATCTCGCCGTCCTCCGCGATCCGTACCTCCACCCCGTCCAACGGCCGTCCCACGGAGCCGAACCGGAAGCCGCGCGGGCTGTTGGTGGTGGCCACACCGGTCGTCTCCGTCAGGCCCCAGGCGTCGACGATGACGAAGCCGAAGCCGGCCCAGAACTCCAGGATGTCCACCGGCATCGGGGCGGCGGCACTCGCCATCCAGATCAGCCGGTCGAAGCCCGCCAGGGCCAGCACCGGATCGAGGACACCGCTCTTCGCCTCGGCGTAGGCGGCGGCCAGGGCCGGCGAGGGCTCCTCGCCGCGCTCCCGGCACCTCACCACGGCCCGCGCCGTCTCCGCGGCGGCCTCGACGACCGCCCGACGCTCGGCGGGCAGCAGATCGAGGGCGGCCCGCACCGCGGAGGTGAGCTTCTCCCAGACCCGGGGCACGCCGAAGAACTGCACCGGGCGCAGCTCCCGGGCGGTGGCGGCGACGGCCTGCGGATCGGCGCACAGGTGGACGTGCGCGGCCCGGAAGACCGGCAGGTAAATGCCCAGCATGCGTTCGGCTATATGGGCGAAGGGCAGGTAGCAGATGTGCGCGGCATGGTCGGGGAAGTCGGCGACGCGGTCGAGCGCGATGCCGTTGAGCAGGACGTTCCGGTGCGAGATCACCACCCCTTTGGGGTCGCCGGTGGTCCCGGAGGTGTAGACGACGGTGAGCGGGTCGGCCGGCCCCACCGCGCGCCACCCCTTCTCGAATGCCTCAGGATCGTGCAGCCGGACCCCTTGCGCGGCGATGGAGGCGTACGCGATGTTCGGGCCCGCCTGGCCCGGTTCCACCACCACCAGCCGTCGCAGCCGGGTGTGCGGGTCGTCGATGAGCGGCTCCCACAACGCGCTCTCCCGCTCCGCTTCCACCACCGCGAGCCGGGCCCTGCTGTGCCGGGCGATATGGGCGATCTGCTCGGGCGCGGCCGTGCTGTACACCGTGACCGGCACGGCGCCCAGGTGCACCAGGGCGAGGTCGGACAGCCAGTGCTCGGGCCGGTTGCCCATCATCAGCAGGACGTGTTCGCCGCGCTCCACGCCGATCGCGGCGTAACCGGAGGCGAGGACGGCCACCTTGCGGCGGACGTCGGACCACGTGAGGGTGGTCCAGCCGGATCCGTCGGCGGTGCGCCAGGACAGTGCGGGAAGGTCCCCGTGGTCCTCGGCGTTGCGCAGCAGCAGTGCGGGGAGGGTGAGCTCGGACGGTTCGGCGGGGAGTCGCAGGATCGTGGGCATGGGGGCCTCCTGACCGGCCTCCCGGCCGGTCTCCTGGAACCTGGTGGGCTGCGGGAATCGCAAGCTTTCACACCATCGCTGAGACAGCAATACTGTTGAGCGCGATTGACGCAGTGCCGGCGGCACCGGCGCGATCAATGACGGAAGCGAGGCGCAGCGTATGACGCAGTCCCTGGCCCAGCCGGCCGGCCTCACTGTCGACGAGTTGGCGGCGCGGGCCGGTGTGACCGTCCGTACGCTCCGTTTCTACAGCAGCAAGGGCTTGCTTCCGCCGCCCGTGCTCGGTCCGCGTCGGGTGGGGCTGTACGGGCCGGAGCATCTGGCCCGGCTGTCGCTCATCGAGGAGCTGCAGCACCAGGGGCTGACGCTGGCCGCCATCGAGCGCTACCTGCTGCAACTGCCCGCCGACATCACCGCGGAGGACCTGGCGATGCACCGGGCGCTGGTCGCCGCCTGGGTGCCGGACTCCGCCGAGGAGACACCGCGCGCGCAGCTGGAGCGGCGGGCGGGCCGGGCGCTGACCGAGCATGACCTGGACCGGCTGTCGGCGATGGGCGTGCTGGACCGCACCGACCGCAGCGAGGTCTTCCTGGTCAATCCGGCGATGCTGCACCTGGGGGTGCGGCTGCTGGAGGTGCCGATCCCGCTGGAGACGGTGCTGGCCACCCGCGAGATCGTCCTGAAGCACACCCGGGCCGTCGCTCATGAGCTGCAGAAGCTCTTCCGCGAGCAGGTGTGGCAGCCCTATCTGGACGGCGACCCGAGCCCGGAGGAGACCGCCCGGATGCGCTCGCTGACGGAGTACATCCAACCGGCGCTGGTCCAGGCGCTGGTGACGGCTTTCCAGCGGTCGCTGGCGGAGGAGCTGCGGGCTTCGGCCTCATCCGCGCGGGACTGAGGCCGAAGCCGTACGCCGTCTGCCTGCTTCTGCCGGCTGTCAGCCGTCGGTGAAGGTCTCGCCCCGCTCCGCCTTCGCCACCAGCAGCGCGGGCGGCGTGAAGCGCTCACCGTACGCAGCCGTCAGCTCGCCGGCGCGGGCGACGAAGCCGGGCAGCCCGCCCGGGTAGCCGTTGATGTACTGCAGGACGCCGCCGGTCCAGGCGGGGAAGCCGATACCCATGATCGAGCCGATGTTGGCGTCGGCGACAGAGGTCAGGACGCCTTCCTCCAGGAGCCGGACGGTGTCCAGCGCCTCGGAGAACAGCATCCGCTCCTGCATGTCCTCGAACGGAATCCGCGCGTCGGCCCGGGTGAAGTGCTCGCGCAGACCGGGCCACAGGCCGGTGCGCTTACCGTCCTCGTAGTCGTAGAAGCCGCCGCCCCCACTGCGGCCCCTGCGGCCGAACTCGTCGATCAGCCGGTCCAGGACGGTCTCGGCCGGATGGGTCTGCCAGGTGCCGCCCTCTGCCTCGATGGCGGCCCTGGACTCCGCGCGGATCTTGCGCGGGAGGGTGAGAGTGAGCTCGTCCAGGAGCGAGAGCACCTTGGCCGGGTAGCCGGCCTGCGCGGCCGCCTGCTCGACGGAGGACGGGTCGAGGCCCTCGCCGACCATCGCGACGCCCTCGTTGATGAAGTGGCCGATGACGCGCGAGGTGAAGAAGCCGCGCGAGTCGTTGACCACGATCGGGGTCTTACGGATCTGCCGCACCAGGTCGAAGGCGCGGGCCAGCGCCTCCTCGCTGGTGTGCGCGCCCTTGATGATCTCCACCAGCGGCATCTTGTCGACGGGCGAGAAGAAGTGCAGGCCGATGAAGTCCTGCTGTCGCCTGACGCCTTCGGCGAGCAGCGAGATGGGCAGGGTGGAGGTGTTGGAGCACAGCAGGGCGTCGGGGTTGACGACGTCCTCGATCTCCTGGAAGACCTTGTGCTTGAGCGAGGGGTCCTCGAAGACCGCCTCGATGACGGCGTCGCAGCCCGCGAGGTCCTGCGGGTCGGCGGTCGCGGTGATGCGGGCCAGCAGTTCGTCCCGCTGGGCCGGGGTGGTGCGGCCCCGGGTGAGCGCCTTGTCCAGGAGGGCGGCCGAGTACGCCTTGCCGCGCTCGGCGGCCTCGGCGGAGACGTCCTTCAGGACGACCTCGATACCCGCCTTGGCGCAGGCGTAGGCGATGCCGGCGCCCATCATCCCGGCGCCGAGGACGGCGACCTTGGTGACCGGGCGCGGGGCGATGCCCTGGGGGCGGTTGGCCCCGGAGTTGACGGCCTGCAGGTCGAAGAAGAACGCCTGGATCATGTTCTTGGAGGTGGGGCCGCAGGCCAGCTCGGTGAAGTACCGGCCCTCGATCGCCAGAGCGGTGTCGATGTCGACCTGGGAGCCCTCGACGGCCGCGGCGAGGATGTTGCGCGGCGCCGGATAGGGAGCGCCGGCGAGCTGCTTCTTGAGGCTGGACGGGAACGCCGGCAGGTTCGCGGCGAAGCCGGGGCTCTTGGGGGTGCCGCCGGGGATCTTGTAGCCCTTGACGTCCCAGGGCTGCTGGGCCCGCGGGTTCGCGTCGATGAACGCGCGGGCCTTGGCGAGCATCTCCTCACGGTCGGCGGCGACCTCGTGGATGAGGCCGGATTCCAGCGCCTGCCGCGGGGCGTACTGCCGGCCCTGCAGCAGCACTTTGAGCAGCGCGTCGGCGATGCCGAGCAGCCGGACGGTGCGGACCACGCCGCCACCGCCGGGGAGCAGGCCCAGGGTGACCTCGGGCAGGCCGATCTTGGAGCCGGGGGCGTCCAGCGCGACCCGGTGGTGGCAGGCGAGCGCGATCTCGTACCCGCCGCCGAGCGCGGCGCCGTTGATCGCGGCCACGACGGGCTTGCCGAGGGTCTCCAGGCGGCGCAGCCGGCCCTTGATGCGCATCGATCCCGCGAACACCTCGGCGGCGTTCTCGGGGGTGGCGCGGATCAGGTCGCGCAGGTCCCCGCCGGCGAAGAAGGTCTTCTTCGCAGAGGTGATGATGACGCCGCGTACGGTGTCCGCTTCGGCTTCCAGCCGGTCCAGGACGGCGTCCAGGGAGTCGGCGAAGGCCGCGTTCATGGTGTTGGCGGACTGGTTGGGGTCATCGAGGATCAGGGTGACGATTCCGTCGCCGTTCCCGTCCTGCTCCCAGCGGATGGTGGTGGACTCGCTCATCTCAAGGTCTCCGTAAGGGGGTAGGGCCTGTCCGGGTCAGCGGCGTCAGACGCGCTCGATGACGGTGGCGATGCCCATGCCGCCGCCGACGCACAGGGTGAGCAGGCCGTAGCGCAGGTCGCGCCGTTCCAGTTCGTCGATGAGGGTGCCGAGGATCATCGCGCCGGTCGCGCCGAGCGGGTGGCCCATGGCGATGGCGCCGCCGTTGACGTTGACCTTGTCCAGGCTCAGGCCCATCTCGCGGACGAAGCGCAGCACGACGGCGGCGAACGCCTCGTTGATCTCGACCAGGTCGATGTCGTCGATGGTGAGCCCCGCCTTGGCGAGCGCCTTGCGGGAGGCGGGCGCGGGGCCGGTCAGCATGATCGTCGGGTCGGAGCCGGAGACGGCGGCCGAGACGATACGGGCGCGCGGGGTGAGGCCGTAGCGCTCGCCGGTCTCGCGGTTCCCGATGGCCACGAGCGCGGCGCCGTCCACGATGCCCGAGGAGTTGCCCGCGTGGTGGACGTGGTCGATCTTCTCGACCCAGTGGTACTTCTGCAGCGCCACCGCGTCGAAGCCGCCCGCCTCGCCGACCATCGCGAAGGAGGGCTTGAGCCCGGCGAGGGTCTCGGCGGTGGTGCCGGGTCGGATGAACTCGTCGTGGTCCAGGATGGTCAGGCCGTTGCGGTCCAGGACCGGGACGACGGAGCGGTCGAAGCGGCCGTCCTTCCATGCCGCGGCCGCCCGCTCCTGCGACAGGGCGGCGAAGGAGTCCACGTCATGGCGGGAGAAGCCCTCGATGGTGGCGATGAGGTCGGCGCCGACGCCCTGGGGGACGAAGCCGGTCTCGAAGTTCGTCATCGGGTCCATCGCCCAGGCGCCGCCGTCGGTGCCCAGCGGGACGCGCGACATGGATTCCACGCCGCCGGCCAGCACCAGGTCCTCCCAGCCGGAGCGCACCTTGGCCGCCGCCAGGTTGACCGCTTCCAGGCCCGAGGCACAGAAGCGGTTCTCCTGCAGGCCCGCGACGGTGTCGGGGAGCCCCGCCGCGATCGCCGCGATCTTGGCGATGTCGGAACCCTGGTCACCGATCGGCCCGACGACGCCCAGCACGATGTCGTCGATGGCGGACGGGTCCAGGCCGGGGAACCGGCGGCGGATCTCATGGATGAGGCCGACGACCAGGTCGATCGGCTTGGTGCCGTGCAGTGCGCCATTGGCCTTGCCGCGGCCGCGCGGGGTGCGGATGGCGTCGAATACGTACGCTTCGGGACTCACGTCGGTGCCTTTCGGGAATGAGGGTCCGGAGACCGGTGTCGGGGATCAGGAGAGCAGCGAACGGCCGATGATCTCCTTCATGATCTCCGTGGTACCGCCGTAGATGGTCTGGATACGGCCGTCGGTGAACGCCCGCGCGACCCGGTATTCGGCCATGTAGCCGTAGCCGCCGTGCAGTTGCAGACAGCGGTCGGCGACGCGTTTTTGCAGTTCGGTGGCCCACCACTTGGCCATCGAGGCGTTGACGGCGTCGAGCCCGCCGCCGGTGTGCTCGGTGATGCAGCGATCGATGAAGGAGCGGGTGACGGCGCACTCGGTGGCCATCTCCGCGATCTCGAAGCGGACGTGCTGGAGCTTGGCCAGCGGGCGGCCGAACGCCTCGCGCTGCTTGACGTATTCGGTGGTGATCTCCAGGACCGACTCGGCCGCGGCGATCCCGGATACGGCGATGGCCAGGCGCTCCTGCGCGAGGTTGGTCATCAGGTGCACGAACGCCTGGTTCTCCCCGCCGAGCAGGTTGCTCTTGGGGACGCGCACATCGCTGAAGGACAGTTCCGCGGTGTCCTGCGCGTGCTGGCCGATCTTGTCCAGGTTGCGGCCGCGTTCGAAGCCCGGCATGCCGCGCTCGACGACCAGCAGGCTCAGGCCCTTCGCGCCCTCCTGGCCCGGCTCGTGCCCGGTGCGGGCCACCACGATGACCAGGTCGGCGAGGATGCCGTTGGAGATGAAGGTCTTGGAGCCGTTCAGGATCCAGTGGTCGCCGTGGTCGGCGGCGGTGGTGCGGATGCCCTGCAGGTCCGATCCTGCTCCGGGTTCCGTCATGGCGATGGCGGTGATGATCTCGCCGGAGCAGAAGCCCGGCAGCCAGCGGCGCTTCTGCTCGTCGGTGGCCAGGGAGGTGAGGTAGGGGCCGATGATGTCGTTGTGCAGGCCGATGGCCAGCCCCGAGGCGCCCGCCCGGGTGAACTCCTCGCCCAGGACGGCTCCGTAGCGGAAGTCCGGCTCTCCCCCGCCGCCGAACTCCTCGGGCACCGCGACGCCGAGGAGGCCCTGACGGCCCGCGGCGAGCCATGCCTCGCGGTCGACGATCCCGGCCTTCTCCCAGCGCTCGTGGTGCGGCAGCACCTCCTTGGCCAGGAACGTCCGCACGGTCTCGCGGAAGGCGTCGTGGTCGGGGGTGAAGATCTCACGCTTCATACGGATCGGTCTCCTCGGAGGCGTCGAGCGCGGGGATCTGCCAGTCCCGGGCGACCTCGGCGGTGTGCGCGCCGGGCTGGGCGGGCGGGCGGCGTACGGCGGCGGGGGTGGCGGAGAAGCGGGGCGCGGGGGCGGGCTGGACGAGACCGCCGTCCTCGATGAAGGTGCCGCGGGCGGCGAGATGCGGGTGGGCCGGCGCCTCCCGCAGTGACAGGACGGGGGCGACGCAGGCGTCGGACCGCTCGAAGACGGCCGTCCACTCCTCGCGGGTGCGGGTCTTGAAGCGAGCGGCGACGGCGGCGCGCAGATCGCCCCAGCGGGCGAGGTCGCCGCGGTCGGGGGCGTCGTCGCCGAGTTCCAGGAGGGCGGCGAATTCGGCGTAGAAGCGCTTCTCCAGGGCTCCGACCGCCATATAGCCGCCGTCCGCGGTCTCGTAGACGCCGTAGAACGGGCAGCCGCCGTCCAGGAGGTTGCCGCCGCGCCGGTCCTGCCAGCCGCCGGCCGCCACCATGCCGTGGATCATCGACGTCAGATGCGCGGTGCCGTCCACGATCGCGGCGTCCACGACCTGCCCGGTGCCGGTGGTGCGGGCGTGCTGCAGGGCGGCCAGCACGCCGATGACGAGGTAGAGGGAACCGCCCGCGTAGTCGCCGACGAGATTGGCGGGGACGGCGGGCGGACCGTCGGCCGGGCCGATCATGCCCAGCGTGCCGGTGATGGCGATGTAGCCGATGTCATGGCCCGCGGTGTGCGCGAGCGGGCCTTCCTGGCCCCAGCCGGTCATCCGCCCGTACACCAGGCGGGGGTTGCGGGCCAGCGCCTGCTCGGGGCCGACGCCGAGCCGTTCGGCGACGCCCGGCCGGTACCCCTCGATCAGGATGTCGGCGCGTTCGACCAGATCCAGGACGGTGGAGGGGCCCTGCGGGGACTTCAGATCGAGCAGGACGGAGCGCTTGTTGCGGTTGGTGATGTCGAACGACGGGTTGATGCCCAGCCCGGAACCCCCCGGCCGGTCGACCCGGACCACATCGGCGCCGAGGTCGGCCAGCACCATCGCGGCGAACGGCCCGGGGCCGATCCCGGCCAGCTCGACGACCCTGACGCCGGCCAGTGGGCCGGGGCCTGCCTGCGCGTCCATCCGCTCCCCGCTCACTTTGACAGTACCGATGTCACATCAGTGATGTTAGGAACGTGTTCCAGTCCTGGCAAGGGTCAAGCGTGTCCTGGCAGGGGTCAAGCGTGCCAGTGCCCGGAAACGGAACCGGGCCCGGGCCGGTGGGCCCGGTCCCGGTGGGGCC
>NZ_JASISZ010000069.1:31616-40437 GCF_030063355.1 Streptomyces sp. PH10-H1
CGGACCCGCCCCGCCACGCCTGGGAGGCGGGGCGGGCCGGTGAAGGAGGTCAGACGGCGGTCTCGGAGGCCGCGGCCTTCTCCAGCTGGAACGCCTCGTTGCCCAGGCCGACGCGGGCGTGCACCTCGGGCTTGGTGGCCTTCAGCACCAGGCCCATCACGATCCCGAGAACGGCTGCGGCGCCCACGACACCCGGCAGGATCCAGCCCAGCGCCTTGTCCTGGTCCGGGCCGATCAGGACGCCGAAGTCCTTGACCGCGTAGACGAGGACGAACAGCAGGGCGGCGCCGGCCAGGGCCGAGCTCAGCAGCCGCCAGATCTGGACGCGCCCGGCCCCGCGGCGGACGAAGAAGGCGATGACGGAGGCGGAGGCGACCGCCATCAGGAGGATGACGCCGACGGCGCCGACGTTGCCGCCCCAGGTGAACAGCCGAAGCACCGGCACGGTCGGGTCCCCGGCCGGCTTGTCGTCGGTGACCGCGAAGGCGACCACGACGAGAAGGGCGATCACGCTCTGCAGCATCGAGCCGATCGCGGGAGCCCCGCTCGACTTGGAGGTGCGGCCGACGGCTGAGGGCAGCAGGCCCTCCCGGCCCATCGCGAAGGCGTAGCGGGCGACGACGTTGTGGAAGCTGAGCATAGAGGCGAAGATGCCGGTCAGGAAGAACACATGCAGCAGGTCGGTGAAGGTACCGCCGAGCCGGGCCTCCGTGAGGCCGAACAGCAGGCCCGCGCTCTGTTCCTGCGAGGCGGCGACGATCTGCTGAGGGCCGGCGGCCACGCCCATCAGCCACGAGGTGAGGGCGAAGAAGACGCCCGTGAAAGCGACGGCGAGGAACATCGCGCGGGCCACGACGGTCTGGGGTCTGCTGGTCTCCTCCGCGTACACCGGGGCCTGTTCGAAGCCGACGAAGCCGACGACGGCGAAGCACAGCGCGATACCGAGACCCGCGCCGGTCAGCGTGCTGGGGTCGAACCCGGTCAGGGACAGGCCCTGCCGCTTGTCGGGATCCGCGGCGAACGCGATGTCGCACACGACGACCAGGGCGCATTCGACGATCAGGAGCACGCCGAGCACCTTGGCGTTCAAGTCGATCTTCAGCGCGCCGAGTGCGCCGGTGAGCAGCACCGCCAGAAGCGCGGGTATCCACCAGTCGATGGTCACGTCGAAGTGCTGGTTGAGCTGGCCGACGACCTCGAAGCCGAAGATGCCGTAGATGCCGACCTGCAGCAGGCTGTACGACACCAGGGCGACGAACGACGCGGCGACACCCGTCGTGGCGCCGAGGCCGCGGGCGATGTAGGCGTAGAAGGCGCCCGCGTTGTGCACATGCCGGCTCATCTCCGCGTAGCCGACGCTGAAGAGCGCCATCACCACACCGAGTATCACGAACAGCAGCGGCTGCCCGACGATCCCCGTCGCACCGTACGTCGTGGGCATGACGCCCGCGACGACCATGAGCGGCGCGCTGGCCGCCAGCACCGACAGCAGGAGTCCCGGCGTGCTGATCCGGTCGGCGCGCAGCGCCCGTTCCTGGCCCTTGAAGGTGCTGATCTCGGTCTTACTGCCCGTCAGCATGGCTGCGGAGTCCTTCCGGTGAGGTGAGCGTCGGGTCTTACGGGGAACCGAAACCGAGCGCGGAGCTGCGCGCGGCGCGGAATGCCTTCTTCGGGTCGCGGTCGGCGTACGACCACGGACACCGGGTGGCGTGCGGTCCGATGCGGTTGAACAGCGCGGCGGCCTCCACCGGACGCCCGCTGTGCACCATGGCGTAGGCCAGCAGGTTGAGGTCCAGCTTCAGCCGGGCGTGGTCGCCGCCGTGCCACTCGAGCCACCAGTCGAAGGCCATCCGCAGGCTCTGCCGGCCCCGGCCGCTGGTCCAGTGCGGTGAGTCGGCGGGGTCGTTCGGCTCGGCGCCGGACCCGGCGAGCACCCGGTAGCGCTCGACATGGGCCAGCAGCGGCAGCACGGCGAGCGGCGAGCCCTCGGGTGCCTCGCCCGCGGCCCACTCGGCGAACTCGTACACCTCGTGGAACGGGTCGTTCCTGTCGGTCTTCTGACGCTCGGCCAGGCAGGCGGTCATCAGGTGGTGCGCGTGGTGGTGTCCGCGGTGACGGCCGCGTACCTGGTCGAACGCGCGCACCTGGTCCTCGTCGGTGCCGGTGCGGCGGGCCAGGATCAGCAGGGCCAGCCACGGCGACGGGTCCGCCGGCGCCAGCCGGGCCACCGCGAGACAGGCCTCCCGCGCGGCCTCCGGGCTCTCCTTGCCGTCGACGGCGCGGAACACGGTGGCGCAGGCGAGCAGCATGGCCGCGTCCCGGCTGTCCGGTTCGGCGAGCTGCCATTCGCGGGTCCAGGCCGCGGTGCCCGGGCCTTCGGCCAGGACGACCAGCCGGTGACCGCGGCGGTCCCAGTTGTCGCCGGTCTCGGCCAGCAGGGCGCGCACGTCGGACCAGTGCCCCTGTCCCAGGGCACTGCGAGCCGCGACCAGCTCGACGTCGTCGAGGGCCGGGTCGAAGCTGAAATCGTCCTTGGACCGTGAGAAGCCGAAGGGGGGCGGAGGTGGGCTCATCCGCGGGCTGCCTCCACGGGCGGGTTACGACCAGTGATCGTCCACAGCCAACCGGTACACACAGGTCCGCTTCAAGACCGGACCTGTTGTCTTCCTGTAGTCCGTTGCGCGTTCCTTGGGCCCGGATGACGATCCGTCCGCATTCCGGGATGGCGATCCGTCGCTCCACGATGCCGGGCCGGGAAGTACCTAACGATGACTGATTCCGTGCCGTTCGGAACTCCGTACCGTCTTGACCTGCAGGAACACAGCGCAACCAGCGCACCAACCCGCAGGGAGACACCGGACATGAGCGACACCCAGTACCTCGTCGAGCGCTACCTGGCCACCTGGAACGAGACCGACCCGGGCGCCCGCCGCAAGGAGATCGACGCGCTGTGGGCCGATGACGCCAACTACACAGACCCGCTGGTGACCGCCGAGGGACGCGACGCGATCGACGCGACCATCGGCGCCGTGCAGGCCCAGTTCCCCGGACTGGTCTTCACTCTCGCGGGCCCGGTGGACGCCCACCACAACATCGCCCGCTTCACGTGGGAACTGGGCCCGGCCGGCGGCGAGTCGCTGGTGGTCGGCTTCGATGTCGCGGTGCTGACCGAGGACGGCCGGCTGCGCAGCGTCCTGGGCTTCCTCGACAAGGTCCCGGCCGCCTGAGCCACCTCCCGGGGGCGGGCCCGCCCGGCCCGCCCCCCGCGCTCCTTCACCCCGTCCCCGGTCCGACCCGTATCGCCCTCGTGCTCACAGGAGTTCCGACATGGCCACCCTCACCACTGACGACCGCACCACCGACGACCACACCGCCGTCTCCGCGATCCGTCAGCAGCCGGCCGACCGCCGGTCCGTCCTGGGCCTGCTGGTTCTCCTGGTCGCGACCTTCATGACCGCGCTCGACTTCTTCATCGTCAATGTGGCGATCCCCTCCATGCAGGTGGACCTGCACGCCGGCACAGCGGCGATCCAGTGGGTGGTGGCCGGCTTCGGACTCGCGCTGGCCACCGGGCTCATCACCGCGGGGCGGCTGGGTGACATGTTCGGCCGCAGACGGATATTCGCCGTCGGGCTGGGGCTGTTCACCCTGACCTCGGTGGCTTGCGGCATCGCGCCGACCGCCTGGATGCTCGTGGTCTCCCGTGTACTGCAGGGCCTGTCGGCCGCGCTCATGGGCCCGCAGGTGCTCTCCATCATCCAGACCGACTACGCCGGCAAGGCCCAGGCCCGTGCGTTCAGCATGTACGGACTGACCATGGGCATCGGCGCGGTGTTCGGCCAGCTGATCGGGGGCCTCCTCATCAAGGCCGACTTCTTCGGTCTCGACTGGCGCACCTGCTTTCTCATCAACGTGCCGATCGGCGCGGTGACCCTGTTGCTCGTCCCCCGGGCGCTGACCGAGTCCCGCGCCCCGAAGCGGCCCCGGCTCGACGTCACCGGCGTGATCCTGTCGACGGTCGCCGTCGTCGCCCTCGTACTGCCGCTGATCCAGGGCCGCGAGGAGGGCTGGCCACTGTGGACCTGGCTGTGCCTGGCGCTGTCCGCCCTGCTGTTCGCGGAGTTCGCCGTGCACCAGCACCGGCTGGGCCGCCGCGGCGGCGACCCGCTGCTCAACACCGCGCTGTTCCGGGAGCGGACGTTCACCATCGGCGCCCTCGCCCAACTGGTGTTCTGGATCGGCCAGGCGTCCTTCTTCCTGGTTCTCGCCCTCTATCTGCAGCAGGGCCGCGGCCTGGACGCGCTCGGCTCCGGACTGGTCTTCACCGCGATCGGCGCCGGCTACATGATCACCTCGACCACCGCCCACCACTTGGCCGCGCGGCTCGGCCGGCACACCATCTCGGTCGGCGCTCTCGGCATGGTCCTCGGCCTGGGGCTGCTGTGGGAGGCGTCGCACAGCATCGGCACCATCGGCGGCCTGGGATGGCTGGTCCCCGGACTGTTCTTCGACGGGCTCGGGATGGGCATGGTGATCGCACCGCTCACCACCACCGTGCTCCGCGGCGTCACCCCCCAACTGGTCGGCTCCGCCTCCGGCGCCGTGGCGACCATCCAGCAGATCGGCGGGGCGCTCGGGGTCGCGCTGATCGGCATCATCTTCTACGACGCGGTCGGCAGCGGGCTGCCGGAGTCCTTCCCGCACGCCTTCGGCCTCGGCCTCGCCTTCCTGATGGTCGTCGAAACCGCCCTCGCCGCACTGGTCCTGCTCCTGCCCCGCAAGGCGGCGGCCGCCGGATGACGTCCCCCGCATCACCCATCGACCTCCTCGGCGCCGTCTGGACGGCGCCGAGGAGGTCGGCTACGTTCCGCGGCATGAGTGTCATGGGGATACTGAGACGTACGGTGTCGATCGGGTTGTGCGGGGCGGCACTTGTCGCCGTGTCCGCGCTGCCGGCACATGCCGGTTCTGCGGACGCGGGCGGCGCCGCGCGCACCGGGAACGCCGGGAACGCCGGGAACGCCACGCCGAAGCTGGGCGCTCCGACGCTCGGCTGGGAGCTGAAGGCGACGGGGACGACGGCCCGGTTCCGCGGCCTGTCGGCGGTGGACCGCAGGACCGCCTGGGCGGCGGGATCCGCCGGCACCATCCTGCGGACCGTCGACGGCGGCGCCAGCTGGGGCAACGTGTCCCCGCCGGGCGCGGCGGAGTTGCAGTTCCGCGATATCGAGGCATTCGACGCGCGGCGCGCGGTGGCGCTGGCGATCGGTGAGGGCGACGCCTCCCGCGTCTATCGCACGCAGGACGGCGGAGCCACCTGGACGGAGAGCTTCCGCAACCCCGATCCGAAGGCGTTCTACGACTGCCTGACGTTCTTCGACGACAGGAACGGCCTGGCCGTCAGCGACCCGGTGGATGGCAAGTACCGGATCCTGTCCACCGGTGACGGCGGCCGCAGCTGGCGGGTACTGCCCTCCGCCGGCATGCCCGCCGCACAGGACGGCGAGGCCTCGTTCGCCGCGAGCGGCCAGTGCCTGGTGAGTTCGGGCAGCCACGATGTGTGGCTGGCCACCGGCGGCGGCGCGCTCTCGCGCGTCCTGCACTCCCGCGACCGGGGGCTGACGTGGACGGTGGCGCCGACCGTGATCCCGGCCGGCGACCCCGCCAAGGGCGTCTTCGCCCTCGCCTTCCGCGACGCCCGGCACGGCCTGGCCGTCGGCGGCGACTACCGCGCCGACCAGACGTCGCCCCGGGCAGGAGCGGTCAGCCGGGACGGCGGCGGCACCTGGACGGCGTCCGCGACACCGCCGCAGGCGTACCGCTCGGGCGTGGCCTGGCTGCCTTACCTCGGATTCGCCGCCATCGCCGTCGGACCGACCGGCAGTGATCTGACGCTCGACGCGGGGCGCGGCTGGCGGCAGTTCGACTCCGGTTCCTATGACACGGTCGACTGCGCGCCCGACCTCAGCTGCTGGGCGTCGGGCGAGAAGGGCCGCATCGCCCGGCTCGCTCTCAGCGTCTCCTGACCCCGGCCGTTGGATTGTGATCCTGCCGGCAGGGGTGGTGCGGAGATCCACACCTGCCGGTAAATTGATCAGAGGCGTTTGACGAAATACGGCCACGCCTGTGTGCGCCTCGAAGAGGGCGACCGTGTGCTCGTGATCGACCCGGGCACCTTGTCCGAAGTGGAATCACTGTCCGGCTGCCCCAACCTCGGCTTCATCGTCGACGGCGTCTACCATCCGGGCGACTCGCTGTTCGTCCCCGCCGAAGCGGTCGACACACTGCTGGTCCCGGCGTCCGGCCCGTGGGTGAAACACGGCGAGGCCGTCGAGTTCGTCCGAGCGGTCGGGCCGGCTCGCTCGTTCCCCATCCACGACGCACATTTCAGCGAAGTCGGCAGGGACAACTTCGACGGGTGGCTGGACGCGAAAGGCGGGACCGACTACGCCCGTATCCCAGTGGGCGAGTCGGTCAACCTCCAGGGCCTGTGACGGATCACGAACGGCGACGGCCGCCCACCCGATGTACAGGGTGGGCGGCCGTCATCAGCCGGGTCTCACCGAGTGCCGGCAGTGCGGGTCTTGCGGCGGTGGAGTGCGAAGGCGATGCCCGCTCCGCCGACCGCGAGGGCGCCGGCGGTGATGCCGAAGGGGAGGACGGCCGACGAGGAACCGGTGTCGGCGAGCTGAGGCGATGTGTTGGTGTTGCCCGTGCTCCCCGTGCTCCCCGTGCTCCCCGTGCTCCCGGTGCTCCCGGTGGTTCCGCCGGTGGATGCCGAGGTGGTCCCGGAGGGCGTCGGGACCGGGTTCTTGGGGATGTCCTGGACGGACTTCACCGAGCCGTCCGTGTTGAGCAGAACCTGCTTGCCGTTGGGGTGGTCGAAGTCGAACGCCGAGGTGAGCGAGCCCGCGCGGGCGTCGAAGGAGGCGTCGCCGACGCGGCCGGTGTGCCAGTTGTCCTCGATGAACCTGGTGATCGAGGCCTGGTCGGTGCGGCTGTGGTCAACGGCGTTGACCTTGCTGTACGGGGAGATGACCAGCAGGGGCTGGCGGGTGCCGGGGCCGCAGCGGTCGGCGTAGCCACCCGCGGCGGCGGGTCCCGCCTGGCAGGCCGGGCTGTCGATGGCCTTGCCGTTGGAGCCGAGCGCGATGTTCTTCGAGCCGTTCAGCGGCTTGGCCGAGGCGTGGTCGTACCAGCCGTCGGAGTCGTCATAGGCGACGACGACGGCGGTGTCCTTCCACTGCGGGGACTGCTGCAGCTTGTTGATCTGCTCGACGAGGAAGTGCTGCTCGTCGGTCGGGTCGGAGTAGGCGGCGTGCCCGTCCTGGAACTCCGGGGCCTTCAGGAAGCTGACGGCGGGCAGGCTCCCGGCCTTCAGCGAGGCATCGAAGTCGGTGAGGTCGTAGTTGTGGTTGGCCTGCCCGCTGTGGCCGATCTCGGCGACGTTCGCCGGGGCCACGTGGTGCGGGTTCGACGTCGACTTGTAGTACTCGAACGGCGAGTGGTGCGGGCTGTAGTCGACGACCGCGGCGCCGCCCAGATTGGTGTGGGTGTTGCCGGCGCACTGGGCGTAGTGGCCCTGCTGGCCGTCCCAGGCGGTGCTGGGGCGGAAGCCGCCCTGGAACCAGCCCCAGGTGACCTTCTGGGTGTTGAGCAGATCGCCGATGTTGCGGCCCTGCATCACGGCGAGAGCGTTCTTGCTGGTGTGGTCCTTGCCCGAGCAGTCGTCGTAGGCCGGGTCGGGGTCGTTGATCAGCGTGCCGACGCCCTTGCTGTCCGGCGAGATGACCGTGTACGGGTCAGGGGTGGCGGTCTGCTTCGGCGTCTCGGTGCCGGTGGCCGGGTCGACGGAGATCACGCCGTGGGTCTGGCCGGAGACGAGGTTGAGCGCACCGGGCGTGGAGGGGCCGTAGGTGCTGCTGTAGGAGTTGTCGCCGAGCGTGTAGTGCTGGGCGTAGTTCCACAGCGCGGTGACGGTGTTGCCGTCGTAGTAGTCCATGACCAGGCCGGGCTCGCCGAAGAGGGTGCCGGAGCACTTGCCGGAGTCGGTGTTCTGGACGTACTGGTCGGCCTTGCCGCCGTTGGCCGCGTACTGCTCGGGACCGTAGTTGTGGTTCTGGTCGCAGGTCATCGCCTGCTGTGGGGTGAGGCGCTTGGGCGCGTACTGGTTCGGGTTCTTGGTCAGCAGCCCGGCCGTGCGCAGATTGTCGACGCTCTTCGGCGTGTGCTTGTCCGCCGTGAACGTCGTGCCGTCGGTGTTCGCTGCCACCGGGTAGGTCGCGAAGTAGTGGTCGAAGGAGACGTTCTCCTGGAAGATGACCACCAGGTGCTTCACGGGGGTGGCCGTCGTGCCGCCGCCGGGGTGGTGGTCGGGCGAGTCCGCCCAGGCGGACGCCGGCCCGCCGAGAAGGGTGAGTGCCGCGGCCCCCGCGACTACCCCCCACCGCACGGCCCGGCGACCCGGACCCGCCGCTCTTCCATTACTGCCCATGCTCTGTCAGCCTCCGCTGTCGGCCGTTCATGATGATGTTGACGGAAGGTGATCCTTCGCGCGGTCCACGACACCATGGCAGCCCGTCAGTGTCGCGACGGTGAACAGCCAGTCAGGAATACCAGGCCAAGAATTGACCCTTCGTTGACCATCGCCGACCGATTCCGACGGGTACTGACAGCCACGGGCGGATGTTCCGGCTAGGAGCGTGGGTCGGTATCGGGTAGTCGTCCGGGGTGATGGTGGTCAGCGGGATCGGTGGCGGCCGCCTGGTCTGTGCCGGTCGGCCGAGGTCGGGGTGTTCTGGCCCCGGGAGGCTCTCGTGGA
>NZ_JASISZ010000006.1:0-158284 GCF_030063355.1 Streptomyces sp. PH10-H1
AGCCTGACCTCGTCCGCGACGAGCACCTTGAGTCCGGCCGGGGTGTCGCAGGCGATGACCCGTCCGCGGTCGATCACCGCGACGCGGTCGAGTACGGTCTCGGCCTCGATGACGTTGTGGGTGACCAGCACGACCGTGGCCCCGTGCTCGGCGCGGCGGCGGTCGACGGCCGCCCACACCGCCCGCCGGGCGACCGGGTCCATGCCGGCCGTCGGCTCGTCGAGCACCAGCACCGGCCGCTCCCCCACCAGCGTCGCGGCGAAGCACGCGAGGCGCCGCTGCCCGCCGGACAGCCGCTTGATGGCGCGCCCCGCCAGTTCGGTGAGCCCCAGTTCGTCCAGTACGGCGTCACGTTCCGCCCGTGCGGTGCGCGCGTCCAGGCCGCGCAGCCGGCCGGTGGTCTCGGCGGCGAGCGACACGGTCAGCTCGTCGAGGGCGGTGGATTCCTGCCCGAGGTAGCCGATCATCCGTGCGGCGCGTTCGGGGTGGCGTACGAGGTCGTGGCCGAGCATGTCGATGGCGCCGGAGTCCGGCCGCAGCAGTCCGGTGAGCTGGCGGACGAGGGTGGACTTCCCGGCGCCGTTGGGTCCGAGCAGGCCGAAGATCTCCCCGCGCCGGATGTCGAGGCCGATGCCGTCGCTCGCGCGGACAGCAGGGGTCGCGGCGCCTCGCCGGCCACGTCCGGCCGGATAGGTCTTGACCAGTCCGCGCACGGCGATCACCGCGTCGCGGGCGGTGGCGGCTGTGCTGGACGCCGCCTGCTCCGTGCCCGTACTCACGAGGATCGAGAGTACGCGCCGCGGAGCCGGGTCGCTGCCGCGGGTCCTCCACCGCCGGACAGGCCCTACTCCCCCGCCGGGGCGTGTTCGGCGACGGTGCGGGCGTCGACCTCGCGCCAGAAGCCGGCCCGGATGGCGTATCGGTCGTGCTCGTCGATCTGGTCGTCCTTGTGCGCCAGGAGCCCGAAGCGGGCGGCGTACCGCAGCAGCTCGCCGTCGATGCGGTGCGGAACGCGCGGGTAGTGGGTGGAGAGGGCCTGGAGGTGGGCGGCGTCGGTGAGACGGGCGATCCAGCGGCGGGCGAAGACCTGGCCGACCTCGAAGGGGTCGCCGCTCACGGCGGTGATGTCGGCCTCGCGGTCGGCCCAGCGCTGTTCTGCGCTGGTGAGCTGGGCGAGCGTCGGCAGCCCGCTGGTGTCCGGCACATCGGGGCCGTTGCCGGGGCCGCGTTCCGACCAGGTCTTGTCGGAGGACCAGCGGAGCGTGGCGTTGGGGACGGGGTGCGGGACCGGGGCCTGCTGCACCCGGCCGAGCCCCGCGAGGTCCTTGGGGGTGGGTACGCCCTTGGCCGCGGAAGCCGCGTCGGTGTGCTCGGGGTCGGCGGTCGCGGGGCCCGAGCCGTTCTTCGCGGCGTGCTCCTCGCCCGCGCCCGGGGAGCCCGTCGCCTCGGGCAGGGGCGCGGAGAGGATCGCCTGGATCTCGGGGCGCGGAGTGGGCGGCGCGCAGACGCCGGCGACCTCCCGGGCCCGGATCGCCCGGGTGATCCACTCGCGGTCCAGCACCCGGCGCTCATCGGCCTCGGCGACCAGGTCCTCGGACTGGTTGTAGTCCCCGTCGGCGGCCTGCACCGCCCACAGGTGGACGGCGACGCCGTGTTCCTTGGCGGACATCATCCCGGGCAGCAGGTCCCCGTCCCCGGTCACCAGCACCACATCGGAACAGGCCCGGTTGCGCGCGAGCTCGGATAGCTCGGCGTGCATGGCCGCGTCGACGCCCTTCTGGGCCCAGCGGCCGTCGGTGCGGGTCAGCGCGCCCAGCCGTACAGTGACGCGCGGCATGACGCGCAGCCGCCGGTGCTCCGGCTGCGGTACGCGGTCGGGAGCGCCGTCGAACCAGTAGATGCGCAGCAGCGGCTGGCCGGTCTCCAGTTCCGCGCGCTCGCGCAGGCCCGCGACCACCGCGGCGTGGTCGACGGTGATGCGGGACCGGGAGGGTTCACCCGCCAGAAGGCTTGCCGCGGCGCCCAGGAGATATCCGGCGTCCACCAGGACAACGCAGCGGTCCATGTTGCACCTCTTCCGGTCGTCCCCCGGCACGGATTTTCCCCGAGTCTGCCCCAATATCGGGGCGTTATAAGCCCGAACTCGATCATCGGCGTGGCGGTTTCCCGAAATTAAGGGGGTCTCCATCCATCCCCTGCCCGAAATGCGCGCTTCGTACTCACGTGCAAGCCTGATAGCGGTTCAAGGTCCGAGATCCCCTTTAGGAGGGACGACCGTGAGTAAGAACAAGAATCAGCGCCAGCGCGAGGGCCAGGAGAAGGAACGCAGCCAGGCCGCGGAGGCCCAGGAGCAGGCGAAGAGCACCGCCGCCCACGAGCAGGTACTCCCGACGTCGGAGCAGGTCTCGCGCCGGCAGCAGAAGAGGTTCGGCCACAACTGACCTCGGTCCGGCCGCCCGCGGCCGTCCGAGAGCGGTGGCACCCCCGGGTGCCACCGCTCTCATCCGCCCGGCCTTCGATTGCCGCTCGGTGAATTACCCGTCACCGAATATGCCGGACCCGAATATGCCCGGACCGCTCATCCCGGTACAGGTGCACAATGAATGCCGGTGCGCGGTGGTCCGCATCGGCATCGGGATTCGATCGTGCGTTCCCTATTTCCGGCGGCGGGCCGCGCAGGGCGCTCCGCCGTCCCGCCCCCACCGCCCGTGAGCGGTCCACGTAGGCTCGCCCGTTGACAGATCTCCGGCCCGAGCCCTGGGGGAACGCCAGCGATGCCCATCGCACACAGCACCGACGAGCAGCGCGGTGCGAAGATCCTCGACGTCTTCGGTACCGCCTTCGGCGAACTGCTGGCCGCCGATCCGGCCGCGTTCCGCGTGAAGTTCCGCAAGATGGCCGCCTCGGCGTTCGCCTTCTACCGGGGCACGGCCTGCCTGTTCTACGCCGATCTGGAGGACGGGAAGGACAGCGGCCCCTATGTGAACAAGCACACCGGCCGGGTCTGGATCCACGGCGACCTGCACGCCGAGAACTTCGGCACCTCGATGGACGCCAACGGCCGGCTGGTCTTCAACGTCAACGACTTCGACGAGGCGTACGTAGGACCGTTCACCTGGGACCTCAAGCGCTTCGCCGCCTCCGTCGCCCTCATCGGCTACACCAAGGCGCTCGGCGACGACACGATCACCGGCCTGGTGCGCACCTACGCCGCCGCCTACCGGGACCGCATCCGTGAGCTCGCCAAGGATGAGGGGCTTCCGCCGCTCACCCTGGACACCGCCGAGGGCCCGCTGCTCGGCGCGCTGCGCCACGCCCGCTCGCGGACCCGCGTCGGGCTGCTCGACTCCATGACCGAGGTCCGCGACTGGGACCGCCGCTTCCTTCCCGGCGGGGGCGCCATCGCGCTGGACGGCCCGACCCGCGACAAGGTGCTCGCCGCCTTCACGGCGTATCTGGAGACGCTCCCCGAGGCCAGCCGGATCCGCCCGGACAGCCACCGCGTCAAGGACGTCGTCGGCCGCCGCGGGATCGGCATCGGGAGCGCCGGGCTGCCCTCGTTCAATCTGCTGCTGGAGGGCAACACCGACGCGCTGGAGAACGACGTCGTGATCTACATGAAGCAGGGGCAGACCCCGGCAGTCTCCCGGCACGTCACCGACCACGCGGTCCGCGGCTACTTCCGGCACGAGGGCCACCGCACGGTGATCTCCCAGCGCGCCCTGCAGGCACACGCCGACCCGTGGCTGGGCTGGACCGAGCTGGACGGCGTCGGCCAGCTGGTCGCCGAGGTGTCCCCGTACGCGGTGGACCTGGACTGGTCGGACCTCGACGACCCGGCGCAGATCGAGGCCGTGGTCGCGGACCTGGGCCGGGCGACCGCCGCGATGCACGCCGCCGCGGACGACGAGAGCGGTCACTCGCTGGTGCCGTTCTCCACCGAGGACGCCATTGACGAGGCCATCGCGCGGGACGAGGAGGGCTTCACCGGAATGCTGGTGGACTTCGCGCACGGCTACGGCGCACGGGCCCGCGCCGATCACCAGATCTTCGTCGATCTGTTCCGCAATGGCCGGATCCCGGGACTCTAGTCACACAGGTTCGGCCCCTTTAGGTTCCACCTACTTATGGGCATGGCACACTCTCCGCCATGAAGGGCATACGACCACCGCTGAGGGCGCTGCGTGCAGCGCTCTTCGCGGCGTTGTGCGTCACTCTCTCCTCCACCTCCCACGTGCTGATGTCCCGTACGCCCCTGCCGCTCACCACGGTGGCGGGGGCCTACGGCGCCGTCTTCGCGCTGGCCTACGCGCTCGGCGGCCGGGAACGGGGCTTCTGGCCCATCGCCGGACTGCTGGTGCCGCTGGAACTGGCCGTGGACACGCTGTTCACCGCCGGTCAGCACACCTGCTACGGCCCCGGCGGCGGTCCGGTCACCGGCTCCTGGCGCTCCCTGAACGAGGCGCTGCTGTGCCACGGCGGCCAGGTCGGCGGCCCGCTGGCCGCTGTCCCCGGAGCGCCCGCCGCCACCGATCCGACGACCGGCCCGTGGCTACTGCTCGCGACGCACATCACCGTGGGCCTGCTCGCCTCCTGGTGGTTGCGGCGCGGCGAGGCCGGTCTGCAGCGCGTGCTGCGCGCGATGGCCGCCGCCGCGTTCCGCCCCCTGCTGATCGCGGTCGCCGCGCTGAGCACCCCGGCCACCCGGCCGCGGCTGCCCCGCTCACGGTCCGACCAGGACGCCCCGTCCCGGTCCCGGCCGCTTCTGCACTCCCTCGTACGGCGTGGTCCGCCGCCGCTGGTCGCCCACTGACCCGGTTCGTCCACCACCCACGTACTGACACGGAGACCCCATCACCATGAGCAGCAGAAACAGCCAGGCCAACAAGCAGGCAGCCCGCGAGCGGCTGCGCGCCGAGCGCGAGAAGCACGCGAAGAAGGCCAGGCTCAAGCGGCAGTTCCTCGTCGGCGGCGCGGTCATCGCGGCGATCGCGATAGCCGGCGGCGCGGCCGTGGCCGTCAACCAGATGAACAAGCCCGGCGAGTGGGAGGCCGCGGCCAAGAAGGCCCTCGTCAAGCCCGCCAACACCGCGGGCACCGACGGCACGGTGGTCGTCATCGGCGACCCGAAGAACAAGCACAACCTGGACGCCTACGAGGACATGCGCTGCCCGGTCTGCGCCTCCTTCGAGCAGGAGTCCGGCGCGGCCGTCCTGAAGGGCGCCACGGACGGCAAGTACAAGATCTCGTACACCATGGGCACCTTCCTCGACGGGAACGGCGGCACCGGCTCGAAGAACGCGCTGAGCGCGCTGGGCGCCGCGCTGAACGTCTCCACCGACGCGTTCATCCAGTACCACACCCTGCTGTACTCCAAGGATGTCCACCCGGCCGAGACCAAGGACGACTTCGGCAGCGACGACAAGCTGATCGAGCTGGCCCAGAAGGTCACCGCCCTCAAGGGCAACAAGACCTTCGAGGACGCCGTGAAGAACGGCACCTACGACAAGTGGGCGCTGACCATGAGCTCGAAGTTCAACGCCGCCAAGGACGTCACCGGCACCCCGACGGTCAAGCTCGACGGCAAGGCCATCGAGGTCATCAACAAGCCGTCGGCCACCGTCGTGGCCGCCATCGACAAGGCGATCAGCGGGAAGTGACACCCCATGCGGGGGGCGGCCGGCCGCGGTACCCGGCCGGCCCCCGCCGGACCGGCCCCCGGCCCGCCCCCAACGATCGCGTCAGCGATCGGCGTCGAGGTCCGCCAGGAAGTCCAGCACGACCGCCCAGGTGCGCTCCGCGGCCTCGGCGTCGTAGTCGTGCAGCTCGGGATCCGTGTAGAGGTGTCCGGCGCCCCGGTAGCGGTGCACCTCCACGTCGGCCCCCGCCTTGCGCATCCGCAGGTACCACGCGTTGAGCCAGTCCTCCGGCTCGAACGGATCGGGCTCGGCGACATGCAGCTGCACCGGGATCCCGGTCGCGGCGTCGTCCGCGATGTCCGACGTGCCGTGCAGGAGCAGCAGTCCGCGGGCCTTCTCATCGCCCAGTGCGAGCGTCTGCGCGATGGAGCCGCCGAGCGAGAAGCCCGCGTAGACCAGCCCCTGGTCGGAGTACGGGGCCGCGGCGGCGACCGCCCGCTGGAGGAGTTCCTCGCGGCCGATCCCGTCCTTGATCCTCATGCCCTCCTCCACGGAGTCGGCCGTCCGGCCGTCGTAGAGGTCGGGGATGTGCACCTCGTGCCCGGCGGCACGCAGGAGCTCGGCGGCCGCTCGCACGGCGGGCCGCAGCCCGTAGGCCGAGTGGAACATCACGATATTCACGGGGCTGCCTTCACTCGCGGTCGGGTACGCGTCCATGGTGCCAGCTACCGTCGGAGGACACGGCGTGCAAAGGGAGCCCAGGTGGACATGGAGAACGTACTGCGGCCGGTGACCGTCGTCGGCACGGCGGTTTTGGTGACCCTGGTGGTCGGCTGGGCCGTGGACACGGTCCTGCGCACGGTCGACGCCCGGCATACCGAAACCCCGCTGTGGGGCCTGCTGCGCCGCTGCCGGATCCCGTTCCAGCTGGTCCTGTGCACGGCGCTGCTGCGCGCCTCGTACCGGGCGGCACATCTCGCCAAGGACCATACGGCGGCGGTCGGCCAGATCTTGAACCTGGTGCTGATCGGCGCCTGCGCCTGGCTGGCGGTGCGGGTCGCGTCGGCGCTCGTGGACGCCTCGTACGACCGGTACGCCTCGAACGCGAACAATGCGGCCAGGGTCCGGCGGGTCCGCACCCAGGTGACGCTGATCCAGCGGGTCGTGACCGCGGTCGTGGTGGTGGTGGCCATCGCCTCGATGCTGTTCACGTTTCCCGAGATGCGCGCGGTCGGCGCGTCGGTGCTCGCCTCGGCCGGGATCATCGGCATCGTCGCGGGTGTCGCGGCCCAGTCCACGCTGGGCAATCTGTTCGCGGGGCTGCAGATCGCCTTCGGCGACATGGTGCGGATCGGCGACACCGTGGTGGTCGACCGCGAGTGGGGCACGGTCGAGGAGATCACCCTCACCTATCTGACCGTGCGCACCTGGGACGAGCGCCGGATCACGATGCCTGTGTCGTATTTCACCAGCAAGCCGTTCGAGAACTGGTCGCGCGGCGACCCGATGATGACCGGCACGGTCTTCTTCCACCTGGACCACTCGGCGCCGATCGACCTGATGCGCGAGCGGCTGCACCTGGTGCTCAAGGAGTGCGAGCAGTGGGACCGGCGGGCCTGGGGCCTGGTCGTCATCGACACCACGCCGACGACCATCCAGGTGCGGGCGCTGGTCACCGCCAAGGACGCGGACGACATCTTCACGCTGCGCTGCGTCGTCCGCGAGCAGCTCTTGGACTGGGTGCGCCGCGAGCACCCGTACGCGCTGCCGCGGATCAACACCGCGCCCGCGCCCGGCCTGGACGCGGAACCGCCGCATCCGCCGGCCGCCCCGCCCACCTCGGACGACATCGGCCCGGGTCCGGGGGCGCGGTAGCGCCAAGGCCGGCGGCGGGGCCGCTCAGCCTGCCACGCGGCTCCACGCGGGCCCGCACAAACCGCCGGGCGCGCCGGATGTCGGCCCCGGCACCGGGGCTCGGCGCCGGAGTTCAGCGCGGAAGCGCACCGCGAGAGCTCAGCGCAACAGTGCACACCGCGAGAGCCAAGAGCTCAGCGCAGCGGTCGCCGCATGGCGCGGTGGGCGATACCCGCGTCGGGGAACTCCGGCCCGTACGCCGCGTAGCCCAGCCGCTCGTAGAAGGCGATCGCGTGCACCTGGGCCTCCAGGTAGACACCGGCGAGGCCGAGCCGGCGGGCCTCGTCCTCCAGCGCGGTGACCAGCCGGGCGCCGACGCCGGTGCCGCGGGCCGGTTTGAGCACGGCGAGCCGGCCGAGCACCGCTGTCACGGGGTCGCCGCCGTTCTTCGCGGCGGCGTCGGTACCGAGCAGCAGCCGCCCGGTACCGGCATCAGGGGCCAGCGCATGGACGGCGCCGTCGTCCTTGCCGTCCCACTCCGACTCCGCGGGGACGTTCTGTTCGACGACGAAGACCTGGTGGCGGATGGCGTGCACAGCCGCCATGCCCTCGGTGTCATCGGACCGGACGACCCGGACGGGCAGTTCACGCACTGTCGGCCCGCACGGTGTCCAGGGCGTGCTGGAGGTCGTCGGCGTACGGGCTCTCGAACTCCACCCACTGGCCGTCCGAGGGGTGCTCGAAGCCGAGCTTGACCGCGTGCAGCCACTGCCGGCTCAGGCCCAGCCGCTTGGACAGCGTCGGGTCGGCACCGTAGGTGAGGTCGCCGACGCAGGGGTGGCGGTGGGCGGACATGTGCACCCGGATCTGGTGGGTGCGGCCGGTCTCCAGCTTGATGTCGAGCAGGCTGGCGTGCCGGAACGCCTCGATGAGGTCGTAGTGGGTGACGCTGGGCTTGCCCTCGGCGATCACGGCCCACTTGTAGTCGTGGGTCGGGTGCCGGCCGATCGGCGCGTCGATGGTGCCGCTCATCGGGTCCGGGTGTCCCTGGACCAGGGCGTGGTACCGCTTGTCGACCACACGCTCCCGGAACTGCTGCTTGAGCAGGGTGTACGCGCGCTCGGACTTCGCGACGACCATCAGCCCGGAGGTGCCGACGTCGAGGCGGTGCACGATGCCCTGGCGCTCGGCGGCGCCGGAGGTGGAGATGCGGTAGCCGGCCGCGGCGAGGCCGCCGATGACGGTGGTGCCGGTCCAGCCGGGGCTGGGGTGCGCGGCCACGCCGACCGGCTTGGAGATCACCACGATGTCGTCGTCGTCATGGATGATCTCCATGCCCTCGACGGCTTCGGCCACGATCTGTACGGGCGCGGCCGGCGCGGGCAGCTCGACCTCCAGCCAGGCTCCGCCGTGCACCCGGTCGGACTTCATCGCGGGGCTGCCGTCGATGGAGACCTTCCCCGAAGCAGCCAGCTCCGCCGCCTTGGTGCGCGAAAAGCCGAACATACGCGCGATGGCGGCGTCGACGCGCTCGCCTTCTAGGCCGTCGGGAACGGGCAGGGTCCGGGTCTCGGGATGGGTGCTCACCTGATCGAGTATGACGGACAACGGTGGCAGCTCCGTCCCGGCGGCTCAGCCCGGCAGCCCGGCAGCCCGGCCCGGCTCAGTCCCGGTGGACGGTGCCGTCCGGGTCCAGGCCGCGGAAGGACAGCAGCACGATCAGGACGCCGCCGCAGACGATCGCGGAGTCGGCGAGGTTGAAGACCGCGAAGTGGGCGGGTGCGATGAAGTCCACCACATGCCCCTCCAGAAAGCCCGGCGCCCGGAAGACCCGGTCCGTGAGGTTGCCGAACGCGCCGCCCAGCAACAGCCCGAGCGCGATCGCCCAGGGCAGGCTGTAGAGCTTGCGCGCCAGCCGGGCGATCACCACGATCACACCGGCCGCGATGATCGTGAAGATGATCGTCATGCCCTGGCCGAGGCCGAAGGCCGCGCCCCCGTTGCGGACCGCCTCGAGCCGCAGCCAGCTGCCGAGCAGGTTGATCGGGGCGTCCCGGTGCTCGAGGCTGGTCACCACCCAGAGCTTGGACAGCAGGTCCAGGGCGTAGGCCAGCGCCGCCACCCCGAGCAGGATGGCGATGCGCCGCTTGCCCTTGGGAGCGGGAATCGGCGCCTCCTCGGGAGCGCCGGCCGCCGCCGCGTCCTGTTCCTCGATGCCGTGCTCCGCTTCCGTCACGTGAGTCCCTCAGCCCTTGTGCAGCCTGTGCGCGCCAGGCCGGATCCTGGCTGATGACGAGGGTACGGCACACCCGTACGAGGGGGTCCCCCCAGCCGAAGGCAGGGGGAGGTCAGCGGCGCTCCTGCCGTTGCTTGCAGTCGATGCACAGTGTGGCCCGCGGGAACGCCTGCATCCGTGCCTTGCCGATCGGGTTGCCGCACGATTCGCAGCGGCCGTATGTGCCCTCATCGAGCCGTTCCAGGGCGTGCTCGGTCTGGGCGAGCATCTCGCGGGCGGTCGCGGCCAGCGACATCTCGTGCTCGCGGGTGATGTTCTTGGTGCCGGTATCGGCGTCGTCGTCTCCGGCGCCGCCACCGGAATCGCGCAGCAGCCCGGCGACCGACGCCTCGGAGGAGATGATCTCGGAGCGCAGCCGGCCGGCCTCCGAGAGCAGCTCGGCGCGGGCCTCCTTCACCTCTTCCGGGGACCAGGGCTCCTCACCGGGCCGTACGGGGAGCGCGGCGGGCTCCGTGGCCGCCCGGGAAGCGGGAACCGCGGACGCACCGGACGCGACCGTACCGGCCGCGGTCTTCTTAGCAACCACCTTTTTGGCTCCCGTCTTCTTCACTACCGCGGTCTTCTTCGCCGCGGTCTTCTTCGCCACGACCTTCTTCGCCACGACCTTCTTGACAGCCTTCTTGGCGACAGCCTTCTTGGCGACTTGGGCCGCCTTCTTCGCCGGTGTCGTCTTTTTGGCGGCGGTCTTCTTCACGACCATGGCCGCGACCCCTTCACATATTGTGATCTTGCTCGCGAATCGTGCCGGAACGGTAAAACGGCTCCGGACCCTCGGCAACGGGGCGCGCCGCCTGATCCACCCGCCGGGCCCGCTGGGCAGGCAGGTCTGCATCCTGTGTGCCCAGCTGTTCCACCAGGTATTCCGGTATTCACGCGTAGTGACGCCGTACGGCCGGACTTCGGTTGTCGTCATCAGGCCATTCGGGTCAGCCGGGACCGGGCCGCGACCCGGCGGAACCGGGCCGACAGGGCGGGCCCGTCCCCGTACACTGGGCGAAGCGAAAGGCGTGGAAAGGGACGAGTAGCGCCGCACGCAGCCAAGAGCGACCCGGGGACGGTGGAAGCCCGGGGGTGTGCGCGACGCGAAGATCACCCCGGAGCCGCCGGAGGAAAGCCGTAAGGCGAGTAGAACCGGCATCGCGTCCCCAATCGAGGGGGTCCAGGACGCGCCGCGTCCCGGGCCAAGGAGGGTGGTACCGCGGGGGCCCGGGCTCTCGTCCCTTCGACGGAACACGGAATACGTGACATGCCCGCCGGAGGCACCACCGATGACGCCGCAGTACCGCCAGGTACCCGCCCAGGTCGACCTGCCCGCTCTCGAGCACGAGGTGCTCGGCTTCTGGAGCGAGAACAAGATCTTCGCCCGCTCCCTCGAGCAGTCCGAGGGCCTGCCCGAATGGGTCTTCTACGAGGGCCCGCCGACCGCCAACGGCATGCCGGGCGCGCACCACATCGAGGCCCGCGTCTTCAAGGACGTCTTCCCGCGCTTCAAGACCATGCAGGGCCACCATGTGACCCGTAAGGCCGGCTGGGACTGCCACGGACTGCCGGTCGAGCTCGCGGTCGAGAAGGAGCTCGGCTTCTCCGGCAAGCAGGACATCGAGACCTACGGCATCGCCGAGTTCAACGCGAAGTGCCGCGAGTCCGTGACCCGTCACACCGACGCCTTCACCGAGCTCACGACCCGGATGGGCTACTGGGTCGACCTGGACGACGCCTACCGCACCATGGACTCCGCCTACATCGAATCCGTCTGGTGGTCGCTCCAGCAGATCTTCGACAAGGGCCTGCTCACCCAGGACCACCGTGTCGCCCCCTGGTGCCCCCGCTGCGGCACCGGCCTGTCCGACCACGAGCTTGCGCAGGGCTACGAGACGGTCGTCGACCCCTCCGTCTTCGTCCGCTTCCCGCTGACCTCGGGCCCGCTCGCGGGCGAGGCCGCGCTCCTCGTCTGGACGACCACCCCCTGGACCCTGGTCTCCAACACCGCCGTCGCGACGCACCCCGCCGTCACGTACGTCGTGGCGACCGACGGCAACGAGAAGCTGGTGGTCGCCGAGCCCCTCCTCGCCAAGGCCCTCGGCGAGGGCTGGACCGCCACCGGCGTCAGCTTCACCGGCGCCGAGATGGAGCGCTGGACCTACGAGCGTCCCTTCTCCTTCGTCGAGATCCCGGACGCCCACTACATCGTCAACGCCGACTACGTCACCACCGAGGACGGCACCGGTCTGGTCCACCAGTCCCCCGCCTTCGGCGAGGACGACCTCAAGGTCTGCCGCGCCTACGGCCTCCCCGTGGTGAACCCGGTCCGCCCCGACGGCACCTTCGAACCGGAGGTCCCGCTGGTCGGCGGCGAATTCTTCAAGAAGGCCGACGAAAAGCTCGTCACCGAACTCCAGACGACCGGCAAGCTCTTCCGCCACGTGCCGTACGAGCACAGCTACCCGCACTGCTGGCGCTGCCACACCGCGCTGCTCTACTACGCGCAGCCCTCCTGGTACATCCGCACCACCGCCGTCAAGGAGGCGATGCTGCGCGAGAACGAGAAGACCAACTGGTACCCGGAATCGGTCAAGCAGGGCCGCTTCGGCGACTGGCTGAACAACAACGTCGACTGGGCCCTCTCGCGCAACCGCTACTGGGGCACGCCGCTGCCCATCTGGCGCTGTGAGGAGAACCACCTCACGTGCGTAGGCTCCCTCACCCAGCTCTCCGAGCTCACGAACACCGATCAGTCCAACCTGGACCCGCACCGCCCGTACATCGACGACATCACGTTCCCCTGCACCACCGACGGCTGCGGGCTCACCGCCACCCGGGTCCCCGAGGTCATCGACGCCTGGTACGACTCGGGGTCAATGCCCTTCGCCCAGCACGGCTATCCGTACCGCAACAAGGAAGCCTTCGAGAAGAGCTACCCCGCGCAGTTCATCTCCGAGGCGATCGACCAGACCCGCGGCTGGTTCTACACGCTGATGGCCGTCGGCACTCTGGTCTTCGACCGGTCCGCCTACGAGAACGTGGTCTGCCTCGGCCACATCCTCGCCGAGGACGGCCGCAAGATGTCCAAGCACCTGGGCAACATCCTGCAGCCCATCCCGCTCATGGACCAGCACGGCGCCGACGCCGTCCGCTGGTTCATGGCGGCCGGCGGCTCCCCCTGGTCCGCCCGCCGGGTCGGCCACGGCACGATCCAGGAAGTGGTCCGCAAGACCCTCCTGACCTACTGGAACACCGTCGCCTTCCAGGCCCTGTACGCCCGCACCGCCGGCTGGACGCCCAGCGCGAGCGACCCGGCCCCAGCCGACCGCCCGGTACTCGACCGCTGGCTCCTGGGCGAACTCCACACCCTCACCCGCGACGTCACCGAATCCCTGGAGTCCTACGACACCCAGCGCGCGGGCAAGCTGCTCTCCTCCTTCATCGACGACCTGTCCAACTGGTACGTCCGCCGCTCGCGCCGCCGCTTCTGGCAGGGTGACCCGGCCGCCCTGGCGACCCTCCACGAGGTCATCGAAACCACCACCCGCCTGATGGCCCCCCTCACCCCGTTCATCACCGAGCGGGTCTGGCAGGACCTCGTCGTCCCGGTCACCCCGAACGCCCCGGACTCCGTCCACCTCGCCTCGTGGCCGGCCGCCGACGAATCCGCGATCAACCCCGTCCTGTCCGAGCAGATGCTGCTGGTCCGCCGCCTGGTGGAACTCGGCCGCGCCACCCGCGCCGAATCCGGCGTCAAGACCCGCCAGCCGCTGTCCCGCGCCCTGGTGGCAGCAGCCGGCTTCGACACGTTGGACCCGGCCCTGCACACCCAGATCACCGAGGAACTCAACGTCCTCTCCCTCGCCTCGCTCTCCGAGGTCGGCGGATCGCTGGTCGACACCACGGCCAAGGCCAACTTCCGGGCCCTGGGCAAGCGCTTCGGCAAGGGCGTCCAAGAGGCCGCGAAGGCCATCGCGGCCACCGACGCTGCAGCACTCTCCGCGGCCCTGCGCGACGGCACGGCCTCCATCGAGGTCAACGGCGAACAGATCCCGCTCTCCCCGGACGAAGTGATCATCACCGAGACCCCGCGCGAGGGCTGGTCCGTGGCCTCCGACTCCGGCGCCACCGTGGCCCTGGACCTGAAGATCACCCCGGAACTCCGCCTGGCGGGACTGGCCCGCGACGCGATCCGCCTCATCCAGGAGGCGCGCAAGAACTCCGGCCTCGACGTCGCCGACCGCATCGCCGTCCGCTGGCAGTCCAAGGACGAGGCCCTCACCAAGGCCCTGACCGAACACACCACCCTCATCGCCGACGAGGTCCTAGCCACCGACTTCGCCTCCGGCGAGGCCGACACCACCTACGGTGAGCCCTTCACGGACGAGCCCCTGGGCCTGACCTTCCACCTCCGCAAGCAGTAAGAACCACGAAGGCCGCTGTCCCCCCACACCAGGCGGGACGGCGGCCTTCGCTGTGTGCCGGACCAGACCACCGTCAGGCCCCTCCGGAGAGCCCGGCCCCGTAGCCACCCACCACCCCGCACCGACCAAAAAACGGGCCGGGCCCCAGAGGAAGCGATTCCCCAGGGGCCCGGCCCGTAAAGCGACAAGCGACCGACTTAGTTGTCGTCCTCGTCAATCAGGAACCCACGCATCGGCGTAGGCGCCTGCTGCAACGGCTGCGGGCTCTGCGGCCGCACCGGAGCCATCGGCTGCGTCATGGCAGGAGACATCTGCTGCTGGCCGCCATACGTCGGGTTCGGGCCGCTGTGACCCATCCCCTGGTTGCCGTACGACGGGTTCTGACCGCTGTGTCCCATGGCACCGGCACCGGCCGGAGCCATGCCACCGCCCATGGAGCCACTCATCGTGCCGCCCATGGAGGACGTGGCGGGAAGTGACGCGGTCGCCGGCGTACGCGGCGGAGCCAGCGAGTCGTCGGCCTGGGTCTCCAGCTGGCGCAGCTGGCTCTCCAGGTACGACTTCAGACGGGTCCGGTACTCGCGCTCGAAGCCGCGCAGGTCCTCGACCTTGCGCTCCAGCGTGGCGCGCGCGGACTCCAGGGAGCCCATCGCGACGCGGTGCTTCTCCTGCGCGTCCCGCTCCAGGGCGTCAGCCTTGGAGCGGGCATCCCGCTCCAGTCCCTCGGCACGGCTGCGTGCCTCGCCGACGATCTTGTTGGCCTCGGAACGGGCCTCCGCGATCGCCTGGTCGGCGGTCTGCTGCGCCAGCGAGAGAACCCGGGCGGCGCTGTCGCCACCGGGCGACTGCTGCTGCATGGGGTGACCCTGCTGCTGCATCGGATGCTGCTGCTGCATGGGGTGCTGCTGCTGCATCGGGTGCTGCTGGCCCATCGGGCCCTGACCCATCGGACCCTGACCCATGGGGCCCTGGCCCATCGGACCCTGACCCTGTCCCATCGGACCCTGTCCCATCGGACCGGGACCGTGCTGCTGGGCGCTCGGCCCGGCAGGCAGCTGCAGCGCACCGGACTGCTGCTGGGGCTGACCCATCTGCTGGGGCGGGCCCATCTGCTGGGGCGGCACCGGCTGCGGACCGGATATGGCCGCAGGGACCGGGCGGTCCTGCTGTTCGGGCTTGCGCATGCCCTGCTGTTGGTTCTGGGCGGCGGCTCGGGTGGCCGCGGCCAGTTTGGCGCGCAGGTCCTCGTTTTCTCGCAGGAGCCTGGTCAGCTCGCCCTCGACCTCATCCAGGAAGGCGTCGACCTCGTCCTCGTCATAGCCTTCTCGGAGGCGGACGGTCGTGAACTGCTTGTTCCGCACGTCCTCGGGGGTCAGCGGCATCTCTTCACCTCAACGTGATCGTCGACATATCGGGAGTCCGCATCGTTCATCACAGACTCCCGACAACGCGGAGCAGGATGAGCACGATGATCATCAATACGAAGAAGGACAGGTCGAGCGCCACGCCCCCGAGACGCAGCGGCGGAATGAACCGCCGCAGAAGCTTGAGTGGCGGATCGGTGACAGTGTAGGCGGCCTCAAGGACCACCACCATCGGCTTCCCAGGTTGCCATGAGCGCGCGAACTGGAAGACGTAATCCATCACCAACCGGAAGATCAGCACGATCAGGAAGCACATCAGCACGATGTAGAGCACCTGTAGTGCGTAGCTCATCGCGCTTCCCTCTCCCCTGCTCGCCTTCGGCCTGGTGGCCGGATTCCTCGGTTGTTCCTCGGTTGCGTGGTACTCAGCTCTGGTTGAAGAACCCGCCCTCGGCGATGCGGGCCTTGTCCTCCGCCGTGACATCGACGTTAGCAGGCGACAGCAGGAACACCTTCTGCGTCACCCGCTCGATGCTGCCGTGGAGGCCGAACACCAGACCTGCGGCGAAGTCGACAAGACGCTTTGCGTCCGTGTCGTCCATCTCCGTCAGATTCATGATCACCGGTGTGCCCTCGCGGAAGTGTTCCCCGATGGTACGGGCTTCGTTGTACGTGCGGGGGTGAAGTGTGGTGATCCGGTAGGGCTCACGCTCGGACACGACCTTGGGCATGATCACCGGTGCGTTCTTCTCCAGGCTGTGACGTTCGGGTGTGATGGATGCCACTGGGGCGATCCGCGGTTCACGGGGCGCCGGCGCATGGACGAGACGTGCCGGTTCGTCCTGTTGTGGCTGGTGCTGGCTGTGCTGGCTGCGTGGCCTGTGGTTGCGCTCAGGCTCCGGCTCGGGTTCGAACTCGTCATCGGGATCGAACCCCGGGCCGTCGTACCCGTCGTCCTCCACGAGGCCGAGGTAGACCGCCATCTTGCGCATCGCGCCGGCCATGCTCTGCGTCCTCTCAGCGGGGAAAGACCATATTTATTGCTGTGGTCCGACTTGTTTGGTGACGTTACCGGAGCCCGGGACGGACTCCGAGTACCGCAGTACCGACGCGTACATGTGTCGCTCCCGCCGCGACCGCCTGCTCAAGGTCGGCGCTCATCCCTGCCGAGACCATGGTGGCAGCCGGATGGGCCGCGCGCAGGCCGGATGCGATTTCCGCCAGCCGATCGAAGGCGGCACGGGGTTGCCCCTGGTACGGGCCCGCGAGCGGCGCCACGGTCATCAGCCCGTCGAACCTGAGGCCCGGTGCGGCGGCGAGCGCGTCGGCGAGGCCCTCGACGGCATCGGGGGCGGCTCCGCCCCTGCTGTCCCGGGTCCCTGACTCCGCGTCAAGGGCCACCTGGACCAGGCAGCCCACCTCGCGTCCCGCGGCGACGGCCGCGGCCGACAGGGCGCCGACCAGCCGGAGCCGGTCGACGGAGTGCACGATATCGGCGTAACTGACCACGGAACGTACCTTATTGGTCTGCAACTGGCCCACGAAATGCCAGCTGAGCGGCAGGTCTGCGCAGGCCGCGGCCTTCGGGGCGGCATCCTGGTCGCGGTTCTCCGCGACATGCCGGACGCCGAGTTCCGAAAGAATCCGCACATCGTCGGCGGGGTAGGTCTTGGTGACCACGATCAGGGTCACGTCCTTGCGATCGCGTCCCGCCGTCTCGCAGGCGGCGGCGATGCGCTCCTCGACCCGGGCCAGATTCGCGGCCAGTTGGGCCTTCCGCTCCGTCACTGCCTCGCTCACGATCCTTCATTCAAACCGATGGTACGAACATGGGATATCTCACCCATGTTCGCCGTGAACCGGGCGAGTTGGGCGGATACGAGCGAACGGCGCTCACCGCGCCGCGGCCCGAGGGCCGAGACGAAGTGCGCGCCGTTCACCACGGGACTGCGCCCGGTCACTTCCAGTAGATCACTGGGATCACTTCAGCGGAAAGAAGGTCGCTTCAGGTCGCTTCAGGTCACTTCAGAAAATCGGGTACGTCGAGCTCCTCGGCCGCGGAGTCCTGGTAGGGACGGGCCGGCGGCACGTGCGGCGGGGCGATGGGGCTCGGCGGGACCTCGGCGACCGGCTCCGGCTCCTCTGCGCGCACCGGCACACTGCCGAGACCGCTGTAGGAGGTCGGGCGCGGGGCCTCGGCCTGGCTGCCGACCCGGGCGGGGCCGGAGGAGGCGGGCGTCTCCTCGCGGCCGCTGTACGCGCCGAGCACCTTGTCGCGGTTGCCCTTGGGCGGCGGCTGGCCGCCGTCGAAGCCGGCCGCGATGACAGTGACCCGGACCTCGTCGCCGAGCGCGTCATCAATGACCGCACCGAAGATGATGTTGGCTTCGGGGTGCGCGGCCTCGGCCACCAGCTGTGCCGACTCGTTGATCTCGAACAGGCCGAGGTCGGAGCCGCCGGAGATGGAGAGCAGGACGCCGCGGGCGCCGTCGATGGAGGCTTCGAGCAGCGGCGAGGAGATGGCCATCTCCGCTGCCGCGACCGCGCGGTCGTCGCCGCGGGCCGACCCGATGCCCATCAGGGCGGAACCGGCTTCGGACATCACGGACTTCACGTCGGCGAAGTCCAGGTTGATCAGGCCCGGGGTGGTGATGAGGTCGGTGATCCCCTGCACGCCGGACAGCAGCACCTGGTCGGCGGACCGGAACGCGTCGAGCACGCTGACCTGGCGGTCCGAGATGGACAGCAACCGGTCGTTGGGGATGACGATGAGGGTGTCGACATTCTCGCGCAGGCCGGCGATGCCGTCCTCGGCCTGGTTCGCGCGGCGGCGGCCCTCGAAGGTGAACGGCCTGGTGACCACACCGATCGTCAGGGCGCCCAGCGAACGGGCGATGTGGGCGACCACGGGCGCGCCGCCGGTGCCGGTGCCGCCGCCCTCGCCCGCGGTGACGAAGACCATGTCGGCGCCCTTGAGCACCTCTTCGATCTCTTCGCGGTGGTCCTCGGCGGCCTTGCGGCCGACATCGGGGTTCGCGCCGGCGCCGAGGCCGCGAGTGAGTTCGCGGCCGACGTCGAGCTTGACGTCGGCGTCGCTCATCAGAAGGGCCTGCGCATCGGTGTTGATCGCGATGAACTCGACGCCCTTGAGACCGACCTCGATCATCCGGTTGATGGCATTGACGCCACCGCCGCCGATTCCGACGACCTTGATGACTGCGAGGTAGTTCTGCGGTGCTGCCACGTCGAAGGCCTCTCGCCTCGAGTTACGTATGCCTGTGGGACGGTCGGTACGTTCGCCGGTGCTGCCCCGAACCCTAACGCTGAGGTTTAGGGTTACCAGTATGCCTGTCCCATGCGTTCCTTGGGACAGGACACTAAGTCGACAAGCGGTGTGCGTTCAACGAACACGCCGAACCTCCCGTTTTTCTTTTGACCTTATGTGATCACGGCCCGCTCGGGCGAACCAGGGGGCAAACCCGGATACTCATCGTCAACTTCCCGATGCCGCAGGGGCGCTGGGAGCGCTTACATCGAATCTGCCGGCGTTTTTCGCCGCCTTCATCAGAGCGGTGAGCACCGCGGCCTTCTCCGAACCGTGTTCCGCGCTCCCCCACACCACCGTCCGGCCGCCGGACAGTTCGACGGTGACGCTGTCATAGGACCGCATGCGGATGACACGGGCATCCCTGCGAACGGAATCGGGGAGACTCGACGACACTTCGACGGCCGCCCGCAGCAGGTTCTTAGTTCCGAAGTGGAGAAGGCTCGGAGACTGATCGGGAGTCAATTCCACGAGAGGAACACCGGCGGGCGAGGTGTCGACGGTGGCGAAACGCACGCCTTCCGCGTCCACTTCGATGAACTTTCCGCCGCTCTTCAGAACGGCGGAGGGTGTTCTCTCGGTCACTTTCAGACCGATGGTGTGCGGCCAGTCGCGTTCGACGGTCACCTTGTCGATACGCGGCAGGGCCGCCAGCAGCCGGCGTTCGACCGCGCCGGTGTCGACCGAGGCGAGCGGTCCCCTGAGCGGCACGGCTGCGGTGGCCCGCACCTGTTCGGGGGTGAGCACCCTGGTGCCGCTCACCGTGACGCGCTGCGCGCTCAGCCAGGACGAGCCGTAGACCAGCCATGTCCCGGCGACGGCCAGCACAGTGGCCACGATGAGCAGGATCAGCACGGCGCGGCGCGCGCGCTTGCGGCGGGCGGGCGTGCGACGCGCGGGAGCGGCCGGCTCCGCCTTCTCACCGCGCTCGGCGGTCGTCGGTCCTGCCATGCGTTCGCCCCTTCCCGCGCCCTCGGCCGCCCCCGGCCCGTGACCGGGGGCGCCTTGGTCTCCAAACCCGCCGGGGGGCGGGGCTCCTATCCTGCCCGGCGGGCGGCGATGGCCTCGTACACCATGCCGACCAGCAGGTCGTCGGCGTCGGGGCGGCCGAACTCCGCGGCGGAGCGGGACATCTCGTACAGCCGGTGCGGATCGGTGAGCACCGGGAGGACGTTGCCGATGACCCAGTCCGGCGTCAGTTCCGCGTCGTCGACCAGCAGCCCGCCGCCGGCCTTCACCAGCGGCTGGGCGTTGAGGCGCTGTTCGCCGTTGCCGATGGGCAGCGGGACGTAGGCGGCCGGCAGGCCGACCGCGGACAGCTCGGCGACCGTCATGGCGCCGGCCCGGCAGAGCATCATGTCGGCGGCGGCGTACGCGAGATCCATCCGGTCGATGTACGGGACCGGACGGTAGGGCGGCATACCGGGCATGTTGTCGGCGACCGGCAGTTCGTTCTTCGGGCCGACGGCGTGCAGGATCTGGATGCCGGACTGCTGCAGTCGCGGAGCGACCGTCGCGATCACCTCGTTCAGCCGGCGTGCGCCCTGGGATCCACCGGAAACGAGCAGAGTCGGAAGATTCTGGTCGAGTCCGAAGGCGGCCCGTGCCTCGGCGCGCCTGCCGGCGCGGTCGAGGGTGGCGATCGAACGGCGCAGCGGGATGCCGATGTACCGCGCGTTGCGCAGCTTGCTGTCCGGGCTGCTGACGGCGACGCCGTGGGCGTAGCGGGAGCCGATCTTGTTGGCGAGGCCGGGGCGGGCGTTGGCCTCGTGGACGACGATCGGCACGCCGAGGCGCTTGGCGGCGAGATAGCCGGGCAGCGCGACATAGCCGCCGAACCCGACGACCACATCCGCCTTGGTGCGTTCCAGGATCTGCTCCGCGGCCTTGATGGTGCCGCGCAGCCGTCCGGGGACGGTGATCAGTTCGGGAGTGGGCCGGCGTGGCAGTGGAACGGCCGGGATGAGCGCCAGTTCATAACCGCGCTCCGGGACGAGCCTGGTCTCCAGGCCCTTCTCCGTGCCGAGCGCTGTGATTCCTACGGTCGGGTCCTGCCTGCGCAGGGCATCGGCGAGCGCGAGCGCAGGCTCGATGTGGCCGGCGGTCCCCCCACCGGCGAGTACGACATGCACCGAAATTCACCGCTCTCCGGACGGCCGTCTCTTGACGAACCGTCTCATCGTCCGTGTCATAGCCCCCGTCAGGGAACCGCGCCCGCGTATGGCAAGTGCCGCTCGCGCCCCGGGCTCACTCCTTGCGAAGGAGATGAGCAACCCGATCGCGAACATCGTCGGCAGGAGGGCCGAACCTCCGTAGGAGAACAGCGGAAGCGGGACTCCGGCGATCGGCAGCAGGCCGAGCACCGCACCAATGTTGATCACGGCCTGAGCCGTGATCCAGGTTGTCACGCCACCCGCTGCGAACCTGACGAAGGGGTCCTCCGTACGACCGGCCACGCGGATACCCGCATAGCCTAGGGCCGCGAAGAGGGCGAGAACCGACAGCGTCCCCGCGAGACCCAGTTCCTCCCCGGTGACGGCGAAGATGAAGTCGGTGTGCGGCTCGGGCAGTTCGCCCCATTTCTCCATACTCGCACCGAGTCCGGAACCGAACCAGCCACCGGAGGCGAGCGCGTAGATCCCGTGCACCGCCTGCCAGCACTGGTCGTGGGTGCCCGGATCGCTCGCGGCGATGCAGCCGAGCCGGGACATCCGGTTGGGACTGGTCCTGATCGCCAGAAACGCGAGGAAGGCGGCGCCGGAAAGTACTCCCGCGAACAACCGGGTCGGCGCACCGGCAAGCCACAGCAGTCCGAAGAGAATCGCCGTGAGGATGATCGTGGTGCCCATGTCGCCGCCGAGCATGATCAGGCCGAGCACCATGAATGTCACGGGCACCAGCGGGACCAGCAGGTGCTTCCACTGGATGAGCAGGTTCTTGTCGCTCTTGCGGGCCAGCAGGTCGGAGCCCCACAGGACGAGCGCGAGCTTGCCGAATTCACTGGGCTGAAGCTGGAAAGGCCCGCCGAGAGAGATCCAGTTGGTATTGCCGTTGACCGTTTCCCCTATTCCCGGCACCTGGACCAGGCACATCAGGAAAACCGCGCCGAGCAGCAGCGGATACGCCAGCGCGCGGTGCAGCTTGACGGGCATACGCGCCGCGGAGATCAACAGCACGGTGCCGATGGCGGCCGCGAGCAGTTGCTTGCGGAAGTAGTACGTGGACGGGTAGCCGTAGCGCAGCGCCTGGATCATCGAGGCGGAGTAGACCATCACCAGGCCCAGCACGGTGATGAGCAGGCTGCCGCCGAGGATCAGGTAATACGCCGTGAGCGGGCGGTCCCAGGCCGCCTGGAGCCGGTTGTGGAGCCTGCGCGGGCCACCCAGGGCGCCGGGCCGGGCCGCCCTGCGCTCGGGAGCGGCTACCGGGGGCCGGGCCGGGCGCGCGGTGACCCGCCTGCCCGGCAGCACGCGCGCCGCCCCCTCCCGGGAGCGGCGCTCGACGCCGCGGGCGGCGGAACGGTCTGCCGTCATGCGTCCCCTCCAGTGGTGCGCTGGGCCGGGGTGTTCAGCGGCGCGGGGACGCCCGGCTAGTTGTCGTGTCCCGCGCTCTCGGGTGCCAGGGCCCGCACGGCCCCGGCGAATGCCTCGCCACGCTCGCCGTAGTTGGTGAACATGTCCATGGAGGCGCAGGCCGGTGCCAGCAGGACCGTGTCACCCGGCCGGGAGAGCTCCCGCGCCGCCCGCACCGCCGCGGCCATCGCCCCAGTGTCGGTCCGTTCCAGGTCGGTCACCGGGACCTCGGGGGCGTGTCGTGCGAGCGCTTCGCGGATCAGCGCGCGGTCGGCGCCGATCAGCACCACGCCGCGCAGCCGCGGGGCGGCCTTGCGCACCAACTCGTCGAACACGGCGCCCTTGGCGAGTCCGCCCGCGATCCACACAATGGATTCGTAGGCGGCCAGGGACGCCTCGGCGGCGTGGGTGTTGGTGGCCTTGGAGTCGTCCACGTAGGCGACCCCGCCGACGGTCTCCACGAGGGAGATGCGGTGGGCGTCGGGCCGGAAGGCCCGCAGTCCGTCGCGTACGGCGGCCGGTTCGACGCCGAAGGCGCGGGCCAGCGCCGCGGCGGCCAGGGCGTTGGCGATGTTGTGCGGGGCGGGCGGCTGGATGTCGGAGACTTCCGCCAGCTCCTGGGCGTTCTTGTGCCGGCTGTCGACGAAGGCGCGGTCGATCAGGATGCCGTCCACGACGCCGAACTCGGACGGGCGGGGGCTGCCGAGGGTGAAGCCGATCGCGCGGGCGCCCTCCTCGACGTCGGCCGCGCGGACCAGCGCCTCGGTAGCCGGGTCGGCGGTGTTGTAGACGCAGGCGACCTGGTTTCCCTCGTAGATTCGGCCCTTGTCGGCGGCGTACGCCTCCATGGAACCGTGCCAGTCGAGGTGGTCGGGCGCGAGGTTCAGGACCACCGCGGAGTGCGGTCGGACGCTGGGCGCCCAGTGCAGCTGGTAGCTGGACAGCTCGACGGCCAGGACGTCGTACTTCTCCTCGCCGAGCACGGCGTCCAGGAGCGATACGCCGATATTGCCGACGGCGGCGGTGCGCAGCCCTGCGGCCTTCAGGATGGCGGCGAGCATCTGGACGGTGGTGGTCTTGCCGTTGGTGCCGGTGACCGCCAGCCAGGGCGCGGCACTCTCACCCCGGAGCCGCCACGCCAGCTCCACATCGCCCCACACCTCGATGCCCGCCGCGGCAGCGGCCGCGAAGAGCGGGCTCGCGGGCTTCCAGCCCGGTGAGGTGACCACGAGCCGCGCGCCCTCGGGGAGCGTGTCGCCGTCGCCGAGGCGCACCGTGATGCCCAGCGCGCGCAGTTCTGCCGCCTCGCGCTGCTCGCGCTCGCCGGCGCCGCTGTTCACGACGGTGACGACGGCGCCCAGGCCGTGCAGCACCCGGGCGGCCGGCACACCGGAGACGCCCAGGCCCGCGACGGTGACGGGGACTCCGGCCAGCTGCGGTGGCGACAGGCCGGGCGCTGTCACGAGGCGGCCACCCAGCCCGCGTAGAACAGACCGAGGCCCACGGCCATGCACATGCCCTGAATGATCCAGAAGCGGACCACGACCAGGACTTCGCTCCAGCCCTTGAGTTCGAAGTGGTGCTGGAGCGGCGCCATCCGGAAGACCCGCTTGCCGGTGAGCCGGAAGGAGCCGACCTGGATGACCACGGAGAGCGTGATGAGGACGAACAGGCCGCCGAGGATCGTGAGCAGCAGCTCGGTGCGCGAGCAGATCGCCAGGCCGGCGAGCGCGCCGCCCAGGGCCAGCGAACCGGTGTCACCCATGAAGATCTTGGCCGGTGAGGTGTTCCACCACAGGAAGCCGAAGCACGCGCCCATCAGGGCCGCGGCGACGACCGCCAGGTCGAGCGGGTCCCTGACCTCGTAGCAGGCGCCGTTGGCGCTGAGCGGGGCGCCGCACCACTGGCCGTACTGCCAGACGCCGATGACGGTGTAGGCGGCGAAGACCATCACGGACGCGCCGGTGGCCAGGCCGTCGAGGCCGTCGGTGAGGTTCACGCCGTTGGACATCGCCAGGATCATGAACAGCGCCCAGATGACGAAGATCACCGGGCCGATCGTCCAGCCGAAGTCCTGGACGAAGGAGAGCTTGGTGGACGCCGGGGTCTGGCCGCGCGAGTCCGAGAAGTTCAGCGCCAGGACGGCGAAGGCGACGCCGACGATCAGCTGGCCGCCCAGTTTCGCCTTGGCCCGCAGGCCCAGGCTCCGCTGCTTGACGATCTTGATGTAGTCGTCGAGGAAGCCGACCAGGCCGAGACCGGCGGTCAGGAACAGCACCAGCAGACCCGACATCGAAGGCCGCTCACTGGTGATGACCTTGGTGGCGGCATAGGCGACCAGGGTCGCCAGGATGAACGCGATGCCGCCCATCGTCGGGGTGCCGCGCTTGCTGTGGTGGGTCTTCGGACCATCGTCGCGGATCATCTGCCCGTAGCCCTTGCGGGCCAGCAGACGGATCAGCAACGGGGTGCCGATCAAGGACAGGAAAAGACCGAGCACACCGGATACGAGAATCTGCTTCATCGCGCGGCGACCTCACCTTCGGTGCCGTCGAGCAGCGCCAGTGCCACGCGCTCCAGTCCGACCGCCCTCGATGCCTTCACCAGCACGACGTCCCCCGGGCGCAATTCGCTGCGCAGCAGGTCGATCGCCGTCTCCGCGTCGGACACGTGCACCGACTCCTCACCCCACGAACCCTCGTTCTTGGCGCCCATATCCAACCAGGCGGCTTCCAGGCCGCCTACGGCCACGAGCTTGCTGACGTTGAGCCGGACGACCAGTCGCCCGACCGCGTCGTGCTCGGTGAGGGACTCCCCACCGAGTTCGGCCATCTCGCCGAGCACCGCCCACGTACGACGTCCGCGCCCCATGGCGGCGAGCGCGCGCAGAGCGGCTCTCATGGAGTCGGGGTTCGCGTTGTAGGCGTCGTTGACGACCGTCACGCCGTCGGGCCGCTCGGTGACCTCCATACGCCAGTGAGAAAGCGTCCCCGCACCGGAGAGCGCGGTGGCGATCTCCTCGACGGGCATGCCCAGTTCACGGGCGACGGCGGCCGCGGCGAGCGCGTTCGACACGTGGTGCTCACCGTACAGGCGCAAGGTCACTTCGGCGCACCCGGCCGGTGTGCGGAGTGTGAAGAGCGGCTGACCTCGGTCGTTGAGGCGGACATTCTCCGCACGGATGCCGGCGTCGGCGGCCTCTCCGAAGAGCACGACGCGGGCCTTCGTACGGGAGGCCATCGCGCGCACCAGCGGATCGTCGGCGTTGAGGACGGCCACTCCCCCCTGGTCGGCGGCGGGCAGCGCCTCGACGAGTTCGCCCTTGGCCAGGGCGGTTTGATCACGACCGCCGAACTCGCCGATGTGCGCGGCGCCGACGTTGAGGACGACGCCGATCCGCGGCGGGGTGAGCCCGGCGAGGTACCGGATGTGGCCGATGCCGCGGGCGCCCATCTCCAGCACGAGGTGCCGGGTGGACTCGTCGGCGCGCAGCGCGGTGAGCGGCAGCCCGATCTCGTTGTTGAACGAGCCGGGTGTCCACACCGTGGGCGCGTGCCGTTCCAGCAGCTGGGCCATCAGGTCCTTGGTGCTGGTCTTGCCCGCGGAACCGGTGAGCGCCACGGTGGTCGCGCCGAGCCGCGCGATGACGGTCCTGGCGAGGGCGCCGAGCGCGGCGACCACGTCGTCGACGACGATCGCGGGCACGCCGACCGGGCGGGAGGCGAGTACCGCCACCGCTCCGTCCTTCACGGCGCCCTCGGCGAACGTGTGGCCGTCCACGCGCTCGCCCGGCAGCGCGGCGAACAGCGCGCCGGGCACCACGTCCCTGGAGTCGATGACCACGGGGCCCGTCACGCGCGTCCCTGGTTCCGGTATGTCGTGCATCCTCCCGCTGACCGCGTCGGCGACCTCGGCGAGGGTGAGTGGGATCACAGCTGTTCCTGGTCCTTCTCGATGGCGGCGCGCAGTACTTCCCGGTCGTCGAAGGGGCGTACCACTCCGGCGATGTCCTGGCCCTGTTCGTGGCCCTTGCCCGCGACCAGCACGATGTCGCCGGGCTGGGCGCGGGCTACGGCGATGGCGATGGCGGCGGCCCGGTCGGGCTCGACGATGACGTGTCCGCGCTCGAAGGCGGGTACCTCGGCGGCTCCGTTCAGCATCGCGGCGAGGATAGCGAGGGGGTCCTCGGAGCGCGGGTTGTCGGACGTGAGTACGGCGGTGTCCGCGAGCCGCGCGCAGGCGGCGCCCATCGGGCCCCGCTTGTGCTGGTCGCGGTCGCCACCGCAGCCGAGTACGGCGTGGATGCGGCCCTCGGTGGTCTTGCGCAGGGCGCGCAGCACGGACTCGACGGCGTCGGTCTTGTGCGCGTAGTCCACCACCGCGAGATACGGCTGGCCGGCGTCCACGCCCTCCAGCCGGCCGGGGACGCCGGGGACCGCGGCGACACCGTCCGCGGCGGTCTGCGGGTCGATCCCGGCGATGACGAGCGCGGTGATGGCGGCGAGGGTGTTGGCGACGTTGAACGGGCCCGGCAGCGGGGCGGCGGCCCGCGCCGTCTCGCCCTTGGGGCCGAGGACGGTGAAGGTGCTGCCCAACGGGCCGGTCGCGACGTCGACGGCGCGCCAGTCGGCGTCCGGGTTCCCCTCGGCGGAGAACGTGGTGACCGGGACCCCGGCCTCGGCGACGAGCCGCCGGCCGTAGGCGTCGTCGAGGTTGACGACGCCTACCCGGCTGCGCTGCGGCGTGAACAGCCGCGCCTTCGCCTGGAAGTAGTCCTCCATGCCCGTGTGGAATTCCATGTGCTCGGGGCTGAGGTTGTTGAAGACCGCCACGTCGAAGACCGCGCCGTCCACCCGGCCGAGCACCAGCGCGTGGCTGGAGACCTCCATGACCACCGACCGGACGCCCCGCTCGCGCATCAAGGCGAACAGCGCCTGCAGGTCGGTGGCCTCGGGGGTGGTGCGCTCGCTCTTGATCCGCTCGTCGCCGATCCGCGACTCGACGGTGCCGATCAGGCCGGTGGCCCTGCCGCCCTCCCGTCGCCCATCACCACCCTTGGCGGACAGCGCTGCGCGCTGCTCCTCATGTGCCCGCAGGCCGCCTTCGACGAGATACGCCGTGGTGGTCTTGCCCGAGGTGCCGGTGATGCCGATCTGCAGCAGGTCCCGGCCGGGGTCGTCGTAGATCGCGGCGGCCAGCGCGCCCATCCGGGACCGTGGATCGTCCACGGTCAGGACCGGCAGACCGGTGGCCGCGGCGCGCGCGGAGCCCGCCAAATCGGTGAGGATCGCGACCGCGCCCAGGTCCGCGGCCTGGGCGGCGAAGTCCGCTCCGTGGAAGCGGGCGCCCGGCAGCGCCGCGTAGACGTCGCCGGGGCGGACCGCCCGTGAGTCGTGGGTGATGCCAGTGGCGGGGGCGCCGTCCGCGGGCAGCGCCGCGCCCAGATGCGCGGCCAGCTCCGCCAGCGCTTTGGGTCGGACGTGGGACGGGCGCGGGGCACCCGGCTGCTTGAGGGAGGACTGATCAGCTTTTGGCACGGCGGTGAGGTTACCGGGCTGGCCGGGGTCGGGGCCAAAAGGCCCCCGGTCCCGGACCGGCCGGTCGCCGTCGGATGTGATCGTTGTCACCTCTTTGCGGGGTCGAACTCGACGGGCAGGTGCGGTGCCTCCTTGCCGGAGGGCGCGGCCTGCAGGGATTTGAGGGCGAATTCCATGACCTGCTTGAAGACCGGGCCGCAGATCTGACCACCGAAGTAGCTGCCGCTGGTCGGGTTCTGGATCACGCAGGAAACCGTGACGCGGGGGTCGTCGGCGGGTGCGAAGCCCAGGAAGGAGGCCGTGTAGCCCTTGTAGCGGCCGGTGACCGGGTCCACCCGGTTGGCCGTGCCGGTCTTGCCCGCGACCCGGTAGCCGGCGATGCGGGCCTTGCTGCCGGTGCCCTGTTCGTCACCGACCACGGACTCCAGCATGGTGGCCAGGGTCGTGGCGGTCTTCTCGCTGACCACCCGGGACTTCGCGGGCGCCTCCGACGGTACGAAGCGGCCATCGGGCCCGGTGATGCCGCGGATCAGGCTGGGCGCCACGCGCACCCCGCCGTTGGCGACCGTCGAGTAGACCGAGGTGGCCTGCAGGGCGCTGAGCGACAGGCCCTGGCCGAACGGGATCGTGTACTGCTGGGAGCCGTTCCAGTTCTGGGGCTTGGCCAGGATGCCGCGGGTCTCGCCGGGGAAGCCGAGGCCCGTGGGATCCCCGATCCCGAACTTCTTCAGATACGAGTACAGCACCTTGTTCGCCTCGGCCTGGGTCCTGCCGAGCTGCCCGCTCGCCAGGATCGTGCCGATGTTGCTGGACTTGGCGAGCACCCCGTTGAGGGTCAGCGACCAGGTGCCGTGGTCCACGTCGTCGTGGAAGATCCGGTCCGCGCGTGGCAGGGTGCCGGGGACCGTGACATGGGTCGCGGGGGTCGCGGCGCCCTGGTCCAGGACCGCGGCCATCGACATCAGCTTGCTGACGCTGCCGGGCTCGTAGGCGTCCTGGACCGCGGCGTTGCCCAGCGAGTTCGAGCTGGCGTGCGCGAGATCGTTCGGGTCATAGCCGGGTGCGTTGGCCATCGCGAGGATCTCGCCGGTGCGGGTGTCCTGGACGATCACATAGCCGCGGTCCGCCCTGGACTTCTGGACCTGCGCGGTGATGGCGCTCTGCGCCGCCCACTGGATATCCCGGTCGATGGTCAGCTCGACGTCCGAGCCGGGCACGGCGGGATGCTCCTGGACCCCGGCGGTGGGGACCTGGCGGCCGCTGGACTGGGCGTAGCGGATCTTGCCGGGCTCGCCCGCGAGCTCCTTGTTGAGCAGCGCCTCGAGACCGCCGCCGCCGACGCCCTCGCCGTTCACGAAGCCGATGACGCCGGCCGCGAGGTCGCCCGCCGGGTAGACCCGCTTGGTGTGGGGGTCGCTGAAGACCCCGGCGAGCACATTGACGCCCTTCGCCTTGGCCGCCTTGTCGCCCAACGCCCGCTTGAGGTCCTTGATCTGGTTCCAGACCTGCGGGGTCTGCTGCCGGGCGAGGACCTGGTAGCGGGAGTTCGGCGCGGCGAGCTTCTTCGCGATGGTCTTCGGGTCGCCGCCCACGATCGGCGCGAGCAGTTCCGCGGCCTGCGCGGGCGCGTCCTTGGTCTTCGACTGCTCGGCGGTGAACAGGAACGGGTCGGCGGTGATGTCGTACGCGTCGACGGTGGTCGCCAGGTCGGTGCCCGACCGGTCAGTGATGGTCCCCCGGTCGGCGGCGACCTCGTGCGACACCCAGCGGTTGACGGCGGCCTTGGCCGCGTACGCGGACGCGTCGACGGCCTGCACCTGCAGCAGCCGGACGACGAACGCGAGCATCACGAGCGTCAGCGCGACGCCGACGAGCCGCAGCCGGGGCCTGGGGCGGCCCAGTCGCAGCGGGGCCGAGGGGCGTGGCGGCCGCGGCCTGCGGGCGGCGGGACGCGCGGCCTGGCCCGATGCGGGGCGACTCAACCTCCCGGCGCCCTGCGCGCGCTCCGCGCCCCGGCCGCCCGCCGCCCTGGGCCCTCCGGGGCGCGGCAGCCGCCCGCGTTCCGGACGCCTGGGCTCACTCACGCGCACCGCCCCCTGGGGCGGCGCGCAGCATGCGGGGACTGGTCACGAGGTCACCTGCCGGAGGTCTGGGAAGTCGGGGCGGCCTGGGAGGTGGGCGCGGCCGCGCTGCCGGAGGGCACGGGGGTGTGCGGGGAGGGCTTGGCGGCGGCCGTGCGGTTCGCGGTCGGGGCCGCGGTGGGCGGCGGCTGGGTTCTGGCGGGTGACGCGGAGGGCCCGGCCTGGGCCTCGGTGGGATCGCCGCGGACGGTGCCGTCGGGGTTCAGGAAGGCGGGATTGCCGCCGGGCACCATGCCCAGCTCGCGGGCGCGCCGGTCGAGCGCGTCGGGCGCCTTGTACCGGTCCACGTCCTGCTGGAGCGCCTGCTCCTCGTCGGTGTACTTCTTGGTGTCCTTCTGCAGCCTGTTCAGCTCGAAGGAATCCTGGTTGACGGCCCCGTTCAGCAGCAGCAGCGAGATGAGGCCGCCGGCCAGCAGCGCCACCACCAGCAGCACGAACGGCGCGCGGGCCGCCGCGGCCGACCGGGACGGGCTCACAGCGCCTCCTCCCGGATCCGTTCCGCGCCGCGCAGCCGGGCGGGGGCGGCGCGCCGGTTCTCGGCGACCTCCTCCTCGCTCGGCAGCTCCGCACCGCGGGTGAGGAGCTTCAGCCGCGGCTGGTAGCGCTCGGGCACGACGGGCAGACCGGGCGGGGCGGTGTTGGCCGCGCCCGCCGCGAACGCCTGCTTGACGATGCGGTCCTCCAGCGACTGGTACGAGAGGACGGCGATCCGGCCCCCCACCGCGAGGGCGCCCAGCGCGGCCGGGATCGCGGCCTCCACGGCGGCGAGTTCGGCGTTGACCTCGATACGCAGCGCCTGGAAGGTGCGCTTGGCGGGGTTGCCGCCGGTCCGCTTGGCCGCCTGCGGCAGTACGTCGCGGATGAGTTCGACCAGGCGCGCGCTGTTGCTGAACGGTTCCTTCACACGCTGCTTGACCACCGCGTCGACGATCTTGCGGGCGAACTTCTCCTCGCCGTAGTTGCGCAGGATCCGCACGAGGTCGCCCGGCGGGTAGGTGTTGAGCACCTCGGCGGCGCTGATCCCGGTGGTCTGGTCCATCCGCATGTCGAGCGGGGCGTCCTGCGCGTAGGCGAAGCCGCGGTCCGCCTCGTCGAGCTGCATGGACGAGACCCCCAGGTCGAACAGGACGCCCTGGACCTTGGGGATGCCGAGCCGGGCGATGACCTCCGGCAGCTCGTCGTAGACCGCGTGCACGAGCGTGGCCCGGTCGCCGAACGGCGCGAGGCGCTCGGCGGAGAGTTTGAGGGCGGCGGGGTCGCGGTCGATGGCGACCAGCCGGGCCGCGGGGAACGTGGTCAGCAGCGCCTCGCTGTGGCCGCCGAGTCCGAGCGTGGCATCCACGACCACGGCGCCCGGTCCGGCCAGCGCGGGAGCCAGCAGGTCCAGGCAGCGCCGCAGCATCACGGGCACATGCTTCGCGGGGGTGACAGCAGGGGTGACAGCAGGGGTGGCGGCGGGGGTGAGAGCGGGGGTGGCGGCGGGGTCCGCGGGGGCGCCATGCGGCTCGGACGGCGGGACGGGGACGGCGCTCATGGGGCCCTTCTCGGATCTTCGACTCTTCAGACGTAGGACTTGGTCCCCGCCCGCTCGGGAGGGAAGTGGCCCTCTGGCGCCGGGGAAGTAGTGCCAGTGGAGCCGGAGAGCGGGAGGAGGCCGAGCCATACGTACACCGTGGTGACGTTGCGAGGAGGGGCCGGGGTCACAGTAATCCGGTCGGAACCTCCTCGGACAGGGCCGAAAAGGTGTCTTCCTGCGCGGCCAGGTACCGGTCCCAGGCCCGGGCGGACCACACCTCCACCCGGGTGTTGGCGCCGATGACCGCGCAGTCCCGGTCAAGTCCCGCGTACTCCCGCAACGGCTGCGGGACGCTGATCCGGCCCTGCTTGTCGGGCATCTCGTCGGTGGCCCCGGCGAAGAGCACCCGCATGTAGTCCCTCGCGGCCTTGGACGTCAGGGGAGCCCGGCGCAGTTCCTCGGTGACGGCCCGGAATCCGCGCAGCGGCCATACGTACAGGCAGCGCTCCTGCCCCTTGGTGATCACCAGGCCCTGCGCGAGCTGGTCCCGGAACTTGGCCGGCAGGACGAGACGGCTCTTGTCGTCGAGTCGCGGCGCGTACGTTCCGAGGAACATCCACACCTCCCGCGGCCGGGCCCTGCCGGAACCTGTCGGACACCGGTCGAGTCATCCCTGTCAAGAAGAAGCCCTGCCCCTGCCTGCGGCGGGGAGACCCCATTTCGCGCCACTTTACTCCACTAAGCCCCACGGTCAACGCAAGCAGCGGTCCGCGCGCCTCACCCGCGGTGGTGAGCGATGTGACGCTTGTGGGTTAGCTCACATCACAGCCAATTGACCGGCTTTTACCCGACCTCACAGCAGGTGGGACGGGCTCGCGCCCTCTACCGTCATTCACATGTCGATATCCGCAGCGCAGCCATCCGAGCCGGACCCCGAGTCCGCCGCCGGGTCCGGTCCCGAGTCCGCCGGCGGGTCCGGCCCCGCGTCCGCCGCCGGGTCCGGCCCCGCGTCCGTCTCCGTCATCGACCGGCTCGTCGGCGCCAACCATCGCTACGCGGTCGCCTTCCACGACCCCGGCATGGACGCCCGGCCGGTCCTGGGGGTCGCCGTCGTCGCCTGCATGGACGCCCGCCTCGACCTGCACGCCGCGCTCGGCCTCGACCTCGGCGACTGCCACACCATCCGCAACGCGGGCGGCGTCGTCACCGACGACACGATCCGTTCGCTGACCATCAGCCAGCGGGCGCTGGGCACCCGCTCCGTCATTCTCATCCACCACACCAACTGCGGTCTGGAGACCATCACCGAGGACTTCAGGACCGAACTGGAGCACGAGGTCGGCCAGCGGCCGACCTGGTCGGTCGAGGCGTTCACCGACATCGACCAGGACGTTCGCCAGTCGATGGCGCGGGTGCGTACGTCCCCGTTCCTGGCCTACACGGACGATGTGCGCGGGTTTGTCTTCGACGTCCACACCGGTCTGATGCGGGAAATCACGGCCAAGTAACGGCAGGCGAGTGACGCGGGACGCTGTTGAAGGGAACAATGCATCGTGCGGCGCCGCCTCGCCCTTCACGGCGGGCGGCCGGCCCGCATTCGGGGAGGGGCCGGTCCAGGGATGGCCGTTCCCTATGAACAGGCCGAGGAGAACCGGGTGACGACCTATGACGCGCGAGCAAGCCTCAGCGATCTGACCACGACGGCGGAGCGGGTGCGCCGGTCGGTGGAGAACGTGATCGAGGGCAAGCCCGAGGTCGTACGGCTTTCGCTGACCGTAATGCTGGCAGAGGGGCACCTCCTGATCGAGGACGTGCCGGGGGTCGGGAAGACGATGCTGGCCAAGGCGCTCGCGCGGTCCATCGACTGCTCGGTGCGGCGTATCCAGTTCACGCCCGACCTGCTGCCTTCCGACATCACCGGAGTGAGCGTCTTCGACCAGCAGCGGCGGGACTTCGAGTTCAAGCCGGGGGCGATCTTCGCGCAGATCGTGGTCGGGGACGAGATCAACCGGGCCTCGCCGAAGACCCAGTCGGCGCTGCTGGAGTCGATGGAGGAGCGGCAGGTCACCATCGACGGCACCACGTACGAACTGCCCAACCCCTTCATGGTCATCGCCACCCAGAACCCGGTGGAGATGGAGGGCACGTATCCGCTGCCCGAGGCGCAACGCGACCGCTTCATGGCCCGGGTGTCGATCGGCTACCCGAGCCCGGAGGCCGAACTGCAGATGCTCGATGTGCACGGCGGCACGCCGCCGCTGGACGATCTGCAGCCGGTTGCGCACGCCCACGAGATCGTCAAACTGATCGAAGCGGTGCGGACGGTGCATGTGTCGGACCCGGTGCGGCGCTATGCCGTGGCCCTGATCGGCGCCACTCGCCACCACCCCGATCTGCGGCTGGGCGCCTCACCGCGCGCGACGCTGCACCTGGTGCGGGCGGCCCGCGCCTCCGCGGCGCTGGACGGACGGGACTTCGTCCTGCCCGACGACATCCAGACGCTCGCCCCCGCGGTACTGGCGCACCGGCTGCTGCCGACCGCGCAGGCGCAGCTGAACCGCCGTACGCCCGAGCAGGTCGTCACCGAAATCCTGCAGCGCACGCCCGTGCCCGACCCGTCCGCGGCCGCGGCCGCGCAGCACTGGCGCCGGCCGCAGGGCTCCCAGCCGCCCGGCGCGCGGAGCGTGTGATGTCCGCCGACCCGGAGGCCGGCGGAGGGTTCCGGACGGCGCTGTCGGGGCTCACCACGCGCGGGCGGTCCTTCCTCGCGGCGGGAGCCGCGGCGGCCGTCTGCGCGTACGTCCTGGGCCAGCAGGACCTGCTGCGGGTCGGGCTGCTGCTGGCCGTCCTGCCGCTGGTGTGCGTCGCGGTGCTGTACCGCACCCGGTACCGGGTGGCGGGCAGCCGGCGGCTCGCGCCGTCGCGGGTGCCCGCGATGTCCGAGGCGCGGGTGCATTTGCGGGTGGACAATGTCTCTCGCATCCCGACCGGGCTGCTGATGCTGCAGGACCGGGTGCCGTACGTGCTCGGACCGCGGCCGCGCTTCGTGCTGGACCGGGTGGAGCCCGGCGGGCACCGCGAGGTGTCCTACCGGGTGCGCTCGGACCTGCGCGGCCGCTATCCGCTGGGGCCGCTGCAACTGCGTCTGACGGATCCCTTCGGGATGTGCGAACTGACCCGGTCCTTCAGCGCGTACGACACCCTGACCGTGGTGCCGAAGGTGGAACCGCTGCCTCCGGTCCGGCTCGCGGGTGAGGCGTCCGGCTACGGCGACAGCCGTACCCGCGCGCTGTCGCTGGCCGGCGAGGACGATGTGATCCCGCGCGGCTACCGGCACGGCGACGATCTGCGGCGGGTGCACTGGCGCTCCACCGCGAAGTACGGCGAGCTGATGGTGCGCCGCGAGGAGCAGCCGCACCGGGCCCGCTGCACCGTGCTGGTGGACACCCGGCGGCTCGCCTTCTATGGGGCGGGCCCCGACTCGGCCTTCGAGTGGGCGGTCTCCGGGGCGGCCTCGGTCTCGACCCACATGCTGGAGCGCGGCTACTCGGTACGGCTGCTGACCGACACCGGCACCAGCGTTCCGGGGCCGGAAGGCGGTGGCGGCGGCGACTCCTCGGACACCGCCGGGGTGCTGCTCGACACCCTCGCGGTGCTGGAGCACTCGGACGGCGGCGGGTTCTCGCGGGCGTACGACGTCCTGCGGGTCGGCAGCGAGGGCCTGTTGGTGGCGTTCCTCGGGGATCTGGACGAGGAGCAGGCAGCGATCGCCGGACGGATGCGGCAGCGGGCCGGCGGCGCGGTCGCGTTCGTCCTGGACAGCGCGGCGTGGGCCTCCCGTGACAGCGCGGACGCGTATCTCCCGGACGAGCCGGCGGCCGGCCCCGGGTCCGGTGCCGGTTCCGCTTCTGGTTCCGCCTCCTCCGCCTCCGGTGCCGGTTCCGGTGGCGCCTCCGGTTCCGGTGGCGACGGGCCGCAGCCGGCGGACAGCGGCGGGCGGCGGGCCGTGCGGATGCTGCGCGAGGCCGGCTGGACGGTTCTGCCGGTGCCGCCGGGCGAGGGACTGCCCGCGCTGTGGCAGCTGGCGGACCGCTACCGCTCGCGCGAAGAGGCGGGGGTGACGCCATGAGCGGACGCGCACGGCTGACGGTCTGCGCGGCGGCCGCCTCGATCATGGCGGCCTGCTCGCTGCTGCCGCTGGCGACCCCGACCGGCTGGATCCTGCAGGCCGCGTTCCTGGTCGCACTCCAGTCCACCGTCGGCGCACTGGCCCGGCGGGTGCCGCTGCCCAGGCCGCTGACAGTGCTGGCACAGGCCCTGGTCACCCTGCTGATACTGACCCTGATGTTCGTCTCGAAGAAGGCGGTGGGAGGCGTCCTGCCCGGCCCCAAGGCGTTCGCGGGGCTCGGCCGTCTGCTCAGCGACGGCCTGCGCGACGTCAGCCAGTTCGCCATCCCCGCTCCGGTGACCCCGGGCATCCGGCTGCTGCTGGTCGGCGGCGTGCTGGTGATCGCGCTGGCCGTGGACGCGCTGGCGGTGACGTACGGCAGCGCCGCTCCGGCGGGACTGCCGCTGCTCGCGCTGTACTCCGTCGCGGCCGGTCTTGCGGGCGGCGGCAGCCGCTGGCTGTGGTTCCTGATCGCCGCGGGCGGCTATCTGCTGCTGCTCCTCGCCGAGGGCCGGGACCGGCTGTCGCGGTGGGGCAGGGTCTTCGGCGGCGGGCCGCCGTCGACCGGCTGGACGGGCGGTTCCGGGATACGGGCCGAGGGCTCGGCCATGGCACCGGTGCGCACCGGCCGCCGGATCGGGGCGATGGCCCTGGGCATCGCGCTGATCGCGCCCGCCGTTCTGCCCTCGCTGGGCAACGGGCTGCTGGACGCGGCGGCCGGCGGATCGGGGCCCGGCATCAACGTCGGTTCCAACTCGGTCAACCCGGTGGTGGCACTGCAGAACAACCTCAAGCAGGCGGAGAACCGCGAGGTCCTCACCTACCGTACGAACGCGCCCAGCACGTCGGACATGTACCTGCGCATCGTCGCCCTCGACCAGTTCGACGGTACGCAGTGGAGGGCCGCCGAGCACCCGCTGTCCGACATCCCCGACGTGTTCCCGGCACCGGCCGGCCTGGGCCCCGACATAAAGGCCACCGAGATCATCACCTCGGTCGCCGCGGACGGGGACTACGCGCAGAGCTGGCTGCCGCTCCCCTATCCCGCCGAAAAGCTGCAGGTCGGCGGCCACTGGCGGTTCGACAAGGAGGGGCGCACGGTCATCGGTGACCGCAATCAGAACACCAGGGGCGTGAAGTACAAGGTCACGAGCCTGCAGGTGCAGCCGACGGCCGCGCAGCTGGCCGAGGCCCCGGAACCGGCCTCCGCGTTCAAGGAGGAGTACACCCGGGTCCCCGACTCGCTGCCCGAGGTGGTGAGCAGAACCGCGGCACAGGTGACCCGGGGCGCGGCGAACCCGTACGAGCAGGCCGTGGCCCTGCAGCGGTACTTCCACTCCGGGAACTTCCTGTACAGCACCCAGGTGAAGTCGGGCACCGGCGTCGACGCCATCTCCCGGTTCCTCAAGGACAAGCAGGGGTTCTGCATTCATTTCGCCTTCACCATGGCGGCGATGGCGCGCACCCTGCACATCCCGGCCCGGGTCGCGGTCGGCTTCGCACCGGGCAACGGGCCCCGGTCCGACGGTACGGTCTCGGTGGGGCTCAAGGACGCCCACGCCTGGCCCGAGCTGTACTTCGAGGGCATCGGCTGGACCCGCTTCGAGCCCACCCCGTTCCGCGGCACCGCCCCCAACTACACGGTGGACCAGCCACCGGCCACCGGCGGCGGCCCGTCCGTCCCGGACCACGGCAAGAGCGCCGCTCCGAGCGCCGGTGCCTCCGCCTCGGCGAGCTGCTCGGTCAAGGACAAGGCGCTGGGCGACTGCACCCCGCTCGGGCAGGACACCGGCAGCGGGCCGACCGGCTCCGGGATCAGCCTCGCCCGGCTGGCCGGTATCGCCCTGCCGGTGCTGCTGGTACTCGGGGTGCCCCTGCTGCCGCTGCTGTGGCGCCGCCGTGAGCGGTCCCGGCGGCTCGGCGGCGGGCGGGGCCAAGAGGAGGGCGCCAGGACGCTCACGGCCTGGCGGGAGCTCGTCGACACCGCATGGGACTACGGGATCCTGCCCGACGAGTCCGAGACACCGCGCCGGGCCACCGCCCGGCTGGTGCGGGACGGCGGACTCGACGAGGCGGCGGCGCAGGCAGCGGGCCGTGTCGCGGCCGCCGTGGAACAGGTGCTGTACGCGCACCGGCCGCGGCCGGTGACCGGGCTGGCGGCGGATGTCCGCCAAGTACGGGACGGGCTGCACCGGGCGGCCGGGCGGCGCGGGCGGCTGCGCGCGGTGGTCCTGCCGCGTTCGGCCGCCCGGGTGATCTGGCGTCTGTCGGAACAGTGGTCGGCCACGACGCAGCGCTGGACCGCCGCGGTGCGGCCGGTCACCGACGCGATACGCCGGCCTTCGCGCCATGCCTGTTCAAGCCGTGAGAACCTCCGGCGGCGGCCGCTAGCGGTCCTGCCCGTCCCTGCGGCGCTGCCAGCGCTCCTCGATCCGGTCCATGACCTTGCCCCTGCGACGGGGGTGGCCACGGCCTGCGGCTGCGGCGGGCTGCTGCTCACCGGGTTTGCCGGCCTTCCGCCAACCAGTGACCGCGAGCACGGCACAGGCAAGCATGACGAGGAATCCGACCACACTGATCCAGGGCTGCTGCTTGATCATTCCAGCCATCAGCAGAGCAATACCCACCAGGAAGCCCGCTACCGCTTGGTAGACGCGCCGCCGGGTATAGGTGCGCAGCCCGCTTCCCTCAAGCGCCGACGCGAACTTGGGATCTTCGGCGTACAGCGCTCGCTCCATCTGCTCGAGCATGCGCTGCTCGTGCTCCGAGAGCGGCACGGAGTCCTCCTACTCGTCGGTCGCGGGGGCGACCGGTCCGACCCTTATTCAAGGATAGGCAGGGATTCGCCCCCGTGAAACCCGCCCCACTACGCCAATCCGACGGGGACTTCATTCCCCGTCCGCCGTTACGTCATGCCAGCATACGGTCCTGGAGGGCTGACCGGGCGGCCTGTGACCGACTACTCCTGGCACTGCCGCCGGCGGCCGGGTCAGCCACGGTCGGCGAGTACGTGCAGTTGAGTGGCGATCGAGTGGAACGCGGGCTGTTCCGCCGCGGCCAGTTCCAGCTTGAGCAGCGCTTCCAGGGCGCCCGGCTCGGTGTCCACCAGAACCCCCGGGACCAGGTCGGCGAAGACCCGTACGCCGTGCACCGAGCTCACCCGCAGGCCCACATCGGCGACCAGCCGTGTCAGCTGCTCGGCGGTGAAGCGGCGGGGCAGCGAGTCCCCGTCGCCCCAGCGGCCGTCGGGGTCACCGATGGCGTGCTGGGCCTCGGCGAAGTGGCCGGCGAGGGCCCGGGCCAGCACGGCCCCGCCCCGGCCCGCGGCCAGCAGGCTGAGGGCCCCGGCCGGGCGGAGCGCTCCGACGGCGTTGCGCACACCCTCGGCGGGGTCGTCGACGTACTCCAGCACACCGTGGCAGAGCACCACGTCGTAGCTGCCCGGCGCGACGACGTCGAGCAGGCCGTGGGTGTCGCCCTGCACGCCGCGGACCCGGTCGGTCACCCCGGCCTCGGCGGCCCGGCGCTCGAGGGCGAACAGCGCGTCGGGGCTCGGGTCGACGACGGTGACCCGATGGCCGAGGCGCGCCACGGGCACCGCGAAGTTTCCGGTGCCGCCCCCGGTGTCGAGCACGTCCAGCGCCGCACCGGCGTCCCGGCCGCCGGCCGTGGCCTGCCTGTCGAGTGCGTCGCGCAGGACTTCCCAGACCACGGCGGTACGGAGGGACGCTCGGGGGCGGATCGGGTCCACCACTCCTTCACGGGACATGGCGGGCGGCTCCTCGCGGACGACTGGGTTGATCGAGCGCCTCCACTCTAGTCGTGCGGCACGTAGCGGCCGCTCAATTGGCCTTCTGGTGTGGCAAGGCGGACGGCAAGGCGGACGGGAGGCCGGATCGCAGTTCGGACGGCAGCGTGGGCTGGAGCACCAGCATCCGTTCCACCAGGCGCAGGAACATCGCGGCCGCGCGCAGCAGATCGTCCGCGTCCCGCCACGTGGCGGCACCGGCTATGCCGGCCTCGGCCCGCGCCCGGCGTTGGGCGCCGTGTTCGAACATGGCGCTCCACTCGCTGAGTTCGGGCGCGACCTCGGGCAGCACCTCCCAGGCACTGCGTATACGTCCCCTCCGGCTCCGCCGTGGGGAGGCCCCATTCCTGCGCCTCGGGCTCGGTTCGGGACGGCCCCGCACCGCCAGCACCGCGGCGGCGGTTCGCAGTGCGGCGAGATGGGCGGTGGCGTAACGCTCGTTGGGAGTTTCCAGGACGGCCGCCTCGTCGAGTCCGAGGTGGGCCTGGGTGAGCAGGTCGAGGGCGGCGGGCGGTGCCGCAGCCCGGCGCAGCACGGGATGGATGTCGCTTACGTGAGCAGCCATGACGAGCCTCCTGTCTTCGTACGACACATAGTGGGGCACACCACTGACAATCGGCCCTGACCTGCGGAATTGCCCTTAGCGCACCCCTACCCGGACCCCCGCCGCGGACCCGCTTCCGCGATGCGGCATACTTCTTTTGTACTGACCGGTCAGTTCATAAGGGGAGTGTGAGTCGTGATCACCGCGGAGGGGTACGGGCTGCGAGGCCCGCGCGGGCGGGTGTTCCGGGACGTGTCGTTCAGCGCGCCCGCCGGAAGTCTGATCGCGGTCGAGGGCCCGTCGGGCACCGGCCGCACCTGCCTGCTGCTGGCGCTCACCGGACGGATGAAGGCCACCGAGGGCCGCGCGGAGGTCTGCGGCCACCCGCTGCCCAAGCGGATGCCCGCGGTGCGGAGTATCAGCGCACTCGGTCCCGTCGACGGGATCTCGGCTCTCGAACCTGCGCTCACCGTGGCCGAGCACCTGCGCGAAAGGGTGCTGCTGCAGCGCCGGTTCGCCGCCCGAGCCGCGCGCGACCGCACCGACGTGGCAGCTGCCCTGAAGGCGGCAGGGCTCGATCTGGACTCGCTGGTCAAGGGCGAGCGGACGGCCGTACGCGATCTGGAGCGACTGGAGGCGCTGCGGCTGGGCGTGGCGCTCGCGCTGCTGCCGCGGCCGCGGGTGATCGGTGTCGACGACGTCGACCACAAGCTCGACGAGGCCGACCGCGAACAGGCCTGGGCGATGCTGCGCTCCGTGGCCGACGCGGGCACCACCGTCATCGGCGTCTGCACCCAGGCGCCCGGGGGCGCGCTCGTCGTCCCCGCCCGGCCGGCCGCACCGGCCGCCAGGACCGCCGAGTCCGCTGAGCCTGCTGAATCCGCCGCTGCGACAACTGATCCGACCGCCGTCGCGACCGCGGCTGCGACCACTGATGCGACCGAGGACGGGGCAGCCGATGCGTACACCGAAACTCGCCGCGCTTGAGCTGAAGAAGTTCGGACGGGGCCGGCTGCCGCGGGCGGCCATGGCCGCCCTCCTGCTGCTGCCGCTGCTCTACGGCGCTCTGTACCTGTGGTCCTTCTGGGATCCCTACGGGCGGCTCGACAAGATCCCCGTCGCCCTGGTGAACGCCGACCGCGGCGCCACCGCGGGCGGTACGAAGATCGCCGCGGGCGACGCACTGGCCGCCAAACTGCACGACACGGCCACCTTCGACTGGCAGGAGACGGACTCCGCCGGGGCCTCGGAGGGCCTGGAGAACGGTTCGTACTATCTGACGCTCACCATCCCCGCCGACTTCAGCGAGCGGATCGCGTCCAGTTCGGGCGGCCACCCGGAGACCGGCGCCCTCCAGGTGCGCACCAACGACTCGAACAACTACATCGTCGGGCAGCTCTCGCGCAGTGTGTTCTCGCAGGTCAGGGCCGCCACTTCGGCCGGGGCCTCACGCGGCTTCTACGACCGGATCTTCGTGTCGTTCTCCGATCTGCACGACCAGACGCAGAAGGCGGCCAAGGGCGCCGACGACGTGGCCGGCGGAGCGGGCAGCGCCGAGCAGGGCTCCAAGGACCTCGGCGACGGCATCCGCAAGGCAGAACAGGGCGCGGGCCAACTCGCCGCCAGGCTCAAGGACGCCAAGAAGGGCAGCGGTGACCTGGCCACCGGCCTCGACACGCTCGACAGCGGCGCGGGCCAGGTCGCTTCCGGCACCCAGCGGCTCGTCGACGCGGTGAACGGCGCCTCCGACAAGATCGCTTTCGTGAAGAGCCACACCCGGGAGATCGGCGAGGCCTCCCGGCTCGTCGCCGACGGCTCCCAGGCCGTCAAGGACCATCTCAACGAGATCGCCGTACTGGCTCCCGACGCCGCCAAGGCGTCCCGGTCCGCCGCCGACTTCCTGCGCCAGCAGTACACAAAGCAGTGCGCGGCCGCCCCCGGCACCAGCGCCTGCCAGACCCTGAAGCAGGGCGTGGACAAGACCGCCGAGGCCGCCGCACTGGCGGAGCGGCTCAACGCGAAGGTCGGCGGCCCCTCGTCGTTCGACCAGCTGGCCACCGACCTGGGCACCCTGCAGGGCTACGCCCGGGAACTGGCCGACACCGCGCCGCATCTCTCCACCGACATCGACTCGGCCGTCAAGAACATCAACCGGCTGAACACCGGAGCCCACCAGGTCGCCTCCGGCGCCCACTCGGCGGCGGGCGGCGCCCACTCCCTCGACAAGGGCGTCGGCGCCCTGTCCAACGGCGCGGACACCCTCAGCGGGGGTATGTACCGGCTCGCGACCGGCAGCAACCAGCTCACCACCGGCCTGACGACGCTCTCCACCGGCAGCGGTCAGCTCGCCACCGGGCTGCACGACGGGGTGGACAAGATCCCCGACTACGACACCAAGGAGCGCGACGCGCGCACCTCGGTGATGGCCGACCCCGTACAGCTCGCCTCCCAGGCCCTGCACCAGGCGGACACTTACGGCGAGGGGCTCGCCCCGTACTTCATCCCGCTCTCCCTGTGGGTCGGCGCGATGGTCGGCTACATGCTCTTCCAGCCGCTGAACCGCCGGGCGCTCGCCGCCGGGGCCGCGTCCTGGCGGATCGCGCTGGCCGGCTGGCTGCCGGTGGCCGCGGTCGGTGTGCTGCAAGTGCTGGCGCTGATGTCGGTACTGCACTGGGCGCTCGGGCTGCAGATGGCCCGCGCCGCCGGCACGATCGGCTTCCTGCTGCTCGCCGCGGGCTGCTTCGCCGCCATCATCCAGTTCCTGGGCGCCCGGTTCGGCCCGGCGGGACGAGTGCTCACCCTGGCGATGCTGATGCTCCAGCTGACCTCGGCGGGAGGCACGTACCCGGTGCAGACCAGCCCCGGCTTCTTCGGCGCCATCCACCCCTTCCTGCCCATGAGCTACGTCGTGGAGGGGCTCCGCCATCTGATCACCGGCGGCGGGCTCCGGCCGGTCTGGCTGGCCTGTCTGGTGCTCCTCGCCTTCACAGCGGGCGCGCTGGCGCTCACCACCGTGACGGCCCGCCGCAAGCAGGTGTGGACCGTGGACCGGCTGCATCCGGAGCTGACCCTGTGAGACGGGGCCGCCCCGGGCAGGGAGAATCAACGCCATGACCACCGCACGTCGCCAGGCCACGCGGCAGAAGCTCTACGAGGCCGCCGTCACTCTCATCGCCGAGCAGGGCTTCTCCGCCACCACGGTGGAGGAGATCGCCGAGCGGGCCGGCGTCGCCAAGGGCACCGTCTACTACAACTTCGCCAGCAAGAACGAACTGTTCGAGGAGCTGCTGCGGCACGGCGTCGGACTGCTCACCGTCTCCCTGCGGGAGGCGGCGGACAAGGTCGACGCGCGCGGCGGCACCCGGATCGACGCCCTGGACGCGCAGATCCGGGCCGGGCTGGCCTTCATCGCCCGCTACCCGTCCTTCACGCAGCTGTACGTCGCCGAGTTGTGGCGTACCAACCGCGCCTGGCAGGACACGCTGATGATGGTCCGCCAGGAGGCGGTCGCGGTGGTGGAGAAGGTGCTGCGCGAGGCAGTGGACAACGGGGAGCTGAGCGACGAGATCGACGTACCGCTCACCGCGTCCGCGCTCTTCGGGATGGTGCTGGTCGCGGCGCTCGACTGGCAGGCGTTCCAGTCGCACCGCAGCATCGACGATGTGCACTCCGCCCTGTCACGGCTGCTGCAGGGCCGGGTCAGCGGGGACGCCCGGACGTGAGGGCCAGGAGCTGAGGGCCAGGTACTGAGCGTCCGGACATGAGAGTCCGGACATGAGAGTGCGCTGTTCTGGCACGTCCCGATCCCCCGTCGGACCGTGCCAGAACAGCGCTTCCCCCGTGTGCCCCCGTTGCGGCCGGACCGCTCCCGTTCCGCCGCCCCGTGTCGGCGGTACCGGCGCCGCGTCCGTCCGTGCCCCTACCTTCCCCCGAACGAGGGCCGCGGCCCATCCGCGCTCCTACTCAAGTCCGCGTCTAGGTACCAGTACTCAGGACTGCGCGGTTTCGCTCAATGCCCCGGCGAGCGATTCGCTACGATCCGGATCATGTCGGTACTTCCGCTCGTGTTCACCAGCGGCTGGGCGAGCGGGATCAACGCCTATGCCGTGGTGTTCCTGCTCGGCCTGATGGGGGCGACCGGGGTCACCGACGAGGTGCCCGCCGCGCTGGAGCGGCCCGATGTGCTGGTCGTCGCCGGGATCCTGTTCCTGTGCGAGGCCGTCGCGGACAAGATCCCGTTCGTGGACTCGGCGTGGGATGTGGTGCACACCGTCATCCGCCCGGTCTCCGGCGCCGTGGTCGCGGCGCTGCTCGCCGGGCAGAACGGTTCGCTGCCGGAGCTGGCCGCCGCCGCGGTGGGCGGTTCGACGGCGCTCGCCAGCCATCTCGTCAAGGCCGGCACGCGGATAGCGGTCAACACCTCGCCGGAACCGGCCAGCAACATCCTCCTCAGCCTCGCCGAGGACCTGGGCGTCTCCGGGATCATCGTCTTCGCGCTCTTCCATCCGCTCGCCGCCGCGATCATCGCGGGCACCCTGCTGGTGCTCGGCATCGCCACGGTGGTCTTCCTGTTCTCCCGGATCCGCCGCTTCCTGCGCCGCTGGAAGGCGCGGCGCGAGGAGCGGCGGCTGGCCGCGCCGATCTGACGCGACCTGCCGGGCGGCGTTGTCGGTGCCGCCCGATACAGTCGCTGACATGGCACGGATCGCGGTAATCGGGGCGGGTATGGGGGCGCTGGCGACGGCGGCCCGGCTGGCCGTCGGCGGCCGCCGGGTGGCGGTGTACGAGCGCTCGGCGACGTACGGCGGCGGCGTCGGAAGGTTCGCGCGGGACGGCTTCACCTTCGACACCGGCCCTGCCCTGCTGCACCTGCCGGCCGTCTACCGCGATCTGTTCATCAAGACCGGCAGGGAACCGCTGGAGAGCCGCGTCGGGCTGACGCAGGTCGATCCCGCGAGCCGGCACCTCTTCCCGGACGGGAGGGACGTATCGCTGCCCAACGCCAGCCGGGCGGGCGTCATCAGCGCTCTGGACGGCGCGTTCGGCGCGGGCGCCGGTGAGCGCTGGAGCGAGGTGATGGGCCGGGCCCGGGGGGTCTGGGAGGCCACCCGCCGCCCGCTCCTGGAGGACGCACTGACGGAGGACACCACCGCGCTGGGCCGTGACCCGTACCCCGCCGTACGGCGCGGCCTGTTCCGCCGCACCGCCCCGTCCCTCGCCTCCGTCGCCGGCCGCGAGCTGCGCGACCCGCGCCTCGCCGCCCTGCTGGAGAGCTACGCCCTCGCCCACGGCTTCGACCCCCGCTCCGTGCCGGCCGGCGCCGTCGTGCTGCCCTACATGGAGCAGACCTTCGGTGCCTGGTACGTCCAGGGCGGCATGCGGGCGCTCGCCGACGCCGTGTACGAGCGGTGCCTGGCGCGCGGGGTCGAGTTCCACTTCGACGCCGAGGTGCGCGGTATCAAGACCGCGGACGGCCGGGCCTGCGGCCTCGACCTCGCCGACGGAGCATCGGTCGACGCCGACCTGGTGGTCGCCGGCGCGCCCCTGCCCACGCCGGGAGAGCCGTCGGCGCTCACCGCGACGCCCCGGGGGCCGGGGAGCACGCCCGGCAGATTCGTGGTGTGCCTGGCCCTGCACGGACACCGCCCGGAGGGCACCGTGCACCGCACGGTCGTCCATGCGGCGGACGCGGGCCGGGAGTGGGACGCCGTCTTCTCCGGCGCCGGACCGTGCGACTCCCCGACTGTGACGGTGCTGCGCCCCGACGACCCGTCCACCGTCCCGGACGCATCACACGAGGCGGTGACCCTCCAGGTCACCGTGGCAGCGACGGCCGGCCCGGAGGACTGGGCCGCGCCCGGTGTCGCCGCGGGCTTCGCCGAGCAGGTCGTGAAGGCCGCCGAGGCCGCCGTCCCGGGCCTGCGCGAACGGGAGTTGTGGCGCGAGGTGCGCACCCCTGCGGACACCGAGCGGGAGACCGGCGCCCCGGGCGGGGCGGTGCCGGGCCCCGCTCTGGCGGGCGCGGGCGGCGGCCATCTCCGCCCGGACAACCGCTCCCCGGTCCCCGGGCTGTACTTCGTGGGTGGCTGGGCGCACCCCGGCGGCGGGCTGGCGCACGCCGGCATGTCGGGCGCGATCGTCGCCGACCTGATCGCCGGAGGCCCGGGCGGCAGCCGGTGACCGCCGGGACGCCGGACGGACCCGCACCGGTAGCCGGGTTGTCCTCAAACTCCCCCAGCTACCGCTGGGAGGTGCCCCCTGGACGGGCTGAATTCAGTAGCGGTACGGATCGTACGGGTCCGCGTACTGCGACTGCTCGTACGGCGGCTGTGGCTGCTGCGGGATGTACGCCTGCTGCTGCGGGTCCTGGAGCGGCGGTTCGGCGGACTGCTGCTGGGGCACCCAGACACCGCCGGGCGGGGTGTCGTAGCCGTACTGCTGGCTGTATTGCTGGCCGTACTGCTGCTGCCCCGGATCCTGGTACGGAGCCGTGTGGGCGGGGTCGTACTCCTGCTGACCGCCCCAGGAGGCGTAGGCCTCGTACGTGGCGGCCGCGGGCTGCGGCTGCTGGGGCTCGCCGCCGCCCCAGCCCTCGTATCCCTCGGCGCCGTACCCCTCGTAGCCGCTGCTGATGTACGGGTCGGGGGTGTAGGAGGACTGGCCGTCGTAGATCCCGTACTCGCCGGTGTCGTCGAGCATCGGCATCGACTGGTAGACCTGCGCCGGGTCGGGGCCTTCGGCCACCTCTTCGATCGGGGTGACCTCGAGGATCGGCTCGGCCGCCATGGCGGCGCCCGCACCGCGGGTGCCCTTGCGGCGGCGGCTGGACCCCGGACTGCCGCCCAGCGCCCAGCCGGTGGAGAAGCCACGCCGGTAGGAGAGGGTCACGAACGTCTGCCCGGTTCCGAACGCGACGGCGCCGAGGGCGATGACGATGGCGTTGCGGAGGGAGACCCCGCCGACCACGCCCAGGAAACCGGCGAAGGCGAGCAGCCGCCAGCGCAGCCGCGCCTTGTACTGCAGCAGTACCTCACCGAGCAGCCATAGCGCGACGACGCCGAACGCGATGTAGAGCACCGTGTAGCCCATGTCCGCACTTCCTCACCTTACGAGCGGTCACGACCTCTGATGCAGACCGAGATTCTCGTAGATTTCCAGCGACGCCGTGGAATGGTTAAGCGTAATGAAGTGCAGTCCGGGGATGTCCTCGGCCATCAGGCGCCGGCACATCTCGGTCGCGAACTCGATGCCGATCGCCCGCACCGCCGCCGGATCGTCCTTCACCGCGAGGATACGGTCCGCCAGCTCCGGCGGGAAAGGCGCGTTGCCGAGCTGCGCGAAGCGCTCGATCTGCCGGACGTTCGTGACCGGCATGATCTCCGGGATGATCGGGGTATCGCAGCCGGCGGCGGCCACCCGGTCGCGCAGCCGGAGGTAGTCGTCCGCGTCGAAGAACATCTGGGTGATCGCGAAGTCGGCCCCGGCCCGGCACTTGTCGACGAAGTTCCGGGTGTCGGACTCCCAGTCGGTGGAGCGCGGGTGCATCTCGGTGAACGCCGCGACGCCGACGCAGAAGTCGCCGGACTCCTTGATCAGCCGGACCAGGTCGGCGGCGTACAGCAGCCCCTCGGGGTGCTGGATCCACTCGCCGAGCGGGTCGCCGGGCGGGTCGCCGCGCACCGCGAGGATGTTCCGGATCCCGGCGTCGGCGTACTGCCCGATGATGTTGCGCAGCTCGGCGATCGAGTGGTTGACCGCGGTGAGGTGAGCGACCGGGGTGAGGGTGGTGTCCGAGACGATCCGGTCGGTGGCGCGGACCGTGCCCTCACGGGACGAGCCGCCGGCACCGTACGTCACGGAGACGAACGTCGGCCCCACCGCCTCGATGCGGCGGATGGCGTTCCAGAGGGTCCGCTCGCCCTTCTCGGTCTTCGGGGCGGCGAACTCGAACGAAAACGACCGCTCGCCGGACGCGAGAAGCTCACGAATGGTGACCGCGCGATCGGTCCGGGTGGAAGCTGTCCCAAGGGCCATACCCGCAGGGTATCCGCGCCTCGCGACCGCCCGTAACCAGCACACGCGATTTATCCGGTTACGCCCTACCGTCGTCCATCCCTTGGACACGCACTGAGTACACCTCGGTCATCCGGTGGACGCCCGGGGATCATCCAGGCAGCGCGCGGGGAGCGCCGGGGGAACGCTCAGTCGTCGTACGACCGGACGATCTTCGCCAGTGCGGCCGACGCGGCGGCCGGGTCGTCGGCCTCGGTGATCGCGCGCACGACGACGATCCGCCGGGCGCCTGCCTCCAGCACCTGCTCCACGTTCGACAGGTCGATCCCGCCGATCGCGAACCAGGGCCGGTCGGTCTCCAGCGAGGCCGTGTACCGCACCAGGTCCAGGCCGGGCGCGTGCCGGCCGGGCTTGGTCGGGGTGGGCCAGACCGGCCCGGTGCAGAAGTAGTCCGCACCGGGTTCCGAGGCGGCGGCCGCCGCCTCGGACTCGGCATGGCAGGAACGTCCGATGACCACGTCCTCGCCGAGGATCGCGCGGGCGGCCGGCACCGGGAGGTCGCCCTGCCCCAGGTGCAGCACGTCCGCGCCCGCCGCGTGCGCGACATCCGCCCGGTCGTTGACCGCGAGCAGCTTGCCGTGCCGGCGGCACGCGTCGGCCAGGACCGCGAGCGCGTCCAGCTCGTCGCGGGCCTCGATGCCCTTGTCGCGCAGCTGGATGATGTCGACATCCGAGGCGAGCACCGCGTCCGCGAAGCCGGCCAGGTCGCCCTGGCGGGTCCGGGCGTCGGTGCACAGGTACAGCCGGGCGCCGGCGATCCGCTCGCGGGCGGTGGGCGTGGTCGTGGTCACGGACGCGGTCGTGGTCATGGGCGGTACTCCCCCTCGGTGCTCTGAACGGGTTACAGGAGGAGCGCCTGGGCGCGGCGCTTCACCTCGGTCCCGCGATTCTCCTTCAGCGCCTGCGTGGGGGTGCCGGGCAGGGTCGGGTCCGCGGTGAACAGCCACTCCAGCGCCTCTTCATCGCTGAAGCCGCAGTCCTTGAGCACGGTGAGGGTACCGGGCAGTCCCTTGATGATGCTGCCCTCGCCGATGAAGTCGGCGGGGACCATCAGGACCCGGTTCTCACCGCGACGGATCGCGAGGAACAGCTTCTCCTTGATCATCGGGCGGACCCGGGTGATGGGCACACCGAGTCGCTCGGCAACCTCGGGGAGGTTCAGCCAGGAAGGTACGAGGGCATCAATCTTTGCGTCGATCTCGGTCACGGGACAAGCGTGCCATCCCTGGCGGGCCGCGCGTACCGGGTCGCTGCCGCTGGGCTTGCCGGTTTGACCGTAATTGACGGTCACGCACACTTTTGGCCTCAACCGCCGGTCGGGCTGGATCCCGGCCCGCGCACCGGCCCGGGCGAACCCCTGGCCTCAAACGCCGGCCGGGCTGAAACCCTGCCAACGCCCCCGCCCAGGCAGAATCCCCGGCCTCGGACGCCGCCCGGCTCGGCTTCGGCCTCAAACGCCGGCCGGGCGGAAACGCCACGTGCCCGCCTGGGCGGAATCCCTGGGCTCGGACGCCGCCCGGCTGAATCCCCACGCGCCGGCCCGGACGGAACCCGGCTCAGACGCCCGCCGGGGGGCGTTCGGCGGATTTCAAGGGGACGGCGGGGTCGGTGGTGAGGGCGGGGTCCAGGTGGGCTCCGCGTTCAATGAGTTTGCGGGCCTGGGCGAGGTCGCGGGGGCGGCCGACGGCCAGGAGAGCGGCGAGGGCGCCGTCGCGCAGCCAGCAGACCGACCAGGCGGCTCCCGCCGGGTCGCCGCGCATCAGCATCGTGTCGGCGGCCGTGTGGTGCCCCGCGTACTGCACGAAGCGCCCGAACTGCTCCGACCAGAAGTACGGCACCGGGTCGTACGGCTCGTCCCCGCCCAATACGTTCGCGGCGGCGGCGCGCGGTCCCTGGACCGCGTTGTCCCAGTGGTGGATGAGCAGCCGCTCGCCGAAGCGCGCGGACGGGAAGGACGCGCAGTCGCCCACCGCGAACACATCGGCGACCGAGGTCCGCAGCCGGTCGTCCGCGTGCACCGAGCGGTCGGGTCCGAGTTCGACGCCCGATCCCGCCAGCCAGCCGGTGGCGGGCCGCGCTCCGATGCCGACGATGACGGCCCCGGCCCGCAGCCGCGTCCCGTCGGCGAGCAGCACCGCGCCGGGCTCGACGGCCGCGACCGCGGTCCCGGTGAGCAGTTCGGCGCCCGCGTCCGCGTACCAGCCGCGCATATGGTCGGTGACCGACGCCGGCAGGACTCCGGCGAGCGGCCGGTCCGCCGCCTCGACCACGGTCACCGCGCAGCCCGCCTGCCGGGCCGCCGTGGCGAATTCCGCGCCGATCCAGCCCGCGCCGACCACGACGACGTCACGCTTCTCGTCGAGCACGGGCCGCAGGTCCGCGGCGTCGTCCAGGGTGCGGAGCACATGGACGCCGGGGATGCCCTCACTGCCGGGCAGCGCGACCGGGTGGGCCCCGGTGGCGAGCACCAGCCGGTCGTACCCGACCACGCCCTCGTCGGTGACCACATGCCGTTCCCGGGGGCGCAGCGCGGTGGCGTGCCGCCCGAGCAGCAACTCCACACCGAGACCCGCGAAGTCCACGTCGAAGCGCGAGCCCTCGGCGGTGCCGAGGAGTACGGACTTGGACAACGGCGGACGGTCGTACGGTGCGTGCCGCTCGGCGCCGAGGAGCGTGATGCCACCGCGCCACCCCTGCTCCCGCAGGGAGACGGCGGTCTGCACCCCGGCCATCCCGGCCCCGACGATCACTGCGCGCTCGGCGCTTGGCTGGCTCACACGATCACCGTAACGCTCCTGCGTTTCTGACAGGCCGCCAGCAGCGAAATCCGATCCCCCTTACTCCTGGAATCCGTCCCGTCCACGACCCTCCCTGTAGCGCGCCGCCACCCGGCCGGGCCGGGCGCTCCCTTACCCCGGCTCGGGGACGCGTACTAAGGTGGCCGGGCTAACGCACTCGCGGGAGCCCGGACGACCGGGCTGAGAGGGCGGCTGACCGGCCGCCGACCGTACGAACCTGATCCGGGTCATGCCGGCGAAGGGAGGAGCGGGACACTTATGCATCCATCTCGCCACCGCTACGACGTCCTGGTCGTGGGCGGCGGAATCATCGGCCTCGTCACGGCCTGGCGCGCCGCGCAGCGCGGGCTGCGCACCGCGGTCGCCGACCCGGCGCCCGGCGGCGGCGCCGCTCATGTCGCCGCCGGCATGCTGGCCGCCGTCACCGAGCTGCAGTACGGCGAGCAGACCCTGCTCGACCTCAACCTCGCCTCGGCGCGTCGCTATCCGTCCTTCGCCGCGGAGCTGGAGGACGCCACCGGTCTCGGCCTCGGCTACCGGCCGTGCGGCACTCTCGCCGTTGCCCTCGACGCCGACGACCGCGCCGGCCTGCGCGAGCTCCACACCTTCCAGATGTCTCTCGGCCTGGAGTCCGAGTGGCTGTCGGGGCGTGAGTGCCGCCGTCTGGAGCCGATGCTGGCACCCGGCGTACGTGGCGGTCTGCGCGTCGACGGCGACCACCAGGTCGACCCGCGGCGCCTCGCCGCCGCGCTGCTGCGCGCGGCCGAGCTCGCGGGCGTCACCTTCCACCGCGATTCCGTGGCCCGCGTCGAGACCGTACGGGACCGCGCCACCGGCGCGGTGCTCGACGACGGCACCGTGATCGGAGCCGAGCAGCTCGTCCTCGCGGCGGGCAGCCGCAGCGGCTGTCTGCCGGGCATCCCCGACCACGCGCTCCCCCCGGTCCGGCCGGTCAAGGGACAGATCCTGCGGCTTCGCGTCCCGCCCGGCTACGCGCCCTTCCTCTCCCGCACGGTGCGGGCCGTGGTGCGGGGCGGCCATGTCTACCTCGTGCCGCGCGAGAACGGCGAACTCGTCGTCGGCGCGACCAGCGAGGAACTCGGCTGGGACACCGCCATCACCGCGGGCGGCGTCTACGAGCTGCTGCGCGACGCACATGAGCTGGTGCCGGGGCTGACCGAACTCCCGCTGGTCGAGACCCTCGCGGGCCTGCGCCCCGGTTCCCCCGACAACGCCCCGCTGCTCGGCCGCAGCGCGCTGCCCGGTCTGCTGCTGGCCACCGGCCACCACCGCAACGGTGTACTGCTGACCCCGGTGACCGGCGACATCATGGCCGAGGTGCTCACGACGGGCTCCGTGCCCGAGTCGGCCCGGCCCTTCTCCCCCGCACGCTTCTCGCTTCAGGAGCAGCCCGCATGACCGTCTCCGTGAACGGTGAGCCCCGTCAGATCACCGAGGGCCTCACCCTCGACCGTCTCGTCGCCTCCCTGACCGCCGCCCCCGGGGGCGTCGCCGCCGCCCTGAACGAGGCTGTCGTCCCCCGCAGCCGCTGGGGCGTCACCGCGCTCGCCGACGGCGACCGCGTCGAAGTCCTCACCGCGGTCCAGGGAGGCTGAACCCGCGATGCGCACTCTCCGCACACCCGCGGTGACCGACGACATCCTGCGGATCGCCGGCACCCCCTTCACCTCCCGCCTGATCATGGGCACCGGTGGCGCGCCCAGCCTGGAAATCCTCGAACAGGCCCTGCTCGCCTCCGGCACCGAACTCACCACGGTCGCCATGCGCCGTCTCGACCCGGCGACGAAGGGCTCCGTGCTGTCCGTGCTCCACAAGCACGGCATCCGGGTCCTGCCGAACACGGCCGGCTGCTTCACCGCCGGCGAGGCCGTCCTCACCGCGCGGCTGGCCCGTGAGGCGCTGGGCACCGACTGGATCAAACTCGAGGTCATCGCCGACGAACGCACCCTGCTCCCCGACCCCATCGAGCTGCTCGACGCCGCCGAGACACTGGTCGACGACGGGTTCACGGTCCTGCCGTACACGAACGACGACCCGGTGCTCGCCCGCAAGCTCGAGGACGTCGGCTGTGCGGCGATCATGCCGCTCGGGTCGCCGATCGGTTCCGGGCTCGGGATCCGCAATCCGCACAACTTCCAGCTGATCACCGAGCGGGCCGGGGTCCCCGTCATCCTCGACGCCGGGGCCGGAACCGCGTCCGACGCGGCGTTCGCCATGGAGCTGGGGTGCGCGGCGGTCATGCTGGCGTCGGCCGTGACGCGCGCCCAGCAGCCGGTGCTCATGGCGGGCGCCATGCGGTGCGGGGTCGAGGCGGGACGGCTGGCGTTCCGGGCCGGACGTATCCCACGCCGCCACTACGCCGCCGCGTCGTCCCCCGTCGAGGGCGTGGCCGCCTTCGATCCGGAGCGCCCGGCTTTCAGCGGATCCTGACCGGGTTTGATCGGAACCTGACGCGACCTGACCGGGGCCCGGGACCCGCCCTCCGCTGGGGGCGGAGGGTCACGGTTGCGTCCCGGATCGATACGGGCGGGACACAGTACGGCCGTGTTCGGCCAGCCGGGTGCGCGGCGGCTCGTAGACTTCCGTGTCGTGGATACGACCCTGCATGACCCCCTCGTCGGGCAGACGCTCGATGGCCGCTACCGGGTCGAGGCGCGGATCGCCGTCGGCGGTATGGCCACGGTCTACCGGGCCGTGGACACCCGCCTCGACCGGGTGCTCGCACTGAAGGTGATGCACCCCGGGCTGGCGGCCGACGCCGGTTTCGTCGACCGGTTCATCCGCGAGGCGAAGGCGGTGGCCCGCCTCGCCCATCCGAATGTCGTCGGCGTGTACGACCAGGGCTCGGACGGCACGTTCGTCTACCTGGCCATGGAGTACATCGCGGGCTGCACCCTGCGGGATGTGCTGCGGGAGCGCGGCGCCCTGCAGCCGCGTGCCGCGCTGGACATCCTGGAGCCGGTGCTGGCCGCGCTCGGCGCCGCGCACCGCGCCGGGCTGATCCACCGGGACGTGAAGCCGGAGAACGTCCTGATCGGCGACGACGGCCGGGTGAAGGTCGTCGACTTCGGCCTGGTGCGGGCGGTGGACACCAGCACCAGCGTGACGACCGGCTCGGTGCTGGGCACCGTCTCGTACCTCGCGCCGGAGCAGATCGAGCACGGCACCGTCGACCAGCGCACGGACGTGTACGCCTGCGGCGTGCTGCTGTACGAGATGCTGACCGGCGGCAAGCCGCACACCGGTGGCACGCCGATGCAGGTGATCTACCACGTGCTGAACGAGGACATCGCCGCGCCGTCGGACGCCGTCCCCGGGCTGGCGCCCGCGCTGGACGCGCTGGTCGGGCGGGCCGCCGCACGCGACCAGCGGCTGCGGCCCGCCGATGCCGTGGAGCTGCTCGCGCAGCTGCACACCGCCCGCCAGGCGCTGAGCGCGGAGCAGCTGGACCTGGTTCCGCCGCAGGCGCTGGGGCAGGAGCCGGAGGACGCCGTCCCGCCGGCCCATCAGCCGCACAGCCTGTCGAAGGACGCGTCGAACAGCGACGGGGAACTCACCAGCGTCATCCCCAGGACCGACCCGCAGACCGACGTGCTCAACCGCACCAGCCGGCTGCAGCTTCCGCCTCCGGTCCCGTCGATGCCCGCGGGACCGGCGGGACGGGCGGGACCGGCGGGACCGGCCGGCCATGGGGCGGGTCACGGCGCCGGCCGTCGCGCGCCGCGCCGCGGCGTACTCGCGCTGGTCGTGGCGGTGCTGCTGGTCCTAGGTGTCGGGGCCGGCGTCTGGTACATCAGCGACGGGCAGTTCACCAAGGTCCCGGCCGTCCTGGCGCTGTCGCAGGCGGACGCGGAACGGAAGATCGACGATTCCGGGCTGCACGCGAAGATCTCCACCGGCTTCAGCCTCACCGTCCCCCGGGGAAAGGTGATCTCCACCGATCCCGCCGCCGGGCAGCGCATCCGCAGCAATGCGGACGTCACGCTGACCATCTCCAAGGGACCGCAGGTCGTCCTGGTGCCCGATGTCGGGGGCAAGCCGCTGGCGACGGCGCAGCAGCTGCTCAAGGACGCGGCGCTGACGCCCGGCACGGTGACGCAGGACTTCAGCGAGGACGTGCCCAAGGGCGAGGTGATCTCCACGGACCCGAAGGCCGGTACGCAGCGTTCGCCGGACGCCGCCGTCTCGATCACCGTCAGCAAGGGCGTCCCGGTGGACGTGCCGGATGTGATCGGCGATTCGGTCGCCGACGCCCAGCAGGCACTGCAGGACGCCGGGCTCACGGTCGTACTCGCTCCGGAGAAGGTCTTCTCGGACGTGGCCGACAAGGACAAGGTCGCCGTGCAGACGCCGGGCAAGGGCGCCAAGGCGGGTGAAGGCGACACCGTCACGATCACGCTGTCCAAGGGCCAGCAGCTCTTCGACGTACCGGATGTGAAGGGCAAGAGCTCGGGCGAGGCGAAGCAGCTCCTCAAGGGCGCGGGCTTCGACATCCGGGTGATGCACGCGTTCTTCGGCGACACCGTGTTCAGCCAGTCCCCGGACGGGGGCCAGCAGGCACCCAAGGGCGCCACGATCACCGTATGGGTGCGATGAACCCCGGTCCCGGCCCCGGTCCCGGCCCCGATGGCGGTCGCAATCCCGCCCGCGATCCCGCCCGCAATCCGGTCGGCGGCCATGTGCCGGTGGCCGGCGGACTCGCGACCGTCGGGCTGTCGTACGCCGAGCGGATGGCGGCCGAGGCCGTCCAGGTCTTCGTGGCCAATCCGCGCGGCTGGGCGGCCCCGCCGGGTGATCCGCGGCAGGACGAGGAGTTCCGTGAGCGGCGCGCCGCCGGGGCGGTCCCGGCGTACGTCCATGCCCCGTACCTGATCAACTTCGGCTCGCACACCGAGGCCACCGCCGAGAGATCGGTGGATTCACTGCGGCACTCGCTGCGCCGCGGGCGGGCGATCGGCGCGAAGGGCGTCGTGGTCCACACCGGGTCCGCGACCGGCGGGCGGCCGCGGACCGAGGCGCTGGCGCAGGTACGCGCATACCTGCTGCCACTGCTGGAGGAGCTGACCCACGAGGACGATCCGTGGCTGCTGCTGGAGCCGACCGCGGGCCAGGGCTCCTCGCTGTGCTCGCTGGCCGAGGATCTCGGACCGTACTTCGAGGCACTGGACCGCCATCCGCGGCTCGGGGTGTGCCTGGACACCTGCCACGCCTTCGCCGCCGGGCACGACACGGCCGCTCCGGGCGGTATGAAACTGCTGCTCGACGAGCTGGTCGGCACGGTCGGTGAGGGCCGGCTGAAGCTGATCCACGCCAATGATTCCAAGGATGTGGCGGGCGCCCGCAAGGACCGGCACGAGAACATCGGCGCCGGGCACATCGGCGCCGAGCCGTTCCGCGACCTGTTCACCCATACCGCCACCGAGGGCGTCCCGCTGATCATCGAGACACCGGGCGGGCCGGAGGGCCATGCCGCGGACGTGGCCCTCCTCAAGGCGCTGCGCGACGGATCCCGGGTCGGCTGAAAAGCCTTACGGGAATACCCCCTGGGGGTATACGGTTGGCTGCAGAGCAACCAACCGCCGGCTCCTGATGGGGTGGAACGTCATGCAGCGCGACCAGACGACGCACGAAGAGCACACGCACCACGAGCACGCGGACCACGAGGCGCACGCCGGGCACGCCGGGCACGCGGCCGACCAGGACCACAGCGCGCACGCCGGGCACTCGGAGCACTCGGAGCACTCAGGGCACGACGGGCACTCAGACCACTCCGCCCACGGTCCCGCGAGCTGGCGCATGGCGGCGATGGCCACCATCCACTGCCTCACCGGCTGCGCCATCGGCGAGGTCCTCGGCATGCTGATAGGCACCGCGCTCGGCTGGAACAACGCGCAGACGATGATCCTGGCCATCGTGCTGGCCTTCGTCTTCGGCTACTCGCTCACCATGCGCGGCGTGCTGCGCGCCGGACTGGATCTGCGGGCCGCGTTCCGCGTCGCCCTCGCCGCCGACACCGTCTCCATCATCCTCATGGAGCTGGCCGACAACGGCACGATCCTCGTCTTCCCGGGTGCCATGGACGCGACCCTCTCGGACGCGCTCTTCTGGGTGAGCCTCGCGCTGTCCTTCGTCGTCGCCTTCGTCGTGACCACGCCCGTCAACAAGTGGCTGATCGGCCGCGGCAAGGGCCACGCCGTCGTCCACGCGTTCCACTGACCACGCCAGAGAAGCAAACCGGACAGACCACGCCGGAGGGCCGGTCACGTCACGTCAGGCGGTCACAGCTCCGGGCCGTCCCCGGGCTCCTCCTGGTAGGAGTAGCGCTGCTCCGACCAGGGGTCGCCGACGTTGTGATAGCCGCGCTCCTCCCAGAAGCCGCGGCGGTCGGCGGTCATGTACTCCACGCCCCTGACCCACTTGGGGCCCTTCCAGGCGTACAGATGGGGGACCACCAGCCGGGCCGGGAAACCGTGTTCGGCGGTGAGCGGTTCACCGCCCTTGTGGGTGGCGAATATCGACTTGTCGTCGGCGAAGTCCTCGATCCGGAGATTCGAGCTGAAGCCGTACTCGGCCCACACCATCGCATGGGTGACCCCGGGTGCCGGGGGCGCGAGCCGCAATATCGTGGCGGCGGCGACGCCGCCCCACTCCATGCCGACCATGCTGAACTTCGTCACGCAGTGGAAGTCCGCCTTCACGATGGAGTACGGCAGCGCCGCGAACTCCTCGTGGTTCCAGCAGTGCTTGTCCCCGTCGGCCGTGGCCCCGAAGACCCGGAACTCCCACCGGTCCGGCTTGAACCGCGGTACGGGTCCGTAGTGCGTGACCGGCCAGCCCCGCTGTAGCCGCTGCCCCGGGGGAAGCTCACCCTCGCGGCTTTCGGACTGACCCATGGCTCCATGGTGACAGACCGGACGCAGTGCTTCTGACCGGGCTGCGCCCGATTCGGGGAGCGGCGTCGGCACAGGACGTAAGCGTGCACTTACTGGATCAGCCCCGCTCCCAGTGCAAGGATGCGCGCATCTTGTCGATCCGTTGAAAGGACGGCGTTGCCATGCAGGGCGACCCCGAGGTCATCGAGTTCTTGAACGAGCAGCTGACCGCGGAGCTGACCGCGATCAACCAGTACTTCCTGCACGCGAAGATGCAGGAGAACTTCGGTTGGACGAAGCTCGCGAAATACACCCGCTCGGAGTCCTTCGATGAGATGAAGCACGCGGAGCTCCTGACCGACCGCATCCTCTTCCTCGACGGCCTGCCCAACTACCAGCGGCTGTTCCATGTCCGGGTGGGCCAGACGGTCACCGAGATGTTCCAGGCCGACCGCCAGGTGGAGGTCGAGGCGATCGACCGCCTCAAGCGCGGTATCGAGGTCATGCGGACCAAGGGCGACATCACCTCGGCGAACATCTTCGAGTCGATCCTCGCGGACGAGGAACACCACATCGACTATCTCGACACGCAGCTCGAGCTGGTCGAGAAGCTGGGCGAGCCGCTCTACATCGCGCAGCTCATCGAGCAGCCGGACGCCTGACCGGCTGAGGGACCGGCTCCCGGCGCCGACGGAGGTTCAGGCCGCTTCGGCCATCGGTTCTTCCGCAGCAGCTGCCTGGGCCACGACGGCCTTCGGGGCGATGGTCCCGGAACGGCCGAGCAAGGCCTGTATGCGCTTGACGCACGAGCCGCAGTCGGTGCCGGCCTTGCAGGCCGACGCCATCTTGCGGGGGCTGCAGGCGCCGGAATCCGCGTGCTGCTTGACCTGCTGCTCGGTGATGCCGAAGCAAGAGCAGACGTACACGCGGTTCACCCCTCTCGGGCGCCTGGGCTGAGGTTACCCTTACCTTACCCGGCACTTCCGGTGGTGAAAAGCGGTGAGGGGCACGGATCCATGTGATCCGTGCCCCTTCTTCGCGCTGCCGGCTTCGCGCTGCCCGGAGCCGCCTCCCGGGCCGGGCCTACTGGCCCCGGTACATCTCCGCGACCAGGAACGCCAGGTCCAGCGACTGGCTGCGGTTGAGCCGCGGGTCGCAGGCCGTCTCGTAGCGCTGGTGGAGGTCATCGACGAAGATCTCGTCGCCGCCGCCCACGCACTCGGTCACATCGTCGCCGGTCAGCTCCACATGGATGCCGCCCGGGTGGGTCCCCAGGCCCTTGTGGACCTCGAAGAAGCCCTTGACCTCGTCGAGCACATCGTCGAAGCGCCGGGTCTTGTGGCCGGATGCCGCCTCGAAGGTGTTGCCGTGCATCGGGTCGGTCACCCACGCCACCTGCGCGCCCGAGGCCGTGACCTTCTCGACCAGCGTCGGGAGCTTGTCGCGGACCTTGTCCGCGCCCATGCGCACGATGAACGTCAGCCGGCCCGGCTCACGCTCCGGGTCGAGCCGGTCGATGTACGTCAGCGCCTCTTCGGGCGTCGTCGTCGGGCCGAGCTTGATGCCGATCGGGTTGCGGATCTTCGACGCGAACTCGATGTGCGCACCGTCGAGCTGCCGGGTGCGCTCGCCGATCCACACCATGTGGCCCGACGTGTCGTACAGCGAGCCGGTCCGCGAGTCGACGCGGGTCAGCGAGGACTCGTAGTCGAGCAGCAGCGCCTCGTGCGAGGCGTAGAACTCCACGGTCCTGAACTCGGCGGGGTCGGTCCCGCACGCCGCCATGAAGTTCAGCGCGTTGTCGATCTCGCGGGCCAGCGCCTCGTAGCGTTGTCCCGACGGCGAGGACTTCACGAAATCCTGGTTCCAGGCGTGCACCTGGCGCAGGTCCGCGTAACCACCGGTGGTGAAGGCGCGCACCAGATTGAGCGTCGAGGCGGACGCGTTGTACATCCGCTTCAGCCGCTCGGGGTCCGGGATCCGCTCCTTCTCGGTGAAGGCGAAGCCGTTGACGGAGTCACCGCGGTACGTCGGCAGGGTGATGCCGTCGCGGGTCTCGGTCGGCTTGGAGCGCGGCTTGGAGTACTGGCCCGCGATCCGGCCCACCTTCACGACCGGCACGGACGCGGCGTACGTCAGTACCGCGCCCATCTGCAGGAGCGTCTTGAGCTTGTTGCGGATCTGGTCCGCGGACACGGCGTCGAAGGCCTCGGCGCAGTCGCCGCCCTGCAGGAGGAACGCCTCGCCACGGGCGACGGCCCCCAAACGGGTACGCAGCTGATCGCACTCGCCGGCGAAGACGAGAGGCGGATACGACTCGAGCTCCGCGAGCACATCGCGCAACGCCTCGGAGTCGGGGTACTCGGGCTGCTGCGCCGCGGGAAGGGAGCGCCAGGTGTTTCCACCGGCTGTGGGGTTAGCGTTCACGGTCACACGGACCACACTACGGGGTGACGTCGCGCGGCTTCCGACGCCGCCCAGTGGATGAGACGAGCCCCACTGCTCGGCCGCTCTGCGCTAGGGTTCCGGGCATGTTCGCGCAACAGCACACCAACTGGTGGTGGCCCGCTCAACCGGCGGCCCACCTCATCGCGCGTACATAACGACTCACCGCGAAGGCCGCCCACGGGGCGGCCTTCTCTGTTTCCCGGCCGCTCCCTCCGTTGTTCGTCCACCGGAAGGACCCGCCGTGCACACCGCTTCAGGCACCGAAGCCACCGCAGCCGCCGCCCTCGTCGAGCGGCTGCTCTCCCCCGGCTGCCCACCGTTCGCCCTGCTCCACCGCCGTACGCCGGGCCACGGCACCGACCTCGTGGACGTTCTCCTCGGGCCGGTCACCGAGGCCGGGCGGCTGACCGACATCGCGCTGCCGGCCGGGGTGCCCGGGGAAGGCCCGGTGCTGGACGCGCTCGCACTGGTGCCGTTCCGGCAGATCCGCGAGCGCGGCTTCGACGTACGGGACGACGGGACGCCGCTGGCCGTACTGCGGCCCGAGGAGAGCTACGAGCTGCCGCTCGCGGAGGTCCTCGCCGCGCTCCCGGACCTGGAGGTGACGGTCGACGACGGCGCGTTCGACGTGGACGACGACACCTACGCGGGAATCGTCGAGCGGGTGATCGAGGACGAGATCGGCCGCGGCGAGGGCGCCAACTTCGTGATCCGCCGGACCTTCACGGGACAGATCGCGGGCTACGGCCCGCAGTCCGCGCTGGCGCTGTTCCGGAAGCTGCTCAGCGGTGAGCGCGGCGCGTACTGGACGTATGTGGTGCACACGCCGGACCGGACGCTGGTGGGCGCGAGCCCCGAGGTGCATGTGCGGATGTCGGGCGGGACCGTCGTGATGAACCCGATCAGCGGGACGTACCGCTACCCCGCCACCGGGCCGGACTCCGAGGGGCTGCTGGCCTTCCTCCACGACGCCAAGGAGGTGGAGGAACTGACGATGGTGGTCGACGAGGAACTCAAGATGATGTGCACCGTCGGCGACCTCGGCGGAGTGGTGGTCGGGCCCCGGCTCAAGGAGATGGCCCACCTCGCGCACACCGAGTACGAGCTGCGCGGCCGCTCCACCATGGATGTACGGGACGTGCTGCGCGAGACGATGTTCGCGGCGACCGTCACCGGCTCGCCGGTACAGAACGCCTGCCGGGTGATCGAGCGGCACGAACCGGGGGGCCGCGGCTACTACGCCGGCGCGCTGGCACTGATCGGCCGGGACGCGGCCCGGACACAGACGCTGGACTCCCCGATCCTGATCAGGACCGCGGACATCGACCCGGGCGGGCAGCTGAAGGTGCCGGTCGGCGCGACGCTGGTACGGCACTCCGACCCGCGCGCCGAGGTCGCCGAGACCCACGCCAAGGCCGCGGGGGTGCTGACCGCCCTCGGCGTACGGCCGGCCCCGGCGCACCGCCCCGCGCCCGCGTTCCGGCTGGCCGACGACATCAGGGTGCGGGCGGCGCTGGACGCGCGGCGGGCCGGCCTGGCGCCGTTCTGGCTGCGGATGCAGGTGGAGATCGACCAGCCGCCCAGGACCGGGCTGTCCGCGCACGCGCTGGTGATCGACGCCGAGGACACCTTCACCGCGATGCTGGCGCACGTGCTGCGGTCGTCGGGCCTCGATGTCACCGTGCGGCGCTACGACGAGCCGGGGCTGCGGGAGGCCGCGCTGACCCACGGCGGGCCGGTCGTGCTCGGCCCGGGTCCCGGCGATCCGGCCGACGCCGGCGACCCGAAGATGCGCTTCCTGCGCGCCCTCACCGCCGACCTGGTCAGGGAGCACCGGCAGGGGCTGCTCGGTGTCTGCCTGGGCCATGAGCTGCTCGCGGTGGAGCTGGGCCTGGACATCGTGCGCAAGGACGTCCCCTTCCAGGGCGCCCAGGAGCACATCGACTTCTTCGGCCGCCCCGAGACCGTCGGCTTCTACAACACCTTCACCGCGCGCTGCGACGACGCCACCGCCGAGGAGCTGGCCAGCCACCGGGTCGAACTGAGCCGCGACCCGGCCACCGGCGACGTCCACGCGATGCGCGGCCCTGGCTTCGCCGGCGTCCAGTTCCACCCCGAGTCGGTGCTCAGCCTGAACGGCGTCTCGATCGCGGCCGAGTTGCTGGCCGCCGTCCTCACGCCGTCTCGCTGAACGCGGAGGCGTCCAGGACCGGCTCGGCGAGCACCGGGCCGATCAGCATCATCACGTCGGCGATCATCTGGAACTCGTCCGCGGTGCCGTCGACCACCAGGTCGGCCAGTGCCCGGGAGGGGGCGACATGCGCGGCATGGCGCTCCCGGCCGGTCGTCAGATAGTTGAGCAGCGAGATGCGCGGATCCTGTCCCAGGATGTCGATCTTGCGGAGGATCTTCCGGGCGAGCCGGATGTCGTCGGGGGTTTCCACATACACCCGCCACGTCGCGCGGCTGCCGACCGACGGCAGCGTCAGGGCGAACAGGCCCTCGACGACGACCAGCCGGTGCCGCCCCGAGGTGGCCGCCGCCTCGATGGCGGCGGTCACCGCAAGCTCGTCGATCGAGCCGGGATGGTTCCAGTCCAGGACCTCGGACCCGCTCGCGCTGACCGTACGCACCCCGCGCACGGTGTCGTGCGCGGGCACGTAGAAGTCATCGAGATGGATCAGACCGATGGTCTCGTGATGGTGCAGCGACAACGCCTCGGCAAGGGTGGACTTGCCCGATGCGGTGCCGCCTGCGACCGCCAGTACAGGTGTGCGCCACCTGTTCGCCACACCCGTCATACCGGGCGCTCCTCATGTGCTCAAAGGGGAAAACGAAGCGGCCGGACAAGCCGGGTGGACGGAGAATAAGGCGCACTGATCGTCTGCTGCAAGCAGCGGAGTTCAAGGTTCAGCCAAAGAAGACCCCGGCCTCCGTGTAGAGCTTCGGATCGACCGTCTTGATGCGTGCCGTGGCCTCCGCTATCGGCACCCGGACGATGTCCGTACCGCGCAGCGCGACCATCTTCCCGAAGTCCCCGTCGCGCACCGCGTCGATGGCGTGGAGGCCGAACCGGGTGGCCAGCCAGCGGTCGAACGCGCTGGGGGTCCCGCCGCGCTGGACGTGCCCGAGCACCGTGGTGCGGGCCTCCTTGCCGGTGCGCCGCTCGATCTCCTTGGCGAGCCATTCGCCCACGCCGGACAGCCGGACGTGGCCGAACGAGTCCAGGGTGCCGTCCTTGAGCACCATGTCGCCGTCCTTGGGCATGGCGCCCTCCGCGACGACCACTATCGGCGCGTAACGGATCTTGAACCGGCTCTCCACCCAGCCGCAGACCTGCTCGACGTCGAAGCGCTGTTCCGGGATGAGGATGACGTTGGCCCCGCCGGCCAGGCCCGAGTGGAGGGCGATCCAGCCGGCGTGCCGGCCCATCACCTCGACGACCAGAACACGCATGTGCGATTCGGCGGTGGTGTGAAGCCGGTCGATGGCCTCGGTGGCGATGTTGACGGCCGTGTCGAATCCGAAGGTGTAGTCGGTGGCGGACAGATCGTTGTCAATGGTCTTGGGAACGCCGACGCACGGAATGCCGTGGTCGTCGGAGAGTGTCGCGGCGACCCCCAGGGTGTCCTCGCCGCCGATCACGATGAGCGCGTCGACCTCGAAGGCGGCGAGGTTCTCCTTGACGCTGCGGATGCCGTGCTCCACTTTGAGCGGATTGGTGCGCGAGGAACCGAGGATGGTGCCACCGCGCGGCAGGATTCCCCGCACCGCGGGGATGTCGAGCCGCACGGTGTCGCCTTCGAGGGGGCCTCGCCAGCCGTCCCTGAAGCCGATGAAGTCGTAGCCGTATTCCTGGACGCCCTTGCGGACGATCGCCCGGATGACCGCATTGAGACCGGGGCAGTCACCACCACCGGTCAGTACTCCGACCCGCATGGACTCTTCCCTTCGCCAGCGCTGCGTTGCGTTGCCATGACGGAATCCAACCCCGGCAACGCTAGCGTGACTTGGGTCACAAGCGGCATGGTGCGAACCGGGTCATTCGCCGTCGAGGCCGCGCTCGATCGCGTAACGCACCAGTTCCACCCGGTTGTGCAGCTGCAACTTCCCGAGGGTGTTCTGTACGTGGTTCTGCACCGTGCGGTGCGATATGACCAGCCGCTCCGCGATCTGCTTGTAGCTCAGCCCCTTCGCGACCAGCCGCAGCACCTCGGTCTCGCGGTCCGTCAGCCGCGGCGCCTCCGGCTCGTCCGACGACACGGGGGCCGGGTCGGACGCCAGCCGCCGGTACTCGCCCAGGACCAGCCCGGCCAGCCCCGGTGTGAACACCGGGTCGCCGATCGCCGTCCTGCGCACCGCCTCCACCAGCTCGTCGCGGCCCGCGGACTTCAGCAGATAGCCGGTCGCGCCGGACTTCACGGCCTCCAGGACGTCCACGTGCTCGCCGCTCGCCGACAGCACCAGCACCCGCAGTGCGGGATTGTCCGCGACCACGTCCTTGCACACCTGTACCCCGGACATCCCCGGCAGGTTCAGGTCCAGCACGATCACCTCGGGCATCGCCGCCTTGGCCCTGCGCACCGCCTCGGGACCGTCCCCGGCCGTGGCCACCACCTGATAACCCGCCTCGGCCAGATCCCTGGCCACCGCGTCCCGCCACATCGGATGGTCGTCGACCACCATCACCTTCACGGTGTGGTCCTGCTCCGGTCGTGTGTCCCCCGCCATGTGCCCGCCTCTCGTCCGGCCAACTCCCCGTGCCGGGAGCAACTCTACAAACGCGGCCGGTTCGACCACCCCGGCCGGCCGCGCCGACCGGTCGCGTCAGCCGGTCGCGTCAGCCGGTCGCGTCAGCCGGTCGACCAGTGCGACGGGCGCCGTTTGGGGAGGCGGAGTTCGACCTCGGCGCCTTGGCCGGGGGTGGTGATGAGGGAGGCGGTGCCGCCGAGGTCGCGCAGCCGGCCGCGGATGGACTGGGCGACGCCGAGACGGCCTTCCTGTTCCGCGTCGGCGAGCCGGCCGTTGGGGAAGCCGGGGCCGTCGTCGCGGACGCTGACGAGGATCTCGTCGGGCTCGTCCTCCAGCAGGATCCAGGCGTGGGCCCGCTCACCGGCGTGGGTGCGTACGTTGTCCAGCGCGGCGCCGACCGCCGCCGCGATCTCGGCGGCGGCGTGCGCGTCCACCAGGACGGGAGTTCCGGGCGCCGAGATCGTCACCTGGGAGCTGCCGAAGGGCGTGAGCAGGGCCCGTACATCACAGGGGCCGAGCGCCGCGTCCTCGGCCTCCTCGTCGGCCTCGGCCGCGCCTGTCCGCGAGCGCAGCGCGGCGAGCAGCCGGCCGCGGCGGACGGCAGCGGCGTTCTCGGGATGCCGCGGGTTGGGGACGAAACCGTCGGAGACCAGCGCCCGCAGGGCGGCCTCCTGTTCGCCGGCCATCCGGCCGAGCGCGGCGGCCTCGCCACCCGCCTCGCTGCCGCGCCGCTGGACCATGGCCAGCACCTGGAGCACGTTGTCGTGGATGTCGCGGGCGAGCCGCTCCCGCTCGCGGGTGGCCGCCTCGATCTGCAGCGCGCGGGCCAGCGTCCGCTCGCTGGCGCGGGCGACCTCGACGACGTAGCCGATGGCGATGCTCGCCACCCACACCAGCAGGACGTTGTGGAGGCTGTCGCGGGCGAAGGCGCCGCGTTCGACGACGTTCGCGATGCCGACGAGCGTGGAGGCGACCGCGGCCCAGCGCCAGCCGCCCTTGATCGCGAAGGCGAGGACGGAGCCGGCCGTCCAGATGGACGGCAGTGTCGGGCTGCCCTCGACGATCCGCAGATGGGTGTCGACCACCGGGGTGAGCAGTATGCCGGTGAGCGCGATGGTCAGGTCGGCGACGAGGAAGCGCTTGGTGCACCGCTCCGCCGACCGCACCCGGCCGAGGGTGAGGAGCGTCCAGACGGTCAGCCCCGCCATGTAGCCGCCGGCGACCAGCGGGTGGCGGTAGTCCCCGTAGGCGTCGCCGAAAAGGGCCAGCGCGTAGGCGAGGGTGAGCACCCGGTAGGCGGTCAGCGCACGCCACAGCGGCTGCTCGACGGACATCCGTATCGCCCTCGTCATCGCCGCTCCCCTCCCCCGGCGGGCCCTGCTACGCCCCGGCCGGACCGTCCTTGCCGTCCTTGCCGTCCTTGCCGTCCGTGTCCTGCTGCGCCTTGTCGGCTGCCTCCTGCTGCGCCTTCTCGGCCTTCTCCAGCTCGGCCTGCCGCTTGGCCTCCTCCGCGATCTGGCGCTTCGCGGCGGTGGCGTAGATGTCCACGTACTCCTGGCCGGACAGCTTCATGATCTCGTACATGACCTCGTCGGTCACCGAGCGCAGGATGAAGCGGTCGCCCTCCATGCCGTGGTAGCGGCTGAAGTCGAGCGGCTTGCCGATCCTGATGCCGGGACGCACCGAGATCTTGGGCAGCACCTTGCCGGGCGGCTGCACCTTCTCGGTGTCGATCATCGCGACGGGGATCACCGGCGCGCCGGAGGCCAGGGCCACCCGGGCCAGGCCGCCGGGCTTGCCCCGGTAGAGCCGGCCGTCGGGCGAACGGGTGCCCTCGGGGTAGATGCCGAACAACTCGCCGCGCTCCAGTACCTGGATCCCGCTGTTGATCGCCGCCTCGCCCGCGCCGCGCGCGCCCGAGCGGTCCACCGGGAGCTGGCCGACGCCCTTGAAGAACGCGGCCGTCAGCTTGCCCTTCACACCCGGGGAGGTGAAGTACTCCGCCTTGGCGATGAACGTGACCGGCCGGTCGAGCATCGCCGGCAGGAAGAAGGAGTCCGAGAAGGAGAGGTGATTGCTGGCAAGGATCGCCGGCCCCTCCCTGGGGATGTTCTCGAGTCCTTCCACCCAGGGGCGGAAGGCGAGCTTGAGCGGCGAGCCGATCGCGAGCTTCATCGCGCCGTAGAACAACCGAGGACCTCCTGTAGCTGACGCAAAGACCTTAACGCCAGTTGGGCCCCGGCACTCCCCACGTCCACGCGGCGGGGCTTACCGGGGGGTATCGGGGCCGCGTACGCTGAACTCCTGCCACCCTTCCGCGGCGAACAGGAGTCCCACGGTGCCGCTCATGCCCGGAGCCGAGCCGTACAGCCACGACGGTGGCGACATCGGTGTCCTGCTGTGTCACGGATTCACCGGCACACCGCAGTCCATGCGCCCCTGGGGCGAATACCTTGCGGCCCGCGGTCTGACCGTCTCCGTGCCGCTGCTGCCGGGTCACGGCACCCGGTGGCAGGACATGCAGCAGACCGGCTGGCAGGACTGGTACGCCGAGGTCGACCGCGAACTGGGCGCGCTGTCCGCCCGCTGCTCGCAGGTCTTCGTCTGCGGCATGTCGATGGGCGGCGCCCTGACACTGCGGCTGGCCGCCCTGCACGGCGACGAGATCAGCGGGATCGTGCTCGTGAATCCGTCGGTCAAGGCCGACAGCCTCCAGCTCAAGGCGGTTCCGGTGCTGCGCCATGTGGTGCCGTCGGTGCCGGGCATCGCCAGTGACATCGCCAAGGAGGGCGGCCTGGAGGTCGGCTACGAGCGGACGCCGCTGCACGCCGTCCACTCCCTCAGCCGCTTCTGGAAGATCGTCAGGGGCGCGCTGCCGCAGGTCACCCAGCCGCTGCTCCTGCTGCACAGCCGGGTGGACCATGTCGTCCACCCGTCGAACTCCGCCGTGGTCCTCAGCAAGGTCTCCTCCGGCGACATCACCGAGCGGGTGCTGGAGCGCAGCTATCACGTGGCCACCCTCGATCACGACGCGGAGCAGATCTTCGAGGAGTCCTACGACTTCATCCGGCGCCTGGCGCCCGCGGTGGACAAGGAGGTAACCGCCAGTGGCTGAGCGCGAGGAGGACCAGGTACCGGACGAGACCGCCCCCGACGTCCCCGAGCCGGCCGTCGCGGACACCGCCGGCGGGGCGGCGCGGCCGCCGCTGGACGAGGACGCCGCCTGGGCGGAGCTGATCGCGGGCTTCGACGACGAGCCCGGGCCCGGCACCGGCTCCTGGCCCGACTCGGAGAACCTGACGCCCACTCGGGACACCGGCAAGGACACCGGCTCCGGGCCGCCGACCCGCAGCATCGTCATCCACCCGGTGATCCGGGGCCCGCGCGACCACACGGTGCCGGACGACGAGGACGAGGGCCACTTTGTGCCGCCCGAGCCCCCGCCGCTCCCCCATGCCGATGTCACCACCAAGTTCGCCTGGCTCGCGGTCCTCGGTGGCCCGGTGCTGCTGCTCGCGTTCATCCTGCTCGGGCAGGAGATGACCTGGTGGGTCATGACGCTGGGCGTCGGTGGCTTCGTCGGCGGCTTCGCCACGCTCGTCGCGCGGATGCGCACGGGAGAGGACGACGACGAGCTGCCGGGTGGCGGCGCGGTCGTCTGACCACCTGCTGTCGTAAAGCGCGGGCTGTCGTAAGCCGCGGGCTGTCGTAAGCCGCGCGTCCTCAGACGCCGGACGGGCCGGCGACTGCCGGGATCCTGAGCGCGGCCAGCAGGGGCAGGTGGTCCGTGGCGGCCAGCAGGTCCGCGGGATCCACGCCCGGAAGACCGTGCGGCACCCCGCACCCCAGCACCTCGACGCCATGGGTCGCGAAGATCGCGTCGATGCGCTGGTGGGGGTTGTCCGGCACCGAGGTGAACTCGCCGCCCCACGGCTTGGTGGCCCAGGCGTCCTGGAGCTCCGCCGACAGCCGGCCGAAGGCGCGTCCGTCGGGGTGGTCGTTGAGGTCGCCGCCGGCCACGGCATACGGCTCGCCCAGCTCCGCGAGCCGCTGCAGGAGCAGCGCGGACTGTTCGTCTCGCTCCCCCGCACTGAGGCTGAGGTGGCAGCTGAGGGCGGAGAGCCGGGCGCCGCCGATCCGTACGACGGCGGTGGCGAAGCCGCGCTGGTGCAGGCCGGGAGTGCGCGGCAGCAGGACGTCCTCGGTGCGCTCGACATGGGCCCGGAGCGAAGCGAGGATTATCGGGCCCGCGGCGGTGGCGCCACCGGTGACAGTGACCAGGCCCGACTCGCGGGCGAGCCAGGCGGCGGCCTTGCGCCAGCGGAAGAAGCGCGGCGCTTCCTGGATGAGGACGAGATCGGGGGCGCAGGCCCGGATGACCCGGGCGAGCGCCCCCCTGTCGTCCCGCATGGAGCGGATGTTGTAGCTGAGCACGCGGACCACCGCGGAACCGGGCTCGGTGGCCGAGGGCGGCAGGTCCGCGAGCATGGCCGTCAGCCCTGGCGGGCCAGGTCGGCGGCGCCGACCAGTCCTGCCTTGCCGCCCAGCTGTGCGGCGAGCACTTGGGCGTGCGGCCGGTACTGGCCGCCGACCAGCCAGCGGCGGAAGGACTTGCGGATCGGGTCGAGCACCAGCTCGCCCTCGTCCGAGACCCCGCCGCCGACGATGAACGCCGACGGGTCGAAGAGCGAGGCCAGGTCGGCAAGGCCCGCGCCCGCCCAGCGGGCCAGCTCCCGGAAGGAGTCGATCGCTACCGGGTCACCGCCCCGCGCGGCCTCGCTGATGTGCTTGCCCTCGATGGTCTCGGGGGTGCCGTCGCCGAGGGAGAGCAGCAGTTCCGCGTTCTCCGGCGTCGCCGCGGCGCGCTGCTTCGCGTAGCGGACGAGAGCACGCCCGGAGGCGTACTGCTCCCAGCAGCCCTGGCTGCCGCAGCCGCACAGCAGTCCGTCCGGCACCATCCGTACGTGGCCGAACTCGCCCGCCACGCCGAACCGGCCGCGGTGCAGCTTGCCGCCGATGATGATGCCGCCGCCGAGGCCGGTGCCGAGGGTGATGCATACGACGTCGTCGTGACCCTGGCCCGCGCCGAACCGGTATTCGCCCCACGCCGCCGCGTTCGCGTCGTTCTCGACGATGACGGGGAGACCGACGCGCTGCTCGACCTTGTCCTTGAGGGCTTCGTGCCGCCAGTTGATGTTCGGTGCGAAGAGCACGGTGGCACGCTTGTCGTCCACGTAGCCGGCCGCGCCGATGCCGACCGCATCGACCTCATGGTCGGTGCTGACGGTGCGCACCGCGTCCGCGATCGCGTCCACGACCGCCTCGGGGGTCGCCGGGGTCGGCACCTTGCACGTCTCAAGAATCGAGCCGTCCTCATCGACTACGCCGGCCGCGATCTTTGTGCCGCCGATGTCGACGCCGATGGTGAGTCCCATGTGTCCCTCAGTTTTCGGTCGATCCCCGCTGCAGCCAACCGTACCGGAGGGGAGGTCAGTCGAGGTCGATGTGCTCACTGGATGAGCCGGTGGATGAGCCGGGCGGTGTGTCGGAGGCGCGGCGTCCGGCGGTGGTGTCCCTGGCGGACGTGGTGTCCCCGGCGGTCCACCGGGTCTCGTGTCCCGCGACGGCCGAGCGGTAGGCGGCGAGCAGCTCCACGCCGGCCGACGACAGGTGCTCGAAGACCTCGGGGTTGCGCTCACGAATCGGCTCGACGACCGACTTGACCTGCGAGATCACCGTCTGGGCGGCGAGCGTCACCGCCGGGTTGCGGAATTCGGCGAGCCTCTCGGAGACGGCCTCGGCGAGGCGTCGCAGCTCCTCGGCGGCGCTGCCGACACCTTGTCCGGCCTGCTCACGCCGCCGGGCGTGTTCTGCGGCGGTGTCCTCGGCGCTGGCCTTGGCCCACGCGTCGGCTTCGGGCCGGTCGGCGGTCTCGCTCATGACGGTCTCCCTCGCGGCGCTCCGGGGTTGTTCTACCGAAGGTACCCGAACGGACGCACTTCGTTCAGCGCGGCCAGAGGTCGGGATCCGGGGCGAACCGGACGTCCAGCGCGCCGTCGCGCAGCGCTGCGCCGCTGACGGTGCAGCGCCGCAGACCGGAGGGCAGCGGCAGGATCCGGCGGAAACCTTCCGCGTCGATGACGAGTTCATCGCCGCGGCGGACCAGGCCGAGTCCCTCGCGCGTGGCGCCGGGCAGCGGCAGCCGCCACCGAAAGTGGCCTTCGGCGCCCAGCTGGTCCTGCACGGTCCAGGGGTCGTCGGCGCGCCGCAGCGGCGCGCCCCGCTCCGCTTCCCTCTCTGGTTCCCCTTCCCCTTCCCCTTCCGCTTCCGGTCCCGGTTCCGCTTGTGGTCCCGGCGGTACGGCGGCGAGCGCGGTGAGGTCGGCCGCGCCACGCGGTTCCCGTCCCAGGTGCGGCAGTTCATGGACCGCCGTACCGGTTCCGGCCAATTCGGCGCGCAGGGCGGCGAGTTCCTTGTGCTGGGCGCGGGACAGATCGGCGAGCCAGGGGTCGGGGGAACCGTCGGGCAGCAGCCGGTTGGCGACCACGGCCTCCAGCCGGTGCCCGAAGAGCGCCAGTCCAGTGCGGGCCGTCCTGATCGCATCGGCCGCGGCCGCCCCGGGCTCCACGACGAGCCGCACGGTGGTGCCGGCGGCCTCCACCACGGCCTGCGCTGCGGCGAGTTCCCGGTCGGCGCGCTCGGCCGCCTCGTACGCCCACTGGGCCGGCATCGGCACGCCCGCGAGCTGGGCGAGCACCGGGCGCAGCGCCCGGGCCGCCTGGCGCTGTACGGGGACGAGGCGCGCGAGGTAGCGGCGCAGCTGTTCGGGGAGCGCGAGGGCGGCGAGCGCCGCGGGGGTGGCCGGCAGGTCGACGACGACGACGTCCCAGCCGGCGGAGCCGTCGGCCGATTCGCGCAGCGCGCGCAGCAGGGCCAGCGAGTCGGCGCCGGGAAGTTCGGTGAGTTCCTCGGGGTCCAGGGGCTCGGCGCCCAGCAGGTCGAGGAGCGAACCGAGCCGGGACTGCACGTCCCGGGCGTCGGCGCGGAAGGTCGCCTGGGTGTCGATCCGGTGCGCCCGCAGGCCGGGCACGGCGGCCGCCGCCCCGTCGAGGACGGTGTCCAGGGACGCGCCGCGGTCCGTGGACAGCAGCAGGGTGCGGGCGCCCTGCCGGGCCGCGCTCACCGCCGTGGCGGCGGCGGCCGTGGTGCGGCCCGCACCCCCGGGGCCGGTGACCAGGACCGTGCGCACGGCCCTCAGCTCTTGTCGGGCGGGCCGGATTCGACGCGCTTCTTCAGGCCGGCGAGAGCGCGGTCGATGATGACCTTCTCGGCCTTGCGCTTGATCATGCCGAGCATCGGGATCTTGACGTCGACGGTCAGCTGGTACGTGACCTCGGTGCGCGTGCCGCCGGCCAGCGGGGCGAGCGAGTAGGAGCCGTCGAGGGTGCGCAGCATCTGGGACTTGACCAGCGACCAGTGGACCTCGTTGTCGCCGACCCAGCGGTAGGCGAGGGTGTGGTCGTCCTTGATGGCGCCGGCGTCCAGGAGCAGCCGGACCTGTTCGGCCCGGCCCTGGCCGTCGGTGGAGAGGATCTCCGCCTCCTTCACCTCACCGGTCCACTCCGGATACCGGTGGAAATCGGCGATGACGCCCATGACGTCGGCCGGGGCCGCCTCGATCGTGATGCTCGAGCTGGTGTGTTCCGCCATCGCCGTGGCCCCTCCGGGACTTCGCGCCGTATGTCTGTGTCTGCTGGTGCAGGCTACCGCCTACCGGTCGGACAGCCGTCACCACGGCACTCACCACTCGAGCGCCCATGGCCTGCGGGTGGCGTTGAAGTGGCCGACATTGACGCACTCGGTCCTGCCGATCCGCATCCGCGCGGCCAGCGGCTGGTGGACGTGGCCGAAGAGCGCGTACTTGGGACGGGTGGCGTGGATCGCCCCGAGCAGCGCCTCGCTGCCGCGTTCGAAGCGGCGGGCGACGGTGTCGTAGCAGAGCTCGGGCACGGCGGGCGGGATGTGCGAGCAGAGCACGTCGACCGGTCCGAGCGCGGCGACCTTCTCGGCGTACGCGGCCTCGTCGATCTCGTACGGGGTCCGCATGGCGGTGCGCAGGCCGCCGCCGACGAAGCCGAAGACCAGGCCGCCGATCTCGGCGGTCCCGCCGTCGAGGACGGTGGTGCCTTCGGCGGCGTATTCGGGCCACAGCTCAGGAATGTCGACATTGCCGTAGGTGGCGTACGTCGGCACCGGAAACGCGGCGAAGAGTTCGGCGTACTGCTTGCGGACGGCGGTCTCGATGGCGGTGCGCCGGTCGATGCCCGTCCACAGCTCACGGTCGAGGGCGCGGGCCTCCTCGAAACGCTTGGCGGTACGCAGCGCGACCATCCGCGACGCGTTCGCCGCGCCGAAGAGATCGGGGAAGATCCCCCGCGAGTGATCGGCGTAGTCGAGGAAGAGCACGAGGTCGCCCAGGCAGATCAGCGCGTCCGCGCCGTCTCCGGCCCTGGCCAGAGCCTCCGCCGCGCCATGGACATCACTCACCACATGGACCCGCATGGCCGTCACCCTATCGCCGGTTACCTGCGGGTTACCGGTGGTCTGGACTACTGTTCCCGGAGCGTTCAGCCGCACCCTGGGCATGTGATGCATAAAACATCTGTACTGCACCCCTATCGCGAAAGCTTTACCGGTGGGTAACGTCCAGGCCGTCCAACTATCCCTCCGGGTGCGCCGTCGCGCCGATGAGGAGCACCAGCCTTGCGTGAGTTCAGCCTTCCGGCCCTTTACGAGGTCCCCGCGGACGGCAACCTGACGGATCTGATCCGCCGCAACGCCGCTCAGCACCCAGCTGTTCCGGTGATCGCCCGCAAGAACGCGGGCGGCGAATGGCAGGACGTCACCGCCACAGAGTTCCTCGCCGAGGTCCGCGCCACCGCCAAGGGGCTCATCGCCTCCGGTGTGCAGCCCGGCGACCGGGTAGCTCTGATGTCCCCCACCCGGTACGAATGGACACTTTTCGACTTCGCGATCTGGAGTGCGGGCGCGGTCGCCGTGCCCGTGTACGAGACATCCTCGGCCGAGCAGGTCGAGTGGATCCTCGGCGACTCGGGCGCCGTGGCCTGCATCGTCGAGTCCGGTACCCATGAGGCGTCCGTCGCCTCGGTGCACGACCGGCTGCCCCAGCTGAAACATGTGTGGCGGATCGACTCCGGCGCCGTGGAGCAACTGGTGGCCACCGGCACCGACATCTCCGACACGGTGGTGGACGAGCGCGGCGCGACCGCCGTCGCGGACTCCCCCGCCACGATCGTGTACACCTCCGGCACCACCGGCCGCCCCAAGGGCTGTGTGCTGAGCCACCGGGCCTTCTTCGCCGAGTGCGGCAATGTGGTGGAGCGGCTGGCGCCGCTGTTCAGGACCGGCGAGTCGTCGGTCCTGCTCTTCCTGCCGCTCGCCCACGTCTTCGGCCGGCTGGTCGAGGTGGCGAGTGTGATGGCCCCGATCAAGCTCGGGCACGTCAGCGACATCAAGCACCTCACCGACGAGCTGGCCGCCTTCCGCCCGACGATGATCCTGGGAGTGCCCCGGGTCTTCGAGAAGGTGTACAACTCGGCGCGGGCCAAGGCGCAGGCCGACGGCAAGGGCAAGATCTTCGACAAGGCCGCGGACACCGCGATCGCCTACAGCCGCGCGCTGGACTCCGCCGCCGGCCCGTCGGTCGGCCTGAAGTTCAAGCACAAGGTCTTCGACCGGCTGGTGTACAGCAAGCTGCGTGCCGTGCTCGGCGGCCGCGCCACCCACGCCATCTCGGGCGGCGCGCCGCTGGGCGAGCGGCTCGGGCACTTCTACCGGGGCATCGGCTTCACCGTCCTGGAGGGCTACGGGCTCACCGAGTCCTGTGCGGCCACCGCGTTCAACCCCTGGGACCGTACGAAGATCGGCACGGTCGGCCAGCCGCTGCCCGGCTCGACGGTGCGGATCGCCGACGACGGCGAGGTGCTGCTGCACGGCGAGCACCTGTTCACCGGCTACTGGAACAACGAGGCGGCCACCGCCGACGCGGTCTCCGACGGCTGGTTCCACACCGGTGACCTGGGCACCGTCGACGAGGACGGCTATCTGTCCATCACCGGCCGCAAGAAGGAGATCATCGTCACCGCCGGCGGCAAGAACGTCGCCCCCGCGGTGATCGAGGACCGGATCCGGGCCGACGCGCTGATCGCCGAGTGCATGGTGGTCGGCGACGGAAAGCCGTTCATCGCCGCCCTCGTCACCCTGGACGAGGAGTTCCTGCCCCGCTGGGCAGAGCAGCACGGCAAGGCCGGCCGCACCGTGGCCGAGCTGGCGGCGGACCCGGAGCTGCTGGCCGCCGTGCAGCACGCGGTGGACGAGGGCAACGCGGCGGTCTCCAAGGCCGAGTCGGTGCGCAAGTTCCGGATCCTGCCGACCCAGTTCACCGAGGTCACCGGCCATGTGACACCGTCGCTGAAGCTGAAGCGGAACGTTGTCATGAAGGACTTCGCGGCCGAGATCGAAGAGCTCTACCAGCACTGAGCGCGCGGGTTCGCCTCAAATTCCCCCAGCTACCGCTGGGAGGTGCCCCCTGGCGGGGCTTGAGAACTCAAGCCCCGCCGGCGTTTACAGCAGGGACTTCAGACGTTCCGCCAGAATGTCCCAGCGCCACGCCTCTTCGACCCATCCGCGGCCGCGCTCGCCCATCCGCTGCCGTAGCTCCGGGTCGCCCAAAAGCGTGACGATCCGGTCCGCCGCCTGGCCGGGTGAACCCCCGCGCACGACCCATCCGGTCTCGCCGTCCAGCACCGCGTCCGGGGCGCCGCCCGAATCGCCCGCCACCACCGGCAGCCCGGTCGCCGACGCCTCCAGATAGACGATCCCGAGCCCCTCGACGTCCAGCCCGCCGCGGCGCGTCCGGCACGGCATCGCGAAGACATCACCTGCGCCGTAGTGGGCGGGCAGTTCCTCCCACGGCACCGAACCGGTGAACATCACCGATTCGGCGACCCCGGTGCGCGCCGCGAGGTCGGCCAGGTCCTTGGCGTAGGGACCGCCGCCGACCACCAGCAGCACCGCGTCCGGTACGGCGGCCAGGATCCGCGGCATGGCCAGGATCAGCGTGTCCTGCCCCTTGCGCGGTACCAGCCGCGAGACGCAGACGACCACCGGCCGGCCGGTGAGCCCGAGCCGGTTCCGTACCGCGGCGCCGCCCGAGCCCGGGTGGAAGGTCTTCTCGTCCACGCCGGGCGGCAGTTGCACCATCCGCGCCGCCGCAGCGGGCGTGAGCGCCTTCGCGATCCGGGACCGCGTGTACTCCCCCAGATAGGTGATCGTGTCCGTGCCCTCGCCGATCCGGCGCAGCAGCTGCCGGCTCGCGGGCAGCTGCGCCCACCCCGCCTCGTGGCCGTGGGTGGTGCCGACCAGCTTCCGCGCGCCCGCTCTGCGCAGCGCCGGGGCCATCAGCCCCAGCGGCGCGGCCGCTCCGAACCACACCGACGTACAGCCGTGTTCACGCAGCAGCCCGGCCGCGCGCCGCGTCACCGCGGGGGTGGGCAGCAGCATCGTCGTACGGTCGCGGATCACCGGGAACGGCTGCTCGGCGTCGAAGCGCGCGACCTCACCGCCGTCGGAGCCGCCCTTCCACGTCGAGGCGTAGACGACCACCTGTCCGGGATCCAGCCGCAGCGCCATGCTGTGCACGAACGCCTGGATGCCGCCGGGCCTGGGCGGGAAGTCATTGGTGACGATCAAGGTCTTGTCCATCGCCGCCGAGAGTAGCCGACGGCGGCGGGACGGGCCCAGGACCCCCGGGCCCGCCGGCTCCGGTCAGGGACGGACCTCCGGCTCCTTGACCGGCACGCTGTCCTTGCCCGGCACATGCGCGCCGGGCACCGGGAGGGCGGGCTCCGCCCGGTGCAGCAGAATGACGCCGTCCTTGGACCACACCGCCGTGTAGCCGTTGCCGAGCAGCAGCCGGACACGGTCGCGCTGCTCGTCCACCGTCGCGAAGGGGAAGGTCTTCGACACCGTCTGGATCAGGACGTACTCGGCGTCGCGCGGCGTCGAGTCCGCGATGACGACCTTGGTGCGGTTGGTCAGCCGGGGCACGGCGTTGTTGTCCGCCTCGGCGGTGGCGCCGGTCGGTACGAGGTGCACGGCATCGGCGAGCGCCTGCTCGGAGGGGTTGGGCGTCCAGGCGGCCGGAAGCACCAGAGCGCCCAGGCCGAAGGGGACCGACAGCAGCAGGGAACAGGCCGCGGCCCCCAGCGTCCACCGCGCGACCGGCCACTCGACGCGGCGCCGGTGCAGCCGGGCCGCGGTCTCCAGCGCGGCCACCAGCAGGACCGGCCACACGAAGGCGTCGTAGTGGTGGGTGGTCGCCCAATGGCTGGGGTTGTCGGAGAACAGCCGCTCGGCCAGCAGCGGGACCCCGCACCACAAGGTGGCGGACCCGAGCGGCAGCAGGAGCAGCGACCCCAGCAGCCACAGCAGGAGCGCGACCTTCTCCGAGTGGTCGACGCCCACCGCGAACACGGTGACCGGATCGGTGACGAACCGCATCGCGACGGCACCCATGTCCGGGCCGAGGGCGCCGTAGTTCCAGTAGTAGCCGGACACTCCGCCCATCGCCGGTATCAGCACCCGGATCGCGAGCAGCGACGCCACCGGCCCCAGGACGAGCAGGACCAGGCCGCAGCGGACCGCGGACCGGTCCCCCGAGCGCCTGCCGGGGCCGCCGAGTACCGCCCCGTACGCCGCCGCGAGCAGCCCCAGGTCCTCCTTGACGCAGCACAGCAGGGCGGCGCAGACCAGCACCGCACCGTAGCGGCGGGCCAGGCCGCGCTCCAGCATCAGCAGGGTGAGCGGGACGGCGAACGCGACCTCGTGGAAGCCGACACCCGACGCACGCAGCAGCGGCCAGCCAAGACCGTAGACCAGGCAGCTCAGATCGGCGGCCCGGCGGGCGGTGACCGGGGGCGCCGCCGCGAAGCAGTGCCGCGCGATCCGCCGGACGACCGGCACGCCCGCGGCGAAAAGCGCCGCTTGGGCGCCGATCAGCATGCGCGGGTCGTCCCACACCCAGTACAGCGGGGCGAGGAGGGCGAGAATCGGCGAGAAGTGATCGCCCAGGAGGGAGAATCCGGGCGGGAACTCATGGTGGTAGTTCTTGATGGCCGAGCGCGGCAGATGGAAATGGGAGTATTCGCGGACCGCCTGGTCGAAGATCCCCAGGTCGAATCCGCCGATGCGGACGGTCGCCCACTGCTGCAGCCCCACGGCCAGTACGGCGGCGAAGCAGAGCACGGTGAGGGCGACCGTACGTATTCGGTCCTGCTGCCGCGCGATGGGCGCGGACACCGCGCTCTCCGGCACGGACTGAGATTGGACGACCTGAACCGGAACCACCGTTCGACGCCTCCCCCTCGTGAACGAGCCTTCACCCTACTGGGCGCCGCCGTCGCGTCGCGGGCCCCCTCCCAGCCCTCCGGCAGCATGATGCACCGGTGAGCACCGCACGCGTCAGCAGGTCCAGGAATCGGGCAGTCCTCGCCTGGGCGGCCACGCGCTGCGCACTGCTGCTGTGCGTCTTCCACGTCGTCACCCTGCCGGGCCCCGATGTCACCGTGGATGTGTCCGTGATCTACCAGGGCTGGTACGAGGTCCTGAGCACGGGCACCTTTCCGCTGGACGATGTGACCTGGCAGTACCCGCCGGCCGCCGCTCTCGTCGTGCTCTCCCCCGCCCTGCTGCCGTTCCTGGGCTACGCGGCGGCCTTCTTCTGGCTGGTGTGCGCCGCCGACGCCGCCGTGTTCGCGGCCCTGCTGCGGGCGGGCCGGGGCGCGGGGCGGCGGCTCACCGGGGCCTGGGTCTGGGTCGCCGGGGTGGCGCTGCTCGGGCCGACCGCGTACGCGCGCTACGACCTGGTGGTCACAGCCGTGGCGGTGGCCTCGATGCTGGCGCTGGCCCGCCGCCCCCGGGCGGCGGGGGCGCTCGCCGGTCTCGGCGCGATGCTCAAGGTGTGGCCGCTGCTGCTGCTGATCGGCGCCCCGCCCGGCCGGGCCACCCGGCGGGCGGCGGCCGCCGCCGGGTCCGCCGCCGCCTTCGCGGCGCTGCTGTTCGTCGCGACGATGCCGGGCGCGTTCGCCTTCCTGATCTTCCAGCGGCGACGCGGCACCGAGGTCGAGTCGCTCGGCGCGCTCCCCTTCCATCTGGCCCGGCACTTCGGCTGGCGGGGCCAGGTGCTGCTCAACTTCGGCTCGGTGGAATTCCTCGGCCCGTTCGTCGGCCTGGCCGGCGCCCTGGCGCTGGCGCTGACCGCCGCCGCGTTCTGCTGGCTGCTGCTGTGGCGGCTGCGGGCCCGGCACTTCACGGCCGCGACACCGTACGACGCGGCTTTCGCGGCGGTGCTGGTGTTCACCGTCACCAGCCGGGTCATCAGCCCGCAGTACCTGGTCTGGCTGGTCGGCACGGCCGCGCTGTGCATGACGCTGCGGGCCAGCGTGCAGCGGGTACCGGCCGCGCTGGTGCTCATCGCGACCGGCCTCACCCTGCTGGAGTTCCCGCTCCTCTTCTCCCATGTGGTCGCGAGCGACTGGCTCGGGGTCGGCCTTCTCGTCCTGCGCGACGGAATGCTGGCCGTCGCCTCCGTGACCGCCTGCCGCCGGCTGTGGACGTCCTCCGTACGCGGCCCCGAAGGGCTGCCCCGTCAGCGCGCCGCCGGCACCCGCGCCCCCGCGCTCACCTCCCGCTGACGCCCCATTCGCACGAACAGCCCCGCCACCGCCGCACACTGCAGCGCGGCGCTCAGCCCCATGGCCAGACACACCCCGGGCAGCCCCAGCCCGGACAGCGCGTACGCGAGCGTCAGTTGCACCGTGGCACCAACCAGCGTCACCCGCACCAGCAACCGGCTCCCGCCGCTGCCCTCGAACACGCCGCCGAGCGCGATGAAGCACGACAGCAGGACCAGGTACGGCCCCACGCACCGCAGGAACAACGTCCCCGCCGCGGCCACCTCCCCCTGCGCGCCGAACACCCGCATCACCCAGGGCGCCACCGCGAGCAGCACCACCGCCGCTCCGGCGCCGAGCGCGCCGCCCGTCAGCACCGCCTGCCGCCCTGTCGCGGCCCGCTGGTCGCGCCCGCCGCCCAGGGCGCGGGCGGTGAGAATGGACGCGGCCTGACGCACCGCGTAGAACGACATCGTCGCCACGTACATCGCCTTGGTGGCGATCCCGTACGCAGCCACCGAGCTCACACCGAGCCGCGCCACGATCGCCACCATCGCCAGCGAACCGGCCATTCTGACCAGGAAGTCCCCCGACATCGGCAGCCCGGTGGCGGCGGTCCTGCGCAGCGCCCCGGCCGTACCGTACGCGGGACGCGCCTGCGCCGCCTCCCGCAGCAGCCGGTTGCGCCGGAGTGCGGCGAAGCCCGCGGCCAGCGCGACGGACCGGCCGGCGACGGTGGCCAGAGCGGCGCCCTGGACCCCGAGTTCCGGCAGGCCGAGGAGACCGTAGATGAGCAGCGGGTCGAGGACGAGGATCAGCGCGTTGGCCAGGAACGCCAGCCGCATCGGCGTGCGGGTGTCGCCGGTCCCCTTGAGGATGCCGTCCAGGACGTTCTGGGCGAAGAAGACCGCGACACCCGGCAGCGAGACCGCGAAGTAGCCGGCCGCCAGGTCCGGCGCGGCCCCATCGTGCCCTCCGAGCACCAGACGGGCGACCGGTTCCCTGAACAGCCATCCGCCGATCGCGACCACCGGCGTGATCAGCGCGAACAGCGCCCACCCACCGCGTACCGCCGAGCGCACCGCGCCCGGGTCCCGGGCTCCGGCGGCGTGCGCGACGAGCACCGTGGTGCCGGACGCCGCCATCATGATCACGCCGAGCAGCAAGTTCTCGGTATTGGTCGCGACCGCGACCGCCGCCACCGCCGCCCCGCCGAGCCGGGCCACCCACAGCATGTCGATGATCCCCGCGACGACTCCGGCGAGCAGCTCGAAGTACACCGGGCAGGCGAGCGACAGCAGCCGATGACGCTTCATGGACGTCCCCCCTCTGTGAATACATCGATTCGCGGTAACTCGATTAGAGATACCATGAGAGAACACGCCACCGCAAGGACGGGACGAACCGGTGCTGGAACTGACGATCCTGGGCTTCCTCCACGAGGAGCCCCTGCACGGCTACGAGCTCAAGGAGCGCATCACCGGACTGAGCGGCCATGTCCGCCCGGTCAGCGACGGCGCCCTCTACCCCGCCATCAGCCGCCTCACGGCGGCGGGCCTGCTCGACCAGCACACCGAACCGGGCGCGGGCGCCGCCCCCCGCCGCGTCCTCTCCCTGACCGACGCCGGACGCGCCCGGCTCCGCGACCGGCTCCGCGACCCCAAGCCGGTCGAGATCACCGACTCGACCCGCTTCAACGCCTTCCTCGCCTTCCTCCGCCACCTCGACGACCCGGCGGCCCAGGCCGCCGTCCTCCAGCGCCGGCTGGACTTCCTCCAGGAGCCCGCGAGCTTCTTCTACGACGACGGCGAGCCGGTACGCGCCGAGGACGCGGGCGACCTCTTCCGCCGCGGCATGCTCACCGTCGCCCGCGCGACCGGCACCGCCGAGAGGGCATGGCTGACGGCGGCCATCGCCGAACTCATCGCCTGACGGCGGGTGTGCCGTCGCGCCTCCGGCGGGGGTGCGGGTACATCGGCGCCCGCGGCACCGTGACGCCTGCGGCGTCCCACCCTCCCCCAACCTCCGGCCGGGGGTGCCCCCTCGCCCGCTTCCGGTCATCCGGACAAGCGGCACCGTCACCCGTGGGGGCGGGCGTACGCCGGCGCCCGTCGGCCCGCGGACTCGACAACGGCCGGAGGGGGTCGGGGTCGTAGGGATGGGGGTTCGAAATGCTGCCGGGCTATTTGTGAGCCGCCAGGCCCGTAAATAGTCGATTTCGAACCGCCGCCCCGGAGGACCCGGCCCCCGACCGCAAACGGGTCGGACACCAACCCCAAGCCCGCCGCAGGCGAACCGGCACACTCACCGGTCCGCGGTCTGCCGGAGGCGGGCGGATGCGATGCGTTCCACCGCCGTCGGATGGGTGCCCAAGAGGAGGTGGAGGAGTCGCGGCGGATCCGGGTCGCCGATGTTGGCGACAGTAAGCCGCCGCTGCATGGCGATGAACTGCGCCGGGTCGTCCGTCAGCGCGAGCGCGTGCGCATCGGCCCGGCGCTCGACGCGCCGGCTGAGCCCGCAGCCGAACGGCCCGGCGAGCGTCGACCCGGCCGCGGCCACCGCGGCGAGCAACATCATCGACCGGGGGTCGGAGAAGCGGTCCACGTGCGCGAGGTCGAGCAGTGGCTGCCATCGCAGGAGCACGGCGAGCGCACAGACGCCGGCCGCGGCGCCGACCGCGCCGAGGACCGTGCCCCGCGCCACGTCCCGGTGGATCACATGCCCCAGCTCGTGGGCGACGACGAGTTCGACCTCGCGCGGCTCGGCGGTCGTCAGGAGCGTGTCGTAGGCGACGATCCGCCGGGTCCTGCCGAAGCCGGAGACGTAGGCGTTGAGTGCGGTGGTGCGCCGGGAAGCGTCGGCGACGAGGACCTCGCGGACAGCGATCCGGTCGCGTCCGGCCAGCGCCAGGAGCGCGTCGCGCAGCGGACCCGGTTCCATCGGGGTGAAGCGGTTGAAGAGCGGTTCGAGGACGACCGGCGCCAGCCAGGAGAGGGCGATAACGGCGACTGCCGCGCCGAGCGCCGCCCAGATCCACCACCGCGCGACCGTCCCGGCCAGCGCGTATACGGCGAAGAGCGCGCCCAGCGCGAGCGGTACGGAGACCAGCAGCCCGCGCAGCACGTCCAGCGCCCAGCCGCCCCAGCCCTGGGTGACGAGTCCGAACCGGGCCCGTACGACGCGCACCCGAGCGGCGAAGGGCAGTGCCACGAGCTGCCGCAGCACCACCAGGGCGAGCCCGCCGCCGAGGATCCGCGCGGTCCAGGAGTCGCCGAAGAGGCCGACGAGGCCCGCGCCGGCCGGTGTCAGCCCGAGCCCGAGGAGCAGCGCGAGGGCGGCGGCGCGCCCGGCGAGGGCGGGTGGCCACTGCGCGCGCCGCAGGGCCCGCCCGCGCGCGATCTCCTCCGGAGTGAAGTCCTCGGGCTCCCGAGGCTCCCGCGCGCCATCACCCGTCGTCATGCCAACTCCCGCTGTACGTAGGCGCGCCAGCGCGCGGTGAAGTCGTCGAGGCCGGTCCCGAGCACGGCGCGCAGGTGGCTGTCGAGGGATCCGCCGGTGGCCACGGCCCGGTACAGCTGGGTGAGCCGGGCGGCGCCCCACTCGCCGGAGATCAGCCGGCACGCGAGCCAGGCGCCCTCGTACGCCTGCGCCAGGCCGCTGGTCGTCGTGCCGAAGTCGGCGCTGGACGGCAGCCTCGCCGGGACCTTCCCGGCGGCCACGTCACGGCTCAGTTCGGGGGCGGCCTGGCGGGCCGTGCGTCCCGTGCCGCTGTAGCCGGCCCAGTCGGCGAAGCCCTCGGAGAGCCACAGCGGGGTGGCCGCGGTGGTGGCGGCGCGGGTCGCGACATGGGTCGTCTCATGGGTGAGCACGACCTGCCGGCCGAGCGCGGAAAGCTCCCCGAACGCCTCGGGGTTGATGATGACGCGGTCGGCCGGGGCGGCGGCGGAACCGCCGAGTTCGCCGGTGGTGACGGCGGCGATGCCCCGGTAACTCGCGGGGTCCGCGTGCAGCAGCGCGGCCATCCGGTCCAGGGAGGACGGCACTTCGACGACGACGCGGCCGCTCCAGCCGTCGCCCCAGGCCCGCCGTACCGCGGGCACCGCGCGGTCGGCGGCGTCGGCGAAGGACCGCAGGGCGGCGGGCGGATCCGTCCCGAGCACGAGGCTGTGCGCCCCGCGCATCACCCGCACCGGGCCCTGGTCCCACAGCTGCTGGGCGTCGTGCCGGTCCTCGGCGACGTACCAGTGGCCGTTCCCGCGGACGAGGGTCAGATCCGCGTCCGAGGTGACCGGCGTGGTGTCGTACCCCTTCAGCCGGTAGCCCAGCTGGACGTGCGCGACCGCCCTCTCACCGCCGCCGCCCGCACTGGCGCCGACGCTCACCACCCGGTACGACCAGGAGTCGAGCGGCACCTCCGACAGATTGCGGAACACCTGCCGCTGCCGGTCCCGGAAGCCCGGGTCGACGTCCGCGAGGAAGGCGGCCTCGTCGTGGTGCAGTACGGCCCCCGCGTGCCGGTCGAGCATCGTCCGGACGGCGGGGGCCGCGGAAGCGGCGGGGACCACCGCGGCACCGGGCCGCCCGCCCCCGCACCCCGTGAGCAGGGCCGGCACGCCGAGGACCGCCGCGCAGCACAGCGCGGCGGTCCTGGGTCGGGTGCGCGGTGCCGCCATACGCCCGATCGTACGGGCGTCGGTGGGAGCGGTGTCCGCGGACCGGCCGCGGGAACGGCGGTGGCGGGACCGGCCGCGGTGGGGACAGGCCGGTCAGGGCCGGGTGACCGCGGAGACCGGCATCATGTCGACCGGGTCGTACCGCACCCGCGCACCCGGATACGGCGCGTGCACCACCCGGCCGCCGCCGACGTACATCCCCACATGGCTCGCGTTGTCCCGGTAGATCACCAGGTCGCCGGGGCGGGCCTGGTCCAGCGGGACCCGCTGTCCGGCGTGCTTCTGCTCCTGCGAGGTACGCGGCAGCGACACTCCCGCCTGCCGGTAGGAGTACTGCATGAGACCGGAACAGTCGAAGGAGCCGGGCCCGGTGCTGCCCCACACATAGGGCGAGCCGATCGCCCTGCGCGCGGCGGCGACGGCCATCGCGGCGCGGGACGAGGAGGCCGGCAGGTCCGGCATGTCGGGCGCGGCACGGCCGGAGCGTGAGGCCCGGTCGTCCATGCCGGGGACGAATCCGGCGCGCTGCGCGGGCGGCAGGGCGTCGAGCAGCCGCTGCGCCGCACCGAGCTTGCCCTGCACATTGCGCTTGCGGTCCTGCATCGTGGCCCTGGCGTGTTCCAGGTCGGCGAGTTTGGCCGCCGCCATCGACCGCTTCTGCTCCAGCGAGCGCTGCGCTTCCTGCAGTTCCGCGAGCCGGGAGGCCTGGTGGCTGGTGATCCGCTCGAGTGCCTCGGCCCGGTCGAGATAGCTGTTGGGGTCCGAGGACAGCATCAGCGCCATGGCCGGGTCTACGCCGCCGCTGCGGTACTGGGCCCCGGCGATGGCGCCGAGGTCGTCCCGCATCCGGTTGACGCGCTCCTGCCCGCGCGCGGCCTGGTCCTGGAGGGAGTCCACCTCGTGCCGCAGCCGGGAGGCGCGCTCCTGCGCCGCGTTGTACTGCTCGGTGGCCTGCTCGGCCTGCTGGTAGAGCCGGTCCACCCGGGAGGACGTGTCGGTCGCGGTCCCCGCCGGGTCGGCGGCCGCGACCTGCACGGCGGCGCCCCCCGAGAGCGCCGCCGCGGCCGCCGCCGCGGACAGCACGGTGACGCGCGAGGTGCGGGTGAAACCGGGCTGCGGGGACCGTCGATGTGTTGCCACGGATGTGACAGTAGTCAGACGATCACGCCGAGTTCAAAAACCGTGCGACGGCGGCGGACGGGCGTCCTTCTCGATGCCCAGGTCACTGCAGCTCGGCCGTCAGCGGTCACCCTCCGATATCACTCGAATGAACCACCACGCCGACCGGCGGAGAGAGAATCCGGCCGACGGTGGGAGTCACTCACAGCGTGGGGCGACGCGTCAGATCCGTACGCCGAACTGGAACGGCATGTCGCTCATCGCCTCGTAGCGCACGTAGGCACCCGGCTTCGGCGCGTGCAGCACCATGCCGTTACCGGCGTAGAAGCCGACATGGTGGGCGTCGCCGAAGAAGATGACCAGGTCGCCGGGGGCGAGCTGGCTCATCGACAGATGGGTGCCGGCGTTGGCCTGCTCCTCCGACGTGCGCGGTATGGAGACACCGGCCTGCGCGTAGGCCCACGAGGTGAGGCCGGAGCAGTCATAGGAGTTCGGGCCGGTGGCGCCGTAGACGTACGGCTTGCCGATCTTGGTCTTCGCCGCGGCGAGCGCGGCGGCGGCCCGCTCGGAGGGAGCGACACTGCTGCCCAGGTTGGGGCGCTCGTTGGAGCGGTTCGCGCGGGCTTCCTGGTCGGCGAGGGCCGCACGCTGTTGCGCGGTCAGCGAGTTGAGGAGCTTCTGGGCCGCGGCGAGCTTGCTCTGAGCCGCGTCCTTCTGCTTGCCGAGCTCGGTGCGGGCGCCCTCCAGCTCGCTCATCTTGGTGGTCGCCTCGGTGCGCTGCTGGTCCAGGGTGCGCTTGGCGTCCTGGATCTGCTTCAGCGAGTCGGCCTGCTGGGAGGTCACCTGGTCCATCGTGGACGCCTTGGACAGATAGCTGTCCGGGTCCGCCGACAGGAAGAGCTGGAGCGTCGGGTCGATCCCGCCGGTGCGGTACTGGGCACTGGCCATCGCGCCCAAGCCCTCGCGGAGGTTGTTCAAGCCCGCCTGCTCACGCGCCACACGGTCCTGGAGGTCGCCGACCTCCTTCTGCAGCTTCCCCTGCTGCTCCTTGGCCCCGTTGTACTTCTCGGTGGCCTGCTCGGCCTCGCTGTACAACGCGTCCACCTGGGACTTGACGTCCTTGATGTCCGGCTTGGCGGGGGCCGCGTGCGCGGCTTGGGAAGAGAGGGCGACGGCTGCGGCAGCGGTTGCGGTGAGCACGGTCACCCGCGTGCGGCTTGTCGGCTTGGGACGACGGTGGGACGCCACGAAGGCGAGCTCCTTCTTCCTTCAGCCGCCTACCCGGTTGGTCGGCGGTCCCCCCTGCGCAACGTCGGTCTGCCTGCCGGATCCACGGATTCCGTGGGGTGGCCCGATCGACGGCGCGGAGGTTTGAGCCCCGACCTTAGTGACCTTCCTGTGATCGGTTCAAATCCTTGTAGGTAAAACTTCGATCGCGACACATTTTCTTTACGACCATCTAACGTGCAGTAATGACCACTTGACGCTGAGTCGACCGTTGGCGCCGTCAGCCGCGAGCGAGCCTCTTGAGGAGCAGCGTCGAAGCGACGGGCCGCGCCCCGGCCTTGGCGACGCCGTCGGCCACCTCGCGGTCCGCGGAGACCACCACGACGACCCGCCCCGGCGGTTCGGCCCGCACCAGGCGCCGGATCAACTCGTCGGCGCTCTCACCCGCCTTGCTGAACATCACCCGCACCCCGCGCGGCGGTGCCAGCAGCACCGGGGCGTCCAGATCGGCCCCGTCGAAGACACAGGTGACCTCGGCGCCGCTCTGCGCCGCCAGCACCGCGAGACCGCCCAGCAGCCGCAGCCGCTGCTTCTCCAACGGCAGGGACGGATAACCGGTCTTGGTGACGTTGTAGCCGTCGATCACCAGATGCGCCTGCGGGAGCGCCAGCAACTGGTCGAGCAGCGCGGGGTCGTTCTCGGACAGCGCGCGCTGCGCGATGTCCTTGGGGTTGATCATGCCGGGCGCGACCGCCTCCACCGTGTCGGCCGGCCGGACGCCCATGGTGTCGCGCGGCGGCAGCGCCAGCTCGCGGCGCAGCCCGGTCGCCGCGTCCAGCACGGTGTCCAGCAGCAGCCGCAGCCGTACGCCCTCGGCGCTGCGCCCCTCGCGTACCGAACGGCGGCTCGCCTCGACGGCCGCCTCGGCCTCGGTGACCCGGGTCCTGAGCCGACGCGCCTCGCTGTCGGCGGTGGCCTTGTCCGCGGCGGCCGCGGCACGGATGTCCTCCAGCTCGGTTTCGACCCTGCGCAGCGCCGCCTCGGCCCGCTTCATGTCGCTGATCGCGCTGCGCAGCCTGCGCTGCGTCGCGTCGTTCTCCTTGCGGGCCACGTCCAGTTCGGCGCGGCCGCGCGCCGCCTCGTCCCTGGCCTGGGCCTGGAATTCGGCCAATTCGTCCCTGAGCTGCTGCAGCTCGCGGCTGGTCTCCCCGTCGGCCCGTGCGGCCTGGGCGCGCTGCGCCTCCTCGCCGGCGGTCGCGACGAGCTTGGCCCAGCCGGCCGGGCGCAGCAGATACGCGGCCACGGCCACGTCCAGCGGGTCGGCGGCCGGCGGCGGGGTGCCCGCCTCCAGCGCCTCGGCGAGGTCCGGCTGGGCCTCGCGCAGCCGGGCGGCGATCTTCTGCCGGAAGGCGGGATCGGTCTCCAGGGCGGTGGCCAGCGCGGTCGCCGCGAACTTGGCGCGCCGTGACGGGGTGAACCGGGCATAGGGCCGCAGCGCCGACGGCAGTTCCGCGAGGGTGAGACCGCCGAAGGAGTCAGCGGCAATCGTCACGACCCGGTGTCGCACGCCTTCGGGCAGTGGTCGGTCCAGGACCGGCTCGGCGGCCTCATCGGCGCCGCTGTGCTCGTCCTGCGGGTGCCCGCCGGTCCCATCCACCAGTCACTCCCGTCCAGTGCTGTCGGCGCCTCCCCGGCCCCCTTCGATCCCTCTGGCCGCCGCCGTACAAGTCCATTGTCGCCGTACAGGGTCAACCCTGCGTCGAATCCGCTTCCGCTTCGGCGGCCGTACCGGGCCGGTCGACCAACTCGACCTGGTCGGCCGCGTTGCACCAGCGGCAGCGCACCGACTCGACGGTCTCGCTGAGCACCTCGGTCTCCTCGAGCTTCGGCTCACCGGCGAGGTCCAGGTGGATGTACTCGACGACCTTGGTCGATCGCGTGACATCGAACCGGGTCAGGTTGCCGCACAGGGTGCAGCGCCACCGGGTCGCAGCGGTCGGCAGGGGAACCGGCATCGGACGGACACCTCTTTCGGGACTTTCGGGGTCGGCACGTGTCGTACGCGCGCGTTCCGGTTACCCTACGGCCTCCACGGCGGGCGGCGCTGCGGCGAGGCAGTCCATGACCCATACACCCGTTCCGTCATGATCGGTCCATGGTCATCCCGGTCTACGACAAGAACCCGGTCCGCCGCACTCCCGTGGTGACATACACCCTGATCGGGCTCTGCACAGTGGTGTTCCTGCTCGGTCCGATCTCGGGCTTCAACCCGTCCTACGGCTCGGGTGACCAGCTCCGGTGCGCGCAGGCGCTCTATTTCGACCGCTGGGGAGTGATCCCCGCCGAGCTGTTCCACGGCCGGCTGCCGGTGGACGGCCTGGGGCTGCCGGCTGGCTGCGGCGTGCCGAACGACTACCGCAAAATGCCGTTTCTATCGGTGCTCAGCGCGATGTTCGTCCATGGAAGTTGGCTGCATCTGATCGGCAACATGCTGTTTCTGTACGTCTTCGGCGACAACGTCGAGAGCCGCATGGGCCGCTTCCGGTATCTGCTGTTCTTCCTGACCGCCGGATACCTCGCCACGTACGGCTTCGCGCTCGCCAACGCCGGCTCCACCCAGACGCTGGTCGGCGCCTCCGGCGCGATCTCCGGGGCGCTCGGCGCGTATCTCTACCTCTATCCCAGGGCGCGGGTGACGAGCCTGTTCCCGTTCCTCTTCTTCCTCCCGCTGCGCTTCCCCGCCTGGATGGTCCTCGGCTTCTGGTTCGCCCTGCAGTGGCTGGCCGCCCAGACCAGTCGGTCCGGCCCGGGGGTCGCCTATCTGGCCCATGTGGTCGGCTTCGTCTTCGGCTTCCTCTCTACCTGGGTGTGGTTCCGGCGAAGCCCTAACGACCTGCCCCGCGGTAGGGAGTGGATCAGGGAGCGGCGTCATGCGGCTTCGATTGCAAGGCGGAGGAGGGAGTCCATGTGGAGCATCGGCGACCGACGACAACGCCGCAAGCGGAGTCGCAGGGCGTCGCGAGCCCGCTCCCTACCGCGGGGCAGGTCGTAAGCTGGAGGCCGCAGCCAGGGCGACCCAAGGAGACCTACAGCCGTGATCACCGCGATCGTGCTCATCAAGACCAGCGTCGACCGGATCCCCGAGATCGCCGAGGCGATCGCCGCCCTGGACAGCGTCAGCGAGGTCTACTCGGTCACCGGGACGTACGACTTGGTCGCCATGGTCCGGGTGTCCCGGCACGACGACCTCGCGGACGTCATCCCGGGCCGGATCAGCAAGATCCCCGGTGTCGAGGCCACCGACACCCATGTCGCGTTCCGCACGTACTCGCAGCACGACCTGGAAGCGGCCTTCGCGATCGGCCTCGAAGGCTGACGGCCGCCCGGTTCCTTCCGCTCAGTCGCGGGCGGGCACGCAGCGCCCGTCCTCAGTGCGGTAGTTCCACTTGGCGCCGTCCCTGACGAGTTCCGTGACGGCGCCCAGAAAGCGCTCCACGTGCTCGTCGGGCGTGCCCGCCCCGAAGCTCACCCGGATCGCGTTGAGCGAGCGCTCACCCGGCCCGGTCTCCGGGGAGCCGCACTCGCCCTGCTCGCCCGGCTCGCCGCCCAGCAGGGTGCGGACCAGCGGGTGGGCGCAGAACAGTCCGTCCCGGACCCCGATGCCGTATTCGGCGGACAGCGCGGCGGCGAAGTGCGAGCTGTTCCAGCCCTCCACGACGAACGAGATGACGCCGACCCGGGGCGCCTCGTCACCGAACAGCGACAACACCTTGACCTGCGGCACCTCGGCCAGACCCGCGCGGACCCGGGTGACGAGGCCCTGCTCGCGCTCGACGAGCGAGTCGAAGCCCGCCTCGGTCAGCGCCCGGCAGGCGGAGGCGATCGCGTACACACCGATGACGTTCGGCGAACCGGCCTCGTGCCGGGCCGCGGTCGAGTGCCACTCGACGTCCACGCCTCCGTCGGCCCGGCGTGCGACCTTGCGGCTCGCGCCGCCGCCCGCCAGGTACGGCTCGGCCGCCTGCAGCCAGTCCGCCCGGCCGGCCAGCACGCCGGAGCCGAACGGCGCGTAGAGCTTGTGGCCGGAGAACGCCACCCAGTCCACGTCCAGCTCCGCGATGTCCACCGGGTGGTGGGGGGCGAGCTGCGCGGCGTCCAGCACGATCCGGGCACCGTGCTCGTGCGCCGCGTCGGCCAGCTCCCGCACCGGCCACAGCTCGCCCGTCACGTTCGACGCGCCGGTCACACAGACCAGCGCGGGGCCGTACGCGTCACGCCCCGCCAGCGCCGCCCGCAGCGAGGCGACGGCCTGCCCGGGGGTGCGCGGCGCGCTCAGGTAGGTGACCTGCGCGTCCCGCCATGGCAGCAGCGACGCGTGGTGCTCGGTCTCGAACACGAAGACCTGGGTGCCGGCCGGGATCACCGAGGCCAGCAGGTTGAGGGAGTCGGTCGTCGAACGGGTGAAGACCACCTGGTCGCCGTCCCGGCAGCCCAGGAACGCGGCCACCGTCTCGCGGCTCTGCTCGAACAGGTCGGTCGAAAGCTGCGACAGATACCCCGCTCCGCGGTGCACGCTGCCGTAGTACGGCGCGTACGCGGCCACGTCGTCCCACACCCGCTGCAGGGCGGGCGCGCTGGCGGCGTAGTCCAGGGCCGCGTAGGTGACCTCTCCGCCGGTCACCAGCGGGACCCGGACGTCACGACCGAGCACGTCGAGGGGGGCGGTGCAGGTGGCAACAGGGTGCACGGACATGGCGAAGCTCCTCAGGGACCAGGACCCCGGAAGCAAGTCGCGAAGGGGCCCGCGCTTGCCGTAGACACCTCGCCTACGGCCCGGTCATCACCTGGGGCACCCCGCCACGGACGGAGGGTTGCCGGACAGCAAGCCAGGGCCAAATCGCTGTCACTCGTGACCTGCCACGAAGTATGCCAGTTGTCCTGCCGACGGCAAGCGGGATTCCGCGATACGGACACCCGTACGGGGCGGTATTGAGCCGAGCCCGACTCCGGGCCGACCGGCCCACTGCGCTTGCGGCGAGCGCCCTCAAACGCCGGGCGGGCTGACTCGGCCCGGCCCGGCCCCGAAGCCCACCGGTCCGCTGCGCCTGCGGCGGGCGGGCTGACTTGGCTTCTACCTGTTGCTTGCCTCTACCCAGCGTTCCAGCGCGCGCTGGGCCGCGCCCGAGTCGATCGCTTCCGCAGCTTGGACGATGCCGTGGGCGATCTGGGTTTCCAGGGGGGCGGGGGCCGGGTTGAGGGCGACCAGGGCGGCGGCCGCGTTGAGGAGGACGGCGTCGCGGACCGGGCCGCGTTCGCCGGCCAGCAGGCGGCGGGCGACCTCGGCGTTGTAGGCCGCGTCGGCGCCGCGCAGGGCCTCGACGGGGACCAGCGCGATCCCGACGTCGCGGGGGTCGAACGGCAGCTGTTCGACCTTGCCGTCCCTGACCACCCACACCTGCGAGGTCGCGGTGGTGGTCAGCTCGTCCAGCCCGTCGTCGCCGCGGAACACCAGCGCGGAGGAGCCGCGTTCGGCCAGGACGCCCGCCATGATCGGCGCCATCCGGGCGTCGGCGACCCCGGTCGCCTGGGCCCGTACCCGGGCCGGATTGGTGAGCGGCCCGAGGAAGTTGAAGGTGGTCTGGGCGCCGAGTTCCTTGCGTGCCTTGGCCGCGTACCGCAGCGCCGGGTGGAACTTCACGGCGAAGCAGAAGGTGATACCGGCCTCCTCGGCGACCTCCACGACCCGCTGCGGGGTGAGTTCCAGGTTGACGCCGAGCTTCTCCAGCACGTCAGAGGCACCGCTCTGGGACGAGGCTGCGCGGTTGCCGTGTTTGACGACCTTGGCACCGGTGCCCGCCACGACGATCGCCGACATGGTGGAGATGTTGACGGTCTTGGCGAGGTCGCCGCCGGTGCCGACGATGTCCACCGTGGACCCCGGCACCTCGATGGTGTTGGCGTGCGCGTACATCGACCGGACCAGGCCGGACACCTCGTCGATGGTCTCGCCCTTGCAGCGCAGGGCGACGGAGAAACCGGCGATCTGGGCGTCGGTGGCCTCACCGCTCATGATCTGGTCCATCGCCCAGGCGGTGTCGTCGGCCGTCAGGTCGTGGCCGCGCAGCAGCGGGTTGAGTACGCCCGGCCACGAGTGGGTCGCCGAGCTGTCGCCGCCTGCCGGGGTCACAACGCTCATGGTCCACACTCCTGGTGGTCGGGTAGATACAGCAGGCCCAGCCTATCGGGGGCCGGGCACGGCGAAGGGCCCCGTCCATGTCATGGACGGGGCCCTTCGCCGTGGTGATCGGCCCGCGCGGGGCCGGAAGGAGATCAGTGGTGGCCGTGGCCGCTGGTGATCTCTTCGTGCTCCTCGACGGTCGGCTTGGGGATCTGGCTTCCCTCGCCGTAGAAGCCGTGCGACAGCTTGGTGCGCAGCTTCGTGATGGGACCGGTCTTGCGCTCCACGCCGTTCTCGTCGACCTCGGGGCCGGATTCGAGCGGCCGCGGCTGGTCGTGCGCGGTGAGGGTGTGCAGCGCCTCCTGGGAGAGCTGCTCGTGCACCTCGATGAACTCACCGTGCGGCAGCCGCTTGATGATGCCGGTCTCGCGACCGTGCAGCACCTTGTCGCGGTCGCGGCGCTGCAGTCCGAGGCAGATCCGCTTGGTCGCGATGAACACGAGTACCGGAAGCACGAAGAACCCGATGCGCACGGTCCAGGTGATCACGTTGATCGACAGGTGGAAGTGCGTGGCCCAGAGGTCGTTGCCGCCACCGACGAGCAGGATGCCGTACCAGCTCAGCCAGGCCACGCCGAAGCCGGTGCGGACCGGGTGGTTGCGCGGGCGGTCCAGCAGGTGGTGCTCACGCTTGTCGCCGGTGACCCAGGACTCGATGAACGGGTAGACGACGATCGCGACGAGCACCAGCGGGAAGATCATCAGCGGCAGGAACACACCCAGGTTCAGGGTGTGGCCCCATGCGCTGATCTCCCAGCCCGGCATGACACGGATCAGGCCCTCGGAGAAGCCCATGTACCAGTCGGGCTGGGCGCCGGTGGACACCTGGTCCGGCCGGTAGGGGCCCATCGCCCAGATCGGGTTGATCGACGCGATCGCGGAGACCGCCGCGATGACACCGAAGACCAGGAAGAAGAAGCCGCCCGCCTTAGCCATGTACACCGGCAGCAGCGGCATGCCGACGACGTTCTTCTCCGTCTTGCCCGCACCCGGGAACTGGGTGTGCTTGTGGTAGAAGACCAGGATCAGGTGGGCCACCAGCAGGCCGGCCATGATGCCCGGCAGCAGCAGGATGTGCACCGAGTAGAACCGGGATACGAAGTCGACACCCGGGAACTCCCCGCCGAACATGAACATCGACAGGTACGTGCCCACGACCGGCATGGACAGCACCGCGCCGTCCATGAAGCGGACTCCGGTACCCGACAGCAGGTCGTCCGGCAGCGAGTAACCGGTGAACCCGGTGAACATGCCGAGGACCAGCAGCAGGAAGCCGAAAACCCAGTTGACCTCGCGGGGCTTGCGGAACGCGCCCGTGAAGAACACCCGCATCATGTGCACGAGCATCGCGGCCACGAAGATCAGCGCGGACCAGTGGTGGATCTGGCGGATCAGCAGGCCGCCGCGCACCTCGAAGCTGATGTGCATCGTCGAGGCGAACGCGTCGGACATGCGCTGGCCCTGCAGCGGGGCGTAGGGGCCGTCGTAGACGACCTCGCTCATGCTCGGGTGGAAGAACAGCGTCAGATACACACCCGTGAGGATGAGGATGATGAAGGTGTAGAGGCAGATCTCCCCGAGCATGAAGGACCAGTGGTCCGGGAAGATCTTGCGCATATTGGTCTTGGCCATGCCGTAGATGCCCAAACGGCCATCGGCCCAGTCCGCGACCCGCTCGCCGGCGGGCGCTTTGCCCCGGCGTTCGGGGTTCTCAGCAGTGGTGCTCATCCGCGCTCCCAGAAGCTCGGGCCGACGGGCTCGGCGAAGTCGCCGAGGGCGATCAGGTTGCCCTCCGCGTTCACGCTGATCCGCAGCTGCGGAAGAGCGTGTCCGGCAGGACCGAAGATGACCCGGGCGCCGTCGGACAGGTCGAACGTCGACTGGTGGCACGGGCACAGGACGTGGTGCGTCTGCTGCTCGTACAGGCTGATCGGACAGCCGACGTGCGTACAGATCTTGGAGAACGCGACGATGCCCTGGTGGGCCCAGTCGCGCTCCCGCTTGTCCTTGATGTCGTCCGGCTCGAGCCGGACGATCATCAGGGCGGCCTTGGCGATCTCCTTCTGGAAACGCTCCTGGTTCTCCTCCAGGCCCTCGGGCATGGCGAAGGTGAGCGATCCGACGGCGATGTCCTCGGGCCGGAGCGGCTTGTTGGTGTTCTGGTTGATCAGCAGCTTGCCCTTGGACCACATGGTGTGCCGGAGCTTGTCCTCCGGCAGCGGTCCCAGGTCGCGAAGGAGTACGACGCCCGACAGCGGCACCATGGCCAGCGCGCCGAACATCGTGTTGCGGACCAGCTTCCGGCGGCCGAAGCCGCTCTCCTTCGCGCCCTGCGCGAAGTCGGCCAGCACCTGGGCCTTGACCTCGGGCTCGGCCGCGATCGGGTGCCGCTCCGAGGCGTGCTCCTCGTCCGACATCAGCGTGCGGGCCCAGTGGACCGCGCCGGCGCCGATGCAGAAGAGGGCAAGACCCAGCGTCAGACCGAGCGAGAAGTTCAGGGCACTGACGTGACCGAACGGGAAGACGTAGACGATCTTGTCGACCGGGAAGACCACGAAGCTGGCGATGAAGCCGATCGTGGCCAGCATCGACAGGGTGAAGAGGAACGCGATGGCGCGTTCCGAGCTCTTCGCGGCACGCTCGTCGATGTCCTGACGGCGGTGCTCGTGGGGCGGAAGGCCGGGGTCGGCGAACGCGTTGTGTCCGCGGACGGCCGGCTCATCGCCCTCGTGAGCGTGTGACAGCTCACTCGGCAGGTTCTCTTCTGACTCTGACATGTCCTGACTCATGACTTCTTGGCCTTCGTGGTCCGGGCCGCAACCCAGATGGCGACAGCGATCATGGCACCGAGGCCGAAGATCCAGGCGAACAGACCTTCCGACACCGGGCCGATGCCTCCGAGCTCAAGGCCGCCGGGGCTGGGGGTCTTCGAGCCGTTCACGGCGTCGAGGTAGGCGATGATGTCCGCCTTGTTCTCCGACGACATGGTGCCCTCGGGGAAGGACGGCATGCTCTGCGGGCCGGTCTGCATGGCCTCGTAGATGTGCTTGGGGTCCACGCCCTCCAGGCTGGGCGCGTACTTGCCGTTGGTCAACGCACCGCCCTTGCCCGTGAAGCTGTGGCACTGCGCGCAGTTCGTACGGAACAGCTCCCCGCCCCTGGCGGCGTCCGCGCCGTCCGGGCTGTACTGCTGCTTGGTGGGCACGGTGGGACCCGGGCCCAGCGAGGCGATGTACGCGGCAAGCTGGTCGATCTCGGCCTGCGAGTAGATGACCTTCTTCTTCGGGATCTGCGATCCCGGCTGCTGGGCCGGCATGCGGCCGGTGCCGACCTGGAAGTCGACGGCGGCGGCGCCGACGCCCACCAGGCTCGGACCGTCGTTCTTACTGCCCTGGCCGGACGTGCCGTGGCAGCTGGAGCAGCCGACGGCGTACAGCTTCTTGCCCTCTTCGATCGCGAGGGACTGGGCTGTGTCGTCAGCCTGTGCCTTCTGCGCCGGCGCGAACGCGGCGTACAGCCCCCCGGTGGCCGCGAGCGCGAGAAGTAGGACGACAAGCGCCGCCAGCGGGTGGCGCCGTCGTGCGGAGAGCTTTTTCACGGATTACCCCGGTCAGGATCTCTTGTGTCGATGCTTCTGGCTGTGTCTGTCTGAGTACGTCGGTCCGGCTCGGCGCCGGCCCGCCGGTTACTTGATCAGGTAGATCGTGGCGAAGAGGCCGATCCAGACGACATCGACGAAGTGCCAGTAGTAGGACACGACGATTGCCGCCGTGGCCTGCTCATGAGTGAACCTCTTGGCCGCGTACGTTCTGCCCAGGACCAGCAGGAACGCGATCAGGCCACCCGTCACGTGCATCCCGTGGAAGCCGGTCGTGAGGTAGAACACCGAACCGTACGGGTCGGACGACAGCGAGAGGCCGTCGTTCTTGACCAGTTGGGTGTACTCGAAGATCTGGCCGCCGATGAAGATCGCGCCCATCACGAACGTGAGCATGAACCACGCGCGGAGCTTCTTCACGTCGCCGCGCTCGGCGGCGAACACGCCGAGCTGGCAGGTGAGGGAGGAGAGCACGAGGATCGTCGTGTTCGTCGCCGAGAACGGGACGTTCAACGCCTTGGCGTGTTCCTTCCAGAACACGGCACCCGTCACCGAGCGAAGGGTGAAGTACATCGCGAAGAGGGCCGCGAAGAACATCAGCTCGGAACTCAGCCAGATGATGGTTCCGACGCTGGTGAGGTTCGGCCGGTTGACCGACGGGTGCGCGTGCCCGGTATCTACTGCTGTTGCTGTCGCCACGTCCGACATTATGTCGGTCCCTTATCTCGTGCTCACTCCGGGGGGTGCCATTCGGTGTGTTCAGCCCCGCAGGAGACCCGCGTGGCCTACCGAAGCCATCCCCCGAAGGAGGGATGACGCAGCATCGGACGGATCTTGTCCTGGTCCGAAGGCTCCTCGCGGACCGGTTCACGGGAGTAGCATCCGAGCCACTTGACGACGGACTCGACGACGATTCCTCGACGATCAGGAGGCACGATGCGGGCGACTGCCACGGTGCTGGTCTACAGCGACGACGCGAACACCCGGGAGCAGGTCCGGCTCGCCGTCGGACGCAGGCCGGCGCCCGACCTGCCGCCGGTCGAGTTCCTGGAGTGCGCGACACTGCCGGCCGTCCTCACCGAGTTGGAGCGGGGCGGTGTCGACGCCTGCGTCTTCGACGGTGAGGCGGCGCCCGCCGGGGGCATGGGCCTGTGCCGGCAGGTCAAGGACGAGATCTTCCAGGCGCCTCCGGTGCTGGTGCTGATCGGCCGGCCGCAGGACGCGTGGCTGGCCACCTGGAGCCGGGCCGAGGCGGCGGTGACCCACCCCGTCGACCCGGTGGCGCTCGCGCAGGCTCTGACCGGGATGCTGCGCAAGCGCCTCGCCGTATCCGCGTAGCGGTTACGCCTCGGGGCGGAGCCGGGCCGGGACCGCGGCGGTGTTCTTGTTCTGCACCGCCGCCGTCTGGCCCTTGGCGCCCAGCGCGCTGCCCTTCTTCCACTGGGTCCAGTTGAGGTTCCAGTCGCCGAAGCCGTTGTCGAACGGGGTCATCGTCTCGCCCAGGCTGTTGACGACCTGCACGATGTCACCGCTGCGCACCTGGTCGAAGAACCAGTGGGCGTTCTCGGTGCTCATGCCGGTGCAGCCGTGGCTGACGTTGTCCACCCCCTGCGAGCCGACCGACCAGGGCGCGGCGTGCACGTACTCGCCGCTCCAGGTGACCCGGGTGGCCCAGTACACCGGCAGGTCGTAGGCGTCCGAGCTGCCGGCCGCTATTCCGATGCTCGTGCTCTGCATCCGGACGAACTGCTCCTTGCCCAGGACGATCTTGACGCCGTTGCGGGTGGAGAAGCCGGGCTTGCCGGTGGTGATGGGGATGGTGCGGACGACGGCGCCGTTGCGCTTGAACGTCATCTCGTGGGTGCCGGAGTCCGTTATCGCCTCGACGCGGTCACCGATCTTGAGCGAGAGCGGCCTGGCGGGGCCGCCGTACAGACTGTCCTTTACGCGTACGCCGTCCAGGGTGCTGCGGACGTCGATCCGCGCGTTGGCGGGCCAGTAGTCGCTCGGCCGGTAGTGCAGGGTGCGGCTGTTCACCCAGTACCAGGAGCCTTCCGCCGCCTCCGGGCTGGCGGTGACCTTCAGGTTCTGCTCGACCTTGGCGCGCGCGGCGGGATCCTCGACGGGGGCGCTCAGTTCCGCGGTGATGGGCTGTCCGACGCCGTAGGTGCCGGTGTCGGGGCCGAAGCTGACCCGCAGCAGGTTGTCGGCGGCCGTGGTGTCGAAGCCGACGGTCTTGCGGCCGGGGCGCCCGTCCGCGTCCTCGGTGCTCACCCGGACCGTGTAGTGGGCGCCTGCGGACAGCGGAGAGGTGCTGTGCCACCGCATACCGTCCGCGGCGAGTTCGCCCCGTACGTAACGCCCTGCGGCGTCCGTGGCGGTGACGTCGGTGATCCGGCTGTCGTCATCCTTGGTGGTGATCTCCAACGGCTTGCTCGGCGAGACCTTGCCGCCGTCGGCCAGGCTGTACGCCACCTGGTCGGTCGCATCGTAGGGAGAGGCGGCGAGCGGGTCGCCGTCATCGCTTCCGCATGCGGTGAGCCCCACCGCCAGGGGCGCTACGAGGAGAGCGCACCGCATCGCCGTCCGGCGTCGTGAAGAGTGACTCATGATCACACGGTAAGAACCATCCACCGGATCGGCGCGTTGAGCGCATGCGAACGGGCTGGGCCCGGACACCGTGGAGGTGTCCGGGCCCAGCCCGTGGCGCTGCCGGCAGCGGGCTGCCGGTCCTACTGCGTCTGGTTCTCGCCGCGGTAGTACTCGAACACCCAGCCGTACAGGCCGATGAGGAGCATTGGGGCGGAGAAGTACAGCAGCCACCAGCCGAAGATCACGCCGAGGAAGGCCAGCGCGCCACCGATGGCGAGGGAGAGCGGCTGCCAGCTGTGCGGGCTGAAGAAGCCCACTTCGCCGGCGTCGTCGGCGACGTCCGCGTTCTCCCGGTCCTGGGCACCGGTGTCCGCCCGGCGGGCGGTGAAGGCCAGGTAGAACCCGATCATCACGCTGAGGCCGAAGGCCAGGAACAGCGCCGTGGTGCCCGCGGGCTCCTTGGACCAGTAGCCGTAGACGATGGCCGAGGCGAGGATGAAGACCGCCAGGCCGAGGAACATCTTGCCTTGGACCCTCACAGCTGCTCCTCCTTGTGGTCGGTGCCGCTCGTGACCAGGGCGCCGCGCTCACTGGGGAGGCTGTGCTCCAGCTCCAGCGCGGCGATCTCCGGGTGGTGCAGGTCGAACGCCGGCGACTCGGACCGGATACGCGGCAGCGTGAGGAAGTTGTGCCGCGGCGGCGGGCAGGACGTGGCCCATTCGAGTGAACGGCCGTAGCCCCACGGGTCGTCGACCTCGATCTTCTTGCCGTACTTCGCGGTCTTCCACACGTTGTAGAAGAACGGCAGCATCGACAGTCCGAGCAGGAACGAACTGATGGTGGAGATGGTGTTCAGCGTAGTGAATCCATCGGCCGCCAGGTAGTCCGCGTAGCGGCGCGGCATGCCCTCGACGCCCAGCCAGTGCTGGATCAGGAAGGTGCCGTGGAAGCCGAAGAACAGCGTCCAGAAGGTGATCTTGCCGAGCCGCTCGTCCAGCATCTTGCCGGTGAACTTCGGCCACCAGAAGTGGAAGCCGGAGAACATCGCGAAGACGACGGTTCCGAAGATCACGTAGTGGAAGTGCGCCACGACGAAGTACGAGTCCGAGACGTGGAAGTCCAGCGGCGGCGCCGCCAGGATCACACCGGTCAGACCACCGAACGCGAAGGTGATCAGGAAGCCGACGGCCCACAGCATCGGGGTCTCGAAACTCAGTGACCCCTTCCACATCGTGCCGATCCAGTTGAAGAACTTCACACCGGTCGGTACCGCGATGAGGAACGTCATGAACGAGAAGAACGGCAGCAGCACACCGCCGGTGACGTACATGTGGTGCGCCCACACGGTGACCGACAGACCGGCGATGGAGATCGTCGCGCCGATCAGGCCGACGTAGCCGAACATCGGCTTGCGGCTGAATACCGGGATGACCTCGCTGATGATGCCGAAGAACGGCAACGCGATGATGTACACCTCTGGATGGCCGAAGAACCAGAAGAGGTGTTGCCATAGCAGCGCCCCGCCATTACTGGCATCGAAGACGTGCGCCCCGAACTTCCGGTCGGCCTCCAGGGCGAACAGCGCGGCGGCGAGCACCGGGAAGGCGAGCAGGACCAGGACACCGGTCAGCAGCACGTTCCAGACGAAGATCGGCATGCGGAACATCGTCATGCCGGGTGCGCGCATGCAGATGATCGTGGTGATGAAGTTGACCGAACCGAGGATCGTGCCGAAGCCGGAGAAGGCCAGACCCATGATCCACATGTCGGCGCCGACGCCCGGCGAGCGGACCGCGTCCGACAGCGGGGAGTACGCGAACCAGCCGAAGTCGGCCGCGCCGGCCGGGGTCAGGAACCCGGCCACCGCGATCAGCGAGCCGAACAGGTAGAGCCAGTAGGCGAACATGTTCAGCCGCGGGAACGCCACGTCGGGCGCGCCGATCTGCAGCGGCATGATCCAGTTCGCGAAGCCCGCGAAGAGCGGTGTCGCGAACATCAGGAGCATCACGGTGCCGTGCATCGTGAACGCCTGGTTGAACTGCTCGTTGGACATGATCTGGGTGCCCGGGCGCGCCAGTTCGGCTCGCATGAGCAGCGCCATGATGCCGCCGAGGATGAAGAAGAAGAACGAGGTGATCAGGTACATCGTCCCGATCGTCTTGTGGTCGGTGGTGGTGAGCCACTTGATGACCACGGCGCCGGGCTGTGCCCGCTTCACCGGCAACTCGTCCTCGTACGACTCGCCGATGGCGGCCGTGCCCTGGTGGGGGTCGTTGAGAATGCTCATGTGGTCTTGGGCTCCGCATTCTTGGCGTTGCCCGTGGTGGCAATGCCCGCCGGGAGGTAACCGGTCTGGCCCTTCTTCGCCAGATCCTGCAGGTGCTGCTTGTACTGCTCCGGGGAGACGACCTTCACGTTGAAGAGCATCCGGGAGTGGTCCATGCCGCACAGTTCCGCGCACTTGCCCAGGAAGGTGCCCTCCTTGCTCGGAGTCACCTCGAAGACGTTGGTGTGCCCCGGGATGACGTCCATCTTCATGAGGAACGGCACCACCCAGAACGAGTGGATGACGTCGCGCGAGGTGAGGACGAACCGCACCGTCTCGCCCTTGGGCAGCCACAGCGTCGGGCCGGGGTTACCGGTGTCCGGGTTCTTCGTGGCGGGAGTGCCGAAGTCGTAGACGCCCTCGGCGCCCACCGGGAACTTCAGCTTGTCCACGGGGATCGAGGACAGCTCCCGCGGGGCCACCGCGGGGGCGGCCGTGTTGCCGTCGACGTCCTCGACGTAGTTGAACGCCCAGCTCCATTGCATGCCGACCACGTTCACCACGTGATCGGGCTTCGCGGAGGTCGCCAGAAGCTTGGATTCATCACGCGCGGTGAAGTAGAAGAACACCGCGATGACGATGATCGGGACCACGGTGTACAGCGCCTCGATGGGCATGTTGTACCGGGTCTGCGGAGGAACCTCGACCTTCGTCCGGCTTCGCCGGTGGAAGATCACACTCCAGATGATCAAACCCCAGACGAGCACACCGGTCGCCAGCGCGGCGGCCCAGGAGCCCTGCCAGAGCGCCAGGATCCGGGGTGCCTGTTCCGTAGCGGGGCTGGGCATGCCAAGGCGGGGGTATTCACAACCGGTGGCGGTCACAAGGACCAGCGCCGCGGCCAGCGCCTGCGGCAGCTTCCGCCGCACCGGGCGCCGCGACGAGCGGTCGGAGCCGTTGGGACTCACGTAGCGCCTTCCCGAGAGTCTCGCCCACGCGTCCGGGTGCCCGGCCGTCAGCTGGTCGGTCGGCCCTGGCGCGGGCAGGTAGGTGTGGATGTTTATGCGGACCAAACCCTACTGGACGCTATTTGGGGTCGCGCGGGGAGGGGGTCCAACGCGCCGGGGCACTTCCGGACGGTGCGGACCGGCATGCTCCGCATGCCGCCTGACGCCCCACCGGGCGACTGGCGTAGCGTGCCGGGCGTGTCCTACTTCGATGCGGCTTCAGCCGCTCCCCTGCACCCCGTCGCCCGCCAGGCACTGGTAGCCGCACTGGACGAGGGATGGGCGGATCCGGCCCGGCTGTACCGCGAGGGGCGGCGCGCCCGGCTGCTGCTGGACGCCTCACGGGAGGCCGCCGCGGAGGCGGTGGGATGCCGGCCCGACGAACTCGTTTTCACTCCTTCGGGAACGCGTGCCGTTCACACCGGTGTGTCCGGGGCCATGGCGGGGCGGCGGCGGACGGGGCGTCACCTCGTGGTGTCGGCCGTCGAGCACTCGTCGGTACTCCATGCGGCCGAGGCGTTCGAATCCACCGAGGTGGGGGTGGACCGTACGGGGCGGGTCGACGCCGCCGCGTTCGCCGCGGCGCTGCGCAAGGACACCGCGCTCGCCTGTCTGCAGTCCGCCAACCATGAGGTGGGCACCGTCCAGCCGGTCGCCGAGGCCGCGCTCCTGTGCCGGGCGGCGGGCGTGCCGCTGCTCGTGGACGCGGCGCAGTCGCTGGCCTGGGGTCCGGTGGAGGGCGACTGGTCGCTGCTCACGGCCAGCGCCCACAAATGGGGCGGACCGCCCGGAGTCGGACTGCTCGCGGTACGGAAGGGCGTGCGCTTCGCACCGCAGGGCCCGTCGGACGAACGGGAGTCGGGGCGTTCCCCCGGCTTCGAGAACCTGCCCGCCATCGTGGCGGCGGCGGCGTCCTTGCGCGCGGTACGGGAGGAGGCGGTGGCCGAAGGGACGCGGCTGGCTGCGCTGGTCGACCGGATCCGCTCGCGGGTGCCCGCACTCGTCCCCGATGTGGAGGTCGTCGGCCACCCCGGCCTGCGCCTCCCCCACCTGGTGACGTTCTCCTGCCTCTACGTAGACGGCGAGTCGCTGCTCAGCGAACTCGACCGTGCGGGCTTCTCCGTCTCCTCGGGGTCGTCGTGCACCTCCAGCACGCTGACGCCGAGCCATGTGCTGCGCGCGATGGGTGTGCTGTCCGAGGGCAACGTCCGGGTGTCGCTGCCGCGGGGCACGCCGGAGGACGACGTCGACCGGTTCCTCGAGGTCCTGCCGGGTGTCGTCCGCTCGGCGCGGGGCCACCTCGGCGCGCCGGTGGGCGCGCCGGGCCCAGGCGTGGAGTACACCAGGGTGTCCGGCGACTCCTCCGGTGTTCCCGTGCTGACGGTCGACTCGCTGGGCAAGCGGTGCCCGATTCCCGTCATCGAGCTCGCCAAGGTCATCGGCGAGGTGCCGGTCGGCGCGGTGATCGCCGTACTGTCCGACGACGAGGCGGCGCGGCTCGACATCCCCGCGTGGTGCCAGATGCGGGACCAGGAATATCTCGGCGAACGCGCGGCGGAGCGGGGCACGTCCTACTGGGTCCGCCGCCGGACCTGATTATTTCTCCCCGCCCACCCGCCCCGTGTGCCCTCAAGCGCCGGGCAGGCTGAAAAACCTCCCCTGCCCGGCGTTTGAGGGCAACCGTTCAGCCCGGCCGGCGTTTGAGGCCAAATCCAGCCTGCCCGGCGCTTGAGGGCACAGGGCGGGCGGTGGGGTCAGGAGAGGTGGGACTTGACCTCGGCGGCGGCCTCGTGGCCGTATGCCTTGGTGAAGCGGTCCATGAAGTGGCTGCGGCGCAGCTCGTACTCCTGCGTCCCGAGCGTCTCGATGACCAGAGTCGCCAGCATGCAGCCGAGCTGCGCCGAGCGCTCCAATGACAGGCCCCAGTCCAGGCCCGCGAGGAACCCGGCGCGGAAGGCGTCGCCGACGCCGGTCGGGTCGACCTTGGCCTCTTCCTCCGCGCAGCCGACCTCGATCGTGGGCTGGCCGACGCGCTCGATGCGCACCCCCTGCGCACCGAGGGTGGTGACGCGGGTGCCGACCTTGGCGAGGATCTCGTCGGCGGTCCAGCCGGTCTTCGACTCGATGAGCGCCTTCTCGTACTCATTGGTGAAGAGGTACGCGGCGCCGTCCACGAGAAGCCGGATGTCCTCGCCGTCCATGCGGGCGAGCTGCTGCGAGGGGTCGGCCGCGAACGGGATGCCGCGGCTGCGGCACTCCTGGGTGTGCCGGATCATCGCCTCGGGGTCGTCCGCGCCGATGAGGACCAGGTCGAGGCCGCCCACCCGGTCGGCGATCGGCTGCAGCTCGATCTGCCGCGCCTCGCTCATCGCGCCGGTGTAGAAGGACGCGATCTGGTTGTGGTCGGTGTCCGTGGTGCAGACGAAGCGCGCGGTGTGCAGCACCTCGGAGATGCGTACGGACGCGGTGTCGACGCCGTGCCGGTCGAGCCAGGCGCGGTACTCGGCGAAGTCGGATCCGGCGGCGCCCACGAGGACCGGCCGGAGGCCGAGAACACCCATGCCGAAGCAGATGTTGGGGGCGACTCCGCCGCGCCGGACATCGAGATTGTCGACAAGGAAGGAGAGCGAGACCGTGTGCAGCTGATCCGCGACCAGCTGGTCGGCGAATCGGCCGGGGAAGGTCATCAGGTGATCTGTGGCGATGGAGCCGGTGACAGCGATACGCACGACGGGATGCTCCTGCGGGGGCGGCGGCGAGGGTCGGCAAGGGCTGGAAGCCCCAAGGAAAAACACAGCCATCGTATGGGGTGCGCGATGGGACGCGGGACCCGGCCGGGGCTGGAGCACAGAGCACGGAGAAACTACCCGATAGTAGGGCTTACCCGTGGGTGATCAAGTGCCTAGGGTCGGAAGCATGGCTTCTACTTCGTCCCCACTGCCCAGCGTCGTCGAACCCGAATCCCGCTCCGAATCCCTGGAGGAGCTGCTCGGCGACTGCCGTCGGATGGCCCCGCACTGGACGGTTCCCGCCACGGCGGAGCCCTCGGTGGTCGCGCCGTCGAGTCTGCACGGCATCACCGTTCCGCCCGCATCCGCGCACGTCGTGGACGGTATGGCCGAGTACGGCGACTGATCCCGGCCGGCTCCGGTCCGCGGGACGGGAACCGCGCGGGCTCCGGCTCCGTCACAGGGGCATCTGACGGTACGGAGCCGAGGGAGCAACACGGTGAGCACCGAACGCAACGAGGACACGGTGGAACGTTCCGCCGCCCGCCCCCGCCTCAGGTCCCCACTGGCGGTCGCGGCGATGGCCGCGGCGGTCCTGGTGGCCGGGGGCGGCGGGGCGTACTGGGCGACGGCGAACGCGGGCCATCACACGGCGAACGCCTCTCCCAAGAGCGGCCCGCCCGCGCCACTGGCGCTGGAGGGCGCCAAGAACGGCACGGCAGCGGTCGCCGGCAGCGACGGCGCGGCCCCGGCCGGCGGGCAGTATAGGGCCACGGTGCCGCTGCCCAACGGCCCGAAGTCGGCGCCCGTCTACCGGCCGCAGGGCGAGTTGCCCCGCGAGACCGTCGAGAAACTGGCGAAGGCGCTGGGCGTGCCCGGCCCCGTCAAGCTCGACCACGACTTCTGGCGGGCGGGCGGCGCCCCTGACGGTGGCGGGCCCACGCTGCAGGTCAACCGGGCCGGTGCGGGCAACTGGTCGTACTCCCGGCTGGGCGCGATCACCAAGTGCGCCGTCCCGAGCGGGGGCGTCCCGAGCGGGGGCGTCCCGAGCGGCGCCGTCCCGAACGGCGCCGTCCCGAACGGCGGCGGACCCGACGCGGCGGTCTGCTCCGGCATCCCGACCGGCGCGGCCGACGGAGCCGCCGGATCCTCCACGTCGTCGTCCGGGCCTTCCGGCGCGGGTGGGGGCGCGGTCTCCGAGGACCGGGCGAAGCAGGTAGCCGCCCCGGTGCTGGCCGCCGTCGGGCTGACCGGCGCCAGGACCGACGCGAGCGAGACCACCGGCGCGGTGCGGCTGGTGAACGCCGACCCGGTGGTGGGCGGCCTGCCGACGCACGGCTGGCGGACCACCCTGCAGATCGGCGCGGACGGACAGCTGAGCGGCGGATACGGCCTGCTGGCGGCGCTCGACAAGGGTGACGACTACCCGGTGATCGGTGCGGCGCAGGCGCTGAAGGAGCTGGAGACGGCCGGAAGCGGCGGCTCGGACCACGGCGTCGGCGGCTCGTGCCCGGCCCTCCCGAAGCCCAAGCCGACGGCGCCGAGCGACGACAAGACGCTGCCGCAGACCCTGCCGTGCGTGCCGAGCGCCGAGCAGACGCTGGAAGTGCGCGGGGCCGCCTTCGGGCTGTCGGCGCAGTTCGTGTCGGGCGCCCGGGCGCTGGTGCCGTCCTGGCTGTTCGACGTGGCGCAGGCCGGGGTGCTCAAGCCGCACACGGTGGCGCAGCCGGCCGTGGCGGCGCAGTACATCCAGCAGCCGGGCGCGACGACCGTTCCCGGCGGGACGGGTGGGCCGGGTGGGTCGGGGCCGGGTGCGACGAGCAGGCCGACGGAGCCCGCCGATCCCGGGATGCCGGCCGATCCGAAGGCGCCGCAGAAGCAGAAGGCGGTTTCCTACACCGTTCGGGGCAGCGCCCTGGAGCTGCACTTCTGGGGCGGGGTGTGCTCCACGTACTCGGCCTTCGCCGATGAGTCCGGTTCAGCGGTGACGGTGCGGATCACGGGGACGGCCGATCATCCCGGGCAGCCCTGCATCCTGCTGGCGAAGGACATCACTCAGACCGTGAAGCTGACCCGGCCGCTCGGTGACCGCAAGGTCGTGGATCTGTACGACGGTGCCGTCGTGCCGGCGAAGAAGTAGTCAGCGAAGAACCAGAGCCTGTCCGGCGAAACGGTCGGCGGAACGACGAAGGCGGCGGCACCCGCTCCGGGTGCCGCCGCCTTCGTCGTGCAACGTCCGCCCGGGACGTCGCGTGAAATCAGTGGAACGAGTCGCCGCAGGCGCAGGAGCCGGTGGCGTTCGGGTTGTCGATCGTGAAGCCCTGCTTCTCGATCGTGTCCACGAAGTCGATCGAGGCGCCGCCGAGGTACGGGGCGCTCATGCGGTCGGTGACGACCTTCACACCGCCGAAGTCCTTGATGACATCGCCGTCGAGCGAGCGCTCGTCGAAGAAGAGCTGGTAGCGCAGGCCGGAGCAGCCGCCGGGCTGGACGGCTACGCGCAGCGCCAGATCCTCGCGGCCTTCCTGCTCGAGCAGACCCTTGACCTTGGCCGCAGCGGATTCCGACAGGAGAAGTCCGTCGTTCGCGGTGGTCTCGGCGGTGGTCTCGTCCTGAACCGACATCTGCTTCACTCCCGGGTTGTTCGGATCTGCTGCCATCAACTCGTAACCGGTGGCCCCCCGGATTCATTCCGGGTCCGATACGTCTTATCCCCGTCAATGCTCGCACACACCGGGCCGGGAACGGAATGCGTCACATTGACGCAACCCCCATCGTCAATCTGACACGAACGGGCTATCATAGATAACGTCAGGTAGACGAAAAGGCTGTGCTGCACAGAAAGGGCTCCGGGCCCGTGACCACCACAGAACCGCTGGATGTGCTGGATGTCCAGCCCACGCCGCTCGCCCTGCTGCTGCTCGGGCGGGAGTCCGACCCCCGCAGTGAGCGCGGTGTGGACTGCCCCGGCGACCTGCCGGCCGCTTCCGATCCCGACCTGGTCGAGCGCGCCCGCGCCGCCAAGGCCAAGCTCGGGTCCAGGGTCTTCATCCTGGGGCACCACTACCAGCGCGACGAGGTGATCGAGTTCGCCGATGTGACCGGCGACTCGTTCAAACTCGCACGGGACGCGGCCGACCGCCCGGAGGCCGAGTACATCGTCTTCTGCGGCGTGCACTTCATGGCCGAGTCCGCGGACATCCTCACATCGGCGAAGCAGGCCGTGATCCTCCCGGACCTGGCCGCCGGCTGCTCGATGGCCGACATGGCCACCGCCGAGCAGGTCGCCGAGTGCTGGGACGTGCTGACCGAGGCGGGTGTGGCCGACGCCACCGTGCCCGTCTCCTACATGAACTCGTCCGCCGACATCAAGGCGTTCACCGGCCGGCACGGCGGCACGATCTGCACCTCCTCCAACGCCGAGCGCGCGCTGGAGTGGGCATTCGCCAAGGGCGAGAAGGTGCTCTTCCTTCCCGACCAGCACCTGGGGCGCAACACCGCGGTGCGCGACCTGGGACTGTCGCTCGACGACTGCGTCCTCTACAACCCGCACAAGCCGAACGGCGGCCTGACCACCGAGCAGCTGCGAGACGCCAAGATGATCCTGTGGCGCGGCCACTGTTCCGTGCACGGGCGCTTCTCGGTCGAGTCGGTCGAGGACGTCCGCGCCCGGATACCCGGCGTGAACGTCCTGGTGCACCCCGAGTGCAAGAACGAGGTCGTCTCCGCCGCCGACTACGTCGGTTCGACGGAGTACATCATCAAGGCGCTGGACGCGGCTCCGGCCGGCTCCGCGTGGGCGATCGGCACCGAACTGAACCTGGTCCGGCGGCTCGCCAAGGCCCACCCGGACAAGCAGATCGTCTTCCTCGACAAGACCGTCTGCTTCTGCTCGACGATGAACCGCATCGACCTGCCGCACCTGGTGTGGACGCTGGAGTCGCTGGCGGACGGCAAGGTCGTCAACCGCATCCAGGTCGACGAGGAGACCGAGCGCTTCGCGAAACTGGCCCTGGAGCAGATGCTGGCGCTGCCGTAACGCCTCCGGCGTCGCGGCCGCTCACACGACGGAAGGGCGGGCCGGATTCCTCAGGAATCCGGCCCGCCCTTCCGCGAGCGGTACTACGAGGGTGCGGGATCCGGCGCCGGGGTCAGCCCGGGATGAGTCCGCCGTCGCCGAGCATCGCCTTGACCTCGGCGAGCGAGGCGTCGGGGGCCGGAAGGATCAGTTCCGACGGCTCCAGGGAGGCGTCGGGCAGCGGTTCGCCCAGCTTACGGACTGCCTCGAGCAGGACTCCCAGCGTCTTGCGGAAGCCCTCCTCGTCACCGCTCTCTATCTCGGCGAGCAGCTTGTCGTCCAGCTTGTTGAGACCGGCGAGGTGGATGTCCGCCATCCTCAACTGTCCCTCCCCCATGATCCTTACGATCATGACGGCGCCTCCTTGTCGGCTTGGCGTTGGCCTGTCGGCGTTACTGCTTGTCCATCCGGGGCTTGTCCTCGGGCTGCTTGCCGCCCTCGATGGCCTGCTGCGGGGTGCCGCCGGCCAGTTCGGCCTTCATACGGGCCAGCTCAAGCTCGACATCCGTGCCACCGGACAGCCGGTCCAGCTCGGCCTGGATGTCGTCCTTCTGCAGCCCGCTCTGGTCGTCGAGAGCGCCGGAGGCCATCAGCTCGTCGAGGGCACCGGCCCGCGCGCGCAGCTGCTCGGTCTTGTCCTCGGCGCGCTGGATCGCCATGCCGACGTCGCCCATCTCCTCGGAGATGCCGGAGAACGCCTCGCCGATCTTGGTCTGCGCCTGGGCCGCGGTGTACGTGGCCTTGATGGTCTCCTTCTTGGTGCGGAAGGCATCCACCTTGGCCTGCAGCCGCTGCGACGCGAGGGTGAGCTTCTCCTCCTCGCCCTGCAACGTCTGGTGCTGCGTCTCCAGGTCGGTGACCTGCTGCTGCAGCGCGGCCCGGCGCGACAGCGCCTCGCGGGCCAGGTCCTCACGACCCAGGGCGAGGGCCTTGCGGCCCTGGTCCTCATAGGTCGACGACTTCTTCTGCAGCTCGTTGAGCTGCAGCTCCAGGCGCTTGCGCGAGGTGGCGACATCGGCCACACCCCGGCGTACCTTCTGCAGCAGTTCCAGCTGCTTCTGGTACGAGTAGTCAAGCGTCTCGCGCGGGTCCTCGGCCCTGTCCAGGGCCTTGTTGGCCTTCGCGCGGAAAATCAATCCCATCCGCTTCATGACACCGCTCATGGGCCTCGCGCGCCCCCTTCTCGGACTACAGCTCCAGCACCTCTACAGACCCCACAGTACGGGCCCTGGTTCCATTACCGCACTGTTCGGCGGCGGATGCGCTCCTCCCTAGGGACGATCACGGTTCGGTGACCTAAGGCCCAAGGAGTAGGTGAGGGCTGGGGTAACCGCTCCGGGACACGTAACCTGGAGTCGTGTTCCGACGTCGTTCCCCAGATGAGCAGGCCTCAACCACCACGGTGCTTGAGGACCAGGCCCGCGACCCGCAGGCTCCCAAGGGTCGCCCCACACCCAAGCGCAACGAGGCCCAGGGCCAGCGCCGCACCCGTGCCACGGTGCCGACCGACCGCAAGGCGGCCGGCAAGCAGGCACGCGAAGCGCGCCGCGCCGAGATGGCCAAGCAGCGCGAGGCGCTGGCCGGTGGCGATGAGCGCTACCTGCCGGCGCGAGACAAGGGTCCGGTGCGCAAGTTCGTCCGGGACCATGTCGACTCGCGCTACCGCGTAGCCGAGTTCTTCCTGCCGCTCGCGGTGGTCATCCTCGTGCTGAGCATGATCCAGAACACCCAGCTGCGGAACCTCTCGCTGCTGCTGTGGATGGTGGTGATCGTCCTCATCCTGGTCGACTCCGTCATCACCGTGATCCTGCTCAGGAAGCAGCTGCGCACCCGCTTCCCGGACAAGAACCTGCGCGGCGCGGTGGCCTATGCCCTCATGCGCACGCTGCAGATGCGCCGGCTGCGACTGCCGAAGCCGATGGTCAAGCGCGGCGTGAAGCTCTGAGCACCGGCAGATCCGGGTTCGACGGTGGAGCGGCCGCCTGGCTGAACGGGCTCGGCGGCCTGCGCAACATCGTCCGCCAGGAGCTGGTGTCACGACAGCTCGACGAGCAGATCACGACCCGCTTCCCCGTCGGCCGGCGGCTGCGAGTGCTCGATGTCGGCCCCGGCCAGGGCACCCAGGCACTGCGGCTTGCGCGCGCCGGCCATCAGGTGACCGGGCTGGAGTCCGACCCGGCGATGCTCGACGCGCTGCGCGCCGCGCTGGCCGTCGAGCCGGAGGGCATACGCGAGCGGGTCGCCCTCCAGGAGGGCGACGGCCGCGAGACCGGCCGGCACTTCGGCCCCGGCAGCTTCGACCTCGTGCTCTGCCACGGCGTGCTGATGTACATGACCGAGCCCGATCCCATGCTGGCGGCGCTGGCCCGGGTGCTCGCGCCCGGCGGACTGCTGTCGCTGCTCGTGCGCAACGGTGACGCGCTGGCCATGCGGCCGGGGCTGCTCGGGGACTGGGCCGGGGCGCTGGACGCGTTCGGCAGCGAGCTGTACACCAACCGGATCGGGCTGGAGGTGCGCGCCGACCGGCGGGAGGCCGTCACCGCGACGCTGAGCGGGCTCGGCACGCCGATACACGCCTGGTACGGGGTGCGGGTACTCACCGACGCCGTGCCGGACGACGCTCCGGTGCCGGATCCCTCCGGTCTCGAGCCGCTGCTGGCCGCCGAGGAACTGGCCGGGCGGACGGATCCGTACCGCGCGGTGGCGGCGCTGCTGCATCTGTGCGGGGTGCGCGCGTAGCGCTGCGCCCTGCTGGCGCGCGGTTCTGCCCGGTCGGGGCCGGGCTCTCCGGCGCGGGAGGGTTGTTGCGCCCTCCGCGGCCGCGATCCCGGCCCCTCGCATGAAGACAACCCGATCGGGCGTCGAATCCGGTCGTTCTTCCCTCACTAAAGGGACACTTCGGTCATGAGTGGATCCATGACACGCCCTTCGGCCGCCCGCCGCCGCCTGCTGCGGCCCTGTGCCGCCGCTGTCTGCGCGGCGGCGCTGCTGGCGGCCTGCACTTCCGGTTCCGACAAACCCGCCACCGCCTCCTCCTCGCCGAGCCCGTCCGCCCCGACGTCATCGGCCGCGGCGCCCGCCTCGGGCGATCAGCTGCAGCGCGAGTACCAGAGCGTCGTGAAGAACGTGCTCCCCTCCGTCGTCCAGATCACCACGGACTCGGACCTGGGCTCGGGCATCGTCTACGACAGCCAGGGCAACATCGTCACCAACGCGCATGTCGTGGGCAGCGCTCAGAAATTCTCCGTCACCCTGGTCACCGGCGGGAATCCGCTGGACGCGGTGCTGGTCTCCTCCTACCCGGCGGAGGACCTCGCGGTGATCAAACTCAGCAGTCCTCCGAAGGACCTCAAGCCCGCGAAGTTCGGCGACTCCGCGAAGGTGGAGGTCGGCCAGATCGTGCTGGCCATGGGCAATCCGCTCGGGCTGTCCGGCAGCGTCACCCAGGGCATCGTCTCGGCCGTCGGCAGGACCGTCAGCGAGGGCAGCAGCAACGGCGCGACGGGGGCCACCATCGCGAACATGGTGCAGACCTCGGCCGCGATCAACCCGGGCAACAGCGGCGGCGCCCTGGTCAACCTCGACAACGAGGTCATCGGCATCCCGACGCTGGCCGCGACCGACCCGCAGATGGGCGCGGGCGCGGCACCCGGCATCGGCTTCGCGATCCCGTCCTCGACCGTCAGCAACATCGCGGGCCAGATCATCAAGGACGGCAAGGTGACCAACTCGGGCCGGGCCGCACTGGGGATCACCGCGCGCACCGTCGTCGGCGACAATCTCCAGCCGTCCGGCGTCGCCGTGGTGTCAGTGGTCGACAGCGGGGCCGCCGCCAAGGCCGGACTGGCGGCCGGCGACGTCATCACCGCGCTCGGCGGCACCCCCGTCACCACAATGCAATCCCTGACCGAGGCCCTCGCAACCCACAAACCGGGCGACAAGGTCCAGGTGAGCTTCGAACGCGGCGGCACGCCGAAAACGGCCGAGGCAACCCTCGGCTCGATCTGACCGGCCGCAACTTTCCACACCAGGGGCAGGGATCGCAGGCGTGCGGCGGCGAAGACGGCCGAGGCGAATCCCGCCGCGATCCGCCCGCACCACGTCCGCCAGCGACCCGGAGGCCCCGGCCCGGTACGGGCCGGCCCGGTACGGGCCGCCCCGCCCGGTACGGGCTACGTCACTCCGTCTCGCCGTGCAGGCTCATCGGGCCGTAGATCTTGGTCTCCCCGTCGAAGAGCACGACCTGGTCGGCGCCGCCCTCCATCAGTTCCTTCCACAGCTCGCCGATCCACGACTCGGCGTCACCCTGGGTGGTGAACTCCTCGGGCTGCACCGCGGGCGGAACCTCGGTGCCGTCGGCCTTTTCGAACCGCCACGTCCACGCCATGTGTTTCTCCTCGGTCCTCGGTCCACAGCTGCTGTCCACAGGTGCAGTCCACAGGTGCTGCTGATCCTGCGGGTGCCTGTCCCGCAGACTAACCGCATGGCGGACCTGACGAGCCCGGCCTTCGCGGACGCGAGACCATCGGGGGGTGGAACTGACTCTGCTCGGCACCGGAGGCCCCGAGGGCCTGCCCCTGACCGACTGCCCCTGCGCCGCCTGTGCCGGCGCCATACGTGACCGCGACGAGGCCCGCGCCGCGACCGCCGTCCTCGTGGACGGCGTGCTGCTGCTCGATCTCACCCCCGGTCTGGCCTTCGCGGCCGCCCGCGCCGGGCACTCGCTCAGCGGTGTACGGCAGGCACTGCTGTCGCACCCGCACGACGGGCCCGCGGTGGAGATCCCCGCCGGGCTGCCCGCGCCCGGCCGCGTACCCGACGGGCAGGAGCTGACGTTGCTGACCGGGCACCGGGTGCGGGCGGTGTCCATGGACGCGCCCGGCACCGGCTACGAGGTCGAGGGGCCGGACGGGATGCGGATGCTCTATCTGCCACCGGGCTGCGCCCCCGCCGGGGTCCAGGAGGCTCCCGCGCCGTACGACGTGGTGCTGCTCGACGCGGTCGCCCGGCCCGACGCGCTGGCCAGGCTGCGCGCCGCCGGCGCCGTCGGCGGGACGACGGACGTCGTCGCCGTGCATCTCGACCACAGCGTGCCGCCGGGAGCCGAACTGCGGCGCCGGCTCGCCGCCCTCGGCGCGCGTGCCGTCCCCGACGGGACGACGCTGACGGCCGGCGACTACCACGCGGTGCCGGACGTGCCGCGCCGCACGCTGGTGCTGGGCGGCACCCGCTCCGGCAAGTCCGCCGAGGCCGAGCGGCGGCTCGCCGGCTTCGCCGACGTCCTCTATGTGGCCACCGGAGGCGGCAGGGAAGGCGACCAGGAGTGGGCGCGCCGCGTCGCGCTGCACCGCGAGCGCCGGCCGGGATCATGGGCCAGCACGGAGACCTGCGACCTGGTGCCGCTGCTAGCGGTGGACGGCCCTCCGCTGCTGATCGACTGCCTGGCGCTGTGGCTGACGGCCGCGATGGACGCTGTGGACGCCTGGGACGACGAGAAGTGGGTGTCGGGCGGCGAACGCGAACTGCACGCCCGCACTGGCGAGTTGGCGGCTGCGTGGCGCGCCACCCGGCGCACCGCCGTTGCGGTCAGCAACGAGGTCGGCTCGGGCATCGTCCCGGCGACGGCGTCGGGCCGCCGCTTCCGCGACGAACTGGGACGGCTGAACGCCGCGGTGGCCGCGGAATCCGAACACGTCCTGCTGGTCGTCGCCGGCCAGGCGCTGCCGCTTCGGGGGTGACCCGGGGCCGGGGGTCGGGGCCGGGCTCTCCGGCGTGGGGGTCCGAAATCGCCTCTTTACGTTCCAGGCGGCCCATCAAATAGCCCGGCAGCATTTCGGACCCCCACGCCTACGATCCCGTCCCCTCACGTCGAGTGTTCCTTCGCCCTCCGCGGCTGCGATCCCGTCCCCTCGCGTAGAGGGTTGTCGCGCCCTCCCCCCTGCGAGCCCGCCGCCCGGCGTACCGGTGGCGGGGTCGAGGCAGCCGCGCCGGAGGCGATGCCGGTACTGTGCGGCGAATGAGCGGCCTGAATCTCGATGACTTCGGCTCCCTGGTGGAGCGTCCCGACGCCGGCGTACGCCGTGAGGCGCAAGACCGCTGGCAGCGGCTGGTGAGCCCGGCGGGGGCGCTCGGCAAGCCCGCGGAGCTGGCCGAGTGGCTGTCGGCGGCCCAGGGGCAGGTGCCGGCGCGGCCGATCGCCCGGCCCCGGGTGCTGCTCTTCGCCGGGGACCACGGCGTCGCGGGCCTGCGCGTCTCGGCGCACGAGGCCGGCACCGCGGTCGCGCTGGTGCGGACGGTGCTCGACGGCGGCGCGGCCGTGAACGTGCTGGCCCGTCAGTACGGCGCGCAGGTCCGGGTGATCGACATGGCTCTGGACTGCGACCCGGCCGAGCTTCCCGCCGACGTCACCGCGCAGGACGGGGAGGGCCACCCGCACCTCTGGCGGCAGCGCAGCGCTGCCTACGCCGTCTGGTATCTGCGGGTTGTCGCCTTCCTCAACTTCCTCGGGGCGGTGTGGGTCTCCTTCGGCGCCGACATCCGGCGGCACAACGTCGAGGACTTCTTCACCCCCTATCTGCTCACCTCCGGCTTCACCACCGGGGTGTTCGCCCTCTTCTTCGCCAGCACGATGCGGCGCCGCAAGAGGCCCGCCTGGGTGCTCAATCTCGTACTGAGCGGGCTGTTCCTGCTGGTGCTCGCCCTGTCGATGGCGTTCCCCGAGTACCGGGGCCACGTCCAGAACTGGATCACCCTGGGCCTGACCGGCTCCTTCGTGGCCGCCCTGCTCGTCGGCCGCCGCGAGTTCCGCGCCAAGGGCGACCGCGCCAACCCCCGGCACGCCGTCTTCGTCGCCGTCGGCGGCCTCATCGTGGGCTCCCTGATCAGCGTGCTCCTGGTCACCGCCACCAACACCGAGCGCGGCTCGGCCTTCGGGTCCAGCTTCCGTTACGCGATCATGCGCATGATCGCGCTCGATCCGAATGACGACAATTACGCGAACATCTCAACGCCCGGGTGGGTGGATGTCGTCATCAATGTCATGAGTGCATTGCTGTTCCTGCTCGTGCTGTACGTGGCGTTCCGCTCGCCGCGCGGCCGGGCGCTGCTCGGCCCGCTGGACGAGGGAAAACTGCGCGGCCTCCTGGACCGCTACGGCGACCGGGACTCGCTCGGCTACTTCGCGCTGCGCCGCGACAAGAGCGTCATCTGGTCGCCGAGCGAGAAGTCCGCCATCGCCTACCGCGTCGTCGGCGAGGTGTCGCTGGCCTCCGGCGACCCGATCGGCGACCCCGAGGCCTGGCCCGGCGCCATCGACGCCTGGCTGGCCGAGGCCCGCGCCCACGCCTGGGTGCCCGCGGTGATGGGCGCGAGCGAGGAAGCCGGTGTGATCTACGCCCGGCACGGCCTGGACGCCCTGGAGATCGGCGACGAGGCGATCGTCGAGACCGCCGAGTTCACTCTCGACGGCCGCGCGATGCGCACCGTGCGGCAGGCGTACAACCGCGTCAAACGATCCGGCTACACGGTCCGGATCCGCCGTCACGACGACATCCCCGCAGCGGAGATGGACGAGCTGCTGGAGCGCGCCGACCACTGGCGCGACGGCGAGACCGAACGCGGCTTCTCCATGGCGCTCGGCCGGCTCGGCGACCCCGCCGACGGACGCTGCGTCATGGTCGAGTGCCATGACGGCGAGGGCGTGCCGCGCGCGCTGCTCAACTTCGTCCCCTGGGGTCCCGAGGGGCTGTCGCTGGACCTGATGCGCCGCGACCGTGACTCCGAGAACGGGCTGATCGAATTCATGGTCATCGAGCTGATCCAGCGCGCCGACGAGGTGGGGGTGCGGCAGATCTCGCTGAACTTCGCGATGTTCCGCTCGGTGTTCGAACGCGGCTCGAAGCTCGGCGCCGGGCCGGTGCTGCGGATCTGGCGCTCGCTGCTGACGTTCTTCTCCCGCTGGTGGCAGATCGAGTCGCTCTACCGTGCCAACGCCAAGTACCGGCCCATCTGGGAGCCGCGCTACCTGCTGTTCGGCAAGACCAGCGAGCTGCCGCGGATCGGTATCGCCAGCGCCCGCGCCGAGGGATTCCTCGAGGCGCCCTGGCTGCCGTCCCCGTTGCGCAGACGCGACCGTGACCGGGCCGGCAGCCGGTGAGCCCATTCAGCAAGCGGCTCCGCGACTTCGCACACGTCGAATGGGGGGGAGTCTTCGGGGACATCCAGTTCGAGGTGCGGACGAAGAGACTGCGCGCGATCCCGCTGACCCTCGGCTCGTGCGCGTTCATCCTGGCGCTGCAGGTGATACAGCACTCGGGCGCAGCCGGGCACGACTGGGTCAACCGGGTCGGCGGCGTCTACGCGACGCTCCCGTGGTGGGAGGCGCTGCTTCGCACTCCGCTCTCACTCTTCGTGCCCGACCCTTCCCTGCCCGTGTGGGGGCTGATCGCTCAGGTCGTCATCGTCTTCGGCATCGCCGAGATGACGGTCGGCAGGGTGCACACCCTCGGTATCGGGTTCCTCGCCACGCTCGCCGGCACGTCCTTCGCCCGCTACTCGCTGTCCGTCGGCCCCGACGGCTTCCTGGGGCTCCCGGTCTCCACCCTCGTCGTGCGCGACACCGGCCCCTCGGCGGCGGTCGTGGCCCTCGGGGTCTACGTCGCCTGCCGGTACCGCGCGTGGTGGACGTTGGGCGTGCTGATCCTCGCGATGCTCGCCGAGGTCGTCTTCATCGTGAACCTCGCGGGCTTCGAGCATCTGACGGCGATCGTCGCGACGCTCCTGCTGTGCGGCCTGGAGGGCCGGCTCCGCCGGCGACGGGAGGCGGCGGCCGTTCGGCTCCCGCCGTAGCGGGGTCCGCCCGGGGGCCCCGGGGTAGCCTCACGCGGTGACCGACTCCGACCGCCCCGGCGCCGAGCCCGCGCCCGCCGCCTCCGCCACCTCCGCCGCCTCCGCCGCCTCCGCCACCGACTCAGTGCGCTTCGCCTTCGGCACCCTCACCGTGCTCCCCGTGGCGGTCGGCCGCTGGGACCGGTCGGCCGCGCGCGGCGGGATGCTGTGCGCGCCGCTCGTCGGCGCGGTGGCCGGCCTGAGCGCCGCCGCGGCCGGCGGTCTGCTGCTCCTGCTCGGCGCCTCCCCGCTGCTCGCCGCCGTCGCCACCGCGGCCGTCCCCGCCGCCCTCACCCGCGGTCTGCACCTGGACGGCCTGGCCGACACCGCCGACGGCCTCGGCAGCGGCAAGCCCGCCGAGGACGCCCTGCGGATCATGAAGCAGTCCGACATCGGCCCCTTCGGCGTCCTGACCCTGCTCTTCGTCCTCCTCACCCAAGTCGCGTGCCTCGCCACCCTCTACACCGACAGCTGGTCCCGCGGCGCCGCCGCGGCCGCGGTGTCCGCCGTCGTGGCCCGTACGGCCATGACACTGGCCTGCCGCGACGGCGTCCCCCCGGCCCGCCCCGACGGCCTGGGCGCCGCCGTCGCCGGAGCCGTCCCGCTCCGCACCGCCGGCCTCACCGCCGCCGCCACCGTCGCCGTTTCAGCGGCGGCCGGCCTCCTCTTCGGCCCCTCCTCCGCCCTCCACTTCGGCCTCGCCGCCCTCATCGCCCTCGCCGCGGCCGAACTGCTCCTCCGCCACTGCCGCACCCGCTTCGGCGGCGTCACCGGCGACGTGTTCGGCGCCCTGTGCGAGACGGCGGCCACGGCAGTCCTTGTCGTCCTGTCCCTGGGCTGATCCCGGCATCACGGTGTGCTGTCGCACACGTGTCGTAGAAACGTCTGGGGCGAAAGTGAAAGAATCGCCCAGAAGGTAACGACTCATGGGGGTTAAACGGTGGCGAACCGGCCGACGGATTGGCATGTGCTGGATCTGGACCGGGATCCGGTGCCGGGTGACCCGTACGAGGTGAAGGAACTCGCCCGCAAACTCGGGGACTTCGCGGATGACGTCTCCTCCGCGTTACGGTCGGTGCGGGGACTGGGCGGGAACAACGCGGTTCAGGACTGGGCGGGGTTAGCGGCCGACGAGTACCGCAAGCAGTTCGGTGATCTGCCGGGCGAGCTGGACAAGTTGGAGCGGTCCTACCGGCTGGCGTCGGGTGCCCTGGGTACGTACTGGCCGAAGTTGGAGACCGCGCAGGCCGACGCCGACCGCGCCCTGGCCCGCGGGCGGACCGCGCGGCAGGATCTGGACGCGGCCAAGACCACCCAGACCAACACCAGCGACTGGGTGAAGCGGGCGGGCGACAAGTCCAAGGAGTACCGGGCCGATCCGAAACCGGGTGTGGCGCCGCCGTCGGCTGACGAGGTCCGGACCGCCACCCGTAATGCGCTGGATGCCACCAACGCGCAGAACTCCGCCAACTCCGCCGTGCACGACGCCCAGCAGCGCCTGGACGCGGCCAAGGAACTCGCGGCGCAGGCCGCGCACCTGCGGGACACCGCCGCGAGCACCGCAGAACACGCCCTGCACGAGGCGTCCGACGCGGGGATCAGAAACAAGACCTGGTGGGAGAAGGTGGTCGAATGGGTCGTCGACCACTGGGGCGACATCGTCGCCATCTGCAAGGTCATCGTCGCCGTGCTCGGCGTCATTGTGATGATCATTGGTGGGCCGCTGGCGTGGATCGTGCTGGCCGCAGCGTTGGTCGTCTTCGCCGACACCCTCATCAAATACGCCCAGGGCAAAGCCGGCCTGTGGGATGTGTTCTTCGCCGCCCTGGACTGCATTCCGATGTTCAAGGGCCTGACCACCCTCGGCGGCCTCGCCAAGATGGCCAAGGGCCTGCCCGCGCTCCTCAAGAGCGGCAAAGCCCTGGAGAACATCGCCAACAGTGTTCGTAAGGGAGCGGAGAGCATACGCCAAATGGGACGCGAGATGAAGAAGCTCTTCACCTGTGGCGACCCCATCGACGTGGCGAGTGGCGAGATGGTCATGTCGGCCACGGATCTCCAACTCCCCGGTGTCCTGCCGCTCACATTGGAACGCCATTTTCGCTCCTCGAATCGGGCGGGCCGCTGGTTCGGCAGGTCCTGGGCCTCAACGCTGGACCAGCGGCTTCATCTCGACGACCAGGGGGTGCGCTTCACCACTGAGGACGGGATGGTATTGCACTACCCCGTTCCCAGCGCGGGTCTCTCCATCATGCCTGTCGAAGGTCCCAGATGGCCCTTGACCTGGGACGGCGAAAAGACCGGCGACATGTCGGTCCGAATACCCGAGTCCGGCCGGACTCTCCGTTTCACCCCCCACGCCGGAACGGCCGAGCTGCTCCTTACGTCGGTCGGAGACCGGTACAACAACCGCACGACCTTTACCTACTCCGCGGACGCGGCACCCCTCGGCTTACGCCATTCGGGGGGATATCACATCGGAATCGAGACAGCCGACGGCCGGGTCACCGCCCTGCGCCTGCTCAGCGATCCCGAACAGCCGCTCTTGATGGGATACGCATACGACAGCGACGGCAACGTCACCCGGATCTATGACTCCTCCGGCCTGCCGCTCACCTTCAGCTACGACGGTCGCGGCCGGATCACCGGCTGGGAGGACCGGACAGGGACCGCGTACGGCTATGAGTACGACGCAGAAGGACGCTGTGTGGGCACGACAGGATCCGAAGGGATCCTGAACTACCGCTACGCGTACGATCCCGGCGCCCGCACCACGGTCGCGACGAACTCCCTCGGTCACGCCACCACGTTCCAGTTCAACGATCAGTACCAACTCATCCGCGAAACCGATCCGCTGGGCCGGACCACCCTCCTGAGCTGGGATCGATTCGACCGTTTGCTCACCCGGACCGACCCCCTCGGCCGCACGACGAACTGCGCGTACGACAGCGCCGGGAACCTCACTACGGCGATCCGGCCCAACGGCAGCTCCGCGACGATCGAGTACAACGAACTCAACCTGCCCGTGGCGATCACCCAGCCCGACGGAACACGCGCCCTCTCCTTCTATGACGCCGTCGGGAACCGTACGTCCGCAACCGATGCGCTCGGCACCACGACCACGTTCACGTACGACGAACGCGGCGGCCTGACCAGCGTCATCGACGCGTTCGGCGCCGTGCAGCAGGTTGTGGTCAATGACTCCGCCGGTCTTCCCGCGGCGATCACCGACGTGAGTGGCAGCACGATCCGGATCACGCGCGATGCCTTCGGACGCATGGTGGAAGCCGCTGACGCCTTCGGGGCGTCCACAAGCGTCGGCTGGACGGGCGAGGGACGGATCGACTGGCGCACAGCTCCGGACGGAGCCGTCGAGCAATGGTCGTACGACGCCGAGGGAAACCCCGTCGAGCACCGCTCCGGCAGCGGACGCGTAACGCGATACGAGAACACCCATTTCGACCTGTGCTCCGTTCGTACGGAACCGGACGGCACCCGATACGAGTTCACCTACGACACGGAGCTACGGCTGGTGGCGGTCGCCAATCCGCTGGGCCGCGTCTGGAGCTACGCGTACGATCCCGCGGGCCGCCTCACCGGGGAGACAGACTTCAACGGCCGGACACTCAGCTACCACTACGACGCCGCCGGCCAGTTGACGGAACGCGTCAACGGGGCCCGGCAGAGTATCCGATTCGAGCGCGATGCCCTGGGCAACGTCACCCGGCAGAATGCCGGTGGTGTCGTCACCGACTTCGTTCACGACGCGCTCGGACGTCTGCAACGCGCCACCAGCCCCGTTGCCGACCTGTCCCGGGAACTGGATCCCCTCGGCCGCATTCTGGCCGAGAAGGTCAACGGTCGTACCATTTTGTCGAGTTACGACGCGATCGGCCGCCGTACCCGGCGCACCACACCGGGCGGCGTCCTGAGCGTCTGGGAATTCGGCACCACCGGCAGGCCGCTGTCCCTGCGATCGGGCAGCCACACCGTGCGGTTCGCCTACGACGAAGCGGGCCGGGAGATCGAGCGCGACCTGGGGGGCGTCACCCTCAACTGGCAGTGGGACGACCTCAACCGTTCCACGACACAGACGCTGTCGGCTCGTGGCCCGAAGTCCCGGTCGGCGGAACGCCGGACCTTCACGCACGCCGCGGACGGAAGTCTCACATCCATCGATGACGCGTCAGGGGACTTCCGCCACTTCGAGCTGGATTCCACGAGCCGCGTTACCGCCGTCAACGGTACCGACTGGACCGAAGCGTACGTATACGACGCCGCCGGCAACCTCGCCGACGCGACGCTGTCAGCCGGCGATCGCAGCGACCCGGAACCGGGCGACCGGTCCTACAACGGAACGCTCATCCAGCGAGCCGGGCGCGTCAGTTACGCGCACGACGATCAGGGCCGCGTCGTCAGACGTACGCAGAAGCTTCTCTCGGGTGGCAGCCGCGTCTGGCACTACACCTGGAACGCCGAGGACCGGCTCACCGACGTCACCACCCCGGACGGCAGCGACTGGCACTACGAGTACGACCCGCTCGGCCGCCGGATCTCCAAGTCGCACCTCGCCGACGACAGGTCGACTGCCCTCGAAAGGACGGAATTCGTCTGGGACGGCACGCGCCTCGCCGAACAGACAACAGCGGAGACCACGACGACCTGGGATTGGGAACACGGCGATATCCCCGTCGCACAAACGGTCCGCTCCTCGTTGCGCGATGCTCCCCAGGACGAGATCGACGAGCGCTTCTACGCCATCGTCACCGATCCGGTCGGCACACCGACCGAAATGGTCGACGTATACGGCGTGATCGTCTGGAAGAACCGGTCGACACTGTGGGGATCACCACTCGGCGGCGCGCCCCCCGCAGCCGCGGACTGCCCGCTGCGCTTTCCCGGGCAGTACTACGACGCCGAAACCGGCTTGCACTACAACTATCAGCGCTATTACGAGCCCGGGACCGCGCGATATCTCAGCCCGGACCCTCTCGGTCTCACCGCCGCCCCCAATCCCCACAGCTACGTCTCCAACCCGCTCAACTGGTCCGATCCGCTGGGCCTCACGGCATGCGTGGTGGATCTCTACCACGGCACCACGGGATCCGGCCTGGACGGAATCCTCAGGAACGGAATCGATCCCACCTTCAGCACCCGGGCCATGGACTTCGGCCAAGGCGGCTTCTATGTCACGAGTGATGCCAACCAGGCCCGGCAATGGGCCACCAGGCTGGCCGACAGGGCGGGCGACACAGCGGAGGTACTGCACTTCCGTGTCCCGAAGAGTGAGCTCGACACCCTCACGAGTAAGATCTTCCACGGCCCCAGCGACGATCTGGCCGAATTCATCAGGCATCACCGCAATGGCGGTGCCATGCACAGCTTCGAGATGGTGGAAGGCCCCATGCTGTTGAACCTCAGGGCCTTCCGCCGCGGCGCGGACGGTGTCTTCAAGGGACACCAGATCGCGATCTTCTCTTCTCAGGCGGCTGAACTGTTCACCCGATCCCTGGTCCGTTAGGAGTTTCAGCCGTGTCCGAGTTCATCATGCCCGCAGTGCCGGAAATGCAGGAATACCTCGGCGAAGTCGCCGAAGAACTGGTGACTCTCTTCGGGATCTCCCGGGCCGAGGCCGTGGCACGCATCAACCAGGCGTGGGGCCATCAGGTTTTCGACGAGTGGCCCGACCTGCTCGCCCACGAGGACCCCGAACACTGGGCCTACGGCCTCTACTACGAGGGGGACGTGCCCTACTGGGAGCCCGACGCCGATCGCTCCCCATGGCGGATCCGCCAAGCCCCGCCGCGGGACTCGCCCGCATGGACCCTGGAGGTCTGACCGGGTACGGCATCGCCGGCGGAACGGCGGGCAGCGTGCGGCAGCGTGGAAATCTGACGCTCTATCGTGGACAGCATGTCTGCCCCTGAGCTGATCCGTATCGTCTCGCGCTCCTCCCCCATGGCCCTCGCCCAGGTGGATCGCGTCCGTACCGAGCTGGCCGCGCTCCACCCCGGCATTCGCACGGAGGTCGTCCCTGTAACCACGTCCGGCGACCGGTGGATGGGCGATCTCGCGAAGCTGGACGGGAAGGGCGCGTTCACGAAGGAAGTGGACGCCGCCCTGCTCGCCGGGGAGGCCGATCTGGCTGTGCACTGCGTCAAGGACGTACCCGTTGACCGGCCCCTCCCGGCCGGCACCACCAGCAGCGATCACCACTGACGAATCGAGGTTGACTCAGGACGCGTCATTTCGATCTGCGCCAGAAGACGCATGTCCAGTCGACCCGCAGCATCTCGTCCTCAATGCCGTGCTGGGAACGGAAGTCGTCCACGGCTCGCCGACAGCCACGGATCGCGTGGTAGTCGTCGACGATGACATAGCCGCCGACCGTCAGTTTCGGATAGAGCGACTGCAGCGCCACCATCGTCGATTCGTAAAGGTCCCCGTCGAGCCGCAGCACCGAGAGCTTCTCGATGGGTGCCGTGGGGAGAGTGTCCTTGAACCAGCCGGGCAGGAACTTGACTCGCTCGTCGAGCAGCCCGTACCGCTCGAAGTTGCTCCTCACCTCGTCCAGGGAAACCGCCAGGATCGATTGGTCCCAGAGCGCGTCCTCGGCATCATCAGGATGTAGCGCTGCGTCTGGCTTCGGAAGACCGTTGAACGAGTCCGCGCACCAGACGACACGATCCCGATCGCCATAGGCCTTCAGGACCGCACGCATGAAGATGCTCGCACCTCCGCGCCAGACTCCCGTCTCGATCAAGTCCCCGGCGACATCTCGGTCGAGTACGTCGGTGATGCACTGCTCGAGATTGTCCAGCCGACTGAGCCCGACCATCGTCTCTGCCTCAGCCGGATAGTCCCTGCCCTGCGACCGAGCTTCAGCATCGAACGGACACCGGCGAACGAGTTCCCATCGCTTCCTTTCGACGGGGTACTTCGCGAGGAGGTGGAGCCAGCGGAAGACAAACCCCTGCCGGAAGACGATCGGGCGCCGCGTCTCACCGAACGCGTAACGAGTGAGCGTCCGCTTGAGCAGGTCGAGATAGACCCGCCGTGGATCATCCTCATCCGTTGCCGGCCGGGGCTGCTGCGAGGCAAGGTCGGGCTGGGCCATCTGCTTCCCTCCAGGTTGTGCTGCTGGGGACGGGGGTTGGCTGTGGATGGCGGGACCAGCGGTCGCGCCGGTACTGACGGTGTTGCCGCGACGGCCAGCAGGGTGAAGGCCGGGCACGCGGCTCCAGCCAGGCTGGAGTTCTAGCGCGTGGAGAAGGCGGGACGTTCTCGCTCGAGGCCGGTCGGCACGCCTGGTGCACAATCGTCGAGAGACGCTTCGACCAGCTGGGCGCCGAGGTGGCGTATACCGGGTAGACCGAGATGGCTGCCACAGCCTTTACCCTTCGGACCCATGCCAAGTCGTGCCTGCCACGCCTTAGCACGTTTGATCGCTCAGAGTGGTGATTGTCTGTCGGTTCAGACCGGCGGACACGGATGCCGCGCTCAAATGAGGCGATAGCGGCACCAGTCGGCTGGGCGCCGAGGTCACGGCCGACTCCGTTGAGCTGTGCGGCCATCCCAGAGTGTGCCGGCGGCGTCCGGTGGCACTGATGATGAGGACACCGACGATCGGGGTGCCGAGCCGCTGCAGGAGCAGCACCGCGCGTCTGGCCTCGGCGGTGCGGGTAGTTCCTGCGCGGACCATGATCACTGCGGCGTCGGTGTGGTTTGCCAGTACAGCGATATCCGCACTGTCGAGGACCGCTGGGGCGTGTACCAGTAGTACGTCGCTCTGTGTGGCGGCCTTGTCCAGGAGTTGGGCGAACGGCTGGCTGCGGAGCAGCCTCGCGCCCTGTAGCGCGTCAGTGGATTCGGCGGCCAGCACACTGAGCGTCGCAGGGGAGGCCAACTGCTGCGGGAGGGGCGTAACTGCGTCAGTGAGTACCTGCTGCAGACTGTGCTCTGCGGTCTCCGGGAAGTGACGGGAGAGTGCCGATCGGCGCAGGTGTCCGTCGATGAGAGTGACACGGTCGTGCCGTTCGGCCAAACCCAGCGCGAGCAGCGCTGTCACCATGGCCCTGTTGCCGTCCTCTCGGACGCCAGTGACCAATAGCCGCTTGTGGTTTGAGGCGTGCGTCAGCACGGTGAGCGTGGCGACCGCTTCGCGGACCGCGCCGGCGACGCGCTTGCGACGGTAGGCAGAGCGGGCCCCGCGGCGGGTCAGCCAGCGCGGCAGACCGGAGATGGCCGCCAGGACGGGCAGGCCGAGTTCTGCTTCGATCTGGGTGGGCCAGCGCAGCCGGTCGTCCAGACGGCGGTGCATCGAGGTGAAGCCGATGCCGGTCAGCAGGCCGAGCAATCCACCCAGGGCGTAGTTGAGCAACGGGATCGGTGTGACAGGTCGCATGGGCGATGTCGCCTTGTCGAGCACCTGTACCGTAGGCGCATCCTTCTCCTTGCTCAGCCAAGTCGGCAGATTGGTGCTCAGGAAGTGCGCTGCCGCATTGACGATGGTGGCTGATTTCTCCGCTGCGCCGGCCCTGGCGGTGAGGGTGATGATCTGCATGCCGGGCTGGGACGCCGCGGTGATGTGCCCGATCACCTGGCTGTCCGGCAGACCGGCTTGGGTTGCAGCGCCCAGAGCCACTTCGCGGGTTTCGGCCAGCCGGGCGATTGTCGGCACCAGACTCTGCGCGAGAATCCCGGAGGGACTGCCGGCAGCGCCACCGGTGATCAGCATTGACGCCTGGGCTTCGTAGGTCTTCGGAGTCAGCACGGTCACCGCGTGTGCCCCGCCAACCCCCGCACACACCGCCAGGAGCAGGATGCCGGCAGTTAGCCGGCCCCTGTGCAGAGCAGCGGCCACGCCAAGAGATGTGTTCATTGGATTCTCTCGTTCAGTTCTGGGCTACCACCGACCGCTCGCAGCTCTGCGTGGGCCGGGGAAGAGGAAGGAACCATCGGTCTGCGGGCTGCGGCGGCATCATCGGTCAGTTGCCGCCAGGTACAGCACAGGGTGTCGGCGATGTGCCTCCAGCTGAATTCGGCACTGGCCCGGCGACGCCCAGCGGCCGCCAGCTGCCGGGCTTGATCGGGGTTATCGCGAATCCGGGCGAGACGGTCGGCGAGCGCGGGGGCATCGCCGGCCGGGAAGACAAGGCCCGCTGATCCGATGACATAGGGGATGTCGCCGATGGCGCTGCCCACGACGGGGATGCCGCATGCCATCGCCTCGACCAGGACACGCCCGAACTGTTCTCGCAGCGGAATGCCGATCCAGGGCACGAGGTTGCGCTGGATGACCTCCATCGAGGGCAGAGCCAGTGCGTCCATGCGGGCCAGCAACGAGGGCAGTTCGGCGTGATCCGCCCACTCCCTCAACTCGATGCGGTCCGGATAACGCACCGCTGCCTGTTCGATCTCGCCGCGCAGGCTGCCGTCGCCGACGACCAGCAGGCGGCAGTCCAGGAGTTCGCGGGCGCGCAGAAGGGCGCTGATGCCCTTGTGTGGTTCCAGCCTCCCGACAAAGCCGACGGTGAAGGGACCAGGTTGCGGAGGTGGGGCGGGTTGGAAGACGTCGGTGTCGACGCCGAGCGGGACGATGGTGGCAGGGCCGTGGTAGCCCTTGGTCCGCAGTACTTGCAGCGCCGTCGGGGTGATCGGCAGTGCGTGCGTGATCGTGCGGAAGGCGTGCTGTTCGAGGAGGGGGAACGGGAAGGGGAATCGCGTCACGACGTTCTGCGCGGCGTAGAGGGTGATCGGCACGTGGGGCCAGTAGCGGTTGCGCAGCCGGATCGCCTGACGGGTGGACAGATAGGCGGCCTCTCCGATGATGTGGATGACGTCGGGTTGCTCGTTCCTGACCAGGCGCCCGCTGCCCGGACGGAAGACGACCGAGGCCATGTGGCCGGTGCGGTCCTCACTGAGCAGGTGCGGGGCCAGGTGAAAGCGGAAGCGTTCCCGCCCGGCGGCAAGCCGTGTCAGCTCCTGCTCAGCGAGCCGGGACACGTCGGCAGCCAGCACGGTGAGCTCGACATCGGGCCGGTCGCTGAGCGCCGCGAAGAGTCTGCCCCAGTGCTCGGTGCGTTTGCCGACTGCGGTGATCAGGATGTGCATGTGGGCACTCCGGTGAGGGTTGGGGCGGTTGTGCGCGCGATTGGGGTGGCCGTGCGAGCGATCTGGACCACCTGTGCCCAGGCCCGGACGCGGGGGTTCGCGCGGACTCCTGCCCTGGGCTGGCGAGCGACGGCAAGCGCCACGCCGAGGACTGCGCGCAGCAGGATCGTCGCTCGGACCACGGGGTAGCTGCGGGGCCGGTGCCGGGCGAAGAACCGGAGCAGGCTTCGGTACAGATGGGGCCAGATCCAGGAGGGGTCGTCGCAGCTGGCTCCGCCGACGTGGATGGCCTTGACCGCGGGGACGTAGAGCACCTGTGCACCTTGTCTCCAGACCTGCAGGCACAGCTCTTCGTCTTCGTAATACATGAAGTAGCCCTCGTCGAGGCCGCCGATTTGTCGCAGCAATGCGGTGCGCACCGCCATACAGGCGCCGGACAGCCAGTCGACGGCGATGGGCAGGCCTGGTTGACGGCAGGCGTCGTAGGTGCTCCGCCGCCTAGTGCCGCAGAACAGGCGGCGCAGCGGCACCGGCAGCAGGCCGCCGCCAAAGCGGCTGGCCAGCACGGTGATCCACGACTCGAAGGGGTGCGCGCTGATGGCGATGTTGCCGTCCGGATCGACCAGCCGGGGGCCGGCGACTCCCACCTGCGGTCCGCTCCGAATGGTGTGGACGAGGCCTCGGGCCGTCGCTGCGGGGACCATGCAGTCGGGGTTGACCAGCAGGACGATGTCGGTGTCGGTGGCCGCAAGCGCCTGGTTGATGGCCGCCGCATACCCGACGTTGGCCGAGTTGCTGATCACTGGCACCTCTGGGAACCGCGCTGCGACGAAGGCTGCGGTGCCGTCCGAGGAGGCGTTGTCCACCACCCGTACGGCCAGGCCGGCGTCGATCAGCGCGCCGAGGCAGCTGGAGATGTGGGTCGTTGAGTTGTACGTGACCACGATCGCGGTGGCGTCGAGTCTGTTCACTGTGTGCCTCCCAAGCTGCACGAACCGGCCAGGCCAGTGCCTGCGCGGCTACTCATAAGGGTCAGCGCGGCGAGCAGACCGAGCTCCCAGTGCCCATCGGTAGGGCCGGCGAAAGCTGCGGCTGCGAGGAAGCCGCAGGTGAGACTCGCGAAGGCCAGGGCCTGTCCGTCCCGCGATGCCAGAGCCCCACGCAGGGCTTGCGCCAATGGCCAGCCCATCAACGCAAGACCCACCAGACCCAGGTTGGCGAGGATCATCACGTAGAAGACGTGGTAGGTCGGCCCGATGTCGGTGACAGCGAAATCGGGCAGGTACACATGGGGAACGGACTGTCCCAACCCGTGGCCGATGAGCGGTCGGGTGGTGAAAGCGTTCAGCCCGATCGACGCCTCTTGCGCTCGATACCCGGCGGACTCGTGCAGCTCCTGTCCGACCAGCGCGGACCTGGCCTGGGCGCCTGTACTGAATGTGGCGACGCTCACCGTCAGCAGCGCCCCGGTGATCACGGCAGCCGCCACGCCGCGCCGGACTGACGCCGTTCCGCGAATGAGCAGGATCAGCAACGCCACTCCGGTGACCAGCCACATCGCACGGTAGGACGCAAGCGTGGCATCGACGGTGAACCCTGCGATCAGCAGCAGCAGGCCGACCTGCCGCCACCCGCGCAGACGGCCGACTGCCACTAGCAGCGGTGGAATCGCCAGGACCGAGAGAAGGCCGCCGTGTCGGCCAGGCGTGGTCAGGTCCGACGCGGCCAGCACCGCTGCCCCGACGACGTAGAGGATTCCGGCCGCTTTGAGCCGCTGCGGGCTGGTCAGAGTATGGGTGGCCAGGAAGAAGTAGGCGGGCACCACGGCGAACTCATACCCGGCGATCAGCACCTGATGGGGGGTATTGCCGCAGGCTAGGCCGTAGCCGGCGGCGAGCAGGATGAACGCGGCGAAGCCCAGCATGGGCCCGTCGGCTACCGTCCTGATCGGCTTGTCACAGCCCGGCGACACGACCTTGCGCGCGAGCAACGCCAGGCAGCCAACCGCCAGCACTCCGGCGTGCACCTCCACGACGAAGGTGACATGGCCGTCGCTCAGCAGCGTGGTGGCCCCGACCCCGCCGATGACCCCTGCCGGAAGCACCGACCACGGCCAGAGCACGAATGCCACACCGCATACCAGGGCGCCCGCGAGCAGGATTCCGAGGCGGGCAGACGGCAGTTCCGCCAAACCCGCGCCGCCGGCGCCGAGAGCCGCAGCGGCCAGGCATGCGGCCAGCCACGTGATGAGCGCTCTCATCGCCGCTCCGCCTCCAGTCCCGCAAGCAGTGCGCGGAGCTGCTCGCCGCGGGTCGACCAGCTGTTGCGTACCGCCACGGCGCGACGCCGGGCGCCGGCATCCGGGTTTCGGCAGGAGTCGAGTGCCGCTTCGATGGCGGCCGTGAACCCTGCCGCATCGCCCGCGAGGTGAACGAGGCCGCTCAGGGCGCCCAAACCGCTCAGTGCGGGCAATGGGGTGGCGACCACGGGCTTTCCCATCGCCAGGTATTCGTAGAACTTCTTCGGATGGACGTAGTCGATGAGCCCACCCAGCCGGTACGGGATCAGGCAGACATCGCATGCGCGCAGAACCGCGGGCACGTCGTCAAAGGGGACCGGCCCCAACAGGTGCACATTGGGCAATCCGGCCAGGGGCGCGCGGCCCGACCGGGTGGACGGTCCGGCCAACACCAGCGTCCAGTCGGGGCGGCGGCGTGCCACTGCGGCGATCAGTTCCCCGTCGAACGCCCGGGTGTCGATCGCACCTGCGTAGCCGAGCAGCGGTCCGGTCAGGCGGCCCACTCGCTCTACCGTCGGCCCGTCAGCGCAGAAATGGGACGGGTCGCAGCCGTTGGGCACCACGATGGGCGGTCGCCGCGAGACCGGGAGCCGCTCGGGAAGCGCCGTCGAGGAGGCCAGGACGAGATCGGCGCCTGCGACCGCCGAGCGCAGGCCACTGCGCAGATGCCAGCGGTTCCAGGGTCGGGTGAACGTCCAGTCCAGGTCGGTCGCGTCGTAGACGACCGTGTCCTCGCCGAGTCGACCGGCGGCCGGGGCAGCCAGGTCTTCGTCGATCCACAGCAGTCGGGCTCCCGGGCGGCGACCCAGCCAGCGGCGCAGCAGCGCCGCGGCGACCTTGCGGTTGAGCCAGTTGACAGGAGGCAGCAGCTGGCCGAAGGGCAGCACGCTGGGCGGGACCGCATGCCACAGTGAGGGCTCCACCGGACGAACGGTCAGCCGCCAGCGCGGGTACGGCCCCGGTGGATCGACGAACAGCACCCGGCGGCCAGCGGCCAGCTCCCGGGCCAAGGCGTGCTGGCGATGCTCGCCCGACGACCAGGCGACCCCGCTGAGCATCACCGCCCAGCTGCGGCTGTCGCCGCCGTCCGGTAGCGGCCCGACATCACCACGGAGGGCGGCGAACAAGTCTCCCAGACCGAGTCCCCCGGGTCGGCGCAGGGTGCGCCGGGCAAGCCGGTCGCCCAACACCAGAGCCCGGAAGACGCCGAGCCGGTGACGGGGCTGGGTCACGCGCAGGTACCTGATCAGGCCGCCGAGGTGGTGGCGGGACCGGGCGGCGTGACCGAGCAGCCCGGTTGAGGCACCGAGGGTGTGCGTGACGACCGCGTCCGGTGTCATCCATAGCTGGTGACCCGCGTCGGCCAGGGTACGGGCGAGCAGGACATCGTTGAAGTAGATGGGGAACCGCTCGTCGAGGATTTCTGCCGGGCCGAGTACGGAACGGCGCAGCAGCAGGCTGCTTGCCGAGGGCTGGGCGACCGGCACCGGGCAGGACGACCAGTCCTGGCCGCTCATCAGGTAGGTGCGCCATGCGCGGCGGAAGCCCGGGAGGAATCTCAGCGCGGTGGCCAGAGCGAGCGCACTGCGGAAGGTCGGCAACTGCATGTAGTGCTGCTGGACGGTGCCGTCCGGGTTGAGGTAGAGAGGGGCGACCCCGGCCGCCTCGGGCCGGTCCTGCAGGAACCGGACGAGCTTGGTGAGAGCCCCCGGATGAAGGGACACATCGCTGTTGAGCAGCAGGATCAGTTGACCGGTCGCATGCGCGTACGCCTGGTTGACGGCCGCGGCGAAGCCGCGGTTGCTGTCGTTGGCAATCAACAGCAGGTCCGGACGCTCGGCGAGCATCTGCGCCGAGCCGTCTCGCGATCCGTTGTCGACGACGATCGTCTCGTAGCGCAGGCCATCGGTGGCAGCGCTGGGCAACGACGCGAGGCAGCGGCGAGTCTCGGTGAGGGTGTTCCAACTCACCAGAAGCACCGAGACATCCATCCGGGTCATCGGATCACAGGGCCTTTCGGCAGACGCGCGAGCAGCCGGATGTGGTCGCCGAGCCGGGGATGGGTGGTCCTCGGGGAGCCGCAAGCGGCCCAGTCGGCAAGCAGCATCGACACGCCCGCCGGGCTCAGCCAGCGGCGCGGCCGCATGTAGTACCGGGAGGAGACTGTGTCGCAACGCTCGACGTGGAAGCCGCACTCCTCCACCAGCCTCGTCAACGACTGCGGGGAGAAATGCCAGCGGTGGCAGCCCGGCTGCAGATGCGGCCAAGAACCACCCCAACGGTGGGCGGCGGCCGATGCGATGTTCGGCACTTCGAGGGCGAGCCAGCCCCCTGCGGTGAGCGCCCTCCGGGCGGTGGTGAGGAAACCCCGGGGGTCGTCGACATGTTCGAGCACATGAAAGGCGCACACGGCCTCCGTCGCGGCGGTTGGCGCGAGTGTCTCGAAGCAGCCGTGTCGCGCTGACACATTGAGCTGGTCTCTCGCGTAGTTCACACAGACTTCGGACAACTCCGCTCCGGTGGCCGTGATGCCGGCCTGCTGGGCCGCTTCGAGGAAGTAGCCGCCGGCTGACCCGGCCTCCAACAGCGACGCGGGGTGTACCGCCGAGCGCAGCCACCGCAGCCGCCGAGCGGCCTCGTACCGCCACTGCCCGGCGCGGGCGAAGTAGTCGTGGTAGTAACTGCCGTCGAAAAGGTCTGGCTGTGCCGCACCGCCACCCCCCGCGGCGGTCCAGTGGAACCCACAGGACAGGCAGCGGCGTACCAAGCCGCTGAAGGAGGGCTCATCGCCCGCTGTCTCGTGGCAGAGCAGGCAGCCGGTTGCCTCAATCTGAATGGTCATCGACTACTCCGAATCCATCGCGGGAACCGCGCTGCGGCGCGGCCTCAATTGGGAAGTGATCACGCTCAGCCGGGACCTGTCCCCGGCGTCGAAGAAACCGAGCAATGCCAGGAACGCGGCCGTGATCAGCACGGTCAGACCGCCCCGGAAAGCGACTACCAAGGCGGCGCCGACCCGGCCGGAGGCACTCGGAAGGTCGAATGCGACCATCCAGGTGAGCGCCCCCGCCACCGCTGCGGCGAACGCAGGTGGCCACAGCGCACGCAGCAGCGGCGCTACCGGCCGCCGCGATCTGTAATGAAAGTGCGCGAAAAAATAGCCGGTGGCCCCGAAGGCCGCCAGCGTGGTCGACAGGGGAACCCCTCGCGGGCCGAGCAGGCAAAGCAGCGGAACCGTGAGAAGCAGGTTGAGTACGGCGGCCACAACGCCGCTGCGGGTCTCGCGTCCGGGCGATCCCTCGGCCCGGGTCACCACCGCGGCCGCGCCTGCGGCCGTGCTCACGGCGTAGCCGGGGGCCAGGATCGCGATGGTCACAGTGGCGGACGGCAACGGATGGCCGAGCCACAGCCGTACCAGTGGATCGGCCGACACCACCAGCATGGCGGCCCCGACCGCGGCGAACACTGCCAGGTACCGGGTCATCTCGATGTAGAGCCGGTCCAGCCGGCCCGGATCGTCCTGGGCGGCGGCAGCCGCCGGGAAGACGGCCGTGAGGATGATCCCCGAAGGCAGCCGCAACAGGCCGACCAGCCGGCTGCCGAGGTCGAATCCAGCCGTTGCCGCCGGCCCGAAGAAGCCGGCCAGCACCAGCCGGTCCGTCTCGCTGTTGACCGCGGCCGCCGCGTTGGCCACCTGGACCCGTGAGCCATAGGCCATCACATACGCCACGTCGGATCGTGTGACGGCCCGCAGGCTGGGCCTCAGCCGGGCAGCGTACCGCCTGGCCGCGCCGACGAACATCAATGCCCGCAACGCGCTGGTCACCACCACCGAACCAGCCAGCTCCACCAGTCCGCCACCGAGTTCGACCACGGTCACCGCGAGCCCGGCGCCGATCAGGGAGGTGCCGCCGACCACCCACGCGACCGGGGCGTAGCACTGGGTACCCTCGAGAACCGCCCGCCAGGGCATGGCGAGGCTGTCCAGCAGAAAGCCCACCAGTAACAGCAGAGCAGCGCTCCGTGCCGGCGCGGTGAGCTCACCGAGATGGCAGGCGTGGGCCAGCCACGGCCAGCAGATCGCCGTTCCGGCAAGGGCAAGCACGCCCAGCAACGCACCCCACACAAGGCCCAAGCCCAGTACCGCACGGGCCTGCCGCTGCTGGCCACCGTCCGCCACCCGGGCAACCTCCCGGATCTGCGCGGAGCCGAGCCCCAAATCGGCGAGCGACGCCACCGCGACCAGGCCCGCGAGCAACGCCCACACGCCGTATGCGCGGCTGCCGAGTTGCCCGTATACCAGCGGCAGTGACGCCACACCAGCCAGCGACGTGGCTACCCTGGCTGCCAGCAGCCTGGCGCTGTTGCGCGCCACCCGAGCCACCAGGGCTTCCGAGCTAGCCACGCGGGAACCCCTGCAGCATGTCGGCGCACGTAAGGGCGAGCAACCTGAGATCCAAGCGCAGCGACCCGCAATTCACGTACAACAAGTCGCAACGCAGCTTGTCGTCCACCGTGGCTGCATAGCCTCCGGTGAGCTGCGCGATCCCGGTGATCCCGGGCCGGATCAGGTGACGCAAGTCGTAGTGCGGCAGCTGACGGAATTCCGCGATGAACTCCGGACGCTCCGGACGCGGCCCCACCAGGCTCATCTCACCGCGCAGGACATTCCACAACTGCGGCAGCTCGTCAAGGCGGAGCCGGCGCAGAATCCGTCCGACGGGAGTCACCCTGGAGTCGTTGGCATCAGCCAGCACCGGCCCGGTGTCCCACTCCGCATCCACCGGCATCGTGCGGAGTTTGACGAGCCGGAAATGGCGCCCGCCTTCCCCCACCCGTTCCTGGAGGTACAGCGGCGGACCGTCCCAGCAGATCGCCGCCCCGGCCACCAACATCACCGCGAGTACCAGCGGCGCGCTGAGAAGGACCGCCAGCACATCGACCGCACGCTTGACCAACGTCCCGACCCACTGGCGACCCGGCTCCCGAAGCCGCAGCCAGGGCAGCCCTCCGAACCGATGGATATGTGCCACACCGAGCAGCCCATAGACGGGGCGCGCCAGTACGAGAATCCTCACCCGAGGCGCAAGGCACGACTTCATCAGCCGGTAGTCGAAGCTGTCCAGGGAAACCTTGGACAGGATCATTCTGGGCTGATGCACCGCCAATACCGCTTCCAGTTCTGCCAGCTGCAGTGGAGACGCGAGGCGCGCAACGACGTCAAGCTCTTCGTCCAACTGGTCGCTATCGATCTCCGACGTGCCAGTCTCAATGACGACCACCCGCGGCCGCTTCCCCGCACGGGTCAGGGACTGCCGGCGAGCGCCCTCGACGAAGTGGGGCTGAAGGAGGGAGACGGGTGCAGCCAGCACGCCGGCTCCGTCAGCTCCACTCCGCGCCTCGCCGACCTCCGACGTCATGACCGGGATCCATCTGGGCTTGAGCCCAGTCCCGGGCCGATACCGGACCGACGCTCCGTCCGGACGGCCGAACTGGAGGGCTTCTTCAACGATGCGTCCGGCACGACTGATCCTTTCCCCCTTGTAGAGGTGATGAGGCGTAGCCCGACAACCAAAGCTATATGTGACGATATGTAATATGCTGCGACCCTCGAGCGGCGAATGGGTGAATCATCGTCAGCTCCACCGTGAGCAAGCATTCACGAGGTCAGGCAGTCGGTAGATCAACTGACGAACGTCCCTTTCAGTGACCTGCTGCACCATCCCGCTACCACCGCCCGCCGCCTGGACACCGTCAGTGCTCTGCGGCTGCGCCACCGGGACGCGGGCGACCTCGCACTCATGCGGGTCGATCAGCTGGAGCGCGACAACTGCGTCGTCGATTTCACCGCCGGACTGCTCGCAGGCCTGGTCCGGGGTGATCACGATTCGCCGCCGGAGGTTTCTCCGGGTCCGGGCAGACGATCACCTATGTGGTGGGGTCCGTTCCGCAGCTCGATACGGTGCTGCTCGACCAGTCGCACGGTCCGGCTCTGCTGGACGCCGAGGCCCAACTGAGCAAGTACCGCAACATCCTGGGCCGACTGGACCTGGTGGCCCTCAAGCCCAGCGATTCCCGCGACTTCATCCGCGAGATCGCCCAGAGCCTCTGAAAGGCAGAACCGTTGCCCGTATCGAACTGGCAGAAGTCCTCGTACTGCGGCGAGGGCAACAACTGCATAGAGCTCGCCACCGTCGACATGCACGTAGTCATCCGCGAGAGCACAGCACCCGCAGCGATCATCACCACTACACCCGCGCGGGTCCGCGCGTTCCTTGAAGCGGTCAAGGCGGGATCCCTCGACTCCGTCGCGCGCGGCATCTGAGCGGAAGCGGACATGTCCCGACCGATCTGGCAGAAGTCGTCCTTCAGCCCCGAGGGGGGCAACAACTGCATAGAACTCGCCGTCATCGGCGGCCGCGCAGCGCTGCGCGAAAGCACCGCGCCCGGTGCCGTCGTGACGACGTCTTCGGCGCCCTCGCCGAGACGGCGGCGACGGCGGCCCTGGTCGTGCTGTCCCTGGGGGGACGGCCGCGCTCGCGTGGTGCGCACCCGCCGGCCGACCGAACCGGGCACGGCCTAGGTCCGAAAGCCGCCACCGTGCCCAAAGGGCCCCGGATCCGACCGGAAAGAGTGGTCCGATCCCTTTCCCCGCACCGCAGGATGGCAGGAGCTGAACGGTTCCGGGGTCACGGGGGATCGGACGGTGCAGTATCTGGCATGTCCTGAGGACCGCCGGGAGGTGGCAACGGCCCTGCCGCACGCCCTCCTGCGGCCGGGGGTGCAGCGCTACCGGCGATACCGGCTGAACCTGGATCTGCCGCGGCAGCGGCTGGAGGTTCCGGACGGCGCGGTGACGCTGCTGTTCTCCTTCGACCACGAGGTGCGGGTGACGGGGGCCCCTGACGCCGTCGGACCCCCGGCAACGCCCACCGCCGCTGCCGCGCCTTCTTGCTCACCGCGTTGCTCGTGCTGCACGCTACAGGCGCGCTGGGCGCCGCGCTCGCGGCGGGGGCGAGGGTGATGAGACCTGCCGCGACGATGGCGGTGCTTCCGATTCCTGCGGCGATCCGGCGCTTGAGCGAAGACATCTGCGATTATCTTCGGCTGGCTCCTGGGACCCCCCGATCCCACCAGCCGAAGCCTTCCCGGACGAGGGCGAGCGGGACATGTGTCCCCTTCCGGTCAGTGGTTGCGCACAGCCCGGGGATCACACCGCGGCAGAGTCCACCGGACCATCACCCCGGCTGACGAGCTGCCTCTGCGGGTCCATCGTCAAGGGGTCGAGATCGACATCGCGGCCTCGATGCCGACTCTCAGTCGAGCCAGGCGAGAGGATCTTCGCCGGGGCCACCCGCCAGGACGGTGGTGAACGTGACAGGAACCCCCAGAGCGCGAAGGTCGAACAGCACCGCAGGCGACATACGGAGCGTCGAACCGGTTTCGACCGTCCCCGACATATCCACGCGGACGTCATATCCGGACTGCCGCAGCTCGCGGATCGCGTCTGCCCGGCCGGCAAGTTTCGCCGCCAGAGCAGCGACCGGCTCCTCCCCCTCCGGGGAAATGTTGTCGACATATCGCCATATCCACCAGTCCGGGCCGCTGGAGATACCGATTCCCTCAACGTTCAGCCCTTCCTCCTCGGGCAGGAAGCCCAGAGTCCGGCACACCAGGTCCGAAACGACCTCTCCCTTGGTGACCACCAGAGATACGGTCAGTGACGCCCACGGCTTCGACGACTTAGGCACAGTACTCCTTGAATCTCTTGATATATCTCGGACTAGCGCTCATTGATGTTCGGTGTGATCTCCAGCGGAATATTGAGTGCCGAGAGCCGGCCCAGTTCACCGTCGGAAAGCGCGAGAGTCGAGCCGTGGCCCGCATATCCGTACACGGCGAGGTGAACGTCGCACCCCGCCACCGCCAACGAAGAGATCTCCTCCCGCTTGCCTTCTGCGACGGTGAGGATGATGTCCAATTGCTCCGAGAAGACCCGCGATGTGCGCTCATCGATCTGGAAACGCCACTCTCCATCGGTTTCCCCGCCCGGATTCCACCGATTGACACCGGGCTGACAGGTGCCACTGGGGTCCAGTCCCAGGATGCGGGTCACGGAATCGGGATCAAGATCAGATTTCTTGACGACGAGGGCGACATCCGTCAGCGCCCAGGCCTGTGGCTCGTTGTCATGAAGACTCATAAAGAACCCCTCGAAAATTCTCTTCCAGTGTGCCGGCCAATTCCCTATCCCGTTACTTGAACTCGCGACAAGCGGCCCAGTGAACATTCCCCATGTTCGGCTTGAGGAGATCACCGAGGGGTGTACGCCCGGGAACGGTGGTCGAGTTCTCGTAGACAGTAAATCCTCCCGCCGCGGACGGCGTAGGGGGACCGAGGGTGTAGTTAGGTATTCGGTCGCCCGGATGGAACGTCTCCAGGGCCGCAGCAGGATACGACCCGCCCTCCACCGCGACCCCGTTCAGCCCTGGAATCCGCTCGCCGTGCTCCACATAGAACGAAATTGTGGTACCCGGCGGGACGGTAATCTCCCCAGCATTGCGCTCAATATAGCCATGACCCGCCAAGACGGTTTCTCCGTCGGATCGACCACCTGCGAGCACCCTGCTCGCATAGTACCGGCCGTCATTATCGGGCCAACGACCCGACACGATCTGCGGTTTGCTCTCGGCGACGGCTCTCTTGATCTCGTCGAACGGGGGAAGCGGAGTTCCGCCACCGCGATTGGCCAGGAGAGGGAAGGGAGCGTTCCACACAGGGGAGGGAGCGCCCGGAACTCCGAAGCGACCGAGGATTCCCAGGAAGGAGTTGCGGTAGCCGCCCGCTGCGGCGACATTCGTCGCAAAGGATTCGGCCCCGGCACCGCCGGCGCCGAAGACGCCGCCGTACTTCATCCCGTCGGTCAGCGCATGGTCGACCTGGTCGAGTTGAAAGCCGTTCTGCGTGCCGGCCGCGATCTGGAGCGGCTGGGCGACCGCGAGGTTGACGGTGACGGACTCGACTCCGCCGAAGACCACGCCGACCAGCGCACCGGCGGCGATCCGGGCCGCCGTGGTGCCGACGACCATGCCCATACTCGCGGCGAAGTCCACCATGGCGGCCGCCGCCGTGGCGGCGGCTCCGGCGGCGAGACCCGCGGTGAAGAAGGCCAGACCGATACCCGCGGCGATGACGACCGCCGATATCTCGAGCTGCGTGTCGATTTTGTCCTTGACGTCGGCGATTTCGTCCGCGAGGTCATCCAGCGCCTTCGCCATCTGCCGGGCGGCGGCCTCCTGGTCCTCCAACCAGCCCTTCCCGCCACCGCTGTAGCGGCGCCAGAACTCGTCGAAAGCATCAATGGCCTCACCCTTGTTGTGATGGATGAGCGTGCCGGCCGAGCTGTTCGTCGCCGCCCGCACGTCCCCGACGGCATCGGCGTAGGTCCGCCAGGCGGTGGCCGCCTGGCGGAGCTTGCCCTCGTCGCCGTCCGGCCACCACATGCCCATCGTCTCGACGAGCCATTCCTTGGCCTCCTCGAAGGCCCCCATCAGTGGGCGTCCTTGCGCCCAGCCTTGCTGAACATCGCTTTGATGAGCTCGTCGTTGTCGATGTGACCGTCGGCCATGTCCGTCAGCGCGGTGTGGATACTGGCCAGCCCCTCCACCAAAATCGCCGCCGAACTCTCGATGCTGGTGCGGTTCTTGGTGTAGCCCTCACGGAACTTGGCGACTTCATCGTCACCGCCCCACGGAGCACCCAGCCCATCCAGCGCCGTCTTCAGCGCGGCCGCAGCCAGGCGCAAATTCTCACTCTGTGTATGGAAGACAGGAGCCGACACCTTGATGTCGGCCGTCTTGATGTCCAGTACTTCGCCTGGCTCTCCCACGTGCGTTCCCCCGTACAGCCGTTGTGGATCACACGACGTTACTCGATCGGTCGTCGGCCTCCGCAATTGCTGGGGGACCGGGGAGGGCTTCCGCCGCGGCTGGAGTGGCGCGCACCTGCGGGGAAGGCGCGCACCAGCGCCCGATGTACACCGCGCCGCTCCGTCAGCGCGCCGCCAGCTCGAACCACATCAGCTTGCCGCAGAGCCCGAACGGCTCCTCCCCCAGCGCGTATCCGCCGCACCGGTCCGAGAACAGGTCCAGCAGGAAGAGCCCGCGCCCGCCGTCCGCATCGGGCTCCGGGGCGAGCGCCGACGGCAGTTCCGGGTTGTTGTCCCGGACCGTCACCCGCAGCCGCTGGTGTCCCCAATTGAGCCGCAGCGACGCCGGGCCCGCCGCGTAGCGGTACGCGTTCGTCGCCAGCTCCGACGTCAGCAGCGCGGCCGTATCGACGAGTTCACGTAAGCCGTGCGCCACCAGCACCGCCCGCACGGTCGTCCGCGCGATCCCGGGCGCCCGCGGATCGTGCGGCAGTTGGAGGTAGTACTCCCACGGTTCCGCTGCGCGGGGGGTGGGGTCGGGGCATGACGGTTGCACGGCGTACATGGGCGTCTCCGGGCCGAGTCGAGTGGCGTGGGTCACATCGTAGGGGTAAGTGCACATAGTTGTTACCGCCTAAGGGAAAATAGTGTGCACATGGGACCGTGGACCCGTCCCCACCGGCCCGGCAGACTGGGTGCGGCGAAGAGAGAGGGCACATGGCACCGAGGACTACTCCCACAGCACGCCAGCAGCGCTTCGGCGTTGAGGTGCGCAGGATGCGCGAGCACGCCGGTCTGACGGCCGCGCGGGCGGCGGAACTGCTGGGCACCGACCGGGCGATGATCTCGAACATCGAGGCAGGCCGGGTCGGGGTCAGCGAGGAGCGGCTGCGCCAACTCGCGCTGCACTACGAGTGCCCGGACGAGGTATTCATCGGCGCGATGACGGAGATGACCGGAGGCCGCAAGAAGGAGTGGTGGGAGGAGTACCGGAGCAGCCTGCCCGCCGGATTCCTCGACGTGGCCGAGCTGGAGCACTACGCGGTACGGCTGCGCACCGCCCAGACGGTGCACCTGCCGGGGCTGCTCCAGACCGAGGACCACGCGCGGGCGCTGTTCGATGTGGTGGTTCCACCGCTGCCCCGGCTGGAGGTGGAACTGCGGGTGGCGCACCGGCTCGAGCGGCAGCGCATCCTCGACGGGGACGCCCCGACCCCGTACACCGGGATCATCCACGAGGCGGCCCTGCGCATGCAGTTCGGCGGCCGGTCGACCACCCGCGCCCAGCTCGAGCACCTGTTGGCCGCCACCGACCGGGCGAACATCACCCTGCTGGTGATCCCGTTCTCCGCGGGCGGGTTTCCGGGAGCCGACCAGTCGATCCTCTATGCCGAGGGCGTCGTCCCCGAACTCGACACCGTCCAGATGGACACGTCGCACGGTCCTGAGTTCATCGACGCGCAGACTCAGCTCATCAACTACAGGCGCCGCCTGGACCTGATGGAACAGCGGGCCCTGTCCGCCGCCGAATCCCAAGCGTTCGTCGGAGCCATCGTCCGTGACCTTTGAGAGGCACCCAGTGACTGTCTGGAAGAAGTCGTCCTTCAGCGGCGAGGGCGGCAACAACTGCATACAGCTCGCCACCACACCCGCCGGCGTGGCGATACGGGAAAGCACTGATCCCGGGGCGATCGTAACGACCACTCCCGTCCGGCTCCGCGCGTTCCTGGACGCCGTCAAGACAGGGGCCCTCGACGCGCCGCGTCAGGCGTAGGCTCGGCGGCGGCGCGGCCTGGCGTGCCGCCCCGCGGGCGTGGCGGAATACGATGCGAGGGGCGCGGCCAGCCCACCCCTTGGCCGACAACATTCGACGGAACAGGACCACCCTCACCGTGACTGCACTGACACTCAGCACTTCCTCCGGCGCAGCGTTGCGCGCGGATGCCGTCGTCATCGGAGTGACCAAGGGCGCCAAGGGCCCCGAGGTCGCCGCCGGTGCGGAGGCCGTGGACGCGGCGTTCGACGGCAAGCTCGCCGCCACGCTGGAACTCCTCGGCGCCTCCGGCGGCGAGGGCGAGGTGACGAAGCTGCCGGCTCCGTCCGGCGTGAAGTCGGCGGTGGTGCTCGCTGTGGGTCTGGGTGAGACGCCCACCGACGGTGCCGGTTACGACGCCGAGGCGCTGCGCCGGGCGGCCGGTGCCGCGGCGCGTGCGCTGAGCGGGACAAAGAAGGCGGCGTTCGCGCTGCCGGCCACGGACGCGGCGGGCGTGGAGGCGGTGGCGACCGGCGCACTGCTGGGCGCGTACGCGTACACGGCGTACCGGGTGGACAGCGCCGGCGGCAAGGGGCCGCTGGGCGAGATCGCGCTGGCGGGCGCGAAGCCGCGCGACAAGGCGCACAAGGCCGCGGCCGAGCGGGGGACCGCGGTGGCCGAGGAGGTCAACCGGGCGCGTGACCTGATCAACATGCCCCCGAACGACCTGAACCCGAAGGCATTCGCCACCGCGGTCCAGGCCGCGGGCAAGGAGCACGGCCTCAAGGTCGAGGTGCTCGACGAGAAGGCGCTGCTCAAGGGCGGCTTCGGCGGCATCCTGGGCGTCGGCCAGGGTTCGTCGAGCCCGCCGCGGCTGGTGAAGGTGGCCTACACCCACCCGAAGGCGAAGAAGACCGTCGCGCTCGTCGGCAAGGGCATCACGTACGACTCGGGCGGCATCTCCCTGAAGCCCCCGGGCCACAACGAGACGATGAAGTGCGACATGAGCGGCGCGGCCGCCGTGTTCGCCACCGTCGTGGCGGCGGCCAAGCTGGGCGTGCAGGTCAATGTGACCGGCTGGCTGGCGCTGGCGGAGAACATGCCGGGCGGCAACGCGACGCGTCCCGGCGATGTGCTGAAGATGTACTCGGGCAAGACCGTCGAGGTGCTCAACACGGACGCCGAGGGCCGGCTGGTCCTCGCGGACGCGCTGGCGCGGGCCTCGGAGGAGCACCCGGACGCGATCGTGGACGTGGCGACGCTGACCGGCGCGATGGTGCTGGCGCTGGGTACCCGTACGTTCGCGATCATGTCGAACGACGACGGCTTCCGGACCGCGCTGCACGAGACGGCGACGGAGTCGGGCGAGCAGGCGTGGCCGATGCCGATGCCGGCGGAGCTGCTCAAGGGGATGGACTCGCCGGTCGCGGACATCGCGAACATGGGCGAGCGGCCGGGCGGCGGCCTGGTGGCCGGCCTGTTCCTGCAGGAGTTCGTGGGCGAGGGCATCACCTGGGCACACCTGGACATCGCGGGCCCGGCGTTCCACGAGGGCGCGCCGTTCGGCTACACCCCCAAGGGCGGCACCGGCTCAGCGGTCCGCACCCTGGTCCGGCTGGTCGAGAAGGCCGCCGCGGGCGACGTGCTCTAGGCAACCGATTCGTCCTCACGTGCCGGACGGGCTGCATTCAGCCCGTCCGGCACGTGACGACAGCGCGGCCGGACGACCCGTAACCCGGTGCACCCTGCCGGTTACGGCACTAGCACGCCCGGGGCCGTGCGCGCGACTGGGCAGGTGTTCGCCCTGAGCGAGATTCTGCCGCCCGGAGTGCCCTTTACGGGCCAGTAGCCTCCCAGGATGGGGCTTAAGTCCGTCTCGGACCCCGGCCCGGTGACCCGTCTGCCGCGAACAAGTGCGAAGATGTTGGTCGGCACGACAGGGCCCAGTTTTCAAAGTTTTCAGACATAGCGGCCGATCAACAGCCGCCGCCCGGTCACCACAGACCGGCTCCGGCGTACCCATGCATGGAGGACGTGACGTGGCGAACGACGCCAGCACCGTTTTCGACCTAGTGATCCTCGGCGGCGGCAGTGGCGGTTACGCCGCAGCGCTGCGCGCGGCGCAGCTGGGCCTGGACGTCGCCCTGATCGAGAAGAACAAGCTCGGTGGCACGTGTCTGCACAACGGCTGCATCCCCACAAAGGCTCTGCTGCACGCGGGCGAGATCGCCGATCAGGCTCGTGAGAGCGAGCAGTTCGGTGTCAAGGCCACCTTCGACGGCATCGACATGGCGGGTGTCCACAAGTACAAGGACGACGTGATCGCCGGCCTCTACAAGGGCCTGCAGGGCCTGGTGGCCAGCCGCAAGATCACGTACGTCGCGGGTGAGGGCCGGGTGTCCTCCCCCACCACGGTCGATGTGAACGGCGAGCGCTACACCGGCCGCCACCTCCTGCTGGCGACCGGCTCCGTGCCGAAGTCGCTGCCGGGCCTGGCCATCGACGGCGACCGCATCATCTCCTCGGACCACGCGCTGGTCCTGGACCGCGTCCCGAAGTCCGCGATCGTGCTGGGCGGCGGCGTCATCGGCGTCGAGTTCGCCTCCGCGTGGAAGTCCTTCGGCGCGGACATCACGATCGTCGAGGGCCTGCCGCATCTGGCCCCGCTGGAGGACGAGAACAGCTCCAAGCTCCTGGAGCGCGCGTTCCGCAAGCGCGGCATCAAGTTCAACCTCGGGACCTTCTTCCAGAAGGCCGAGTACACGGCCGACGGTGTGAAGGTGACCCTCGCCGACGGCAAGGAGTTCGAGGCCGAGCTGCTGCTCGTCGCCGTAGGCCGCGGCCCGGTCTCACAGGGCCTGGGGTATGAGGAGGCCGGTGTCGCGATCGACCGCGGCTATGTCCTCGTCGACGAGTACATGCAGACGAACGTGCCCACCATCTCGGCCGTCGGTGACCTCGTCCCGACGCTCCAGCTCGCGCACGTCGGCTTCGCAGAGGGCATCCTGGTAGCTGAGCGGCTGGCCGGTATCAAGGCCGTGCCGATCGACTACGACGGCGTTCCGCGCGTCACGTACTGCCACCCGGAGGTCGCCTCCGTCGGTATCACCGAGGCGAAGGCCAAGGAGCTGTACGGCGCCGACAAGGTCGTCACCCTGAAGTACAACCTCGCCGGCAACGGCAAGAGCAAGATCCTCAAGACCGCGGGCGAGATCAAGCTCGTCCAGGTCAGGGACGGCGCCGTCGTCGGCGTCCACATGGTCGGTGACCGTATGGGCGAGCAGGTCGGCGAAGCCCAGCTGATCTACAACTGGGAGGCGCTGCCGGCCGAGGTCGCCCAGCTCATCCACGCACACCCGACGCAGAGCGAGGCGCTCGGCGAGGCTCACCTGGCTCTCGCGGGCAAGCCGCTGCACTCCCACGACTAAGCCCCTCACCACGCACCCCATCCGCACAGATCGTTAGGAGCAACCGCAACCATGGCGGTTTCCGTAACCCTTCCGGCGCTCGGCGAGAGCGTGACCGAGGGCACCGTCACCCGTTGGCTCAAGGCCGAGGGTGAGCGCGTCGAGGCCGACGAGCCGCTGCTCGAGGTGTCGACCGACAAGGTCGACACCGAGATCCCATCGCCCGTGTCCGGCATCCTGGCCTCCATCAAGGTGGCCGAGGACGAGACCGTCGAGGTCGGCGCCGAGCTGGCCATCATCGATGACGGCTCGGGCGCGCCCGCCGCTGCCGCCCCGGCCCCGGCCGCTGTTGAGGCACCTGTTCCCGCTCCCGTGGCCGCCCCGGCCCCGGCCGCTGTTGAGGCACCTGCTCCCGCTCCCGTGGCCGCCCCGGCCCCGGCCGCTGCTCCGGCCCCGGCCGCTGCTCCGGCCGCCGCCGAGGGCACCCCGGTCCTGCTCCCCGCACTGGGCGAGTCGGTCACCGAGGGCACCGTCACCCGTTGGCTCAAGTCGGTCGGCGAGACCGTCGAGGCCGACGAGCCGCTGCTCGAGGTCTCCACCGACAAGGTCGACACCGAGATCCCGGCTCCGGCCGGTGGTGTCCTCCTGGAGATCCTCATCAACGAGGACGAGACCGCCGAGGTCGGCGCCAAGCTCGCCGTCATCGGAGCCGCGGGTGCCGCTCCGGCGGCCGCCCCGGCTCCCGCCGCTGCGGCACCGGCCGCTGCTCCGGCACCGGCTCCCGCCCCTGTGGCGCCCCCGGCTCCCGCTCCGGTCGCCGCTCCGGCCCCGGCTCCGGTGGCTGCTCCGGTCGCCGCACCGGCACCCGCTGCCGCTCCGGCACCGGTCGTCACCCCGGCCCCGGTCGCCGCTCCGGCGACCTCGGGCGACGACGGCGCGTACGTGACCCCCCTGGTCCGTAAGCTCGCCTCGGAGAACGGCGTGAACCTGTCCGCGGTCAAGGGCACCGGCGTCGGTGGCCGTATCCGCAAGCAGGACGTCATCGCCGCCGCGGAGGCCGCCAAGGCCGCCGCGTCCGCCGCCCCGGCCGCTCCGGCCGCCGCTCCGAAGGCCGCCCTCGTGGCGTCCCCGCTGCGCGGCCAGACGGTCAAGATGACCCGCATGCGCAAGGTCATCGGCGACAACATGATGAAGGCGCTGCACAGCCAGGCACAGCTCACCAGCGTGGTCGAGGTGGACATCACCAAGATCATGCAGATGCGCAACAAGGCCAAGGACGCGTTCGCGCAGCGCGAGGGCGTCAAGCTCTCGCCGATGCCGTTCTTCGTCAAGGCCGCAGCCCAGGCGCTGAAGGCCCACCCGGTCGTCAACGCCCGGATCAACGAGGACGAAGGCACCATTACCTACTTCGACTCCGAGAACATCGGTATCGCGGTGGACTCCGAGAAGGGTCTGATGACCCCGGTCATCAAGGGTGCGGGCGACCTCAACATCGCGGGTATCTCCAAGCGGACCGCGGAGCTGGCCGGCAAGGTCCGGGCGAGCAAGATCAGCCCGGACGAGCTGTCCGGTGCCACCTTCACGATCAGCAACACCGGCTCGCGCGGTGCGCTGTTCGACACGGTGATCGTGCCTCCGAACCAGGCGGCCATCCTGGGCATCGGCGCCACCGTCAAGCGTCCGGTGGTCATCGAGACCGCCGAGGGCACCGTCATCGGCGTCCGCGACATGACGTACCTGGCGCTCTCCTACGACCACCGTCTGGTGGACGGCGCCGACGCGGCCCGTTACCTGACGGCCGTCAAGGAGATCCTGGAAGCCGCGGAGTTCGAGACCGAGATCGGCCTCTGAGAGCTCCGAGACCCGGAGCCACTGGGTCTCCGGTCTACTGAGGCATTCGCTACGACAGCGCCCCCGACCCGGTTCCTCCGGGCCGGGGGCGCTGTCGTAGCGGAGGAGCGGACAGGAGGAACCACCCATGCGCGCGGCCCGGCTGATCCACCTCGTACTGCTGCTCCAGAACCGCGGCTCGATGACGGCCGCCGAGCAGGCGGAGACCCTCGAGGTCTCGGAGCGCACGGTCGCGCGTGACGTGCTGGCCCTCTCCGAGGCGGGCGTGCCGGTGTACGCCGAGCGCGGGCGGTCCGGCGGTACCGGCTCGTCGGCGGGTACCGCACGCGCCTGACGGGGCTGGGGCGCGACGAGGCGGAGGCGCTGTTCCTGTCCGGGGTGCCGGGCGCGCTGCGCGACATGGGCCTGGCGGACACCGGATCCGCCGCCCGGCTCAAGGTCACGGCGGCGCTGCTCCCCGAACTCCGGGACGCCTCGCACTCCGCGGCCCAGCGGTTCCATCTGGACGCGCCCGGCTGGTACCAGGAGCCGGCGACGCCGCCGCTCCTCCCCGCGCTCGCCGACGCCGTCTGGGACGACCGGGTGGTCACCGCCCGCTACCGGCGGCCCGGCCGAGTTCCACGGCCATCGCCCGCCCGGCTCCGCGCGTGGCTCCCGCGACGAGGACTACCTTCCCCTTGAGCCCGTCATTCGGCTTGTCGGCCATGCGTGACCTCCTGTAGTGGTACGTACTGCATGACCGTCGCAGCCATACTCGACATCCTGTGTCGGGTTTCCTCCGGAGGCATCTTGTCGATTCACATAGATCTGCTGACCGAGCCCACCGGCACGCAACTCCACGACTGGCACCAGGTGCTGGCCGCTGCCCTCGGCCATGACCTACCCGGCGATCCGGTGCCCTCGCACGACGACGTCTCCACCCGGCTGACAACACCGAACGCCTACAGCCGCAAGCTGCTGTGGCTGGCGCGGAACACCTCAGGGGCGCCCGTCGGGACCGCCGCGCTGCGGCTGTTCGACGAGCCGGGACGGTCGCACCTCGCCTCTCTGGAGCTGTACTCGCACCCCGCCCACCGGCGGCTCGGCGCCGGCTCCCGGCTGCTGGCCACCGCCGTGGACGCGGCCCGCGGCGACGGGCGCCGCAGTCTCATCACCCGGACCACGGTGGGCACCCCCGGGGACCGGTTCCTGGCCACCCGGGCCTTCACACCGGCACTGAAGCTCACCTGGCGGCGGCTGCGGCTCGACACCACGGACGCCGCGATGATCGGCGGCCTCGCCGGAGAGCCGCACCCCGGCTACCGGCTGGAGGCGTGGGAGGGCGTCGCGCCCGACGACCTGATCGACGCGTTCGCGCGGGCCAAGCAGGCTATGGCCGACATGCCTACCGGTGGAATCGACTTCGGCACCGTGCCGTGGAACGCGGAGCGGGTGCGGTCCGTCTTCGAGGGCTTCGCCAAGCGCGGAGAGCAGCTGATCACCATCACCGCGGTCAGTGACACCGACGGCTCCATGGCCGGATACACCATGCTGGCCGTTCCGGCCGGCGGCACCGGGCGCGCGCTGCAGTACGACACGGCCGTCGTTTCCGGGCACCGCGGGCACGGGCTCGGCCGCTGGCTGAAGGCGTCGATGATCCAGCGGGTGGTGGCCGAGCTGCCCGGAGTGACGGAGATCGAGACCGACAACGCCGACGACAACCGGCACATGGTCGCGATCAACGCGGGTCTGGGATTCGTACCGGTCCGGCAGACGGTGGAGTACCAGCTGAGCCTGGCGGAATGAATTCCTCCGATTCTTCCCGCGACCGCGGGCGGGCACCCCGCGGCGTCATCCGGCCATTGAGCCCAAACGTGCGTAACGACACGGACGCATACGGGGCACTCCGCGTGCGTCCGGCCCCGGCAACCGGGAAGCTGGACGCGTGATGGACGAGACGGAGTTCTGGGAGATCATCGACAGCACCCGCGCGGCCGCGGACGGTGATCCGGAGGAACACGCCGACCTGCTGATCGAGCGGCTGGCGCAGCTCGATCCGGATTCGGTCGTGGACTTCGCGCGGCACTTCGAGACCCGCTTCGCGCGGGCCTTCCGGTGGGATGTGTGGAGCGCGGCGGACATCATGCTGGGCGGGGCCGACGACGAGGCGTTCGACTTCTTCCGCTGCTGGCTGATCGGCCAGGGCCGCCATGTCTTCGAGGGCTCCCTGCACTCACCCGACGACCTGGCCTTCCTCGTCGGGGAATTCGACCCGGAGGTCGACGGCGACGCCGAGGAGCTCGGTTACGCGGCGGACGAGGCGTACGAGCAGCTCACCGGGGTGCGGCTGCCCGATCTGGAGCTGCCACAGCCCGGTGACCCGGAGGGCGAGCAGCTGGACATGGACGACACGGACCTCATGGCGGACCGTTTCCCCAAACTGTGGGCCCGCTTCGGCTGACCCGGCGGCCGGCCACGTCCCGCCTCACCTTCCGCGTCCCGCCCCGCCCTTCCGAGTCCTCCGCGCCCTTCCGCCTCGCTACGCGGCCGCGAAATCCAGCGGCCGCCCCATCAGCACGTCGTCCACGTACGCGCCCTCCAGCAGGAACTCGCCCGGCAGAATGCCCTCCACCGCGAAGCCCATCGACTCGTAGAGCCGCCGGGCCGGCGCGTTGTGGCCGAGTACCCGCAGGGTCATGCGGACCGCGCCCTGTCGGTCGGCCTCGCGCAGGGCGGCGGCCATCAGCTTGCGGGCGATGCCCCGGCCGCGGGCCCAGGTGTCCACCGCGAGGCCCTGTATCTGGCGGACGTGCGCGTTGCAGGGGAGCGGGGTGGGCGGCACGATGCGCACATAACCGGCCACCTGTCCGTCGACCTCGGCGACCAGGATCTGGTCCGGGAGGTGCCGCTCGTCGAAGAACCCCTTCGCGGGGTCGGGCGGCGGCTGCACCGCGTGGAGCGACGACCAGGTACGGACATCGATCCCTACCAGATCGGCCTCATCGGCGAGGGTCGCCGAACGGATCATCACATCTGACATGCGGGCAACTGTGCCACGCGCCGCACCCCTGGTCCGTGGCGCCCCGCCGGGTCCCCGAGCGGGCAGAATGAGCCCATGCGTATCGCAGTCACCGGCGCGACAGGCCTGATCGGCACCGCCCTCGTCCACAACCTCACCTCCGACGGACACCAGGTGGTGCGCCTGGTGCGGCGCGAGCCCGCGGGCCCGAGCGAGGTGCGCTGGGATCCCGCGCGCCAGTACGTGGACACCAAGGGACTGACGGGCTGCGACGCGGTCGTCCACCTCGCCGGGGCGGGCGTCGGCGAACACCGCTGGACCGCCGCGTACAAGAGGGAGATCCACGACAGCCGGGTGCTCGGCACCGCCGCGATCGCCAAGGCCGTCGCCTCGCTCGACACCCCGCCCGCGGTCCTGGTGTGCGGCACCGCGGTCGGCTTCTACGGCGACACCGGCGACCGCCCGGTGGACGAGGACAGCCCGCCCGGCAGCGGCTTCCTCGCCGACCTGTGCCAGGAGTGGGAGGCCGCCGCGGAACCCGCTGCGGCGGCCGGCGTGCGGGTCGCGCACGCCCGCACCGGGCTCGTCGTCTCCCGCGAGGGCGGCGCCTGGGGACGGCTGTTCCCGCTCTTCAAGGCCGGGCTCGGCGGCCGGCTCGGCAACGGGCGCCAGTACTGGAGCTTCATCTCCCTGCACGACGAGATCGCCGCGTTCCGCCACATCATCGACACGGAGACACTTTCCGGCCCGGTGAACCTGACCGCGCCCGAGCCCCTCACCAACCGCGAGATCACCGCCGCCATGGGCCGCGTACTCCACCGGCCCACTCTCGCCGCGGTACCCGCGCCCGTCCTGCGCGTCGTGCTCGGCGAATTCGCCCAGGACGTCCTGGGCAGCCAGCGGGTACGGCCGCGGCGGCTGCTGGACTCGGGCTTCTCATTCGCGTTCGCCGAGATCGACGACTGCGTCCGGGCCGCACTCGGGCACTGAGTGCCGAATAGGCCGAATCGCACCGTGCGCGCGGTGCGTCAGCCGCTTGGGATGAGGGCATGACCCCTAGCAGCGCCAGCTGACGCGAGCGGGGAACGAAGCCAATCTCCGGGAGGGGCATCGTGCTCTCAACAGCACGGCAAGCGGACGTCGTCGTGGTCGGGGCCGGGCTTGCGGGCCTCGCCGCGGCGCATCATCTGACCAGTGCGGGGCTGACCGTCACCGTCCTGGAGGCGGGGCCACGGGTCGGCGGCCGGATGGCCACCGACACCGTGGACGGCTTCCGGCTCGACCACGGGCCACAGCTGCTCAACGCCTCGTACCCCGAACTCCGCCGCACCCCGGGGCTGCAGGGACTGCGGTTGCGCCCGTTCTCCCCCGGCGCCCTGGTACGGGCCGGGGGACGTGGCTACCGCGTCGGCGGCGCGCGTACCCGTACGCGCACGGTGCTCTCCGCGGCGCGGACGCCGATCGGCGACACCCTCGACTGGGCGGGCCTCGGCACCGCGCTCAACCGGCTGGCCGCCACCTCCACTTCACGGCTCCTCGCCCGGCCCGAGACCACCACGGCCGCCGCGCTCGCCGCCCGCGGTTTCGCGCCACGCCTCGTCGACGGCTTCCTGCGCCCGCTCCTCAACGCGCTGCTCTACGACCCCGAACTGGCCACCTCCAGCCGGTGCGCAGACCTTGTGCTGCGCGGCTTCGCCCGCGGCGGCACGTGTCTGCCCGCGACCGGCGCCGCGACCCTCCCGCAACGCCTCGCCGCCGCGCTGCCGCCGGGCAGCGTCCGGCTCGGCGTCCGGGTCACCGCCGTCTCCGTCAACGCCGTCGCCACCGACGGCGGGGGCGGGGGCGGTGAACTGCCCTGCCGCGCCGTCGTGGTGGCCACCGGCGCGCGCGCCGCCGGTGAACTCCTCCCCGGGCTGCGGGTGCCCGCCTTCCACGCCGTGACCCTCGTCCACCACGCGGCACCGCGGTCCCCGCTGCGCGAGCCCCTTCTGGTCCTCGATGCCGACCGGCGCGGACCCGTCTCCCACACCATCCCCGCCAGCGAGATCGACGCCTCCCGCGCGCCCGCCGGACGCGCGCTCATCACGTCCGTCCTCCTCGGACCGCCGGCGAACGGCGCCGGCGCGGACGCCGCCGACGCCGCCGTCCGCGAGCATCTCGCCGAGCTCTACGAGACCTCCACCGAAGACTGGGAGCCCCTCGCCGCCCATCACGACCCCGAGGCCGTCCCCGTCATGACCGCGCCGCACGACCTGCGGCGCCCCGTGCGGCTCCTGTGCGGCCTCTACGTCTGCGGCGACCACCGGGACACCAGCACCGTCCAGGGCGCCCTCCTCTCGGGCCGCCGCGCCGCCGCCCACCTCCTCGCCGACTTCGGCCTCCGCCCGGGCTACGGAGAAACCCCCCACCAGTCGGAGGAGGCGGCGTAACCGCCTACGGCGGGCTTTTCGGGCCGGGGCCCGGCGGCTCCGGGGGAGGTCGGCGCCCGCACACGGAGAACCGGCTGGAGGGGGACGGGGCCGGAGGGGTGGGGTTCGAAATGCTGCCGAGCTATTTGATGGGCCGCCTGGAACGTAAAGAGGCGATTTCGAACCGCCGCCCCGGAGGGCCCGGCCCGAGACCCCCAAGCCCGCGGCAAGCGACCCGTCAGCCGACGGCAAGTCCCAGTGCCGCGGCCCGTTCGTGGAACGCCCGGGCCGCCGTCGTGTCACGGAAGGGTTCGAGGCGGCGGCCGAAGTCGCGTACGTACTCCACGGCGCGAGTGGACCGCATCTCGGTGGCCTGCTGCATCGCCTCGCTCCCCAGCGCGCACGCGAGATCGAGCTCCCCGAGCCCGAGCCGCGCCGAAGCCAGCACGGTGCGGCAGAAGAGGCGGCTGCGGGCGTACGCGGGGCCGCGTAATTCCAGGGAGCGTTCGGCGTACTGGGCGGCGGCGCGGTGCTGTTGGAGGTCGCGGTGGCAGTGGCCGAACTCGTCGGCGAGCTGGGCCTCGTCGAAGAAGCGGGCCCAGTAGGGGACTTCGTCGCCTGCCCGCGCGGCTTCGAGGGAGCGTTCGGCGCGGGCGAGGGCGGCGGCGCAGGCGCGTACCTCGCCGAGCAGCCCGTGTCCGCGCGCCTCGGCGGCGTGCAGCAGGGCCTGGACGACCGAGGGCGCGCTGGTGCCGACCCCCTGCTGGGCGACACGGGCGAGCTGGACGGCCTCTCGCCCGTGTCCGAGGTAGACGGCCTGACGGCTCATCGTGACGAGGACGTAGCCGCCGTAGACGCGGTCCCCGGACGCCTGGGCGAGGCGCAGTGCCTGGACGAAGTAGCGCTGGGCGAGCCCGTGGGCGCCGATGTCGTAGGACGTCCAGCCGGCCAGCCGGGTCAGATCGGCGACGGCGGCGAACAGCCGTCGCCCGAGGGCCTCGCCGTACGTGCCGCGCAGCATCGGCTCGGCCTCGTGCTCGAGGTAGCGCACGAGCGCCTGGCGGGCGTGGCCGCCGCCGTAGGTGTTGTCCAGGGTCCTGAAGAGGTCGCCGACAGAACGCAGCGCGGCGATGTCGCCCATGGTGACGCGCTGGCGGGGGGCGGCGGCCGCCCGGGCGTAGGCGTGGCCGCGGGTCTGGGCGGGGACCCGGACGCGGCCGGGCTGCGGCGCCTCCTGACCCCCGGGACCGACCCCGGAACCGGACGCGGAACCGGACGCGGGACCGGACGCCACGTGCTCATCGGCCCGGCCGATGAGCCAGTCGCGGCTGGGCACGACCAGCCCCGCCGGAGTGAAGGTGATTTTGCGCAGCTCGGCCTGGCTACCGGTGTCTTTCCGCCACAGTCCGCTGATGATGTCGACCGCTTCCTCCGGTCCGGAGGCGAACTCCAGGCCCGCGTAGACCGGCGCGCAGGCCTCGAGGCCGAGGTCCTCCGCGGACAGCCGCCGCCCGAGGCGCCGGGTGAAGACCTCGACGATGAGCGCCGGAGTGGTGCCGCGCGGCTGCTGGCCGCGCAGCCAGCGCGTCACAGAGGTCTTGTCGTAGCGAAGGTCGAGGCCGTGCTCGATGCCCAGCTGGTCGACCCGGCGGGCGAGCCCCGCGTTGGAGAAGCCGGCCTCGGCGATCAGGGTGGCGAGCTGGCGGTTGGGGACGCGCTGCGTGGATCGGTCCGTCATCGGCTGTGCGGTCCGCTTCCTTCGAAGGACTCTGGATCGGCGTGAATGTAACGGCCTGTAGTGCCGCACTCACTACCAGAGCCTCAGATTACCCCGAATGGGTTACACGTAGCCTCATTGACCTGCAAAGGCCCTTCTTTCGGGGCACAACCCGTGGTAGCGCCTCCGGGCACCGGCCGATCACCCACATCCGCCGCACATCCGCCGCGCACCGGCCGCCGGCGGGCCCCTCTATGAGCCCCCTTCGGACGGCTTTCGCCGCGGTCGTACAGTTGCAGGGGCGCTAACGGGGGCGACTACGAGGAGCTGACGTGACTGACCTGCACTTTGTCCACCTGGGGTTCGGGGCGGACGCCGTCGAATACCAGGAGGCATGGCAGGAGCAGCGCAGGGTGCACGCCGCGCGCTTCGAGGACGAGATCCCCGACACCTGCCTCCTGCTCGAACACCCGCCGGTCTACACCGCGGGGCGCCGCACCGCCGACAGTGAGCGTCCGCTGGACGGCACGCCGGTCGTCGATGTGGACCGCGGCGGCAAGATCACCTGGCACGGCCCCGGCCAGCTCGTCGGGTACCCGATCCTCAAGCTGCCGCGCCCGGTCGATGTCGTCGCACACGTACGGCGCCTCGAGGACGCCCTGATCCAGACCTGCGCCGAGTTCGGCCTGGAGACCACCCGCATCGAGGGTCGCAGCGGCGTCTGGGTGCTGGGCGATCCCGTCGAGCAGCGTCCGGCGCCGGGCGGCGGGCTGACCCTGGACTTCGACCCCCGGCTGGCGGACGAGGAGTTCGATCCGCGCCTGAACGGTCCGGAGTACGCCCCGTCCAACGCCGGCCAGCGCCGCGAGGACCGCAAGCTCGCGGCCATCGGCATCCGGGTCGCCAAGGGCGTGACGATGCACGGCTTCGCCATCAACTGCAATCCGGACAACACCTGGTTCGACCGGATCGTGCCGTGCGGCATCCGCGACGCGGGGGTCACCTCGCTCTCCAACGAGCTGGCCCGCGAGATCCCCGTCACGGACGTCGCACCCGTGATCGAGAAGCACCTGAGGGCGGTCCTGGAGACCGCGGCACCGCTTCCCCGGGCCGCGGCACCGCTCCCCCGGGCCGTCTAACCGCCGTCTCCCAGCCGTCCCGCAGTCGTCCAGCAGCTGTCCGGGGGAATGCCCCCACGAGCCTGTCGGTTGGCTCCGTTCGTAGAGGTACAAACAACGGGCGTACCCTGGTGTTCGCCGAAGAATCGAAGTCGCAGGGAGCCAGACGTGTCCGCTGTCGCACCCGACGGTCGCAAGATGTTGCGCCTGGAGGTCCGGAACGCTCAGACCCCCATCGAGCGCAAGCCCGAGTGGATCAAGACCCGGGCGAAGATGGGCCCCGAGTACACGAAGATGCAGAAGCTCGTGAAGAGCGAGGGTCTGCACACGGTGTGCCAGGAGGCCGGCTGTCCGAACATCTACGAATGCTGGGAGGACCGCGAGGCCACCTTCCTCATCGGCGGCGACCAGTGCACCCGGCGCTGCGACTTCTGCCAGATCGACACCGGCAAGCCGCAGGCGCTGGACCGTGACGAACCGCGCCGCGTCGGCGAGTCCGTGGTCACCATGGATCTGAACTACGCCACGATCACCGGCGTCGCCCGCGACGACCTGGAGGACGGCGGCGCGTGGCTCTACGCGGAGACCGTGCGGCAGATCCACGCGATGACGGCGCAGCGCGAGACCGGCTTCACCAAGGTCGAGCTGCTGATCCCGGACTTCAACGCGGTACCCGAGCAGCTCGCCGAGGTCTTCTCGTCCCGCCCCGAGGTGCTCGCGCACAACGTCGAGACGGTGCCGCGGATCTTCAAGCGGATCCGCCCCGGCTTCCGCTACGAGCGCTCCCTCGAAGTGATCACCAAGGCCCGCGAGGCCGGACTCGTCACCAAGTCCAACCTGATCCTGGGCATGGGCGAGGAACGTTCGGAGGTCAGCCAGGCGCTGCGGGACCTGCACGACGCCGGCTGCGAGCTCATCACCATCACCCAGTACCTGCGGCCCTCGCCGCGGCACCACCCCGTCGAGCGGTGGGTGAAGCCGCACGAGTTCGTGGAGCTGAAGGACGAGGCCGAGGAGATCGGCTACGCCGGAGTCATGTCCGGGCCGCTGGTCCGTTCGTCGTACCGGGCCGGACGGCTGTTCCAGCAGGCGATGGAGCGGCGCCGGCAGACGGGCGAGCACTCGGTGGCCGCGCAGATCGTGTGAGACCCCTCACGGGGGCGCGGTGCGGCTCCGCACCGCGTCACCGCCCCCGCCAGGCATGGGGCCCGGCGGGGCGGTGTCAGGGATGCGACAGGGCTTCATGCGAGATTGACCATACGGTCACAGGCTGGTAACACAATGTGGCGAGCCTGGTTCTACGCACTCCCACGCGATTCCGAGGCGTCCTGAGGGGGACCCCCATGCAGGTCGAGTCCGCACAACTCCGCCAGAGCACACTCCACCCCACAGTCACCGTCACCGGAGCCCTGCGTGCCATGGAGGCGCTGCTGTTGGGCGGGGGGCAGCAGACCGCCCGCCGCAACGCCTGGTCGGCCGTGGTCGAGGACCGCCGCCGGGCCAAGGACCGACGCGAGGTGCAGCACGTCATCGAGGCCCTGAACCCGCACCCCGGCAGCCGGAACACGGGGCCGGATTCCCTGTAGGCGGCCGGCCGGCCTCTTGAGGGCCTCCGATGCGTCCGCCGGCGCGCGGGCCACGTATCCTGTGCCGCATGGCGAGGAAGGAAACATCCGAGAACCCTGGGCGTCTTCAGCAGATCGCTCAGACCTACAAGATGACCAGGCGGGCCGACCCCAAGGTCGGGCTCGTCGTAGCGGCTGTGGGAATCGTCACCTTCGGTGTCATCCTCGCCCTCGGCTTCTTGATCGATCACCCCATCTACGCGGGCATCCTGGGCTTCCTGCTCGCGTTCCTCGCGATGGCCATCATCTTCGGCCGCAGGGCCGAGAAGGCCGCCTTCGGGCAGCTCGAGGGCCAGCCGGGTGCCGCCGCGGCGGTACTGGAGAACGTGGGCCGCGGCTGGACCGTGACCCCGGCCGTCGCGATGAACAAGAGCCAGGACGTGGTGCACCGCGCGGTCGGCAAGGCCGGTGTGGTGCTGGTCGGCGAGGGCAACCCGAACCGGGTGAAGTCCCTGCTCGCCAGTGAGAAGAAGAAGGTGGCGCGCGTCGTCTTCGACGTTCCGATCACCGACATCATCGTGGGCAACGAAGAGGGCCAGGTCCCGCTCAAGAAGGTACGGACGACGCTGCTCAAGCTGCCGCGCGTGCTGGCGGGGCCGAAGGTCACCGAGGTCAACGACCGGCTGCGGTCGCTCGGCACCCTGATGAGCAACATGCCGATCCCGAAGGGTCCGATGCCGAAGGGCATGCGGATGCCGAAGGGCCGCTGAGCGCTCCTCGGCCCGGACATCTACTTCGCCCCCGGTCGCCGGTGCCGGCCGTTTGAGT
>NZ_JASISZ010000006.1:158294-207703 GCF_030063355.1 Streptomyces sp. PH10-H1
CTGAAGAGGTCTGCACCGGCGACCGGGGGCGCCTTACGTAAGCCGCCGGAACGCAAGCCGTCGGAACGTAGGCTGTCGGACCAAGCCGTGGGATCAAGCCCTCGGATCAATCGGATCAAGCCGTCAGATCCGGACCTGGACGGCCTTCACGGCCTTGTCGTGCAGGCCACGCCCGTCGCGGTCCCACACCAGCGCCGGGATCACGAGCAGCAGCAGGACCGTGCGCAGTACCACCGCGCCGAGTCCCAGCCGCCCGCCGTCCACCCGGACCACCCGCAGCCCGAGCAGCCGCTTGCCGGGCGTACTTCCGACGGTGCCGAGGGTCAGCACGCTCAGCACGCCGAACAGCCCCAGCGTCCAGGGATTGGCCGCCTGCACGTCACGGTGTGCGATCAGGCCGTATGCGATCACCAGGCACATCATCCAGTCGATGAACACCGCCACGAAGCGCCGGCCGGCCGTGGCCAGTGAGCCCGGCCCGTCCTTCGGCAGCCCCAGCCGCTCGCCCCGGTATCCGAAATCCGTGCCCATCTGCTCGGCCGCCGCGCGCGGTCCGGAGAGCCACGACCCGAGTGCATCCCTGTTGTCCACCCGTCCACCGTACTGTGCCGCCCGGGTCACTCGTACGGTGCCTTCTCGCCTCCCGCGCACCGCCTACGGCGTAGCGGTTAACGTCGTAGAAACAAATGGGTCATGCTTGGGAAATCCCTGATCCCTATGGTCGGGCCCAGCGTGCGCCATCGCACTGGCCGCGCCCCGTATTGCCATCCCGGACTCTCGGAGCCGGGTCTAGGAGGAGTTGGATGTTCCAGAACGCCGACGACGTCAAGAAGTTCATCGCAGACGAGGACGTCAAGTTCGTAGACGTCCGCTTCTGTGACCTGCCCGGAGCCATGCAGCACTTCACGGTCCCGGTCGGTACCTTCGACCCGACCGAGACGCTCATGTTCGACGGGTCGTCGATCCGCGGCTTCCAGGCCATCCACGAGTCCGACATGGCGCTCGTCCCGGACCTCACCACGTCACGCCTGGACGCGTTCCGCAAGGACAAGACGCTCAACATCAACTTCTTCATCCACGACCCGATCACCGGCGAGCAGTACAGCCGTGACCCGCGGAACGTGGCGAAGAAGGCCGAGGCCTACCTCGCGTCGTCCGGCATCGCCGACACCGCGTACTTCGGCCCCGAGGCCGAGTTCTACGTGTTCGACAGCGTGCGCTTCGCGACCAACGCCAACGAGTCGTACTACCACATCGACTCCGAGGCCGGCGCCTGGAACACCGGTTCCGAAGAGAACAACCGCGGCTACAAGGTCAAGTACAAGGGCGGCTACTTCCCCGTCCCGCCGGTCGACCACTTCGCCGACCTCCGTGCTGAGATCTCCCTGGAGCTGGAAGCCTCCGGCCTGCAGGTCGAGCGCCAGCACCACGAGGTGGGCACGGCCGGCCAGGCCGAGATCAACTACAAGTTCAACACGCTGCTCGCCGCGGCCGACGACCTCATGCTCTTCAAGTACATCGTGAAGAACGTCGCCTGGCGCAACGGCAAGACCGCGACCTTCATGCCGAAGCCAATCTTCGGCGACAACGGCTCTGGCATGCACGTCCACCAGTCGCTGTGGACCGACGGCGTGCCGCTCTTCTACGACGAGCAGGGCTACGCGGGCCTCTCGGACACCGCCCGCTACTACATCGGCGGCATCCTCAAGCACGCGCCGTCGCTGCTCGCCTTCACCAACCCGACGGTGAACTCGTACCACCGTCTGGTGCCCGGCTTCGAGGCCCCGGTCAACCTGGTCTACTCCCAGCGCAACCGCTCCGCCGCGATCCGCATCCCGATCACGGGCGCCAACCCCAAGGCGAAGCGCATCGAGTTCCGCGCGCCCGACCCGTCGTCCAACCCGTACCTCGCCTTCTCCGCGCTGCTCATGGCCGGCCTCGACGGCATCAAGAACAAGATCGAGCCGGCCGAGCCCGTCGACAAGGACCTCTACGAGCTCGCCCCCGAAGAGCACGCGGGCGTCCCCCAGGTCCCCACCTCGCTCCCCGCCGTCCTCGAAGCCCTCGAGAACGACCACGAGTACCTCCAGGCCGGCGGTGTCTTCACCAACGACCTGATCGAGACCTGGATCGACTACAAGCGCACCCAGGAGATCGCCCCGATCGCCCTGCGCCCGCACCCGCACGAGTTCGAGATGTACTTCGACCTCTAAACGGCCCGGTCCGCCGACCTGGCGCGATCCCCCCAGAGGCCCCCTGGCCTGCGGAAACAGCCTTCATCAGTTTCCACTGATCACGACCTCTTTCCACCTTCAGGTGCACCTGCAGTGCACCGGAAGGCGGAACGCCTGACGAAGAGTCAGTGAAGCTGGATTGGCTGAGCCCTGGCACCCTCTCACGGAGGGTGCCAGGGCTCAGTTGCTTCATCAGGGGGCAAACATTGGCAACTGGCGGCGGAGGGCGCGTCAGAGGGCGGGGGTGACGTCCAGGACGTAGAGGGCAGCCAACTCACGTACTCGTTGGTCCACCATCGCCTCGTTCTCCGCTCGCAGGAAGACGAGCCCCGTCGTGGCTGAGGAGTCCAGCGTGGAGCCGATCACGTCGCCCACGGCGTACTTCATATAGGCGCTGACGGCGCCGGGGATCTGCAGGAGGGTGTCCGTGTCGACGATGTGCCTGATCTTGCCCGGACGGATGGGGAGGTCACAGTTCACAACGATGCCCGGGGTGTCCGTGCGCTCCCAGTCGGGGGGGGAGGCCGAGGGATGAGGCCAGGAATGCGGCCCAGATGTCCACTCCGTGCTGTAGTTTCACGGCCTCCGCGATTGAGGTGCCCCGAAGTCTCCGGACAGAGACCCAATATGATCTCTGTTCAAAGGAAGCGAGACAACGCACCGCCGATCACCGGTAAGTGACAAGTTCGAGTTCATCGATCAGATGCGGCTCGACGCTGCGGGTACGCCTTCCCCGTCGAATTCATGGGCACCAAACTTCATGTCTCCCGCTCCGGCTACTACGAGTGGCGTGACAGGCCGGAATCCGCCACTGCAAATCGCCGGGAAGAGCTTAGAGTTCTCATTTCAAAGATATTCGAGGATTCCGACAGCAGAGACGGGTACCGACGCGTGCACGCCCAGCTTCGCCGCTGGGACGTGCAGGCAGGAGCGGAGCTGGTCCGCCAGCTCATGCGAGAGCTCGGTCTGGTCCCCTGCCAGCCCAAGCCCAAGCGGTTCAGCCTGACCAAGGTCGGCCTGCCGTTCCCCGTCCCTGACCTCGTCGCCCGCAACTTCACCGCCGATAGACCGGGCGAGAAGATGGTCGGGGACATCACCTATATCCCGACCGGCGAGGGATGGCTCTATTTGGCGACCGTTATCGACTGCTGCACCAGGAATGCGGCACGCAATCGGAAGCTCGCAAAGAAGGCCATATTCCACTCCGACCGCGGCAGCAACTACATGTCCGCCGAATATGGGAAGACTCTCGATCAACTCGACCTCCGCCGCTCGGCCGGCCGCACAGGAATCTGTTACGAACGACGCGGCGCGGGAGCTCTCTTCGCCGCGCGCTTTGCCGGAGCCGGGACGCGCCCCGCCGGCTGTCCACGGTGGTGATGGCAACGCGTGTCCGGAACGGTCACTCGGTTCTTGCAGAGCGTCCCGTCGTCCGTCTGCGCACGGCATTTGTAGGCCATGGCCGGAGTGTGACGACACATACCAATTGCCAACAACAGTGCCTATTCAGCCAATTCCGCAACGAAGTGTTGCCGAGGACCGCTACAGGCACGGCTCCCCTACTGGCAGCACAGAGCCGGAGGCAACCAGCAGGTGCCGCCCACTGTTCCTTGACCTCCGAGAGGGCGTTATGAGGCTTTATGTCGGTCTCGTTCTTGGGGTTGGGTGAGGTTCGCTGGTCGCGGGTTCGTAGTCGGCGCTACGGGTGGGGCTGGGCGAACAAGCCGGGTTCGGGCTCGGTGAGGATCCCCCGGCCGACCAGACGCTTGAGCTTGAACCGGATGCCTTCGTGTTCTTCGGCAGGATGGGCAGGTCGAGGGCCTCGCACAGGCCCCGGACACGCATCGACCGACCGGTGTCGGCGAAGACTTGAGAGGTATCGACAACGCACCCCAGTCGGCCCCCACCGGGCCTGGCGTCGTGCCTCCGGCCCCCGCGGAGCGCTGTTGACGCGGCAGCGGTGGAAGAGAAGGTGCCTCACCCGCGCGACATCCTGACGTCTCACGTAGTCATGAGGGGTATGCACGGGGATCACAGAACAAGAGAACAGGCGGGGACCGAGTGAAATCAGCACAGGAGGATGAGTACCTGGAGTTCGTGGCCGCGAGGGCGAAGGCGCTGTACCGCTCGGCGTACGTACTCGCGGCCGGCGACACGCATCTTGCCGAGGACCTGGTCCAGGAAGCCCTCAGCCGGGTGTACATGCACTGGAAGCGGGTGGCCGGTGCGGACAGCCCGGCGGCCTACGCCCAGACGGTTCTGGTCCGCACCTTCCTCAGCCTGCGGCGTCGGCGAAGCACCGGCGAGCGCCCCATCGGGAACATGCCCGACAGTGCGGCGTCCGGCCCGGACGCCGCACTGCGGCTGACCCTGCTGGACGCGCTCGGCCAACTGCCGCCCCGCGACCGGGCAGTGCTGCTTCTGCGCTACTGGGAGGACCGCAGCATCGAGGAGACCGCCCAGATGCTCAAGCTGAGCAGCAGCGCGGTCCGCTCCCAGGGCACCCGGGCACTCGGCAGGCTGCGCGCGTTGCTCGGCGACAGCTTGTCCTACCTGGTTCCGCACTGAGCACCGGTGCACGCAGGTCGAGACCGCCGCAAAGCCCCCATCAGCGACAGAAAAGGTGACGCCAGCATGCCGTTCGAAGCAGACCTCGCACATGCCCTGGACCGTACGACCGACTCCCTCGAACCCGATCTCACCGCGCTCCTGAGCGGAGCCGTCGAGCGCGGGCGGAGTCGTCGGCGTCGGCGCAGCGCCGGCGTCATCGCCGGGGTCGGCGCCTGCGCCGTGATCGCGGCAGCCGGCCTGGTGATCCCCGGCGCGCTCGCCGGGACCCGCTCCGCAGGCTCCGACATCGAGCCGGTGGCGCTGGCGATGCCCCGTTCTGCGATCACCGGCACCCAGATGGTCCAGGCCCTGGAGAGGACGTTCCCCGGGGGCCGGTTCAGCCAGGTGACCGGACAGAGCAACAACCCCTCGGATCCGTCCGGCGGGTACGTCGCAAACGGTGAACTGGTCGTCGACGACGGGCACGGCGCCGCCATGGTCGGTGTCTCGGCCGTGCGGCTCAAGCTGCCGCTCAGGGACGGCGACGGGCTGAACTGCGAGCGCACGCCCGCGCGTGCCGCAGGTGACACCTGCGCGCTGAGCGAGCTGCCGAGCAGTGCCGCGATTCCCGGCGGGGCCGTGGTGATGTCGGAGCAGAACGCGGCCGAGCACCCGGCTCGTGCCGACACCGCCCGCCGCTGGACGGTGACGGTGACTCTGAAGTCGACCGGCGCGCAGCTTCAGCTGGTGGAGTGGAACAGCACCGGCGGCGGCAGCGGCGCCCACGCGCCAAAGCCGACCCGTGCCGCTCCCCCGCTCTCCGAGCAGCAGGCGGTGGCCGCACTCACCGGTGCCGCCTGGGCGCCCATCCTCGGCGCCGTCGGCTGACCCATTGCCATGCCGAAAATGGGGGCAGAACCTCCATGACCTGCCGCGCTGGCAGGTAGGCCCACTGACAGCCCGTCCGGGACTGATACAGGATCGCGTTGACGATCTCACGCATCTCGTACCCGCCCTCGTGGCCCGTGGCCGAGGGACGCCCGGCCTTCCACGCAGCCGGCACGGGCTCGATCAACGCCCAACGCTCGTCGGATAAGTCGCTCGGGTACGGCTTGCGCTCACTCACCCCGCCACCCCAACACGACCAAGCCGACCGACCAGCAGAATCGCTCCAGGCTCACACGATCAGGCGAACACAGAACGGAAATCAAGCCTCATAACACCCTCCAACACCCCGCCGGTGCACCCACAGTGCACCGGTAGCCCTCAGGCGCCTTACTTGAGCAGGTCAGAGAGGATTCTCAGGTGTACTTCGACCTCTAAGCCGCGGCGGCTTCATACGAACCACGACCGAGCCCCGTCGTCGTCCTCATGGACGGCGGCGGGGCTCGGTCGTGGTGGTGGTTGCGGAGTGTGCCTGGGCCGGTCTGCCGCGCCTAGGCTTCTCTCTTGTTCTTCATCATCATGCCCGCGGCCGTGAGACCGAGCAGGCAGATGACGCCACCGATGATGATGTTGTTGACGACCGTGCCGGTTCCGGGGCTACGGGTGACCACCCACGGGGACACGATCAGCCAGATCCCGATCCCCGCGCATGCACCGCTCAGCCCCTGCATCCGGTCCGGGACCACGGTCATGCACAGGCCCAGCACTGCGACCGCGATGCCCATGATCAGGTTGCTCAACGCCAGCTGCGGAGCCGCAGGGGCGAAGTGCACCGTCCAGGGGGAGATGGCCGCATACAGGCCGACAAGCAGCACCAGACTGTCGACCGCTACGATCCCGCTGCTCCCGAGCACCCGGTCATACCGTTCCCGCATCTCCGATACATCAGGGTGACTCGTGATATCACCCGGGCGGTGAGAGACGTCGGCCATGCGACTCGCCTCCTTTGGCTCATGCAAGTCTGACCGCACTCGCGGCTGAAGCCGCGACTCCATTGTGCTCCCATATTTCCTTTATGTGTAGCTTATGCGAGAGGATCTACGGGGCCCTGAGGACCTACGGGACCTGCGGGGATCGGTCTCCGGCGGCGGCGAGGGCGTCGCCGAGCGGGGTCCGGTAGTAGAGGACGGACCGGCCGGAGCGGGCGCGGTGCAGGAGGCCGGCGTTGCGGAGGACGGCGAGGTGGTCGCCGACGGCGCCGGGGGCCAGGCGCAGGCTCTGGGCGAGCTGGGTGGTGCTGGCGGGCTGGTCGAGGGCCGCCAGGAGGCGGGACCGCGAACGGCCGAGGAGGCCGGCGAGGGCGTCGGGGGCGACGGATTCGGGAGTTTCCCAGAGGGCGGCGGTGCCGCGGGCGGGGTAGATGATCGCCTTCGGCCAGGGGTCGTCGGTATGGGTGGCGAGGCCCGGCCAGACGAAGACCGAGGGGATGAGGAGCAGCCCCTCCCCCGCCAGCGTCGTGACGGAGGCAGCTGCCGACGAGGTCTTCACGATGTCGATTCCGCCGTCGCGCCAGCGCACATCGGAGTGGAGGCCGTCGAGGGCGGCCGCCCATCCCGAGCGGCCGAGCTGTCCGACGCGGTGGATGACGTCGCGCTCGCAGATGGCCCGCAGCTGCGGCCAGTCGCGGGCCAGCAGGCCGTGCCAGGCCTGGTCCATGGCGTCGGCGATCCGGGCGACGACATCGGCGCCGCGCAGGACCGCCAGGACGCGCGGGTCACTGGCCGGCCGCGCCGCGAGGCAGAGCGCGATCTCCCTGCGGGCCTCGGGCAGCGTCGTCGCCCGGGTCGCGGCGAGATCGTCCTCCCAGGTCTGGGCGAGGCCGCTGGGCGGCAGGGCGACGAAGTCGGCGCCGAAGGTGCGGTTGTGGAGCGCGAGCGCCGCGTCGAGGTCCGTATCGCGGCGCAACTGCCGGAACACCGGCTTCAGCCGGGCCGACCAGGCGGCCGGCAGCCGCTGCCGGGTCCGGCCCTCCAGCAGCCGCAGGAGATTGCACAGCTCGAAGGCCGGTGAGAGCGCGAACCGGCTGCGCAGCAGGTCGTCGGTGCCGAATTCGAATCGCCGCATGCCCCGGGCCTACGTCGGCGCCAGGCCGGACTTACGTCCCTGGACGTAAAAGTCGCCCCGGCCGCGGTGCGCAGAACAGGCTTCCCCCCATGACGTCCACCCCTGCCCCACCACCGCGCACCACCTACCACGAAGTGCTGGCCAACCCGCGCTTCCGGCTGCTCTTCGTCACCAGAGCGGCGACGATCACGGCCGACTCCCTGCGGATCATGACCCTCTCGGTGCTGGTCTTCGCGACCACCGGCTCCCCTCTCATGGGCGCCCTGACGTTCGGCATCGGATTCCTCCCGCAGCTCGCCGGGTCCATGCTGCTCGGCTCGCTCGCCGACCGGGTCCGGCCGCGACGGCTGATCGTCGCGGGTTATGTGCTCGAGTTCACGTCCGCCGCGCTGATGGGGCTGGCCCATCTCCCGGTGGCGGCGATCCTGGTCCTCGTAGCCGTGGTGGCCTGTCTGACCCCGGTCTTCGGGGGAGCGTCCAACCGGCTCGTCGCCGAGACGCTGACCGGCGACGCCTACGTACTGGGCCGGTCGCTCTCCAACATGTCGTCGTCCGGGGCCCAGTTGCTCGGGCTGGCGGGTGGCGGGGTCGCCGTGACGCTGTTGGGTTCGCGGCACGCGCTGCTGCTCAGCGCGGGTGTGTACCTCGTCGCCGCGATCGCCGTACGCCTTCGGCTGCCCGACCTGCCGGCGCCCGACCTGCCGCCGCCCGGCCAGGGTTCCGAGCGGGGTTCCGACCGGGGTTCCGGGTCCCTGGTGCGTCACAGCTGGGCGGGTAACAAGGGGCTGTTCGCCGACCGGCGGGTACGGAAGCTGCTGCTCGCGCAGTGGCTGCCGTCGGCCTTCGCCGCGAGCGCCGAGAGCCTCATCGTTCCGTTCGCGGGCCGACGCGGATTCCCCGCCGGTACCGCCGGGTTCCTGCTCGCATGCCTACCGGTCGGTATGCTCATCGGCAACCTGGTCGTCGGCCGGTTCGTCCGGCCCGCGACGCGCGAACGCCTGGTCGCCACGCTTGTCGCGGTGTTGGGCCTGCCGCTGGTCGGCTTCGTGCTCAACCCGCCCTGGGCCGTCTGCGCGGTCCTTCTGCTGATCACCGGGACCGGGTTCGCGTACGGCCTGGGACTGCAGCGCGCGTTTCTCGACGCGGTCCCCGAGGCCGGCCGGGGGCAGGCCTTCGGGCTGCTCACGTCCGGCATGATGACCGTGCAGGGGGTCGGGCCCGCGGTCTTCGGGGTCGTCGCCGAGCTGGCTTCCGTCGGGGCGGCCATGGCGCTCGCCGGGCTGGCGACCGTGTGCGTGGCGGGATATCTGACCCGCGAGTCCCGCGGCTCCCGGCTGACTCCGCTGACCTCCGCCGGGACCGGATGAGACAGGCCGGATGACATGGGCCGGGTGCGGCGGTTCCGTCGGCTCGCTCGGCCGCCCGCTGTCAGAGCAGCGGGCCCGCGCCCTCCTCCGGAGTGGGGAGGGTCAGCGTCGAGACGGCGCCGCCGTCGGGGGCGTTGGTGAAGCGGAGTTCGGCGCTGATGGTGCGGGCCTGGCCGACCGCGATCGTCAGACCGAGGCCGTGACCCTTGTTGCCGTTGCTGGTGGGCTCGGTACGGAAGCGCTGCGGGCCGTGGTCGAGGAGGTAGCCGGGGTAGCCGTCGCCGTGGTCCCGAACGGTGATGACGGGGCCGTCGACGGTGAGGACCACCGGGGGCCGCCCGTGGCGGTGGGCGTTGCTGACCAGGTTGCCGAGGACGCGTTCGAGGCGGCGCCGGTCGGTGATGAGGCAGACGTCGCGGACGATGCGGACCTCGGTCTCCAGCCCGGAGGCGGCGACGGCGCGTTCGGCCAGCCGGCCCAGATAGTGGGCGTCGAGCTCGACCGTCTCGGTACGGGAATCGAGCCGGGAGATCTCCAGCAGGTCCTCGGTCAGCCGGCGCAGCACCTGCACCCGGTCCTGGACCAGTTCGGTGGGGCGACCGGGCGGCAGGAGTTCGGCGGAGGCGTGGAGGCCGGCGAGCGGGGTGCGCAGCTCGTGGGCCACGTCGGCGGTGAAGCGCTGCTCGCTCTGCAGCCTGCGCTGGAGCGAGGCCGCCATGACGTCGAGCGCCGCGGACACCGCGGCTACCTCGTCCTGGGAACTCGTGGGTCCTGTGGTCCTGGGATCGGCCACCCTGGCGTCGAGGTCGCCCGCGCTGATCCGGCGGGCGACGGCGGCCGTCCGGTGCAACCGGCGGGTGACCCGGGAGACGGCGAAGATCCCGATCAGCAGGGTGCCGCCGATGGCCAGGGCCGACGAGATGATGATGGCGCGGTCCAGCCCCCTGATGCTCTCGGCACTGCGGGTGTAGTCGACCTGTACGGCCAGCGCCGTTCCGCCGGCCGGGCCCGCGGCCCACATCGTGCGGCGGCCGTCGACGTCGCCGAACATGGTGCCGCGCTCGCCGTGCAGCGCGAGGTCCCGGAGCGGTTCGGGGAGCTCGGGCGGGTTCAGTCCCGTGCCGCGGCGCAGCGGGTCGCCCGCGACGTACGACTGGGTGGCGGCGGCCAGCTTGCTCAGTGCGGTGGTACGAGCCTGGTGGACGGTCTGCCGGGTGACGATGACATGCACGAGCGTGCCGAGGACCAGCGCGACGACGCAGCACATCATGGTGATGAAGACAGCGGCCTTCCAGTACAGGGTCGCCGTCCAGGAGGGCAGCAGCCGCGCGCGCATCGTCATCAGGACCGCTTCCGCGGGGAGGCACTGGCGCCGCCGCCGGTCCCGCCGCCGGAGCCCGGCGGGGTCGTCGAACGGCGGTAGTTGTCGCTCTGGATGGCCATGGCCCGCTCCTTCGGGTCCCAGGCGTAGACCGTGCGCTGCTCGTAGCCCTCCGAGGGCGTGGGCTCCTGCACGACGAGGTCGCCGCCGGCCACCTGCACCGACATCGGCTTCGCCACGGTGGCGAGGATGCGGGTGAGCACCCCGCCGGAGAGCGTGTAGCAGCGCAACGAGAGAAAACCGTCCACCATGTCGATGCCGATGATCGCGTCGGCCTTCCCGTCGCCCGTCAGGTCGTAGTACTCGACGGTGCGGATCGGGCATCCCTTGTGCCCGGCGGCGCCCGCCGCGCAGGCGGCGGCCTTCACGGCGGTGTTCTCGTCGAGCGCGTCAGGCCCGGTGACCACCTTCGGGGCCGCGGCCAACTCCGCCTTGACGACGGCGACCGGGTCCACGGTCCGGATGTCGCCGGAGGCCACCTTGGGCATGCCGGGCACCGGAATGGGCCGCTCGGCGCCGGATTCCACCGACGGCTCCGTGGCCGGCGGCCGGTTGGGCCACAGCTTGACGGGGGCGGACGCGGCGTGCGTCGGCCCGGCGCTCGCGGGTTCGTTGGCGGCGGAGCATCCGGTCATCAGCACGGCGGCGCCCATTCCCAGCAGGGCGAGCAGAGCGCGGGCGGCGGACAAAATACTCCCAGTGGCGGATCGGGTCGCGGATCAGGTCGCGGATCAGGATGATCCAGGATCCATTGTCCGCCAGCCCGGCGTCGAGGGCTCGGCGCGGCGGTGTGCCGGTCGTCACGCGGCTTCGAGGCGTTCCGGTTCGATGCCCAGCGTCCGGTGCAGCTCGTCCAGACCGAGCGGGGTGACGCGGACGGCGCGGCCGGTGCCGATACGGGTGGCCCAGCCCCGGTCGAGAACGAGCCGGCACAGCTCGGCGCCGGCCGTGCCGGCAAGGTGCGGGCGGCGTTCCGTCCAGTCCAGGCAGGGGCGGGCGAGGGGCCGGCGGGAGGAGGCGGGTCCGCCGGATCCGGCCAGGTCGGCTCCGAGACCGGTGAGCCATGCCAGGCCCGCCTCGGTGACGGCGAAGCCGGCGTCCTGGCGCAGCATCCCGCGCTCGGTCATCGCGTCGGTGATCGATACCCCGAGCCGACCGGCCAGATGGTCGTAGCAGGTCCGGCCCCTGGCCATGGCCTTTTCGGCCGAGTGGGCGCGCAGCCCGCCCGCGCCGGGACCCGCGCCCACGCCCGCGCCCACGCCCGTGCGCGTGCCCGTGCCCGTGCCCGTGCCCGGAGCCTTCCGCGGGGAGGCATGGGCCGCCAGGTCCTCGATCATGCGGGCGGTGTCGGGGTCGGCGAGGCGGACGTAACGGTGTCGGCCCTGCCGTTCCTGGACCAGCAGACCGCCCTCGACGAGCCGGGTGAGGTGCTCGCTGATGGTCGACGGCGCGACCGCGCAGTGGCGGGCCAGTTCACCGGCCGTCCAGGCGCGCCGGTCGAGCAGCGCCAGGCAGACGGTGGCGCGGGTCTCGTCGGCGAGCAGCGCCGCAAGGGCGGCCAGCGTCGTTGGTATGTGCGGGCTCGGCATGCTCATGCTGCCCATCATCGTGCCGCGACGTTTCGGCGGGCGCCGAAACGTCCCGCTCCTAGATTTCCGGCATGGACATCACGAAAAGCCGGGGACAGAGCCGGGGACAGAAGAGCCAGAGCCAAGGCCCGAACGGCCAGGAGGGTCGGTGGTGGGACGCGCTCGTCCTGCTCTCCCTGATCTGGGGCAGCAGCTTCCTGCTGATGAAGGTGGGCGTGGGCGTACTGCCCCCGGCCTACGTGACACTGGTGCGTCTGGTCATCGGCGCGGTGACGCTCCTGGTGTGGCTGCGGGCCACGGGCGGCAGGCTGCCGCGCGGCGCCAAGGTGTGGGGACATCTGGCGGTGACGGGGGCGCTGGTGAACGTGGCGCCATTCACGCTCTTCGCGTGGGGCGAGCAGCGGGTCTCCTCGGTCGTCGCCGGGATCTTCAACGCCGCGACCCCGCTGCTGACGATGCTGGTCGTGTCCGTCGTACTGCCCGGGGAGCGGCCGGGCGCACGCCGGCTGCTCGGGATGCCGGTCGGCTTCGCGGGCGTCCTCGTCGTCCTCGGGGTGTGGCGCGGCTCCGACGGCTCGGGCCTCGCGGGCCAGCTGGCCTGTCTCGCGGCTGCCGCCTGTTACGCGATGGGCTTCCCGTACGCGCAGCGCTTCCTGGCTGGCCGCCCCGAAACCACCGTCTCGCTCTCCGCCGCGCAGGTCATCGTCGCGACGGTGGAGGCCGCCGTCCTGGCGCCGCTCGTCTCCGGCGGCCTGCCCACGACCGGCCCGGACGGCTGGACGCCGTCCGCCGTCGTCGCACTGCTGCTGCTCGGCGGTCTGGGCACCGGGGTGGCGTATCTGCTCAACTACCGGATCATCCGCCGGGCGGGAGCGGTGGCCGCGTCCACCGTCACGTATCTGATGCCGCTGGTGGCGGTGGTGGCCGGCGCGGTGCTGCTGGGCGAGGGCATGACATGGAACCAGCCGGTGGGAGCACTCGTCGTGCTGCTGGGGGTCGCTATCGGACGGCGGACCGCCGAGAAGGGCGACGGGGTCGGAATGACCGCCACCCGCCGCGAATTGCCTCGCCCGGCCCGGTCCGCCACGACTACGCTCGGCCGATGACGAGCCCCCGGTATCCCGCCAAACCGCGCCCCGGTGACCGCATCGCCGTGCTGTCACCGTCGTCAGGTCTGCCGGGGGTGCTGCCGATGCCGTTCGAGCTCGGCCTGTGCAGGCTGGAGATGGACTTCGGGCTGCGGGTCGTGGACTATCCGGCGACCCGGAGGATGGGGTCCACTCCTCAGGAGCGGACGGCCGACCTCCATGCCGCGTTCGCCGATCCGGAGATCAAAGCCGTGATCGCGAGCATCGGCGGGGACGACCGGATCACCGTACTGCCCTGCCTGGAAGCGGAGTTGATCCGTGCCAACCCCCGCCGGACCCGCTAGACGCGGCGGGCCGGGAGCGGAACCGCGCCGAGCAGCGCGCGGCGGTGTTGCGGGCGCTGGAGGAGTACGCGCCGGAGACGATGGCGGTCTTCGACGTTGACCTCGGGCACACCGACCCGCAGGTCGTCATCCCGTACGGCGGGCGGATCCGGGTCGACGGACCCGCCCGGCGCATCACGGTGACCTACGGAGTGGCGCCGCACAGTATGCGGTGACGCTTACTCGGTGTTGCCCCTTACTGCGGCGCCGTCGAACACGTCGATGAGGACCTTGCCGACCGCGCTGTTCTCGACGGCCGTGTGCGCGTCGCCCGTCTTCTCCAGCGGGAAGCGGTGCAGCGGCAGCCCGGCGTCCTCACCGACGCGCAGGGCGCCGGCGGCCACTGCGGCCGACACATCGGCCACGGCGTTGGTCTTCGCGCGGTCAGGGACGGTGTAGACGAGGACGCCCTGCCAGCGGAGGTTGGGCATCATCGCCTCCCGGACCGGGACGGTGATCTCCTCACCGCCGGTGTTGGCGTAGAACGCGATGACCGCGTTCGGCGCGGCGACCGCGTGGTCGATGACGGCGTTCACGGCGGGGGCGACCTCGACGATGATGTCGACGCCCTTCGGCGCGACGCGCCGGATCGCCTCGGTGGCGTCCTCGGTGCGGTAGTCGACGACGTGGTGGGCACCGGCCGCGCGGGCCAGGTCGGCCTTCCGCGGGCTGCTGACCGTCGTCACCACGGTGGCCCCGGCCCAGCGGGCCAGCTGGATCGCCGCGTTGCCGACCGCGCCCGCGCCGCCCGCGACCAGCACCGTGCGGCCTTCGAGGGAGCCGGGGGCGAGCCGGTCGGGGCCACCGTCGGCCACCGTCAGGGTGCGGTGGGCGGTCAGCGCCGGGATGCCGAGGCTCGCGCCGAGGTCGAAGGACGCGGCGTCGGGCAGCAGCACCGCCTGCCGGTCCGGGAGCACGACGTACTCCTGCGCGGTGCCCTCGCTGCGCCGCCAGGCCGCTTCCCAGATCCACACCCGCTGTCCGAGGCGCTCGGGTGCGACGCCCTCGCCCACGGCGTCGATGACACCGGCGCCGTCCTGGTTCGGTACCTGCTCGGCGCCGTCGCCCGGCCCGCCCATCGCGCCCTGGCGCGACTTCCAGTCCGTGGGGTTCACGCCCGACACATGGACCCTGACCCGTACGTCACCCGGTCCGGGTTCCGGAATCGGTCGCTCGGTGAGGGACAGGACGTCCGGGCCGCCGCTGCTGGTGTGAACAATCGCCTTCATCGTCGTCATACCCGGTTACAAGTCGTGGAGCGCTCGGGTTCTTCCCGGTTCGGGTTCTTCCCGGTTCGGGTTCTTCCCGGTTCGTCCCGCCATCGGGCACCGTCGGACGCCATTGGACGGATTCCCGCACTCCGTTTGATCCGCCGACCGCGAAAGGCCGCGGCTTTCCGGCCCCTGCGAGTGATCCTGGCCGGAGATCCCCACGGCTGTCCCGAGCGAAGAAGGATTACTGATGACTGTCGAATACATCCGTTACCGCATCACCGACCCCGGGCGCCGCCCCGAATTCGAGAAGGCGTACGCGACCGCCGCCGGGCAGTTGGACCTCGCGCCACAGTGTCTGCGCTATGAGCTCTCGCACAGCGTCGAGGAGCCGGAACGCTACATCCTGCGCATCGAGTGGACCTCGGTGGAGGACCACGAGCACGGCTTCCGCAGCGGACCGCAGTTCCCGCCGTTCCTTGCCGCGATCCGCCCGTACATCGGCGACATCGAGGAGATGAAGCACTACGAGCGCACCTCCGTGGTGTCGGGGAGCCGGGCATGACCGACGAGAGCGGCCGGCAGACCGGCGAGAGCGCGGCGCGCGGCAGTTCTACGAGGCGCTGGGCGGCATCGACGGCCTGCGCCGTCTGACCGAGTCCTTCTACGTGGTGGTCCGCGTCGATCCGCTGCTCGCACCGGTGTTCGCGAACTTCACACCGACGCACGTCGAGCATGTCGCCGTATGGCTGTCGGAGGTCTTCGGCGGCCCGGCGGGTTACAGCGCCGAGCTGGGCGGCCACCAGGGGCTGCTGCGCAACCACTTGGGACTGTCCATCACCGAGGAACAGCGCGCCCGCTGGGCCGAGTTGATGATCGCCACGGCCGAGAAGGAACTGCCGGACGACGAGCTGCTGCGCCGGCGTTTCGCCGAGTACATCCAGTGGGGGACGCGGATCGCGCGCGCGGTCTCCCAACCGGGCGTCGAGCCCGGCGACCCGGGTCCTGTGCCGCAGTGGGGCTGGGACGGACTGGTCTGAGCAGCGGGACAGGTCCGCGATCGGTACGGGACGGCAGTCGGCGGGCTAGCGCGGGGTGGCGGACGCCATCGCGGGCAGGCCGTCGGCGGACTGGGCGGCGTTGTACAGCGGTGCGAGGCCGAGGTCGAGATCATCGGGCTCGGGCAGTTCGACGGCTCCGGCGCTCGGCGTGATGCGGGGCCGGCGCGGGCACGAGTCGCCGGACGCGCCGCCGTGGCCGCGGTGCACGAGGAGGCCGTTGACCGGGTCGGGGACGGAGTCGAGGGCGGCCTGTGTGCCGGGCAGGCGGCGCCAGGCCTCCCACTGCCGTTCCGCCCGGAAGCGGACCTCGAGCACGACGCCCCAGGAGTGGGCGTGCCACTCCCAGCTCAACGCCCCGTTGGTGACCGCCGATTCAATGAGCGACTCCGCGTGGGCGTCGCGCCACTGTGCGGCGGAGGTCCTGGCGTTGAAGATCTCGATCGACCACCAGTCCTCAGCCATGTCTTCGACGATAGACACGCGGGGGCCGGAGGGCTAGGGCCTGTCCGGCGGATCATGGGCGGTCCGGGCTACCCGGGCTACCGCTGAGAGGTGCCCCTGTCCGGTGCGGTGGATCGCAAGGCGCCGTGCCGGAAGGCGCAGGGGCCGTTCGTAATCCGCAGGACCGGCCCTCGCTAGGACCAGCGCCAGGGCCGGTGGAAGGAAGGCGCGGGATCTGCGAACGGCTGGGCAGGGGCCGCCCGATATCCGGGCGGCCCCGGGGCCGCCTCAGCTGCGCCCGAGCGCGTCCTCGACCCTGGCGAGGGTCTCGGTGACGCGCAGCGCGAAGTGCGCGTCGCAGGGGTGGGCCCGCCCGGTGCGGGCGGCGGTGATCAGGGCGTCGATCGCGCGCCGCAGTGCCTCGACCGGGCCGTCGCCGAGCTCCGGGAGCCTCGTCACGCCCCGCTCACCGCGCAGCTCGACGGTGACGCCGGCGGCAGGCTCCGGCGCGGTCAGGCTGAGGGTGGCCGTACTGGACACCCCGTTCGCGTGGCGCAGCGCCAGGTTCACGGTGTCGCCGCTGCCGCTGATGGCCGCGACCTCGGTGACCTCGCCGAACACCGGCAGGAGTACGGACAGGGCGTGCGGTCCCACATCCCACAGCGCGCCCTTCTCGCGGCGCCACGGGGAGGCCGCGAAGGGGCTGTCGCCGCCGGGAAAGACCGAGCCGAGCCAGTCCGCGCGGCCGGTGAACCAGCCGCCCGCGGCGGCCTGCTCGTCGACCCACTCCCCCGTCGTCCGGTCGAAGCGGACGGTGAAGAAGACGACGGACGCGACGCCGGCCCGGTCGGCGGCCTCGACGACCGCGCGGGCCTCACCGACGGTCGCCGCGAGCGGCTTGTCGAGCAGCAGGTGGCGGCCGGCCGCCGCGGCGCGGGCGGCCAGCGGGGCCTGCACGTCCGGTGGCAGCGCGATGGCCACCGCGTCCACGTCCGCGATCAGGGCGTCGACATCGTCGTAGGCGCGGGTGCCGAAGCCTGCCGCCAGTTCGGCCGCCGCCTCGGGCCTGCGGCCCCACACGCCGGTGAACTCGACATCCGGATGGCCGCTCAGTGCGGGCGCGTGGGCGATCGCCGCCCAGGGGCCGGTGCCCAGCAGTCCGACGCGGAAGGTCATGCGGAGTGCCGCTGGTAGCTGGCGCGGTCGAGGTCATGGATCTCAACGGAGGTGTGGACGGCCGGCCCGGGCGTCGCGGCCGTGTGGTCGCGGGCGAGGGCGAGCACCTCGGTGCTCAGCCGCAGCTTGGTCTCGGGGGCGCGGCCGGACAGCAGCGACACCTGGATATGGATCATCGCCTCGCTGTTCTCACCATCCGAGATGAAGGTCTCGTCGAGGCGGCGGAAGCGCGTCTTGCAGCCGGACACCGGCGCGTCGGCGATCTTGGAGACCAGCGGGTGCAGGGCCTGGGCGAAGCCCTGCCGGTCGAAGGCGTCGGTGAGGGTGGCGGAGTAGTCAACGGCTATGTGCGGCATGTCGGCAGCGTAGTCAGTGATGATGGGCCGATGCTCACGTTTCATCGCTCCGGCACTCGCTCCCCCGGGCTGAAGTCCGGGCTGCCCGCACGGCTCTCACCCGGGCGCTCCCCCGGGCTGTCCGCGCCCTGGGCGGCCCCGGCCTATGTGGCCGCGGTCCAGGCCGGGGCGTACGCGCTGCTGCCGGTGCCGGAGGCGGAACGTGAGGAGCTGCTGCGCGCCCACTCCACCAATGTCGACAATCTGCGAGCCAGACACTGGCACACCCTCCTGACCAGCGCCTTTCTCGCGGAAGAGCCGCTTGATCCCGGCTATGGGGCGGTGCTGCTCGGTGTACTCGGCGGAGCCGAGACCGTGTGGGGGCCGCGCCGGACGGCCTCGGTGTTCGCCTTCGGTCATCTCGGGGCGAGCCTGCTCGTATACGGCGGACTGCGCGCGGCGGGCGCCTCGAAGACGACGCAGTCGGCGGTGGACGTCGGTTCCAGCTACGGCCTGAACGCGGTGCTCGGCGCCGCCGCCGTATCGCTCCCGCACCGCGCCGGGCGGGCGGTGGCGGCCGCCGGGCTGCTGACGATGGTCGTGCGGCCCCTGTTGCGGGAGAGGCGCACGTTCACCGACGCCGGACATCTGGCGGCCCTTCTGCTCGGCTTGGGCGCAGGTCACAGCGGTGCGTTCACACGCGGTTAACACGCGGGACACAGCAGGGAAAAACAGATTTGGCATGCTGTCCACCGGCTCGATCAATGGCGCTCGGCCGACACCCCTCATTTCAGTGCACCACTGCACCCGCGAAGACTGTGTGTTAAGGATGGCGCCGCGATGACCTACAAGGCCGAGTACATCTGGATCGACGGCACCGAGCCGACCGCCAAGCTTCGCTCCAAGACGAGGATCCTGGCCGACGGCGCCGAGCTTCCGACCTGGGGCTTTGACGGATCGAGCACCAACCAGGCCAAGGGCCACGCGTCGGACCGCGTGCTCAAGCCGGTCTTCTCCTGCCCGGACCCGATCCGTGGCGGTGACGATGTGCTGGTGATGTGCGAGGTGCTCAACACCGACATGACGCCGCACGAGACCAACACCCGTGCGCTGCTCAGCCCGCTCGCCGAACAGTTCGCCGCTCAGGAGCCGATCTTCGGCATCGAGCAGGAGTACACCTTCTTCAACGGCGCCCGCCCGCTCGGCTTCCCCGTCGACGGCTTCCCCGCCGCGCAGGGCGGCTACTACTGCGGTGTCGGCGCCGACGAGATCTTCGGCCGCGACATCGTCGAGAAGCACCTGGAGAACTGCCTCGCCGCGGGCCTGGCGATCTCCGGCATCAACGCCGAGGTCATGCCCGGCCAATGGGAGTTCCAGGTCGGCCCGGTCTCTCCGCTGGAGGTCTCCGACCAGCTGTGGATCGCGCGCTGGCTGCTGTACCGCACCGCCGAGGACTTCAACGTCTCCGCCACCCTCGACCCCAAGCCGGTCAAGGGCGACTGGAACGGCGCGGGCGCGCACACCAACTTCTCCACCAAGGCCATGCGTGAGGGCTACGCCCCGATCATCACCGCCTGCGAGTCCCTCGGCGAGGGCAGCAAGCCGCTCGACCACGTGAAGAACTACGGCGCCGGCATCGACGAGCGGCTGACCGGCCTGCACGAGACCGCCCCGTGGAACGAGTACAGCTACGGCGTCTCCGACCGCGGCGCCTCGGTCCGTATCCCGTGGCAGGTCGAGGTCGACCAGAAGGGCTACATCGAGGACCGGCGTCCGAACGCGAACGTCGACCCGTACGTCGTGACCCGGCTCATCGTGGAGACCTGCTGCACCGCGCTGGAGAAGGCCGACCAGGTCTGATCCGCTTCTTCTGACCGCAACGGCTGAACTGTGCAACGGCTGAGGGGCCCGTCTTCCGACGGGCCCCTCAGCCGTTGCCCGCCCCGGGCCGGTCCGGTCAGTGGACGCCCGCCCATTCCCGCGACGGAGCGGCCGGTGCCGGCTCCTCGCCGTGGGACACCTTCGGCAGCCAGCCCAGCCCGCGCGGCAGGTACCAGTTGCGCTCGCCGAGCAGCACCATCACCGACGGGAGCAGCAGCACCCGCACCACCGTGGCGTCGAGGAACACGGCCACGGCCAGGCCGACGCCCATCTGCTTCATGTCCTGCATGGACAGGGTGGCGAAGACCGAGAAGATCGCGACCATGATCGCGGCGGCGCTGGTGACGGCGCCCGCCGTGGAGCGCACTCCGTCGCGTACCGCCTCGGTGGTGCTCATCCCCCGGTCGCGGGCCTCCCGGATCCGGGACACGACGAACACGTGGTAGTCCATCGACAGTCCGAACAGGACCACCAGAACGAACAGCGGCATCCAGGACTCGACCGCGCCCACCGGTTCCGTGCCGACCAGGGACGCGCCCCAGCCGTGCTGGAAGACCGCGGTCATGACGCCGAATGCGGCGCCCACCGAGAGCAGGTTGAGGGCGATGGAGGTGACCGCGACCGTCACCGAGCGGAAGCTGACGAGCATCAGCAGGAACGTCACACCCATGATGAAGGCGAAGACCGGGACGATGCCGCGCTTCAGCTGGGCATTGAAGTCGAGCGATGCGGCCAGCTCACCGGTGACGTAGGCGTGCTCCGCGACCGGGCCCAGGACGTTCGGCTCCAGGTCGTCCCGCAGCGTGGCCAGCGCCTGCTGCGAGACCGCGTCGATGCCGTCGCCCGTCAGCGGCACCTCGATCACGGCGATCTCCTGGTCGGCGTGGACCGTGGTGGTGATGCCCTTGCCGAACCGGCCCGTCGCCGCGGCCCTCTCCGTGAAGCCGGCGATCGCCGCCTTGACCCCGGGCGCCCCGATGCCCTTGGCCTGCACGACGATCCTGGCCGGCGCGGGGCCGCCTGGGAAGACCGTGGTGATCTCTTCGTACGCGGTGCGCGGCGGGGCGTTCGCCGGGAGCTGCTTGTCCATGCCCAGCTGCTCGGTGTGCCTCCCCAGCGCGGGGGCGGCGAGCGCCAGCAGCACCCCGGCGCCGATGACCGCGAAGATCTTGGGGCGGGCGATGACGGGCCGCAGCACGGCGCCGGAGATCCGGCCCGCCGGGCGGCGGGCCTTGAGCGCGCGGCGGGCCCGCGCCTTGCGTCCGAAGCGCGGCAGCCGACCGCGCTCCACCCGGTCGCCGAGCAGCGACAGCAGGGCGGGGAGCACGGTGACCGAGCCGAGCATCGCGGTGCACACGACGAGGATGGTCGCCATCGCGAAGCCCTTGAAGAGCAGCAGCCCGGACAGGAACATGCCCGCCATCGCGACCATGACCGTCAGCCCCGAAACCAGTACCGCCCGGCCGCGGCCACGCCCTGCTCTGCCGGGCCTCCCTCGCCCCCACCCCGGCGGCGGCGGAGAAAGCGCTCAAGCTGCGGGTGGCCCGGCTGGCGGAGACCCGCTCCGACGCGGTCGACAGCTCCGCCGCCGAACTGCGCCGCATCGAACGGGATCTCCACGACGGCGCCCAGGCCCGGCTCGTCGCCATGGGCATGAGCCTCGGCCTCATCGAGCACCTCATCGAGCACGACCCGGCCAAGGCCCGGCTGCTGCTCTCCGAGGCCCGGCAGTCATCGGCCGAGGCCCTCACCGAACTCCGCGACCTGGTGCGCGGCATCCACCCGCCGGTCCTCGCCGAACGCGGACTCGGCGACGCCGTCGGGGCGTTGGAGCTGCGCGGCCCGATCCCCACTGAGGTCAACGTCGATCTGTCGGGCCGCTTCGGGGCACCGGTGGAGTCCGCCGCCTACTTCACGGTCTCCGAGATCCTCACCAACGCCGCCAAGCACTCGGACGCCGAGCGGGTCTGGATCGACCTGCGCCACGAGGACGGCATGCTCCGTATCTCCGTCACCGACGACGGACACGGCGGCGCCGATGTCTCGCGGGGCACCGGCCTCCAGGGCATCGAACGGCGCCTCGGCGCCTTCGACGGCGTCCTGGCCGTCAACAGCCCCGTGGGCGGTCCGACGATGCTGACCATGGAGCTCCCCTGCGCGCTCGCCACCGAGGCGGCGGGCTAGGAGCCGGATTATCCGTTTTACGCCTCAGGCCCCGGGTCCCGGGCCGTTCTGGTCGGCGGATCTGGCGCGGCGCCAGGCCCGCCGCAGCCGGTCGAGTTCGGCCAGCTCGGCCCGCGTCCAGGCGCCGCCGGCCCGCTCCCGGACGAAGTGGCGGATCGCCTCGTTCGCCGCGGACACCGGAGTCCGATCGGCGGCGGGCGGCGGAGAGACGGACATCCACCCATCGTGGGGGGCGGGTGTGACAACCGTGTGAGGCCGGGTTAAGAGCCGGATGAAGATTCACCACGAGGTGCGGTGCGGTGCCGCCTCACGGGCCGGCTGAACCCAGCTACAAGTATCAATGTCAGAGCCGGACACTACGGTGGCCCTATCCCATCAGCGCTGGCTGCGCCGGGAGGGCCCCGCCGACAGCGGGGCGGGGCCCAGTAACCGTCCCGCCCCCCGCCACCCTGGAGTTGCCGTGCGTGTCGTCCTCGCCGAAGACCTCTTCCTGCTGCGCGACGGGCTGGTCCGGATGCTGGAGGCGTACGACTTCGAGATCGCCGCCGCGGTCGACAACGGACCGGAACTGCATCGCGCCCTCGTGGAGTTGCGGCACCCGTGAGGCGCCGTGCATCGTGCGCGGGTAGCCGGGGCCGGACGGCGGGCCGGGGCACTGCGCGGCGTCGGCGTGGACGAAGACCGGCCCCAGTTCCAGATACGGGCCCGGCCGCGCGCCCGTCTCCGCCGCCCAGTGGCGCAGCGGGGCGTAGGAGAGCAGCGCGAGCCGGTCCCCGGGCTCGGCAGGCCGCAGGCAGCAGCGCAGCGGGGCGCCGCCCTCCTCGTCGGTGCTCAACTCGGGCGCCCGGCCCGCGTCGTCGGCCTCTCGCAGACGGGCCAGTACGGCCGGCTCGATGGCGACGGCGCGATGGGCCGTAGCTGTAGCTGTAGCTGTAGCTGTAGCTGTAGCTGTAGCTGTGACAGTGGCTTCATCGGTGATGGTCACGGGCCAAGCGTCGTCCCGACAGCCGCGCGAGTCCGGCGGGAATCGGACGCCGACTCCGGCCTGCGACCCCACCGCGCCGACTGCGACCGCACCGCATTGAGTGACCATCGCACCATTCACTCGTTTGACGCGTGTGGACACATCGGAAGCGATAGTTCTGCGCTCTTTCGGAGGGCACCCCCCGTGCACCCGCACGGACACCGGACCGGCCGGCCGGTCCGCAGCGACACCGCGAGGTGAGGTCCGATGAAGAGCCAGGTGAAAAGCCCGGCGAAGAGCCCGGTGAAGAGCCCGGTGATCAACCCGCTGGAAAGCGCGGTGCCCGCGCCCGTGGAGGTCGAAGAGGCCGAGGCGTCGATCGTCGAGAACTACCCGCACCTCGTGCGGCTGGCCTATCTGACGCTGCCGGCCGGCCTCGGCCGGCACCGCAGGTTGCTGGCCGCGCACACCCTCGTGCAGCGGGCGCTGCCGCGCGGGCGGCGGGCGCCCGACCCGGTCGCCGCCGATGCGGCCGGGCCACGCGGCGGCACGCCGGATCCGGCGTACGCACTGGTGCGCCAGGAAGTGCTGCGCCGTGCGGTGGCGTACGGGGAGGAGACCGGGTGGCGCCGACGGGCCCGCGCCGCCGGCACCTGGCTGCCGCTGCCGCATGTGTGGGGGCTGCGACTGCACCCCAAGGCGGGCGGGACGGACGAACTCGCCCTCGACCGGAGCCTCTCGGAGCTCGGCAGTTCCGCCAGGGCGGCGTTCGCGCTGAGCGCCCTGGAGGGGCTGGCCGACCGGGAGGTCCGTGAGGTGCTCGCCGCGGCGGGTGTCGCCGATCCCCGCGCGGCGGCCGTTGATGCGGCCGCGGCCTCCGGCGAGGGTGGCGAGGGCGGCGAGCGGCTCCAGGCGCTGCTCGGCGGGGGCGAGTTCGACCCCTGCACGGTGCAGGCCCGGCCGACCGACCTGCTGCGCAGGCGGCAGCACGTACGGGCCGGCACGGTCACGGCCGCGGCCGTGGTGGTCGCGGCGGTGCTGCTGTCCTGGGCGGGCGCCGACGGCGGCCCCGCGCCGTACGCGGCCGCCGGGACCCCCGCAGGGTCCGCGAACCCGTTGGAGCCGACGGCGCTGGCGCGGGCCGGCGGCACCCTCTGGCAGCACACGTCACGGATGGACTTCACCGCCTGGCCCGCCAGGGGCGGCCGGCTGGACGACACCGAACTGCTGCGCCGTGCGCTCGCGGTGTGGTCGCGGCCCGGGGAACGGGTCCAGGTCTCGGCGACCCCCGGCACCTCGCGCGGCCTGCCCGCGCAGCCGCCGCAGCTGCTGTACGCGGGCGATGTCGGCCAGGCCGCAGTGGTCGTGCTCTACGACGGAATGCGGATCGTCCGGTACGCCGAGCCGCACGACGGCGAGGGCTCCGCGGCACTGGACTTCGCGCGGGTGGACGACGCGGACGTCACCACCGGCGCGGCCGTCGTCGTCGGCCGCGCCGACGGCGACACCCGCTATCTGACGGCTCCCTGGGTCGACGACGCACAGACCCGCGATCTGCTCCAGCCCAACCGGCCCGGGCAGCCGCTGCGTGTCGCGGCCGACGGGGTGACCGACCCGGTGCGTACCCCCGGCGCGGGCGCCGCGGCGGGCGCGTGCGGGACGGCATGGCCGGTGCTGCAGTTCCGTTCCTCGGCGAAGATCGTGGAACAGCACTCGTTCCTGCTGACCGACCTGGGCGATCTGACCCCGGTCCATCTCACGTACACGCCTCCGCCGGGCGGGTCCGCTCCCGACCGACAGCCGCGCGAGGCCACCGGATCGCAGGCCCTGCTGAACTGGGCGCACAGCGCGTGCCGGCTGGGAACGCTGCGCGGCCAGGGCGTACGGGCCGTCGACAACTGGGAGTTCGCCGAGCAGCGGCTGCCCGAGGGCGGCGCCTCCGCGTCCTGGGTGTGCACGCGTGCGGACACCTGGCGCGGCCCCGGCCGGGCGATCGTGCAGTTCCAGTCCCCCGACGCGCCGGCCACCGACCCTGGGGCGGTGGCCGCGCAGGCCGAGAACACCAGCGCGTGCAGCCGCTTCGGCCAGCATGTGCTGGCCGGCGTCATGTGGAAGTCCCCGGCCGGTCACTGGTATCTGCTCGCGGCCGGCAGCCGTGATGTGACCCGGGTCGCGGCATCGGGCGGAGTGCACGCGAGCGTGGACGGCCCGCTGCTCGCCGTCCGGGCGGACCGCGGCGCCGACGCCAGGCTGACGGCCCGGCTGACGACCGGCGGAACGCTGGACGCCTTGCGGTAGACGCGGTAGGCGCGGTAAACGCTGACGCCCATGATCGATCTTGAACGCGCCCTGCACGAAAAGAGGACGGCCCGCCCGGGTGTGCCCCGGGCGGGCCGTCCTCTCGTTCCGCGCGCCGATCGTTCCGCGCGCCGGCTACCGCTTGACGTAGACCGCGACCGTGCGGGCCGGGACGGTGAAGGTCCCCGTGGCCGCGTCGTAGGCGGACTGCTTCACGACCGGGTCGGATCCGGCGGCCTGCACCGGGTGCAGGACGTAGGCGGTGCCGGACAGGGCGGTCACCTTCTGGCTGCTGCTGCTCGTCGCGGCGTTGAAGACCACGACCAGGTCGCCGAGCCGCATGGTGATGACGCCCGGTGTCTCGTCCTTGCCCGACAGCGGGAAGGAGAGCCGGTCCTGGACCTGCGCCGCAGAGGTGAGGGCGAAGGCCGGTTCTATGGAACGGATCTTCAGCAGATCCTGGTACGCGGCGGACGCACCGGTGATCTCGGCGCAGCCGGGGCGCAGGGCCGCGGAGCCGAGCAGCGGCTTGGCGAAGAGCCACTTGGGCTGGTTGCCGGCCGCCGGGGGAAGGCCGCGGCCGAAGCCGTTGCCCGCGGCGCAGTCCCAGTGGATGGCGTTGAACCAGTCACCGGAGTCGAAGGAGTTGCGGTCCAGGGACTTGGAGCGCAGCAGGTCGCTGCCCGCCTGATAGAGCGCCGGGCCCTGGGAGAGCGCGGCGGTCGATTCGGCGAGTACCTGCATACGGGCCCGGTCGGCGGCCGTCGTGGCGGCCGGGAGTTTGAAGGCCAGTGCGTCGTACAGCGATTCGTTGTCGTGGGCGTCGACGTAGGCGAGCGCGTCACCGGGCGCGGCCGCGTATCCGGCGGGCTGACCGTTGTAGTCGACCTCGGAGCCGTGGACCTCCTTGCCCGCGGAGTCCGTGAAGGTGAACTGGCGCAGGTTGCCGGTCAGCCCGATCTTGATGAGGTCCTGGTAGTGGAGCAGCCGGGCCTTCTGTTCGGCGGCGGTGCCGTTGGCGGTAGAGGAGTTGGGGTCGGTGTAGAGGCCGGTGGCGAAGCCCTGCACGCCGGGGTCGGAGTCGAACGGGCTGCCGCCGCGTACGGCGTCGCGGGCCCGGTCGCTGAAGGTGGCGATGCCGGTGCCGGCCATGTTGGCCTGGGTGGCCTGCTCGAAGCGGGCGTTGTCAGCGACCTCGCCGAAGTTCCAGCCCTCGCCGTACATGATGATCTTCTTGCCGTCGACGCCGTCGTGCGCGAGCGTGAGTGCGTCGAGGGCGTGCCGCACCGCGAGGATGTTCGCCTTCGGGTGGTGACCCATGAGGTCGAAGCGGAAGCCGTCGACCTTGTACTCCTTCGCCCAGGTGACGATGGAGTCGACCACCAGCTTGCCCATCATCGCGTTCTCGGGCGCGGTGTTGGAGCAGCAGGTGGAGTTGGCGACCGAGCCGTCGGCGAGCAACCGCTGGTAGTAGCCGGGCACGATCTTGTCGAGGACGGAGGTGCCGGCCTGCCCGGAGGCGGAGGTGTGGTTGTAGACCACGTCCATCACCACCCGCAGCCCGGAGTTGTTCAGGCCCTGCACCATCTGCCGGAACTCGGTGGTGCGCTTGGTCCCGTCCGGGTCGGTGGCGTAGGAGCCCTCGGGGACCGTGTAGTGGTACGGGTCGTAGCCCCAGTTGTAGGCGTCCTTGGCCGCGGCCTTGGTCACGCACTCCTGCTGCTTCTCGGAGTCGGCGGGGAAGGAGGCGAGGTCGCAGTCCGGGACCGCCTGGTCGGCGGCCTTCTCCGGGACGGTGGCGAAGTCGAACGCGGGCAACAGGTGAACATAGTTGGTGCCGGACTTCGCCAGCTCGCGCAGATGTGTCATGCCGGCCGAGCCCTGGGCGGTGAAGGCGGTGTACTTGCCGCGCTGCGCGGCCGGGACGGTGGTGTCCGCGGCCGAGAAGTCACGGATGTGCAGCTCCTGGATCTGCGCCCGGCCGATCGGGACCGCCTTCGGCTTGGCCTGCCGCTCCCAGCCCTTGGGGGCCAGCTTCGGGTCGTCGAGGTCGACGAGGAGGCTGCTGGCGGAGTCGGCGGTCAGCGCGACCGAGTACGGGTCGGTCACCAGGTTCGTGACGAGCTTCTGGACGCTCGGCGCCCAGACGGTGACCGCGTAGCGGTACGGCTTGCCGGTCCAGTCGTTCCCGCCGGTCACGGACCAGACGCCGCTGCCGGCGTCGCGCTTCATGGGTACGGTCCTGCCGTCGATCTGCAGCGCGACGCTGTGCGCGGTGGGTGCCCAGACGGACAGGCTCGGGCGGCCGTGCGAGAAGACCGGGCCGAGCTGCGCTCTGCCGGCCTTCGCCGCGTACAGATCGTCCAGGATGCCCTGGGTCTGCACACCGGTGGCGGCCAGCAGCGCGCCGTTGGCGGCCCGCTGGGTGGCGATGACCTGGCCGGGCAGCGCCTTCCCGATCCGGTCCCGGTCGCGCGGGTCGACGGTGAAGGCCGTGTACTCCTTCAGCTGCGGGTACTTCGCCTTCTGGGCGTCGGTGAGGCCGCCCGCGACCTTCGCGAGACGCAGCCAGTGGCCCTCGTCGGACAGGGCGCCGTTCTTGACGGTGATGCCGCCGTCCGGGGCGTAGACGAGCTGTTGGCTCGCGGACGCCGAGGGGTCGGTCTTCCATGCGACGGTGTCGCGGTCGATCCACTGCGCCTGCGCCTTGGTCAGGTCGAGGTCCGCGCCCGTGCCCTTGGGCTGCGGGAGCAGGTACTTCTCCGTTCCGGCCAACAGCCACACCTCATGCCCGTTGGAGGCGAGGTCCAGGGACTGGTCGGTCGGCAGGTCCTTGGTGTCGCCGTTGTGAAGGATGTAGCTCAGCGCGGTGGCACCCGCCGTGAGCGGCACCTCGTACACCGCGCCATAGGCGTCGATACGTGTCGGCTGGAGCGGCTTGGACCAGTCGGTGGGCGTGGCGGCGCCGGTCCAGGTGTGCAGACCCCAGCCGGTGTAGTCGCCGTCGCCGCGCTTGTAGTGCAGGACGGCCTTGGTGGTGTCCTGCGGCGGGTAGGCACCGTCGGGCGCGGCGTTCAGCACCCCGGGCTTGCCCTGCTCGATCCAGACCTCGCCGGTCCTGGTGAGATCGACGGCGCGGTCGGCGTCGGTGTCCTTCACGCCGTCCTTGTTCACGGCGATGAAGCCGACGCTGGAGGCGCCGGGCTTGAGTTTGACGTAGGCGAAGGCGCCGTAGGCGTCACGTCCGGTGAAGAGCTTGCCGGCCGGCCACGTGGTGCCTTCGCCGTCGGCGATGTCGCCCCAGGTGTACAGGCCCCAGTCGGTGTAGTCGCCGGCGGTGCGCTTGTAGTGCACGACCGCGTAGTCGCGGGAGACGGCGCTGGGAGGCGGCGCCTGGACGGGTGTGCCGCTGCTGGTGGCGGCGGTCGCGCTGCTGGTGTGTCCTGCGGAATCGGTCACCACGGCTTTGTAGCGCAGGGCGGTGCCGGCCGGGACGTTCGCGCCGATCACCTGGGTGACCTTGTACGGGGCGTGGTCGGCGGAGCCGAGCACCTGCCACTTCGCGTTGCCGGTCTGGGCGGCGAACACCACCCGGTCGAGCTGTCCGCCGGTCACGTCGGCGGATACTTCGACCGTGCCGGTGGCGCCCGCGGCCGGGGCGTGCAGCGCGATCGCCGGGCCGGCGGCGGGGGTGCCGAGCGGCTTCGCGGCCTTGTGGACGACGCTGGACAGCGCGGGGACGGTCATGGTGACCGTTCCGTCCGCGCCGCTGCGTACGGTGCCGGTGGCGCCGTAGAGCGCCCCGAAGTCCGCGGCGTCCGAACCGGTCGGTACGGTCACGGTCTTCGCCGCGGTCGCGTTGTTCACCGCGACGAGATACTCGGTCTTCGTCTTCGCGTCGGTACGGGAGTACGCGTACACGCCCGCGCCGTCGGCGGCGTACCGCTCGGTCTGTACGCCGTCGCGCAGCGCCGGGTTGTCCTTGGTGAGCTTCGAGAGCGCGGCGATCGTCCGGTAGAGCGGTGCCTGGGTGTCGTAGGAGTCGCTGGCATGGGTGCGGTCGGTGCCCAGCTCGTCGTCGTCGAGGTAGTCGGCGACCTTGGAGGCGAACATCGTCTGGCGGGCGTCCTTGTCGCCACCCGCGCCGGTGAAGCCCTGTTCGTCGCCGTAGTACACGACGGGGTTGCCGCGGCTGAGGAACATCAGCTCATTGGCGAGCCGGTCCCGCTGTACCAGCTCCGCGTCACCGGCCTTGGGGTTGTCCTGCTTGAGGAAGGTGCCGATCCGGCCCATGTCGTGGTTGCCGAGGAAGGTCACCGACTCATAGGCGTTGGCCTTGTCGGTGGTGTAGCGGTAGTCCTGCGCGAAGAGGCCGGAGAGCCGGGCCGCCGAGCCGCCCTGGGAGGCGTAGGAGCGCGCGGCGTCCTGGAAGGGGAAGTCGAGGGTGGCGTCGAGCCGGCCCTGGGTGACGTAGGGCGAGGTGATCGCCGCGTCGGCGGAGTAGACCTCGCCGAACATGAAGAACTTGTCGCGGCCGTGCTGGGCGGCGTACCTGTCGAGCGCGGTGGCCCACTGGGTCCAGAACGGCAGGTCGACGTGTTTGACGGTGTCGATCCTGAAGCCGTCGATCGCGAAGTCCTTGACCCACTTCTCGTAGATCTTCTCCATGCCCTGGACGACCTCGGGGCGCTCGGTCCACAGGTCGTCGAGGCCCGAGAAGTCACCCTGGTCGGTACTCTCCCCCGCGTAGGTGGAGTCACCCCGGTTGTGGTACATCGTCGGGTCGTTGAGCCAGGACGGCACCTTCAGATTCTGCTTCCCGGGGGCCACGACGGGCGTACGAGGGAAGGAGCCCGCACCGACCGCGGGGAAGCCCTTGCCCGCCGTGGCCGTCGCGTAGGCGCTGTCGTCGAAGGGCGTCCCGTCCTTGCTCAGATACGGGAACGCGCCCTTGGACAGATAGGAGTACGCCTTCTCCTTGTAGTCCACGACGTCTGCGGTGTGGTTGGTGATGACATCGAAGAAGATCTTCATGCCCTTGGCGTGGGCGGCGGCGATGAGCTTCTTCAGGTCGTCGTTGGTCCCGAAGTGCGGGTCGACCTGGGTGAAGTCGGTGATCCAGTAGCCGTGGTAGCCGGCCGAGGCGCCCTTCCCGGTGCCCTGCACGGGCTGGTTCTTGAAGATCGGCGCCATCCAGATGGCGGTGGTGCCGAGCCCCTTGATGTAGTCGAGCCGGCTGGTCAGGCCCTTGAGGTCGCCACCCTGGTAGAAGCCCTTGTCGGTGGGGTCGTAGCCGGTGGTCAGCCGGGATCCGGTGAGCCCGCCGGTGTCGTTGCGGGTGTCGCCGTTGGCGAACCGGTCCGGCAGGACGAAGTAGAACTGCTCACGCGTGAGGTCGTGGCGGGCCGGCTGCGCGGCGAGTGCCGCGTCGGACGGCGGAGCGGGTGGCGCGGCGGCCATGGCGGTTACGGCGGCCGGCACGGTGGCCAGCAGCAGCGCCGACACCACCGTCGCTGCCACGCGTCGTATGCGTGCGGGTACGGACACGGGCGGGTCTCCTCGGGGCGGAAAGCTCGTGCCGGGGCACTACGCGCCGAGTCCCACGGCCACCCGGCTCCACCGCCGGGCGCTGCGGACGCTATCGCTGCCGAGACCTTGCAGCAAGACCTTGCAACGCACTTCTTCGCCCCCTGGGCCTGCACCGGACATCCGCAGGTAACGGGGATGTCACATTCGGAGGACCTGCGGGAATCTTTCTTGCAGGCTCTTTCGCAAGGACTTACAACGCTGTTACGTTCCTGCCCAGCCCGAGCAGTCGCATGGGACAAGCGGCGTGCATCACCCACTCCAGGGTGAACCGGGTTTTACCCTCATCAAGGAGACAGGTATGCGACGCGGCATATCCGCCGTGGCGATGGCCGCGGCCATCGTTCTCGGGGCCACCGCCTGTGGCGGCAGCAGCGACAGCAAGAGCGCCAACGACGCGGCGAAGGACCCGGCCGGAGTCTCCGGTGACATCACGTACTGGGACACCTCGGACGCCGCCAACGAGGCTCCCGTCTACCAGAGCCTGATCAAGGACTTCATGGCGAAGTACCCGAAGATCAAGGTCAACTACGTCAACGTCCCGTTCGCCGACGTCGAGAAGAAGTTCAAGACGGCGGCGCAGAGCGGCAAGGGTGCCCCGGACGTGGTCAGGACCGATGTCGGTCTGATCCCGGAGTACGCCTCCCTGAGCTACATCGCCCCGCTGGACGGCACCGCCGCCCTGAAGGACGCCGGCGACTTCACCCAGGGCCCGCTCAACACCACCAAGTACGAGGGCAAGACCTACGGCGTCCCGTCGGTCACCGACACTCTCGGCCTCCTGTACAACAAGGAGGTCTTCGCCAAGGCCGGCATCACGAAGCCGCCGGCCACGTGGGACGAGTTCATCTCGGTCTCGAAGACGATCAAGGACAAGACCGGGGTCACCGGCACCTACGTCAACCCGGACACGTACTTCCTGATGCCGCTGCTCTTCGGCGAGGGCACCGACCTCGCGGACCCGGCCGCCAAGAAGATCACGATCAACTCGCCCGAGGCGGTCAAGGCGGTCACCACCGCCAAGAAGATCTACGACACCTCGTCGTCGAAGGTCGACTTCGCCAGCGCCTACGACAACATGCAGACCTCGTTCAAGAACGGCAAGGTCGCCATGCTGATCCAGGGCCCCTGGTCCGTCAGTGACGACGTCAGCGGCTCGGCCTTCAAGGGCAAGGAGTCCAACCTCGGCTACGCCCCGGTCCCGGCCGGCTCCACCGGCAAGGCCCAGGCCCCGACCGGCGGCCACGATCTCGCGGTCTACCAGGGCTCCAAGAACCTGGACGCCGGCTACCTGTTCACCCAGTTCATGACCTCCTCGGCGAGCCAGGTCACGATCGCCACCAAGACCGGCACCCTGCCGACCCGGACCTCCGCCTACACCGCCGCGGTCACCGCCGACCCGAAGATCGCCGGCTTCAAGGGGATCATGGACACCGCCCGCCCCCGCGTGGCGCTGCCCCAGGTCGGCAGCCTCTTCACCCCGCTCCAGCAGCAGTACGTGAAGATCCTGCAGGGCCAGGTCTCGGTCCAGGACGGTCTGAACGCCGCCGCCGATGAATTCGGCAAGCTCCTGCCGGGCTTCTCGGTCGCCAAGTAACCGCCGCTCCACAGGCACCAGACTCCGGTCCGGCCGGCCGGGGCCCCTGTCCTCCTCCGGGAGGGCCGGGGCCCACGCGCCCGGCCGTCCGGACCGGGCCGAACGCGCGGCCCCGGGGATCGAGCCACCCCGCCCGCCCCGCTCCGAGGGGCGCTCCGGGGCCGCGACACCACACCGCACCACCGTCACCGCACCACCGTGAACGGCAGCACCGTCACCACACCACCGTGAACCGCACCATCATCCGTAATCGTGGAAAGAGCCGATGAGCGATGACCACCGCAACCCTTGACAGGCAACCGCGCGGCAAGGCCCCGCGCGCCGGACTCGCGACGTCATTCAAGCGGTCATGGGACAAGCACTGGTACGCCTGGGCCATGGTCGCCCCGGTGGTCCTCGTGATCGGCGTCCTGGTCCTCTACCCGCTGGGATACGGCGCCTACCTGTCGTTCACCAACGCGACCGAGCTGAACGCCGCCAAGGACATCGGCCCGATCCACAAAGCAGCCACCTACAGCGTCGTGGGCTTCGACAACTACTGGAAGATCATCTCCGGCCAGGACGGCGACTTCTACCCCCGCCTCACCTGGACCGTGATCTGGACGGTCACCTGTGTCGCCTTCACCTACGGCATCGGTATGGGCATGGCGACGCTGCTCAACCGCCCGGTGAAGTTCCGGCTCTTCTACCGCCTCGCGCTGATCCTGCCCTGGGCGATCCCGGCCTTCGTCGGCATCTTCGCCTGGCGCCTGATGCTCAACTCGCAGTACGGCGTGTTCAACACGATCCTCACGCATGTCGGCATCCCGGCCCAGAACTGGCTGGGCACTCCCTTCGCCCAGAAGGTCGCCGTCATCATGGTCAACGTCTGGGTGGGCGTGCCCTTCATGATGGTCGCCCTGCTCGGCGGCATGCAGTCGGTCCCCAAGGAGCTCTACGAGGCCGCCGAGATGGACGGGGCCTCCCCCTGGCAGCGGTTCCACAACGTCACGCTGCCGGGCCTGCGCCCGGTGAGCAACACGGTGATCCTGCTCGGCGTGATCTGGACCTTCAACATGTTCCCGATCATCTTCCTGCTGCTGGGCCAGAACACCACCGGGGACACCGACATCCTCGTGACCTACGCCTATCGCAAGGCGTTCACCGGGGTGTCCGACTACTCCGGCGCCGCGTCCTACGGCATGGTCATCCTCGCCATCCTGCTGGTCTTCTCGACCTTCTACCGGCGTTACCAGGCCAAGACCGAGCAGGCGTAAGGAGCCATGACGATGAGTGCGACAGCCCCCACCAGCCCGGCGGAGACCGCCGGCACCACCCGCCCGGACGCCGTGGCCATCACCCGCCCGGGCCGCAAGCGCGGCGAGCGCAGCCCGCTGGCCTCGGTCGCGCTGCACGGCACGCTCCTGACCGCCGCCGCGATCGCCGTCTTCCCGGCGCTGTGGATCGCGTTCATCTCGTTCGGCCCGGCGAACGCCTGGACGGACCCGGGCCAGATCGTCAGCCATCTGAGCCTGCAGAACTACCGGACCATCCTGCACACCAACTTCCCGAAGTGGTTCCTCAACTCGGTGATCGTCGCGGCCGCGACGACCGTCCTTGGGGTCGCGCTCTCGGCGAGCGCCGGTTACGCCATCTCGCGGATGAAGTTCCCCGGCCACCGGCAGCTGATGTGGACCTTCCTGACCACGCAGATGTTCCCGATGGCCGTCCTGATCGTGCCGCTGTACAACCTGCTCGGCCAGCTCGGGCTCCTCGACAGCTACTTCGGCCTGGTCATCACCTACTGCACGATCTCGGTGCCGTTCTGCGCCTGGATGCTCAAGGGGTACTTCGACACCATCCCGCACGAGATCGACGAGGCGGGCCGGATCGACGGCCTGACCCCGTTCGGCACCTTCTGGCGGCTGATCCTGCCGCTGGCCCGGCCGGGCCTGGCCGTCACCGCGTTCTACAGTTTCCTGACCGCGTGGGGCGAGGTCGCCTACGCCAGCCAGTTCATGAGCAGCAACGAGAACTACACGCTGGCGGTCGGCATCGGCACCTACGTCACCGACCAGCGTGCACAGTGGGGTTCGATGACCGCCGCCGCGGTGATCATCGCGATCCCGGCCGCCCTGGTCTTCTTCGTGGTCCAGCGCCACCTGGTGTCCGGCCTGACTGCCGGTGCCGCCAAGTCGTGACCGACATGTAACGGCCTGACCGACACGTACCAACAGCACCACCGCCACCTGTCGTTCCCCCGCACCCATAAAGGGAATCAATGAGCCAGCACCTCACCGACGCGCCCCGCTCCGCCGCCGACAACGCCGCCGACGCCGGGCGCAGAGACTGGTGGCGTGACGCGGTGATCTACCAGGTCTACCCGCGCAGCTTCGCCGACGGCGACGGCGACGGCGTGGGCGACCTGCCCGGCATCACCGCCCGCCTGCCCTACCTCCGGGGACTCGGCGTGGACGCCGTATGGCTGTCGCCGTTCTACGCCTCCCCGCAGGCCGACGGCGGCTACGACGTGGCCGACTACCGCGCCGTCGACCCGGTGTTCGGCACCCTGACCGACGCCGACGACCTGGTGCGGGCGGCCCACGCGCTGAACCTGCGGGTCATCGTGGACGTGGTCCCGAACCACTGCTCGGACCAGCACGAGTGGTTCAAGCAGGCGCTGCGCGAGGGCACCGGATCCCCGATCCGCGAGCGCTTCCACTTCCGCCCCGGCAAGGGCGACAGTGGTGAACTCCCGCCCAACGACTGGGAGTCGATTTTCGGCGGACCGGCCTGGACGCGGACCGTAAACGCTGACGGCACCCCCGGCGACTGGTACCTCCACCTGTTCGCCGCCGAGCAGCCGGACTTCAACTGGGACCACCCGGCCGTGCACGACGAGTTCCGCTCCGTGCTGCGCTTCTGGCTGGACCTGGGCATCGACGGCTTCCGGATCGACGTCGCCCACGGCCTGGTCAAGGCCGAGGGCCTGCCCGACATCGGCTCCCACGAGCAACTCAAGCTGCTGGGCACCGCGTCGATGCCGTACTTCGACCAGGACGGCGTGCACGAGATCTACCGCAGCTGGCGCAAGATCCTCGACGAGTACTCCCCCGACCTCCGGCCGGGAGGTGCCCCCAGCGACCGGATCGCCGTCGCCGAGGCGTGGACGCCGACGGTCGAGCGCAGCGCGCTGTACCTGCGCCCGGACGAGCTGCACCAGGCGTTCAACTTCGAGTACCTGACGTCCGGTTGGGACGCCGTCACGCTGCGCCGGGTCATCGACGGTTCGCTGACCGCGATGAGCACCGTCGGCGCGCCCGCGACCTGGGTGCTGTCCAACCACGACGTGGTGCGGCATTCCACTCGCTTCGCCGACGGCGACGAGGCGCGCGGTCTGCGCCGGGCCCGCGCCGCGACCCTGCTGATGCTGGCACTGCCCGGCTCCGCCTATCTGTACCAGGGCGAGGAGTTGGGCCTTCCCGAGGTCACCGACCTGCCGGACGAGGTGCGCCAGGACCCGGCGTTCTTCCGCAACGCCGGCCAGGACGGCACCCGCGACGGCTGCCGCGTACCGCTGCCGTGGTCGGGCGAGCGGGCTCCGTACGGCTTCGGCCCGGCCGAGGGCGGCCCGAGCTGGCTGCCGCAGCCCGACTGCTGGGCGGGGCTCAGTGTCGCGGCCCAGCAGGGCGACCCCACCTCCACGCTGGAGTTCTACCGCGGCGCGCTGGCCGTCCGCCGGGAGCACCCGGCGCTGGGCGCGGGCACCGATGTGACCTGGCTGGAAGCGCCGGACGGTGTGCTGGCGTTCCGCCGGGACAGCGGCAAAGGCACGTTCGTCTGCACGGCCAACATCACCGGAAACCCCGTCACGATCCCGGCGCCGGGCCGCGCGCTGCTCGCCAGTGGCGAATTCACGGTGGGCGGAGCGGATGCCGTCATCCCCGCTGACACGACGATTTGGTGGGCGATCTGACGTGGCGGCCATCCGTCCCCTAGCATCCGGTGCTGTGACCGCAAGGCTTGCTGACATCGCAACCCAGGCGGGTGTCAGCGAAGCAACGGTCAGCCGCGTCCTCAACGGCAAGCCCGGCGTATCCGCCACCACCCGTGAATCCGTGCTGGCCGCCCTCGATCTGCTCGGCTACGAACGGCCGGTCCGGCTGCGGCAGCGCAGCGCGGGGCTGATCGGCCTGATCACCCCGGAACTGGAGAACCCGATCTTTCCCGCGTTCGCGCAGGTGATCGGCCAGGCGCTGACCCGCGACGGGTACACCCCGCTGCTGGCCACCCAGACGCCGGGCGGCTCGACCGAGGACGAGCTGGTCGAGATGCTCGTGGAACGCGGCGTCGCCGGGATCATCTTCGTCTCGGGCCTGCACGCCGACTCCACCGCCGACACCGAGCGGTACGCCAGGCTGCACGGCCAGGGCGTTCCGTTCGTGCTGATCAACGGCTTCTCGGACCGGATCAAGGCGCCTTTCGTGTCCCCGGACGACCGGGGCGCGATGCGGCTGGCCGTCACCCATTTGGCGGCACTCGGACATGAGAAAATCGGACTGGCGGTCGGACCGAAGCGCTTTGTACCGGTACTCCGCAAGATCCAGGGCTTCATCAGCAGCATGGAGGACGTGCTGGGCCTGACCGCCGAGCAGTCCGAGGAGTTGATCCAGCACTCTCTGTACACGCTGGAAGGCGGCCAGGCGGCCGCGACGGCGCTCATCGAGTCCGGCTGCACGGCGATCGTCTGCGCGTCCGACATGATGGCGCTCGGCGCGATCCGGGCCGCCCGGCAGCAGGGCCTGTCGGTGCCCGGAGATGTCTCCGTCGTCGGTTTCGACGACTCCCCGCTGATCGCCTTCACGGATCCGCCCCTGACGACCATCAGGCAGCCCGTGGCCGCCATGGGGCAGGCGGCGGTGCGGGCGCTGCTGGAGGAGATCGGCGGCACTCCTGCCCCGCACAGCGAGTTCGTCTTCCTCCCCGAGCTGGTCGTTCGCGGTTCAACGGCGGCGGTGCCGAGCGGCCCCGCACCGGCGCTCCTGGTCCAGCAGTCGGCCGGAATGCGTACACCGAATGCACAGGGTCCGTCCGGCGTCTGATCGGCAAGGTCCTGTGGGTCTGGCAGACTGTTCCTCCATGGGGGAACCGACCGCGAAGATCATGGCTGGCCGTATGGCCGCCCCGCCGCGCTCCATCGGTTCCACTGATTCCGATGGAGCGCCGAGCGAGGGCCGTACGGCACCCCGCCACACCCTCGTGTCGAGGCTCCGCACCCCGCGCAGACCGCGTCTGTGGTTCGAGATCGCACTGATCGCCGTCAGTTACTGGGTGTATTCACTCGTCCGTAACGCCGTGCCCGAGCAGGAGCCGGCGGCGATGCGGCACGCCAACGCGATCTGGAAGCTGGAGCACCATCTCGGCCTCGCGGTCGAGCACACCGTCAACCACGTGGTGAACTCGGTGACATGGCTGATCGTGGGCATGAACTACTACTACGCGACGCTGCACTTCGTCATCACCATCAGCGTCCTGGTGTGGCTCTACCGCAAGCATCCGGGCCGCTACGGCCCGGCCCGTACGGTGCTCTTCGTCACCACCGGCATCGCACTGGTCGGCTTCTACTTCTACCCGCTCGCGCCACCCCGGCTGATGCGGGGCATCGACTTCATCGACACGGTCAAGGTGCACCACACCTGGGGCTCGATGGCCTCCGGCGACCTCGCCCATGTGTCGAACCAGTACGCCGCGATGCCGTCCATGCACATCGGCTGGTCCCTGTGGTGCGGCATCACCATCGCGATGCTCGCCCGCCCGCTGTGGGCCAAGGTGCTGGGCGTCCTGTACCCGCTGGCCACCCTGCTGGTGATCATCTCGACGGCCAACCATTTCTGGCTCGACGCCATAGGGGGCGCCGTGTGCCTGGGTGCCGGCTTCGCGGTGGTCTACGCGGTCTACGGCCGCTTCGTCTACCACCTGCCGCGCTATCCGGCGACCGCCCGCCGCTGAGCCGTTCCGGCGCGGGGCCGGGCACTGCTGAGCCCGCTGAGCCCGAACACCGCCGGCCTGGCACCCGGCGGCCCGTCACGCCTCGTATTCGTAGAAGAGCCGTTCGACGACCGCGCGGGCCCGGCGGGTCGTGCGGCGGTAGTCCTCGACCATGTCCCCGACATGGCCCGGCGAGTAGCCGAGGTAGCGCCCGACGGCGGCGAGCTCCCGGCCGTCGCCGGGGAAGGTGTCCCCGGGGCGCCCGCGCACCAGCATCACCGCGTTGCGGACCTTCGTCGCCAGCACCCACGCCTCGTCCAGCACCGCCGCGTCATGGGCGCCGACCAGCCGGGCGGCGCGGGCGGCGGCCAGGGCCCGGCGGGTGCGGGTGGTGCGCAGCTCCGGCAGCCTTCCGCCGTGCTGCATCTGCAGCAGCTGGACGGTCCACTCGACGTCGGACAGCCCGCCGCGGCCGAGCTTGGCGTGGGTGGTGGGGTCGGCGCCGCGCGGCATGCGCTCGGACTCCATCCGGGCCTTGAGCCGGCGGATCTCGCGTACCGCGTCGTCGTCGAGCCCCCCGGGCGGGTACCGCAGCGGGTCGATCAGTTCGATGAAGCGCCGCCCCAGCCCCGGATCCCCCGCGACGGGGTCGGCCCTCAGCAGCGCCTGGCTCTCCCAGCCCAGCGACCAGCGCCGGTAGTAGGCGGCATACGAGCCGAGGGTGCGCACCAGCGGGCCGCTCTTGCCCTCCGGGCGCAGGTCGGCGTCGATGATCAGCGGCGGGTCCGCGGTGGGGATCTGCAGCAGCCGGCGCAGCTCGTTGGCGACCTTGGCGGCCTGGGCGCCGGCCTTCCCCTCATCGACCCCGTCGAACGGTTCATGGACGAACATCACGTCGGCGTCCGAGCCGTAGCCCTGTTCGCGTCCGCCGAAGCGGCCCATGCCGATGACGGCGAAGCGCGTCGCCAGGGGTCCCTCCGCGTGCTGGACGGCGTCCATGGCCGCCTGCAGGGCGCCTACGATGGCGGTCGCGTTGATGTCGGTGACGGCGGTGCCGACCGCGTCCACGCCCAGCTCGCCGATGACGTCGGCCGCCGCCGTACGGAACAGCTCACGCCGCCGTACGCCACGTACCGCCGTGACCGCCTTCTCGGGTCCGTCGGCGCGGCCCACGGCGGCAAGCACCTCCTGTTCGAGCGCCGCCGCGGTGCGCGGCCGCAGGCCCTCGGGGGCGCCGAGCAGGGCGACCGCCTCGGGGGCCCGCATGAGCAGGTCCGGGGCGAGCCGGCCGGAGGACAGCACCCGGGCGAGGTGTTCGGCCGCGGCGCCCTCGTCACGCAGCAGCCGCAGATACCAGGGGGTCTTGCCGAGCGCGTCGGAGACCTTGCGGAAGCCGAACAGCCCGGCGTCCGGGTCGGCGGAGTCGCCGAACCAGCCGAGCAGGACCGGCAGCAGGGTGCGCTGGATGGCGGCCTTGCGGCTGACGCCGCTGGCCAGCGCCTCCAAGTGGCGCATGGCGGCGGCCGGATCGGCGTAGCCGAGCGCCAGCAGGCGCTGCCTGGCGGCATCGGTGCTGAGCCGGGTCTCGACCGGTTCGAGCTGGGCGACCGCGTCGAGAAGCGGCCGGTAGAAGAGCTTCTCGTGCAGCCGGCGCACCTCCACGGCGTGCCGCTTCCACTCCCGGTTCAGCTCGGCGACGGGGTCGGCGCGGAAACCCAGTGACCTGCCCAGCCGGCGCAGCCCGGCCTCGTCGTCCGGCACCAGGTGGGTGCGGCGCAGCTTGTGCAGCTGGATGCGGTGCTCCATCCGGCGCAGGAAGCGGTAGGCCGCGTCGAGCGACGCGGCGTCGGCGCGGCCCACGTAGCCGCCCGCCGCGAGCTGTGCGAGCGCGGTGAGGGTGGTGCCGCTGCGCAGCGAGGAATCGGTTCTGCCGTGCACCAGCTGGAGCAGCTGGACGGCGAACTCGACGTCGCGCAGCCCGCCGGGACCGAGCTTCAGCTCCCGCTCGACGTGCGCGGCCGGGATGTTCTCCACGACCCGGCGGCGCATCTGCTGGACGTCGGAGACGAAGTGCTCGCGGTCGGCGGCCTGCCACACCATCGGCGAGAGCGCCTCGACATAGTCCTGGCCCAGCTCGCGGTCGCCCGCCATCGGCCGGGCCTTGAGCAGCGCCTGGAACTCCCAGGTCTTGGCCCACCTCTTGTAGTAGGCGAGGTGGCTGGAGAGCGTCCGCACCAGCGGGCCGTTCTTGCCCTCCGGCCGCAGATTGGCGTCGACCGGCCAGATGGTGCCCTCGGCGGTGGTGTCGGAGCAGACCCGCATCATGCGGGCGGCCAGCCGCGTCGCGGCCTGCATCGCCGCGGCCTCCTCCGCGCCCTCGGCCGGTTCGGCCACGAAGATGACGTCCACGTCCGAGACGTAGTTCAGCTCATGGCCGCCGCACTTGCCCATGCTGATCACGGCGAGCCGGCACAGCGCGGCGTCCCGCGGCGCCTCGGCGGCGGCGATGGCGAGCGCGGCGCGCACGGTCGCGGTGGCGAGGTCGGCCAGCTCGGCGGCCGTGTGCACCAGGTCGCTGGTGCCGCACACATCGCGGGCGGCGATCGCCAGCAGGCAGCGGCGGTAGGCCGCGCGCAGCGCGTCGGGATCGTTGGCCGGGGCCAGCCCGCGTTCGAACTCGGCCACACCGGGGTGCAGGTCGGCCGACTCGTACGTCACCAGCGCGTGCCAGTCGTGCGGGTGCCGGGCGAGGTGGTCGCCGAGCGCCTCGGAGGCGCCGAGCACGCCGAGCAGCCGGTCGCGCAGCGGCTTGGCGGTGGTCACGGTGTCCAGCAGCGTCCGCCGCTCGCCCGCGTCCATGGCCTCCACGAGCCGTACCAGGCCCAGCAGCGCCTGGTCGGGATCCGCCGTCGCGCCGAGCGCGTCCAGGAGCACCGGGTCGGTCCGCACCGCGGCCAGCCCCGCCGTCTCCACCAGCAGCTCGGCCGCCGCCGGGTCGGTGAACCCGTGCCTCAGCAGCCGGGAGAACGTGCTGCTTCGGCGCCCTTGCGGCAGCGACATCTCGCCTCCGGTCCGTGTACGTACCCTCGTCCGTGGATGCGGTCCCTGCGATCCGTGGCGGTCCGCGGAGGCCGGTGGCGTCCGTGGCGATCCGTTCCCGCGATGCCTGCCTGCGTTCACGGATGCGTCCCGGCTGCGTCCGGATGCGATCTGCCTGCGGTCCTGCCTACGATCAAGGTCCCAGCTGAGCGTAACCGCCCGGCCGCCGACCCGGAACGGTGTGCACCGGACCGCGAACGGTCGCGGGGCCACGGACGGGACCGCTACCGGGGCCGTCGACGCGGCCCACCCCGATCGTTTTCCCGACTTTCACGTTCACGCACGTTCACAGAGCTTCTACCGTTCGGCGTCCGCTTCTACCCTGGCACCGCACCGCGCCCCCATACCCCCCTGACCGGAGGTAAGCCGTGCCCGGCTTGTCCCTTTCCATACCGCGCTTCATGCCGCGATCCGTACCGCGTCCGCTCACCGCTGTCGCGGCCGCCGTCGGCCTCGCCGCGGCCTCCGCCGGCCTGTTGGCCGGCCTCGGCGGCGCGTCCACCGCGCACGCGGCCACCGCCGTCCCCACCCCCGACCACGTGATCGTCGTGGTGATGGAGAACCACTCCTACACCCAGGTCATCGGCAGCTCCAGCGCCCCGTACATCAACTCGCTGAAGACCGGCGGCGCGAACCTCACTGCCTCGTTCGGCATCACCCACCCGAGCCAGCCGAACTACTACCAGCTGTTCTCGGGCAGCGACCAGGGCATCACCGGCGACAGCTGCGTCACCCCCGGCTTCAGCTCCGCGCCCAACCTCGGCTCCGAGCTGGCCGCCGCGGGGAAGACCTGGGGCAGCTACAACGAGTCGCTTCCCAGCCAGGGCTCGACCACCTGCAGCAGCGGCAAGTACGCCCAGAAGCACAATCCCTGGTTCGGCTTCAGCAATGTGCCGACCTCGAGCGCCAAGACCTTCGCGCAGTTCCCGTCGGACTACACGACGCTGCCGCAGGTCTCCTTCGTCGTACCGAACCTGTGCAGCGACATGCACGACTGTTCCGTCAGCACCGGTGACACCTGGCTGAAGAACAACCTCGGCGCTTACGCCACGTGGGCCAAGACCCACAACAGCCTGCTCGTCGTCACCTTCGACGAGGACAACCGGCTCGCCGGGAACAGGATCCCCACCGTCCTGTACGGCCGGCAGGTCGCCCCGGGCAGCAGCTCGTCCACCACGTACAACCACTACAACGTGCTGCGCACCCTCGAGGACATGTACGGCACCACCCACGCGGGGAACGCCGCCTCGGCCTCCGACATCACCGGTATCTGGACCGGCTGATCGTGCACCCGGCGGACGGCCCCGGCACTCCAGAGCCCGCGACGCCGGCGGCCGGCACCGGGACCGAAGGAGCCGGGACCGAAGGAGCCGCGGCCGAAGAGGCCGCGGCGTGACCACGCTGCGCCCGAACCTCGAATGCCCGTCGCTCTCCCCCGACGGCACCCGCCTCGTCTTCCAGAAGCGCGTCCCGGGCCTGTCCCCCGACGCCCCCTGGCGGCTCTACGCCCTCGACCTCGCCACGATGCGCGAGACCGCCCTGGCCGAGCCCCGCAGCATCGACGACCAGGCCGTCTGGAGCGACGACCGCACCGTCGCCTACTCCCTCCCGGGCGACTTCGGCGCCGACCTCTACACCGTCCCCGCCGACGGCACGGGCTCCCCCCACCCCCTCACCAAGGCCGCCCTCGCCCCCGCCTCCACCGGCTGAGGCCGGAAGGGGCGGGAGCGAGGGCGGGCGGGGCTGGCCTGCGCTTACAGGTTCGGGAGGTTCTTGCGGAGCTCGAAGGCGGTGACCTCGCTGCGGTACTCCTCCCACTCCTGCTTCTTGTTGCGCAGGAAGAAGTCGAAGACGTGCTCGCCGAGCGTTTCGGCGACCAGTTCGCTGCGCTCCATCAGGGTGATGGCCTCGCCCAGGTTCTGCGGAAGGGGCTCGATGCCCAGGGCGCGGCGTTCGGCCTCGGAGAGGGCCCAGACGTCGTCGTCGGCGCCGGGGGGCAGTTCGTAGCCCTCCTGAATGCCCTTCAAGCCGGCGGCGAGCAGCACCGCGTATGCGAGGTAGGGGTTGGCGCCGGAGTCGATGGAGCGGACCTCGACGCGGGTGGAGCCGGTCTTGCCGGGCTTGTACATCGGGACCCGGATCAGGGCGGAGCGGTTGTTGTGGCCCCAGCAGATGTACGAGGGGGCCTCGCCGCCGGCGCCGGCGGTGCGCTGGGAGCCGCCCCAGATGCGCTTGTAGGAGTTCACCCACTGGTTGGTGACGGCGGAGATCTCGCCGGCGTGCTTGAGCAGGCCCGCGATGAAGGACCGGCCGACCTTGGAGAGCTGGAACTCCGAGCCGGACTCGTAGAACGCGTTGCGGTCGCCCTCGAAGAGGGAGAGGTGGGTGTGCATGCCCGAGCCGGGGAAGTCGGAGAACGGCTTCGGCATGAAGGTGGCGTGCACGCCCTGCTCCAGCGCGACCTGCTTCATCACCAGCCGGAACGTCATGACGTTGTCGGCGGTGGACAGCGCGTCGGCGTACCGGAGGTCGATCTCCTGCTGGCCGGGGGCGCCCTCGTGGTGGGAGAACTCCACCGAGATGCCCATCGACTCCAGCATGGTGATCGCCTGGCGGCGGAAGTCCATGCCGACGTTCTGCGGAGTGTGGTCGAAGTAGCCGGAGTTGTCGGCGGGGGTCGGGACGGTGCCGTCGAGCGGCTTGTCCTTGAGCAGGAAGAACTCGATCTCGGGGTGGGTGTAGAAGGTGAACCCGAGGTCGGAGGTCTTGGCCAGGGCGCGCTTGAGGACATAGCGCGGGTCGGCGTACGAGGGCGAGCCGTCCGGCATGAGGATGTCGCAGAACATCCGGGCGGTCCCCGGGCCCTCGGCGCGCCACGGCAGGATCTGGAAGGTGCTGGGGTCCGGCTTGGCGATCATGTCCGACTCGTAGACCCGGGCGAAGCCCTCGATCGCCGAGCCGTCGAAGCCGATGCCTTCGTCGAAGGCCTGCTCCAGTTCGGCGGGGGCGACGGCGACCGACTTGAGATAGCCGAGCACATCGGTGAACCACAGCCGCACGAATCGGATGTCGCGCTCTTCGAGTGTGCGAAGCACGAACTCCTGCTGCTTATCCATTTCCACCCATCCTCGCTGATCAGGCTGCCTGCTCCCGCGCCGCGGGGCACATCGGGGCACATGAGCATCCCACCACACGGTTTCCGACGTGTTGCGGACCCTCGTCCGGCAACCCGCCGCACGTGGGCGTACTGCTGCCGCCCATACTGCCCGCTGTTTCGGCAGCGGCGCCCGCAGGGCCACCGCTATCGTGCTGCCGGATCGTGCTGCCCGGGCGGCACCGGTGTCCGGAGACGATCTTCCGGATACCGAACCTTGCAGGATTGGCGCAAATTTCCCGCAAAAAACTTGCGCAACCTGTACTAGAGTTGACGTCATGACACGACGACTTGCCACGGTGGCAAAGAAGGTCGGGGTGAGCGAGGCGACCGTCAGCCGAGTGCTGAACGGGAAGCCCGGAGTCTCCGATGCGACCAGAGCCGCAGTGCTGACCGCACTCGATGTGCTCGGTTACGAACGACCGACCCAGCTGCGCGGGGAGCGTGCCCGGCTTGTCGGGCTCGTGCTCCCGGAGCTTTCCAATCCGATCTTCCCGGCCTTCGCCGAGGTGGTGGGCGGAGCCCTGGCACAGCAGGGATTCACACCCGTCCTGTGCACCCAGACCGTCGGCGGAGTGTCGGAGGCCGACTACGTCGAACTGCTGCTGCAGCAGCATGTGTCCGGGGCGATCTTCTTCGGCGGCCTGTACGCCCAGGCCGAGTCGTCGCACGAGCACTACGCCCGGCTCGCCGAGCGCAATCTGCCCACCGTCCTGATGAACGCCGCCATCGGCCATCTCGACTTCCCGCGCGTCTCGTGCGACGACGCCGTCGCCGTGGAGCAGGGGATGACCCATCTCGCCTCGCTCGGCCACGAGCGCATCGGCCTGATCCTCGGCCCGCCCGACCATGTGCCGTCACAGCGCAAACTCGCCGCGGCCCGCCGCTGGATCGCGCGGCGCGGCGGCGAACTCTCCGACACCGCGGTCGAACACGCGCTGTTCACCCTCGAGGGCGGCCAGGCCGCGGCCGGCCGGCTGATCCAGCGCGGCATCACCGCCGTCATCTGCGCCAGCGACCCGATCGCCCTGGGCGCCATCAGGGCCGCCCGCCGCCGCGGGCTGAACGTGCCCGGGGACTTCTCGGTCATCGGGTACGACGATTCGATGTTCATGAATTGCATCGATCCGCCGCTCACGACCGTGCGCCAGCCCATCGAGGCGATGGGCCGGGCCGCCGTCGATCTGCTCAGCGGCCAGATCAGCGGCACCCCCGTCGACCACGACGAGCTGCTCTTCGAGCCCGAGCTGGTGGTGCGCGGCTCCACGGGGCCCGCGCCCCGTGCCACGCGCCCCCAGCAGCCGGAGGTCGAGGCGACGACCCGGTAGGCGACCCCTCACTGACATCCCTCCCCGGCCTCACTCCCCGACATCACTGACATCACTGGCTGGGAAACGGCTTCGTAATCAAGTCGTGTCTTTGCGAGCTTCGCGTGAAATCTTGCGGACATCTATCGGGTTCAGTACCTTGAGCCCACCCGAGACGGCGGCGCACACCCCGCGCCACGCAACCGCGCAGGGTTCGCAGATCTCAGAGCGCAGAGCATCGTCGCGCAGTGGTTCAGGGGAAGGGTTGATCAATGAAGACAAACCGCTACCGGACGCTGGTGGCCGTCATGCTGGTCGCCGGCATCGGCATGACCGCCGCGGCGTGTTCGGACAGCAAGAGCACCAAGGACACCGGCTCCGGCGACAAGAGCGCCGGCGCCAAGCTGGATCCCAGCACCAAGGTCACGATCAGCGTGGACTGCATGCCGCCGACCACCAAGAAGCCCGAGCGCAAGCAGTGGCTCGACGACATCGCCGAGTTCAAGAAGCTCTACCCGAACGTCACGGTCAACAGCAAGGACGCCTTCCCGTGTGAGGATCCGGCGAAGTTCACGGCCATGATGAAGGGCGGTACGCAAACCGACGCCTTCTACACGTACATGACCGACAAGAACCAGGTGCTCGACGCGGGGCAGGGCGCGGACATCACGGCGTACGTCACGCCGGAGACCGTCCCGAGCCTCAACGACATCGACCCGAACGTCCTGAACGTGCTCAAGGACGGCGGCAAGCTGTACGGGCTGCCCACGTCCAACTACCAGATGGGCCTGATCTACAACCGCAAGATCTTCACCCAGGCCGGTCTCGACCCCAACAAGCCCCCGACCACCTGGGAGGGCGTGCGGGCCGCGGCCAAGCAGATCCAGGACAAGCTGGGCAGCCAGGGCATCCACGGCTTCATGGAGAACGCCGGCGGCAACCAGGGCGGCTGGCACTTCACCTCGGAGCTCTACGGCCTGGGGGGCCAGATGACCTCCGAGGACGGCAAGAAGGCCGCGTTCAACACCGCCGAGGGCAAGCAGCTCCTGCAGACCCTCCACGACATGCGCTTCACCGACAACAGCATGCCGGCCAGTCCGGGACTCGTGTGGGGCGACGTCCAGAAGGCCATGGGCACCAGCAAGGTCGGTATGTACGTCGGTGCTCCTGACGACGTCCAGCTCGTCGTCCAGCAGTACCAGGCCAAGTTCGAGGACCTCGGCATGGCGCCGATCCCCGGTGGCAAGACCTCGCTGTTCGGCGGCGCCGACTACATGTTCAAGAAGTCGGACACCCCCGACCAGATCAAGGCCGGCATCGCCTGGATCAACTTCAAGTTCCTGACCTTGGAGAAGGGCCAGTTCAACTACGCGCGCAACAAGGGGGACGGCATCCCGGTCGGCCTGCCGCAGCCGTTCTTCTTCACCGGCGCGTCGAAGGACAAGGACACCGCCACCAAGACGGCGAACGCGACCGTACCGGTCGAGAACTTCGCCACCTATGTGGCCGCCGGGGTTCCGGTGAAGCCCGAGCCGCCGAACGCCCAGAAGATCTACACGGCGATCGACACCGTGATGTCCGGCGCGCTGACCAACAAGAACGCCGATGTCGGCAAGCTGCTCTCCACCGCTGAGACCCAGGTCAACACGCTGCTGGCCGCATGCCATTAGCTGGTTGCGGGGGGGCCGGCCCACCGGCCGGCCCCCGCGCCGGGACCCCAGCCAGAGCCTCAGCCCCTGCGACAGCCCCTGCCCCAGCCCCCAGCCCCCGGCCCCAGTCGAGGAGTTCCCCATGGCGGCGACCACCGTCTCCCACAACAAGACCAAAGGCCGTGCCGGGCATTCCTCGCCGAGGGGTTCCAAACGCCGTCCGGGACTTCCCGGCGAGTCCGCCCGCTCGGCGTTCGGCCGGAGACTGCGACGCGATCTGCAGGCGCATGGATTCATGATCGGCGCGGTGCTCTGCTTCGGATTCTTCTCCTGGTATCCGATGATCCGCGAAGTCATCATGAGCTTCCAGAAGACCAAGCGCGGCGAGACCAAGTGGGTCGGCTGGGCGAATATCGAAACCGTGTGGAACGACCCCGGGTTCTGGCCGGCCTGGCGCAACACCATGCAGTTCACGCTGTACGCGCTGGTGATCGGCTTCGCGGCACCGTTCATCATCGCCATCGTGCTCAATGAATTCCGGCACGCACAGGCGTACTTGCGCATTCTGGTCTATCTGCCGGTGATGCTGCCCCCCGTCGCCGGGGTGCTGCTCTTCAAGTACTTCTACAACCCGGAATACGGCCTGTTCAACCACATCCTGCATTTCCTGCACCTTCCGGAACAGGCCTGGCTCGACTCGTCGAGCACCGCGATGATCTCCGTGGTGATCGCGGCCACCTGGATGAGCATGGGCGGCGCCACCCTGATCTATCTGGCGGCGCTCCAGAACGTCCCGGGCGAGCTGTACGAGGCCGCCGACCTGGACGGCGCCGGGCTGCTGCGCAAGATCTGGCACATCACCATCCCGCAGACCCGGTCGGTGCTGTCGCTGATGCTGCTGCTCCAGATCGTGGCGACCATGCAGGAATTCACCAATGTGTACCTGCTCACCGGCGGCAGCGGACCGGAGAACTCCACCGGCACCGTGGTCTACATGGTGTACCAGTACGCGTTCCGCTACGACAGCTTCGGAAGCGCCTCGGCGCTCGGACTCATCATGCTGCTGGTACTCGGCGGATTCTCCGGCCTGTACGCGCGGCTCAGCCGCGACAGCGACTAGGACGGGGAGGGGGACATGGCAGCGAACCCATCACAGAACCGCACTCTGATCTCCGCGGCCGCGCTGAACCGGCCGCGGGGGAAATTCATCTACTGGACCGTCCTCTCGACGGTCCTCGTGGTCTTCACCCTGGTCTTTCTCGGCCCGCTCTACTGGATGGTGACCGGCGGATTCAAATCCGCTCAGGAAGTGCTCCAGAATCCGCCGACGCTCTTCCCGAAGGACCCGAAGCCTGGCACCTACGCGACCGCGTGGAGCCAGCTGAAGATCGCCCGGCTGCTGTTCAACACGATGTACTACGCGTTCGGCGCGCTCGCCTTCCAGCTGGTGTTCGATGTGGGCGCGGCCTACGCGATATCCAAGCTGCGGCCGGTGCTGGGAAACCTGATCCTCGGCATGATGCTGGCCACGCTGATGATCCCGGCCGCCGTCCTGATCGTGCCGCAGTATCTGACCGTTCTCGATCTGCCGCTGCTGCATGTGAACCTGATCGGCACTCCGTGGGCGATCTGGCTGCCCACCGTCGCCAATGGATTCAACATCTTCCTGCTGAAGCGGTTCTTCGACTCGATTCCCGAGGACCTGATGTCAGCGGCGGCGATCGACGGGGCGAGTCCGCTGCGGACCCTGTGGTCGATCGTGCTGCCAATGTGGGTCTTCGAATTTAACCGGGCAATCGCGTAGGCGGCACGCACGGTTGTGACGTTGCGTGACGGCGTGGTGGTTCCGGTGCCCTGGACGCAAGGGGCCCGCAGGCGTTCGTGATCATGGTTGTTCT
>NZ_JASISZ010000070.1 GCF_030063355.1 Streptomyces sp. PH10-H1
CCCTCAGGCCCTCAGGCCCTCAGGCCCTCAGGCCCTCAGGCCCTCAGGCCCTCAGGCCCTCAGGCCCTCAGGCCCTCAGGCCCTCAGGCCCTCAGGCCCTCAGGCCCTCAGGCCCTCAGGCCCTCAGGCCCTCAGAGCCGCAGGGCAGCCAGCTCCTTGGCGGCCTCGGTGAGGTCCTTCGCCGTGTCGATGGCCCGCCAGTACGCGCCCTGCGGGATCGGAAAGCCGGCCAGCCGGCGCTCGCGTGCGAGCCGGGGAAAGGTGGTGCGTTCATGGTCGCCGAGGTCCGGCAGCAGCCCGGTGAACTCCGGGTCGAAGACATACACGCCCGCGTTGATCAGAAACGGGGAGGGCGGCGACTCGATGAAGTCCAGGATCTGCCCGAACTCATTGGTCTCCACGGCGCCCCACGGGATCCGGGGGCGGGCCAGCGCCAGCGTGGCGACCGCGGCGCGCTCATGGTGGAACGCGGCCATCTCACGCAGCGAGAAGCGGGTCCAGATGTCGCCGTTGGTGGCGTACCAGGGCTCGTCGGGGCGGGGGAGCGACCGGGCGGCGTACTTGAGTCCGCCGCCTCGGCCCAGCGGCTCCTTCTCGACGACTGTGGTGACGTTCAGCGGCAGCCGCGCCGAGTCCAGCCACTTCTGGAGTACTTCGGCGAGGTGGCCGCACGAGACGACGGCGTCGGTGACGCCCTCGGCGGCCAGCCAGTCGAGCTGGTGGCCGATGATCGGTGTCCCGGTGCCCGGGATCTCGACCATCGGCTTGGGACGGTCATCGGTATAGGGCCGCAGTCGCGACCCCTGCCCTCCGGCGAGGAGGACGGCCTGGGTGACGGGAGCAGCGCCGGTCGTCATGCTGGGCACCCTACGGGACCTCGCGGTGACGGCGTCCCCGGACCGTTGCCCGACTGTCCCCGGACCTCGGGACGCCGGCCGGCATCAGTAGACGGAGGCGACGCCGGTCGCGAACGAGGTGTCGCAGACCGGGCGCGAGAAGGACTGGGCACGCGTCGCGCCGTACTTGGCCACCGCGGCGCGACCGAGCGACCGGGCGATCGAGGTGCAGTACTTCGCGAGCGAGGGCCTGGAGGCCATCTCCGCCTGGAGGTCGGTCAGGACGACCCCCGCGGACTTCTCCTGGAGTTCGTCCAGCAGGCGGGTGCGCAGCACCTCCTGCGGCTCCTTGGAGGACAGCGCCATCTCCGGTTTGTCGTGCGACGCGGTGAGCACCTGGGCTTCGGAGGCCGAGGTCGCCCACGGGACGCGGGTGACGGCGAGGGTCCCGGACAGGACGAGAACGACCGGGAGTACGAGCGCGAATGTCTTGCCGATGCGGCGAGCTACCTGGTTCACGCTCGCGATCGTAGCGAGGGGTAATGAATTGGCGACATTTAGTCACCCTGGCGGGTGAGGGGAATCGCTGATACGGGTGCGGCCGGTTGACGAACAGAGTCGAAAGGACCGGTGTGTGTAGGTATTTGTCGACACCGGATCGGGACCGCGGAACGGCTGCCCATGCGGACCGCGGAACGGGATCGCTGGACGCGGATCGTGGAACGCGGAACGGCCGCCCACGCGGTGCGCGGGCGGCCGTTCCGTCGTGCGGGCGGGTGCGCCCCGCCGGTTCTGCGTCGGTCGCTGTCAGGCGGTCGCTGTCAGCCGGTCGCTCTGAGCCGGTCGCTGTCAGTCGCTGAGACGCTCGCCGGTGGAGGTCGAGAAGACGTGGGCCTCGCCACCCCGCGGCACCACGTGCAGCACGGAGCCCTTGGCCGGGATCTCGCGGCCGCCGACCCGGATGACCAGGTCCTTGTGCTCGCCGCCGACCTCGGCGCTGCCGTAGACGAAGCCGTCCGCGCCCAGTTCCTCGACGACGTTGACCGTGACGGCCAGACCGGCCGGCTCGTCCTTCGACAGCGACTTGGCCTCGCCGTTGACGATGTCGAAGTGCTCGGGACGGATACCGACGGTGACCGTGCGGTCGCCCTTGTCCGCAGCCGCCGCGATCGCCTCGCGCTCGATGGCGACGATCGAGTTGCCGAACTTCACGCCGCCGTCCGTGATCGGGACCTCGACGAGGTTCATGGCCGGGGAGCCGATGAAGCCGGCGACGAACAGGTTCGCCGGGCGGTCGTACATGTTGCGCGGAGTGTCGACCTGCTGCAGCAGACCGTCCTTGAGGACCGCCACGCGGTCCCCCATCGTCATGGCCTCGACCTGGTCGTGGGTGACGTAGACGGTCGTGACGCCGAGCCGGCGCTGCAGGCTCGCGATCTGCGTGCGGGTCTGGACACGCAGTTTGGCGTCGAGGTTCGACAGCGGCTCGTCCATCAGGAACACCTGCGGCTCACGCACGATCGCGCGGCCCATCGCGACACGCTGGCGCTGACCGCCGGAGAGCGCCTTCGGCTTGCGCGCCAGGTAGTCGCTCAGGTCGAGGATCTTCGCGGCTTCCTCGACGCGCTTGCGGATCTCCGCCTTGTTCACGCCGGCGATCTTGAGCGCGAAGCCCATGTTGTCCGCGACGGTCATGTGCGGGTACAGCGCGTAGTTCTGGAACACCATCGCGATGTCCCGGTCCTTCGGCGGAAGGTGGGTGACGTCGCGGTCGCCGATGCGGATCGCACCGCCGTTGACGTCCTCGAGACCCGCGAGCATGCGCAGGGAGGTCGACTTTCCGCAGCCGGACGGACCGACCAGAACCAGGAACTCGCCGTCCCCGACCTCGATCTCCAGGCCGTCCACCGCGGGCTTCTCCGAGCCCGGGTAGATACGAGTCGCCTTGTCGAACGTGACAGTAGCCATAACTGATGCGCCCCTCACCGGCAGGAACGTGCCGGACGATCCGAGTAAAGGAAGGATTGGTCTAGTCCGCCAGATGCGGACTCTCCGTGACGCTACCCGCCGCCTGCGCCTTTGTCAGTAGCCCCTGGTCCGCCAGTTTCCGCTCCCTCGGCACTCCCCGCCTTGAGTACACTTCTCCTGGCCCGCACTCACACCACCATGCGCGGGGCCCGCGCCCCCTTAGCTCAGCTGGCCAGAGCACCGCTCTTGTAAAGCGAAGGTCGTCGGTTCGAATCCGACAGGGGGCTCAGCAGTAACACGCTGGTCACAGGCCAGTTGGCCGCCGCTCGTCCGGGGGATCTCGGGCGGGCGGTACACATTCTGTACACATCTCGGTTTCCTTCCTAGGCCGCGAGCGCCGCACTGTCCGGCTGACGTGCGGCCGGGACGACTGCGCCCTGCCGCTCGGTCAGCCGTTGGATCGCTGTGGCGAAGCGCCGCCGTAGGAGCAGCCGTTCCCGCTTGGCGTCGAGAACGTCCGCCACCTCGTCGAGCCGGTCGGGCCACAGGTGGCCGTACACGTCCAAGGTCATGGCTGCCGACTTGTGGCCGAGCATGAGCTGCACGACCTTGACGTCGGCGCCGGCCGCGATGGCGAGCGAGGCTGCGGTATGCCGAAGCTTGTGCGGGGTGATCCCGAGTCCGCCGAGCCCGGCCGCGACCACTGCCCGGTCGAACACCCGCGATCGGAAGTTGCGGTACCGCAAGGGCCCGCCTTCCGGTGCGGTGAACAACAGGGCATCGAGTGCGCGCCCCGTCTGCAGCGGACGCAGCTCCTCGGCGAAGGACCGAGGGATCGGCGCGGACCGCTTCTCGTGGGTCTTCACCGGGCCCAGTTCGAGCTTCCCCTTCACATCGCTGTACGCCTGCGCGACGCGGATACGGCGGGTATCGACGCTCAAGCGGCCCACCTTGACGGCGATGGCTTCACCCCAGCGGATACCGGAGTAGCCGAGGACGAGCACCAGGAGCCGGTACTCACCCGCAGCATCGGCCAGCGCCTCCAGTTGCTCATGGGTGAGATAGACGTGATCGTCATCCTCGTCGGCGCGCGGAAGGTCGTGCTCGGTGACGGGGCTGACCGCGATGCGGTGCGACTTGACCGCGTGCTTCATGGCGCCGGCGAACACCCGGTAGATCTTCACGATCCTGGCCGGACCGAGCATCCGGCCCGAGACCCCCGGCTTCGTGCACAGCTGGTCGACCCATTCGGAGACGTCATCCCAGCGGATCGCCGCGACCTGCCACGTCCCCCAGTACGGGAGCACGTAGTTGTCGAGCAGTTCGCGGTAGTCGGCCACCGTGCGCCGGCCCTGCTTACGCAACGCCTTGTGCCACTCCTCGGCCACCACCGACACGGCGGCCTTGCCCGACTGCGGGTCGCGGTACGAACCCTTGTCGAGGCGCCCGGTGAGTGCTTCTCGGCCTCGGCCTGCGGCAGCTTCTGGAAGGTCAATGCCTTCGGCTTGTTGTCCGGCCCGTACCAGCGGACCCGCCAGCGGCCGGGCGCATCACGCTTGCTGCCCGCCTTCTTCGCGACCTTCCACTTCTCCATCGCCGTCACGTAGTCGGCGTGGTTCGCGCGATCCTCGATCCAGACCCTAGCCATGATCGTCGCCCTTCCGTTCTCTGCGAGCCTTGATCTCATCGGCCTGCTCACGCATGTTCAGGTAGGTCTTGATCGCGTCCATCGGGACGCCCACATCGAGCGCATGCTGCACAGCGGCCCAAATTGGTCGCAGCGACTCGTCATGCGCGAAGAGTTCTTCGAACGGCATGTGTGGCACGTGGGGGCGGTTCGTACGTCGGAAGTTCCGGCCGCGCTCGTACATCTCCGGAGAGTCCGGCCACTCCTTCGCCTCGGCGGACGTGTCGAGCGGACGTTCGCCCGTCGCCCACTGCCAGGCGCGCGATGAACTCGTCGACACCTCCGACGTGATCCCGACTCTCGATTCGTCTGCCACGGCGGGCAGTAGTAGCGCGTTCGGGCTGACGTCCAGAACCACCGCGAGGGCAACGAGGTCGTCGATGTCCACCCTCCGCTCGCTCCGCTCGATCTTCGCGACCGCGGATGGGGCGATCGGCCGGCCGACCCGCTTGAGGCGACCAGCCACGTCGTAGGTCGACAGTCCACGCTTTTCACGCAAGTTGCGCACGTTGGCGCCCACGGCCTTCGACGTGGGACCCCAGTTCACTGCGCCTCGAACCGCCCGCTGCTCATCAGTCATGCGGATCAGGTTAGGCGTCAGTCGGATCTTTATCAGTCCCGAAACGTCTGATACGGTCTCTGCCATGGCTCCACTGTAGGGTCATCTGAACCTAAAAACAACTCATGCGAGGCGGTAAAAGTGGCCGACGAGCTTCTGACCCCCAAGCAGGTCCACGCCGACTACGGCTTCAATCCGCAGACCCTCGCCAACTGGCGATGGATGAGCATGGGCCCCGACTTCATCAAGACGACCCCGGGCAGAGCGGGGCGGATCAAGTACCGCCGCTCGGCCATCGAGAAGTGGCTCGACGCCCAGACCGTCGGAACCGGGGGCGCCGCAGCATGACCGTGAACGCAAAGATGGGCCGGCTGGTACCCGGCCCATCTCAGGGATCGCTCTTCGCGGCGGGCGGAGAGGCGGACACCAAAGTACCGCGCCTCCCCGCTGCCAGACCAGTAGTCGTCGTCACCGCCGGCCGTATCGAGTACGCGGCCCGCTGCCCGCAGTGCCGGGACTGGCACCGCCATGTATCGCTCGGTGAAAAGCGGGCGCCGTGCGGAGCCGTGTACGAGCTGCAGCCCCGCCGCGGGAGGGTCGCATGACCGACTCCTCCGAGGACGTGACCGCGCTCTGGGCAGCCACCCTCGCGCTGTACGACACCAAGGACTTTCCCGAGTACGGAAGCCCGGCATGGCGGGCCCTGCCGCCCGACAGTCCCCACCGTCTCGCCTCCGTCCTGGAGGCCGCCGAGCAGTGGCGGCGGCACCAGGCCGAGCAGTGGCGACTCGACAGCCTCGACCCGCACGACTGGTACGCCGAGGTCTTCGGCCACGCCCGCGCCGAGGCATCACGGCTCGTCGCGCTCCGCCGGATCGGCGCCGTAACGGCGGCGCGTACGAAATTCGCCGAGCCTCACCAGCTGCAAGCCACCCCGGGCTGGCCGCCCGTCCGCATCCCCGGCGGCGGCGGCCGGTACCTCACCTACACGAATCAGGAGGTAGCCGCGTGACTGACGATCAGACCGACGAGCAGTCGGCCGACGGCTTCGGAGAAAGCCTCCTCCGCATCGTGCACAACGAAGGTGACGAAGCAGCGGTCAAGTACCGGTGCCCGACCGGCTACCGCGTCAACCACAGCGGCGTCTGGGCAGTGAAGGAGACCAAAGACGGAGAGATCCTGATCCGGGTCACCTATGCGCCGCTCATCGTCCGCGCAATCTTTACCGACCCCGACGGAGACCAAACGGTAGAGCTCGCCTGGACGGACCGCGGCAGGGTCGTTACCCGCATCGTGGCCCGCTCGATCGCCAAGCGTGGCCGCCACCTGGTCGCCGCCCTCGGTGACGCCGGCCTGCCCGTGATCGAGGCCGACTCCAAGCAGGTTGAACGGTGGCTCGCCGCCCTGGAGTCGATCAACCGCAATGCCATCCCGCGCTTCTACCTTGCCCGGCGACTGGGCTGGCAGGAGGACGGCACATTCGTCACCTCGCAGGAGACCCCGCATCGGGTCGAGGTGAAGTTCGACGAGCAGAAGCCCGCGCTGGCCGCGCATGCCCCTGCTGGGACGTTCGAGGGCTGGCAGGCGGCAATCAAGCGCATGGAGTCTTATGCGTCCGCGCAGATGGCGTTGTACGCCTGCCTTGCCGCTCCGCTGCTGCAGATCGTCGGCGTCGACTCGTTCACCGTGGATATCAGCGGCCGGTCAACGCGCGGAAAGACCACGGCCGCCGCGGCGGGTATGAGTTTGTGGGCTGACCCCAGCGAGCGATCCGACGGAATGTACTCGTGGCGCACGACCATGTTGGCGCTGGAGAAGCGGCTCAACCTTGTCAACGGACTGCCGGTCGTGGTCGACGAGACCAAGCTCGTCAAGGACCCCGAGTTTGTCCATGGGGTGCTGTACCAGATCCCCAAGAACCACGGTCAAGCCCGCGGCGGCGGCTGGCCGTCCGGGCTGGCTTGGCGCACGGTCATGGTGTCCACTGGCGAGCAGTCCGTGTTGACGTTCACCACCGATCAGGGCGCGGGAGCCCGAGTGCTGTCCGTTAAGTCAGCACCCTTCGGAACCGACGGACCGGAGTCGGCCGCCGCCGCGGTCGAGGTACGGGACGGGTGCGCCGAAAACTTCGGCGTGGCCGGTCCCCGCTTCGTCGAGAAGCTGCTCGACCAGCTCGCTGGCGGTGGCAAGAAGACGATCGTGGCCCGTCACAAGGCACTGACAGAGGCGCACAAGTACAGCAGCGACATGAGTGCCCGCCGGGCCCCTATGGTGGCCGCCCTGGCGCTTGCCGCCGAGCTCGGCCACATGTGGGGCATCGTGCCCTTTCCCTCTCCGGACGCAGCCGTCTGGGCCCAGATCTTCGCGGTATCTGATCAGACGGACAATCGCGGCGAGATGGCCCTCGACGTAGTCCGCGAGTACGTCGCATCCCACCGCCGGGAACTGTGGGGCCCGTACACCGAGAACGATCCGCCGTTCGGCGGATGGATCGGCAGGGAGATCACGGTCGACGAGCGGCCCACCATTGCCCTCCTGCCGGAGCGGTTGAAGGAGACGCTGCGGAAGGCGAACTACGACCTTGACTCGGTGATCTCCAGTTGGCGGGAGAGCGGTCACTTGGTCGAGAGCGCTTCCTACCGGCCGCCTTACCTCCTTGGCCGGAACCTCAACGGCTCCAAGGTGCGCCTGTACGTCTTCAACCCGGCCGTGTTCGCCACGGATTCCGAGGACGGAGAGTGACATCGCTCCCATCCTCGACAGAAAACACCCTCTCTCCCGGCCCCAAGTGCGTACCCCCTCTCGTATTTGGCGTTTCAGCAGGTCAATGGCTATGGGGCAGGGGTACGCAGCCGTGCGTACCCCTGGGGTTCGATGCCAGGGGGTACGCAGCCGTGCGTACCCCCTGGCGGTCTTGCATATCCGCAGTTCAGTGCGCCTATAGACCTCCCCGATGCCGGGGGTACGCACCTTCCCGGATCAGAGAGCCCGTAATTCCACCACGCAGCACCTAGGAGTGACAGACCGTGCCCAAGACCCGATTCCCGGCCGCGCAGAAGGCCATCGAAGCCATGACACCGAGGGAACTCCTCCTCGAGGCCATGATGCTTGCCACCTCGAGGACCGAAGTCCTGCAAGCCCTCGCCATCGAACTCCTGCACCGCAGCGGCATCGACGGCACCCAGCCGACTGACGGCCACCGATTCGAGGCCGTCACCCGCGAAACCGCATTCCCTGCCTTGCAGAAGGCCATGGAGGAGATGACCGCGAGCAAGCGCGCTGCCGCCGCCCAGGTCCTCGCTGACGGCAGTAACCCGCTTTTGCAAGCCCTCAGCGCGGAGCTGCGCAACGCCAACGCGGTTGACGCCGCCGAGCAGGCCGCCCGCGACATCCAGCGCCTCGAGCATCACCGCGCCCGGATCGCCGCCATCGAGGCGACCCTGCCGGCCCCCGGAAGCCCCGCCGAACACGAGCAGGCCACTCAACTCCGGGACCAGGCATGGGCACACCACGACCGTGAATCCCGCATCGACGACATCCCGCCCGCTGCATAACCCCCTCAACGACGCCCCGACCGGCTAGAATTACCCCCGAGTGCACGAACGTCCCGTCGCCCTCTCGGTCACCACGGTGGAGACCAAACCGAGAAGGGTCGACCGGAACAGCATTCGTACGTCACGCCGTCCGACCCGTGGATTCGGGAACGACGGCCGCGCACCGGTCCTGGATGGGGCTCAACCGGCCGCGCAATACCCCACACCGCGTGAAGACGACCGCGGCCCACCCAAAACCTTCGGGAGAGCCCCGTGACCAAGCAAGAAATGATCAACCAGCTGCGGGAAAACCGAGCCCAGCTCAAGCGTGAGATGGACAACCTGATGGCGGCCCCCGAGAAGCACGGCCGCGCCCTGTCCGTCAACGAGCGCAAGCGATTCAACGAGCTCGAAGGTCAGATGCTCGAAATCAACGAGCGCGACCAAGAACTCAGCGACCAACTGGCCGCAGATATCTCCGCCGGCCAGGTCGCCCGCAAGTACGCGCCCTACGGCAACGGTGTGACCGGCGAACCGCAGGTCTACCGGAAGAACGGGCAAGTCTCCTACTTCCGCGACCTCTACAACGCCCGAACCAAGGGCGACCGCGACGCCGCAGACCGCCTGCAGCGCAACAACCAGATGGTCGCCGACACCAAGGGCCATGACGCCGAAACCCGCGCCCTGACCACCGTCAACGGGGTCGGCGGCGAGTGGGTTCCGCCAAAATGGATGGAAGACGACTTCGTCCGGTTCGTCCGTGCTGGTCGCATCACCGCGAACCTCGCCACCGCGAACCCGCTGCCCCCGGGCACCGACTCGATCAACCTGCCGAAGATCAACACTGGTACCGCCACGGCCGTCCAGGCCACCCAGAACACCGGCGTGCAGAACACCGACCTCAGTACGACCGCGGTCTCGTCCGGCGTGACGACTATCGCCGGCGGGCAGACCGTCAGTCTCCAGCTGATGGAACAGTCCCCGCTCAACATCGACACCGTGATCCTGCAGGACCTCGCCGCAGACCACGCCAAGCAGATCGACCTGCAGATCCTGTCCGGCACCGGCTCGGCGGGCCAGGTCCTCGGACTGTTCACCCTGGCCGGCACCAACGCCATCACCTGGACCCAGGCCAGCCCCGCCCTCGGCGGCGCCGGCGGCATGTACGCCAAGCTCGCCTCCGCGATGAGCAGCATCCACACCGCCCGCTTCATGCCGGCCACCGCCATCGTCATGCACCCGCGGCGCTGGGCATGGGCCGAAGCACAGGCAGACTCCACCGGCCGCCCGCTCATCGTCCCCACCGCCGGCGGACCCATGAACGTCGCCGCACTCCAGACCGACGTGGTAGCCGAAGGCAGCGTCGGCATCATGCTCGGACTGCCGGTGTTCCTCGACGCGAACATTCCCGTGAACGGCGGTGCGGGCACCAACCAGGATTCCATCCTGGTCCTGCGCAACTCCGATCAGTGGATCTTCGAAGGCGACATCAGGGCGGAAGCGTTCCAGCAGACTTACGCCTCACAGATGTCGGTCTTCTGCCGGCTCTACTCGTACCTCGCCTACATCCCTGGCCGGTACCCGCAGTCCATCAGCATCATTCAGGGTTCGGGGCTTGTGACCCCGACGTTCTAGACCGACGACTTGGCGTCAACGTCACCGGCGACCGGCCCGTACAGCCGAACGCACGTAGCCGGAGCCAAGGCGGGATAGGGATGCCCTCCGTTTCCCACCCGATGACCCTGCCTGCGCCTTACCCGCTGCCCGCCACGCACGCTCAGCCGTGGCGGGCAGCACCCCCCTGGTCCAAGATTTCGGGCCCACCACATTTCGACCCCTCACCTGTTTTCGGCACCACAGATTTCCGCCCACCCTTCCAGCGCACCACACACCCACACAGGAGAGGCAGGAGCCAGTGAGCAAAGGACTGTTCGATGGTGCCCTCGCAGCCCTGCAGAACGCCCACCACAGGGCAGCAGCGGCCCGAGCACGCGGTACGGCACAGCGGCACACCCACCCTGCACACACAGCGGCCAGTCGCCCGACCACAGGGCAGCACGCGCACGGTAACCACGCCCCTCAACCCGACGTGCACACCGACCCGCAGCCGGCCAACCGTGCAGCACGACGCCACCCACGGCCGTGACCCTGCGCCGTGCACCCTCACACCGAGGCAGCAGGCGAGGTGGCCACCAGTACCAGCAGCAACGGCAAGCACACAGCGTCGACATCAGCCGACGCCGGCAGCAACCCTGCGTGACGGACTGCCGTAGGTGGGGGGGTGGGTTGATCTTGGATTCCATGATCCTATTCGGACCCGGCCCCGTGGCTGGACATGTGAGCGCAGGTCGAAGGGGTGGGGGGTCTGGTCCGGGATCCGGAGTCGGACCGTCATCCCTACGGAATGTAACCGGGTGGGGCTGAGTCCCCAGGAAGGACGGTCTGCGATGCCTGGTCCGCCGCCGATTCCGAACGAGCGAAAACGCCGGCTCGGCAATCCTGGCCGCCGGCCGTTGCCGAAGGCGGGGAGGGTGGTCGTGTTGGTCCCGGCCGCGGGGAGTGCACCTCCCGATCATCTGGCCGGCGCCGGCCGTGCGGTCTGGGAGGTGGTGACGTCCTGTGCGTGGATGGCGGAGTCGGACCGGGTGGCGGTGACGATGCTGTGCGAGCTGTTCGACCGGCGCGCGGGATGGCTGGCCCGCCTGGAGGCGTCCGCCCCGGTGCTCTACACGGACAAGGGTTACGCCTACGCCAACCCGTTGGTCGGGATGCTCTCCACGGTGGAGCGGGAGTTGGGGCGTGCGATGGCGGCGCTGGGGCTGACGCCGGCGGATCGGACGCGGCTGGGCCTGGCGGAGGTCAAGGCGAAGTCGAAGCTGGAAGAGATGATGGAGGCCCGGCAGCGTCGGACCACATGAAGGTGCCCCGGCCGGGATGCACTCCGGCCGGGGCTCAGGGCCACCGTTCCCGTGCGGGGGCACGGCCGGCGGCCCGGTCTCAGAGGGCGAAGCGGCGTTCGATGTACCGGGGCTTGCCGTTGGTGTTGGGCGGGTGGTCGGCGAACGCCATGATGCGGTAGGCGACCTTGCAGTCAGAGCAGGCGTACACGGGCCGGCCGGGGCCGGAGGCGACCTCGACGACGCCGACCATGACGCGGTCGTTCTCGGTCAGTTCGTTTTTGCACCACGGGCACCAGGCGGGCGTCATCGGATGGGCTCCTCGTTGCGGCAGCGCTCGCAGCGGCACAGCGGCCACTGGCCCGTAATGGGCACGTTGCCAGCCGGCACCGCCTGGGCGGCCTGGACGGTGGTGCGCTGCCCCTGCTCGTCGACCCGGTAGACGGCGATCGTCAGACCGGGATGGGTGAGCGGCGTGGGTTCGGGGCGGTCCGTTTTCATGCTGGCTCCCGTGGCAGCGATCAGGGTTCTGATCACGACCGTAGGAGCGTCACGGACCGGTAGGGGGCACAGTTTGTGCCCCCTCGTTCACGCGGCCAGCAGCCCTACCTTCACCGCCAGTTCAGCTGCACGGCGCCGACGGGCGGGCACAGTGGACTCGGCCTCTTCCAGGATGATCCGCTTCGCGTAGCCGTTCCACCGGATCGTCTCCGGCGCGGCTTCGTGCGCCTGGTCCAGGGTGGCAAGAGCCACGTCCGGCTGGCCGTCGAGCTGGTAGGCGCGGGCCTGCTCGATACGGTGGCGGGCCCGCCGCGGCCGGGACGGGATCACGGATGCTTCCGAGCGGGCGGCCTGGCGCACCGATTCGCCGCCCGCGTGCAGCTCGACGGCCACGGTCACGGCGTGGGCGCCCATCACGGCCCGGGAGAACGACGTCACGGGGTGGTAGTAGTCGGCGGGCAGCCGGATAGCGATGCGGTCTGCCTGGTCCCAGTGCCCCCATGCTGCGCCTGTATCGCCGCGGCGGGCGGCGGTGTAGCCGGCCTCGAAGCGGAGCGCGCCCGTGATGGCGAGCACGTCATCGTTGGCGTCCGGCAACAGTGGTTCGAGGAAGTGCAGGGCCTCGAGGTTCACTGCGTCGGCAGCGTCGTAGTGGCCGGGCCCTGAATCGCGGTGTGCCTGCGCGGTGAGCCATGCGGCGATGCCGATGATGTGCGGGTCCTCGGACTCCTGCGCGGCGACCATGCCCCGCTCGGCGACCCGCCACAGCAGGGAGGGATCGGGCTGGTAGGCCACGAAGAACTGGGCCAGGGAGTAGACCTCGGACATGACGGCCTGCGCTGCCCGCCGGTCCAGGGCCGTCTCGGCCTGCCGTACCGCCTGCTGGGTGTCGCGGATCAGGTCGGGCAGCAGGCCGCCGACGACCTCACGGTGGTTAGGGGCGGAGTGCCGTGCCTGCCAGGCGCGGGCAAGGCGGGCCTGTAGGTGACCGATGGGTGCGGCCTCATGGTTGGCGGTCAGGGGGAAGGCGTTGACGGCTGCGACGACGGCGGGCAGCTTCGGGTGTCCGGGACCGATGAACATGCCGATGTGCCTGGTCTGGTCGCCGGTCAGATCGGCTAGATCCCGCACCCGCAACGCCTCGGCGAGGGCCAGGATCACGTCCAGCTTTGGTGTCTGCAGCCGGCCACCCTCGACCTGCTTGAGCCAGGACGTGGACTTGCCGAGCAGGCCGGCGAGGACTTCGCGGGTCATGCCGCGGCGGGTGCGCAGGAGTTGGAGTCTCTGGCCGAACGCGATCGGTTCCGCATTCGGGTCCGGGGTAGCATCAGATGACACGGCCTTGCCCCTTCCTTACAGCTTCGTCACTGTCAGGGTATGGGGCAAGGCCGGTTCCATGCTCGGAGATGAGCAGCCCGCTTGCTGTAGCCCGAACGCACGAATGCGCCCCTGTCCTCCCGGAGGAGAGCAGGGGCGCGTGTGCCACAGGGGCCGGACATGTGGCCGTATCGGGGCGATCGAGGGCTGATGCTGTGCCCCCTCTACCGGCGCTACCGTGCAGGTGGGTGGCCGCTACCGGGGTCGTGACCTTGGTAGCGGCCCCCGTCTACTTCCGGGGTCTGCGGTAGTGGGTGGTCGGGGGCGGTTCGGTAGCGGGGCGGGTAGGGCCGGTTGCCTCTACCGGGTCACGCTGCGGCCATCAGCAGCTCGACGGGTACCGCGTCCTCGACGTCGCGGCGCTGGTAGCCGGCGAGGTTCGCGCCGTTGATCTTCACCTGCTTGCTGACGCGCTTCACGCCGGCGTCGGCGAGGGCCGCGGCGAGTTTGTCGGAGTCCCAATCGCCGTAGGTGTCTTCGTCGAGGTTGACCAGGCCCGACAGGAGATCGGTCGTGAACATGCGGACCGAGTGCCGCATCACGTCCAGCACGTCGGAGATCACGCCCGGGATGGCTACGCCCAAGGCTTCCGCTCCGGCGGTGACGTCGCCGGCCGCGTCACCGGTCAGTTGCCCGATGGCCTCCCGGGAGACACGGCCCTTGGCGCAGATTGCGGCGAATCCGTTGCCGTCCAGCAGATCGGCTTTGACGGTCACGAACGAGGCCGGGCCGGTGACGAGCACGCCAACGCCCTTGTGTTCCTCGGACAGCACCGACGCGTCCGCACCCTGGCTGGCCTTGCCCTTGCCCAGCACCATGTCTGAGCTGGTCTGGTCCACGACCTGTGTCGAGTACCGCAGGGTGATGATCTCGCGCAGCTTGGTAGGAACGGACTCCGCGTCCGGCCGCTGGGACGCGAAGTTGGAGACGAAGCCGGCGGCCGGGCCGCGGCGCGCGATGCGGCACAGGTCATTGATGACCTGGTCCCGCTCCTCCTTCTCCATCGAGGTGAGGTACTCCTGCAGTTCGTCGATGGTGACGAAGATGAACGGCAGCTTGTACCGCTCAACGATCAACTTCGTGAGCTTGCCCTCGGGGCACATCGACGTCGGCAGCGACCGGAAGAGGGCGAAGCGTCGTTCCATTTCGCCGATGAGTTCGCGCAGCATGAGCTTGAGTGCGGCGATGGCGTCCTCTTCGGCACCCATCACCAGGCGGTGCGCGACCGCACGCATGGGCATCCAATCCGCCCCGCCCTTGCCGTCGGCGACGTAGTGGCGCACCCACGGATCGAGGATTCCGGCCGCGGACATGAGGCGCTGCGTGAACGTCTTGCCGCGGCGCGGGAGGCCACCAAAGAACATCGACTGCCAGACCACAGGGACGTTGACGCGGTTGCCGCGCGCGTCCTGCCCGAACGGGATCGGATCCCACACGGAGAACACGTCCAGGCTGGCCAGCGGTGACGGGTTGGGGTCGGCCAGGTACGGGTCGTCGTCCGCCACCCACAGGGAGACCCGGCCGGCGTGCCCGCCACCGTGCGCCCGGACCCGCGACATGATGACCTGGATCTCGTCCACGCCCAGCTCGGCGGCGATGGCGGTGCGCTTGGCCAGGACGTCGGCCGCGGTCTTCCCGCCACCCCGGGGCAGGTCGAACACGGTGGCCCAGCCTGCCCCGTCCCGCAGCGGCCCCATGACGCATGTGACCTTCGGTCCGTCCTCGTCGCCCTTGCCGGTCTTGAGCAAACCGACGGCCCGTAGCGCGTCGTTGAGCTGCTGGGCGGACATGTCGATCCGCAACGGCGGGTTCGAGGAGTCCAGGAACTGCGAGGCGTCGCCCCAACCGAGGGTGGCCAGGCCCCCGCAGGCCAGGCAGCCGGCGAACGTCTGGACGCCGAGAGAGGCCAGCGCCAGGGCCGTACTGCCCGCGCCGGTACTGGCCACGGTGGCACCGAACCGCCAGCGGCGGGCCTCGGTACGGGCACGGTGCGCAAGTTGGTGCTGGATGGCGAGGGATTCATCATCGGGTCGGGCGTGCGACCGGGCGGCGAGGGCCTTGACGGTCCGGGTGTGATCGGCCGCGGTGAGGACGGGCCACAGCCGGCGCCCGCCACGCCATGCCCCACGGATGGTGAGGACCGCGAGGCGCCATCCGTACTTGGGGACGCGGGTGCTGTGGAACCGGGCCTGCCACCAGGCGAGGCGGACCAGGGCGCCGGCGTTGGCGCGGACGCTGGCAGCGCTGCGCGCCCATGCGGGCAGGATCGGGACGTCGGGCACGGTGAGCCAGTCGGCCAGCGGGTTACCCACGCGGTCGACGGCCTCGACGATCTCCTCGTCGGGTACGGGCGCGGGTACCGCATCGGCGGGCGTACCCGCCTTGTCGAGGCCGGGCGTACCCGCTGTACCCGGCGTACTCGCGAGTGCGGGTACAGCGCCCTCGGGCGTACCCGAGTCGAGTACGGGGCGGGTATCGAGATCGGTCATGCTGGGAGCTCCTGTGCTCGAGAGAGTGGCGGGTGAACCGGGGCGGCCGGACAGCTTGCCGGCGAACGGCCGCCCCGGGGGTAGCTACTTACCGGCGGCTTCGCGCTTGCGGGCGCCGTCGAGAATGCGGTCGATGCGGCGTTCCTGCGCCGTGGTGTAGGTACCGCCGCGCAGGACGGCCAGGGCGGTCATGCGGGCGATCTCGGCGGATTCCCTGGCGGTCAACGGCGGGTCGTTCGGATGCGTGCGGATCATGCGAACTCCCTGGTGGCGGACGTATTGTGAGTGCCACTCTCTTTAGGAACGTGGCACGTTCTTTCGGCCGGACGGTGAGGCCGTCAGCCCTTGTCGCCCCGGTACTCCCGCCACATCGACCGCAGAACGATCAAGCAGGCGGTGAGCGCTACGGCGGAGATCGCTACGGCTACGGCGGAGATAGCCACGGTCAGCAGGAACACGGACCCGCCGACCCCGATACCGATCCACTTCGCGGCCCCGCCCGAGGACTGCTGTACGGGTTCCGGCGGCGGGACGGGCTGCTGCTGCACCGCCTGCGCTGCTTGGATCGCGGCGAGCATCAGGGCGAACTGCTCGGCCTGCCGGGCGGCGTTGACGGCCTCTTCGGACGCCTTGTTGATGTCCGTCATGCGGTCACCGCCAGGGCTGCGCGCTTGACCCTGCGGCCGTAGCCGTCGCTCTTACCGAGCCGGGTTCCGATCGCGGTTCCGGTCAGTTCCGGATCGGCGGCCAGCCACTGTCGGACGGCGGTCACATGCTCGGCTGCGACCCCGGGCGGAACCTCACCGGAACTAGATCCAGTTCCGCCGGTACCGGGAGCAGGTTCCGCCGGTTCCGCCCGTTCCGCAGGTGTAACACCGGCTAGGGAAGGTGTTACACCTGCCAGTCGTTCGCCCTGGTCACGGCCGGTTCCGGCCAGCAGTTCCGCCAGCGGGAACATCGGGCCCAGAGTGGACGCTTCCCGCAGATCTGCGGGAAGCGTCACGCCCGTGACCTGAGGCTCCGCGACCCGCTCGACGCTCACCGGAACCGGCGGAACCTCTTGGATAACATCCAAAAGGTTGGCCTCCGGTTCCGGCGTCGTGCCGAGGCTGTGGACCCGCCACAGAACCAGCGGGGCGATGGCCGAGACGGCGACGACGAGCCACACCGACACGGGCATCAGGCCGGCGGACACGGCGTGGCTGGCGGCGTTCACCGCGATCATCGAGACCACGACCGCGAGGACGTCACGGTGTGCCCGCATGGCGCGCAGCGCGTAGATGTCGAGGGCTGCCGGTACGCCGGCCGCGACCCAGTACCCGAACCCGCAGACCCGGGCCAGCTCGTACTCACCGGACGCGGTGACCACGAACGTGGCGGCCAGCGCCGCCCACTTGAGAAAGTCACGGTCATTCACCGGTCGCCGCCCTGAACACGAACGGCGTGTACGCGATCGGGTGTTCGGCGGTCCAGGCGAGCAGCTGCTCCGTGGTGTCCTCGACGAACGGGAAAGCCTGCTTGAGGAGCGCATTCACGAGCAGGTGAGTGTCCGACACCCGCCGGTCGATGACCTTGGCGCGGGTCTTGTGGTCGTCCTCGGTCGCGGCGAGCGGCAGGTCGAGGGCGTCACGGACGGCGGCCAGCAGGGCGCGGATGTTCGCGGGAATGGGGTCGGTCATGCCTGGCCCACCTCTCCGCCCTTGCGGGCGATGGCGTGCGCGAACAGGTTCAGGCCGTGCCGGTCGCGGGTGGCGTAGGCGGTCACCAGCGCGGCGAACAGGACGGGCATCGAGGGAAGGGGCCGGCCCGACCGGGCAGCCGCCGCGATGGCAGCCACCTCGGTCGGCCGGTGGGCGATCGTGTTCACCGGCGGGCCTCCCACTCGGCGACAGCCGCGACGAGCTCGGCGTGGACGTGGCGCAGGTTCTCGACCCGGCCGGCCAGCTTCTCGATCAGCTCGGCCAGCTGCTCCGGATTCAGGGCGTCGGTCCAGATCTCCTGCACCAGCTCGACGGACACGTGCGGGACACGGTCCCGCGGGTCCGTCGAGTACGGGCTCACCTGGAGGTGCCCGCTCAGCACACCCCAGGGCTCGGTGGGCTGGTTCGAGTCGGTGAGCTGCACGATGCAGCCGTCGATGAACTGGCCGTGGCAGATGTCCGACGGCGGCGTGGGGGTGTCGATGTCGCTCGCGTGATCGTCGGTGCAGAACGTCGGGCAGACCTGCGTCAGCTCGGCGTGGAAGTTGCACCAGGCCGGAACGGTGAACGTCCAGGTGCGGGGGGCCGTGATGGCGGCGAACGCCTTCGCGAGGGACACGTTGAGGGTGTACGGGATGGGCTCGTCACCGGTCAGGTTGACGGGGTTCTCTACAGTGGTGGTCATGGTCTGGACTCCTGTCTGAGAGGGGTCCGGCCGTAGGCCCTGGTCGGTGTTGTCGCACCTTCCGGGGCCGCTCCGTTCTCGTACACATCGCGTACACACGAGAACGTGAGAAGCCGGGACACTGCGGGATAAGGCGTGATGCCTTTGCGCAGGTCAACCGGCCTGTGAGGGTGTTATTGCTGGTAGATCAGCCGCCCGAAATGCTCTTGTAAAGCGAAGGTCGTCGGTTCGAATCCGACAGGGGGCTCTGAGGTCAGCCCCAGGTCAAGCCTTTGACCTGGGGCTTTTCCGTTTCTTTGACCTTGTGATTCGGTCAAATCGAGCACCGCTGACCTGCGCGCTCCGGAGCGTGGATAGACGATGTGGTTTCTGTGTTCAAGGCGCTCCACGGGGCTGTGAGCTGGCACTTTGCCGATGTCACGGCTCAACGCGAACAGCTGCGGTGGACGCGCGGTGGACAGCACTGCACTGACGCTGCGATCGGCTGGTCGGTGAGCCCCGTAACCGTGACCGTTTGGCGCGGTCTCGGATGTGGGCTTCGACCACTCACCTGCTGGTAGGTCCAGTTGGTCGAAGGTGTGAAACGGCGAGCGGATCATCGGCGAAGGGCTCCGAGATGGCGCTGGTTCAAGCTCGGAGCCGCTGGATCATCTGCCGCATGACATGGACCGGCAGCTCTCGGTGCAGGGCCGCCACCTCCGAAGTGTCGATGTCCCGCAAGAGCTGGACCAATACCCGCGCGGGCAGACGAGGGTGCCTGGCGCTGAGCGACGAACGGACTCGCGCGGGTCATCGAGCAGCCGTACCGCTGTTGCGGCCGTCACGTGCGGGTCTGTCGTGGCCCGCAGTCGTACTCCCCGCTGGTGTCCCGGCAGCGGGACATTCGCACCTGAGCCGTGCGCCGAAAGTTCGTGAGCGATGCGTGAGCGGACTGCGCAGGGGAGCCCGGACGCCGGTGGGCGGGTCGGTACGGGACGACACCCGATGGACCGGGGCAGGTGCTCCGACCTGCTAAAACAGGACCTGGCAAAACTCTGCAGCACCACGTGTCACGATCACTCGTCATGCGTAGGTCTCGGGTTCGAATCCCGAAGGCGGCTCCACGGTGAACCTCAGATCGAGCCCCTGAACTGGGGCCTTTCCGCTTTCCTGGCCTGGAAAGCGTCCAACTCGGGCACGCTGAGCCTGTGTACGGAGTGCGTAGGTCACGAGCCATCGAGCGGCTGGCCGGAGCAGGAGCCTCGCCGGGATGGCGCACGGGAAACGGGAAAACCGGATTTTACCTGATGGCGGTGAGGGAATCAGGGGGTTCGAACGGTCGGGAGAAGTTGGGCACAATGGTGACCTGCATGAACGGCAAACGGAGGAGAGCGGAGGAGAAGGGTGGCTGAGGGGCCTGTCGGGGGCGACACAGGCGGTATCAAGGAATCGGCGGCCGGTGGTTTCGGCATCGATGCCTTCACCGTCGACGACCGGATGCGACTGTTCCACTTCGCCGCCGCCGAGAAGCGCCACGACTACCTGTGGGTCCTGCGTGCCTTGGACCGGGGCCGGGCAAATTACCAGGTACTGCTGCATGTCGCCGATACCGGTGCGCTGCTCGCGCAGCTCGCGGCCGAGAACTCCGCCGCCTCCACCGTGGGCGAACTCCAGCCGCTCCTGGATGCCCTCGCCGACTGGAAGCTGCTGGACCGCAGCTATGACGGCACCCGCGCCGCCAACCTCGCCGAGTACCGCAACCGGCACTACGTCTACCAGTTCACCCAGGCAGGCTACCGGGCCTACCGCGCCGTGGAGGATGTACTCGGGGCGAGTCTGGAGGACGCGCAGCTGTCCCGCCTCGTGTTCCCCGACATCCTCGACGACCTGCGCGCCCTGGCCGCCGCCAATACGGCGGGCGACGCCGAGGAGGTCTACCGCAAGCTGTCCCGGCTCGACAGCGTCCTCGCCGACATGGCGCAGCGCGCCGCCCGTTTCTACCTGATGCTCGGTGATCTGGCCCGTACCAACGACACCCGCCCCGAGGTGTTCCTCGCCCACAAGGACGCCCTGCTCGCCCATATGCAGGAGTTCAACGGAGAGCTCGCCCGCTACGCCCCGCTGCTGGCCGAGGCGGTGGAGGCGGTCATCGCCACCGGAGTGGACCGCCTGGTGGAACTGGCGGCAGAGGCCGACGAGCGGCTGTTCCGCAGCCCGGCCGAGCGGCTGGAGGACTGGCGGCAGCGGTGGTCGGGGCTGGTTCACTGGTTCGCGGACGGTGAGCGCAGTGAGAGCGAGCGGATGCAGTCCGCGACCGTCTCCGCCATCCGTGGTGTCGTCGCGCTGCTGCGCCGGGTCACCGAGGCCGGCCGGGGCGGTGTCAGCCAGGAGAGCCAACTGCGGTACCTGGCACAGTGGTTCACCTCCTGCCCCAGTGACGCGGACGCCCACGCACTGTTCCGCGCGGCCTTCGACCTGGGCTCGCCCCGGCACATCTCGGTCCCGTACGAGGACCCGGAGCTGATCCCCGGGCGGCTCTCCTGGTGGGATGCCCCGCCGGTCGCCCTCGCCCGCACCCTGGTCGAGTCCGGACGCGAGGTCAGGTTGCACGGACCTGGCAGGATCGAACGCGATGACGCGCAGCGCCAGCTGCTTCGCGCCCAGCAGCTCAAGGCGCAGGCCCAGGCCCGTACCGCCGCCGCTGCGCTGGCCGACGACGGCGTGTACGGGCGCTCCTTGGACGAGCCGGAGACGCAGGCGCTGCTCGGGCTGCTGGACCTGGCGCTGACCGCCCGCGTCCCGGTGAGCCGGGGGGTGGGCAGGGACCTCGCCGCCGGGGCCCACGGCGTGCGACTCATCCTGCATCCGGCTCCCGGCTCCACCACCGTCCACACCGTGCGGGGGCGGCTGCACCTGGACGGGCTGCGCCTGGAGGTCACCGCGCCGCGGGCCACTGTACGGGGGGCCGCATGAGGGTCGCCGAGAACGTCAGCCCGCTGGACCTCGCCGACTACCAGAAGGCGGTCCGGCTGATCCTGCGCCAGCCGCTGATCACCATCGCGTATCCGGACGCGGGGGCGCTGCCGCTGGTCCGGCGTTGGGCCGGGCAACTGCGCGCCGACCTGCCCGACACCCTGGGCTACAAGCTGATCACCACCGCCGACACCGTGAGACTGCTCCGCGTTCAGGACGACCTCGACGGCACCCAGCCGGCGCTGACCGCCAACGGCAAGCGGCCTTTCGACCGCCGCCGCTACGCCTACCTGGTGCTCACCCTCGCCGCCCTGGGCCGCTCCGGCACCCAGATCGCGCTCGGCGAGCTCGCCGACTCGGTGGCCGCCGACGCCGTCCGGATCGACGGCCTCGGCATGGACACCGAACGCAAGGCCGACCGGGACGCCTTCGTGGACGCCGTCACCTGGCTGGAGGCCCGCGGCGCACTGCGCACCGCCGACGGCTCTGCCGCCGCCTGGGCCAACGACCCCGAGCGCGCCGAGGCTCTGTACGACATCGACCGCGAGGTGACCGGAACGGTCTACCGCCCCAGCCGGGTACTGCAGCATCTGGGCTCGGTCACCGAACTGCTGGACCGGGAGATGCCCACCGGGTTCGCGCCGGGACGGGAGGCACAGCGCCGTACCGCCGCACGCAGAGCCCGCCGCTTGGTCCTGGAGCAGCCGGCCGTCTACTACGCCGACGTGGACGAGGCGCTGCGCGGGCAGTTGCGCTCCCCTGCCCTGGCCGAGGACCTGGAACGGCTCACCGGCCTCACCCTGGAGCGCAGGGCCGAGGGCGTCGCCCTGGTCGACTTCGCCCGGCGGCTGTCCGACCAGCACTTCCCCTCCGGCGGTACGGTTCAGCAGGCGGCGCTACTGCTCGGCGCGCGGATCGTCGAACAGGCAGCGAAGCCGCGCACCGAGCGGCTGTCGGCCGCGACCGCCGCCGAACGGCGGGCCGCTCTCGCCGCGCGGATCGACAGCGCGCTGCCCGAGCGCGGGCTGACCGGCGCGCTCGCGGAGTTCGCCGAGCGCGCCGAGACGCCGGGCCCGCTGCCGTGGACCGATGACGACGAGGCATCAGCCGAGACCGTGTACCCGTTCGTCACCGACTCCTGGCTGCGCGGAGCGACGAAGAAGCTGACCGCCGAGTACGGAAAGGGCATGTCGGGGGACCTGCGCGACGACCCCGACCGGCTCACCCGCCTCGCGGTCGCCCAGCTCGCCGCGCTGCGACTGGTGGCACCCGTTGACGGCGGGGTACTGGCGCTGCCGATGCTGGCCCGCTACCGGGGCGTCACCGCGCAGGTGAGAACCCGGCCCCGGGCCGCCGGTTCCGCTGCCGCGCCCGTCGAGCAACCGGTACTCTTCGCCACCGATCCCGAGGACGAGACCCTGTGACCCGCTACGTCCCCACCCGCGCCGGCATCGTCAATCTGTGGGACTACCGTGACGAGGAGTTCTCCTTCGCCGGCGGCTGGCTGATCCTGCGCGGCCCCAACGGCTCCGGCAAGACCAAGGCCCTGGAAGTCCTCTTCCCCTTCGTCCTGGACGGCCGGATCGACCCCAAGCGGCTCAACCCGTTCGCCGCCGAGGACCGCACCATGAAGTCCAACCTGCTGTTCCGCGGACAGGACAACGCGGTCGGTTACACCTGGCTCGAGCTGCGGCACCGCGACACAGGGGACGCCGTCACCGTCGGCATCGGCCTGCACGCCCAGCGGCACCGCGACCAACCCGTCCGATGGCACTTCGTCGCGCCGGGCCGGGTCGGTAAGGACTTCTCACTGCTCACCGACGATGACCGGCCGATGACCAAGAAGCAGCTCACCGCCGAGATCGGGCCCGAGTGTCTGCACGACTCCGCCTCCGACTACCGGGCCGCGATCGACCAGCGCCTGTTCGGCCTCGGCCGGGAACGCTACGAGCAGCTGCTCACTCTGATTCTGACGCTGCGTCGGCCGCAGCTCGCCAAGAACCTCGACCCCGCCAAGCTCTCAGACACGCTGTCCAGCGGACTGCGCCCGGTGGACGACGACCTCGTGGCGGAGGCGGCCAGGTCCTTCGACGACATGGAGGCGGTGCAGAACACCCTGCAGGGCCTGACCACCGCCGATGAGGCCACCGCCTCGTTCCTTTCCAGCTACACCACCTATCTGCGCGTTCACGGCCGCTGGGCCGCCGACGCCCTCACCCGCCGCCGGGAGACGTCCGCCGCCTGCGCCGTCGCCGTCGCCGCGGCGGCGGCCAACCTGAAGACCGCGGAGGAGCGCCAGGCCGTCGCGGCGACCCGGCTCGAACTCGCCGAGAACGGCCTCGCGGCGCTGCGCGCCCGGCTGGAGCAGCTCAGGTCCAGTGCCGCCTACCAGGCCCTGGAGCAGCTTGCCGACCTGGAACGCCTGGTCCGCACCTGCGCGCAGAACGCTGACGCCGCGGCTGAGGAACACGCCCGCCGGGCCGCTGCGACCAGCCGCGCCCGGCGGAACCAAGAGAGCGACGAGGCGTTGCTGGCCGAGCTCACTGCCGCAGTGTCCCGTTCGGCAGCTCAGCTCGCCGACCATGCCGCCGCCGCGGGGGTCGGCTGGGGGGCCGCCGATGCCGTGGCGGAAGGACTGGCCCAGCGCGCGGGCGCGCGCGTCGCCGAGCGTACCGAGGCCGTCCGCGCTGTACGGGCCGCACAGGCCGCGCACCGCAGTGCCGAGCAGGCCCGCGATCTGGCCCGGCTCGCCCTGGACCGGGCACAGGCTGCCGTGGGCCAGGCCGAGCAGGCCGAGCAGGCCGCCGTGAGGGCCGCCGACGACACCCGTACCCGCGCCGCGCGGGAACTCGAAGCCTGGACAGCGCAGCACCGCGAGCTGCTGCCGGAAGGCGCGGCCGAGAAACTCGCCGAAGCGCTCGCCGCGATCGGGGAGCCCGAGGCTCTCGCGCCGGCCACCGTGTTCACCGCAGCCACCGCTCCCGCCGCCGAGCGGCTGCGGGACCGACAGGCCGAGCTGCGCGCCGAGCGCACCCGTACCGCCGCCGAGCGCAAGCAGATGATGGCCGAGCGGGCCAGGATCGCCGCCGAGCACGCCGACGCCCCCGCCGCCCACCCCGCCCGCACCGCCGCCCGCCAGGACCGACCCGGCGCGCCACTGTGGCAACTCGTACGCTTCGCCGACCAGGTGACGGATAGTCAGGCTGCAGGCCTGGAGGCAGCCCTGGAGGCGGCCGGGCTGCTCGACGCCTGGATCAGCCCCGAGGAGCAGCCCGTCGCCCCCGGCGACAGCGACGCCTACCTGCGCGGTGGCCCGGCCGCACCCGGTGCGAGCCTCGCCGATGTCCTCCTCTACGAGGAGGACACATCCGTCCCCGCGTCCCGGGTCGCGGAGGTCCTGCGCTCCGTCGCGACGGACGTCACGGACGGCGCCCTCACGTCGCACCCCGCGATCGTCACCCCCGACGGCCGCTACGCCCAGGGCGTGCAGTACGGCGCGCACCACAAGCCGCACGCCGAGTACATCGGCGCGACTGCCCGCGCCCGCCGCCGTGCCGCACGCCTCGCCGACTGCGACGCCCGAATCGGCCGGCTCGACGCCCGGCTCGACGAGCTGGACGCCGACGCCACCGCCTGTGCCGACGGCCTCGCCGCTCTCGACGCGGCCCGCACCGCCCTGCCCCGTACCGCGCCCGTTACCGCCGCTCTCGCTGATCTCAGTCGTGCCGACGCCCGGCTGCGGGCCACCCGCGAGGGCTCCGACGAGGCCCACTCCTGCTACGACGAGAGCGTCGCCGCGACCGGCGTCACCGAGCGCGCCCTGCGTCGCGCCGCCACGGAACACCACCTCGACCCCGACCACGCCGACGCCGTCGAAGCCGCCGTGCACCGCTTCGCCGCTGCCGCAGGCACCCTAGCCGGGCAGCGCCGCGAGGAGGACCGCCAGCGCGAGGCCGCCGCTGCTGCCGCCACCCGCCTCGATGACGCCGCCGACGACGAGGGGAGCGCCGCCACAGCCGAGCGCTCCGCCCGCCGCCGCCACTCCGAGGAAGCCGCCAAGCTCGACGCCCTGCAGAGCGCCGTGGGCGCGGACGCCCAGGAGGTCCTCGCCCAGGTCCAGGCCGCCGAAGCCGGACTGGACAGCGCCGGGACCGAGGCGGAGGCCGCCCGCTCCGCCGACCGCTCGGCTCTCACCGAGGCAGCCACCGCAGGGGCCAGGCTCACCGCGGCCCGCGACGCCCACGCCGTCGCCGCCTCCGAGGAACGCAGCACCGCCCGCGACCTCGCCCCCTACGCCCAACGCGAGCTGCTTGACGTACTCAAGTGCCCGCCCGGACTGGGCTGGCCCGGCCAGGAAGCCGACTGGGCCGAGTCGGAGCTCCCCGCCGCTGTCACAGCCGTCCACGACGCGATCCTCGCTGCTACCCGCGACCTCACCCCCACCGAAAACTCCCTCAAACAGTCCACTACCCGCCTCACCAAAGCCCTCGACGAACTCCAGGGCCAACTCGGCGCCGCCGGACAGGACTACCGCCCCGAATGGGACGGCGCGGACGGCGTTATCGTGGTCCGCATCACCGATGAGCAGGGCCCCCTGCCGGTCGGCGCCTTCGCCGCCCGCATCGCCTCCGCCCGCCGCGACCAACAACAGCTGCTGACCGACTCCGAGCAGCGCATCCTCGAGGACGCCCTTCTCACCCGGCTCGCCCAGCAGATCCACGACCGCACCGTGGACGCCCGCGACCTGATCAGCCGGATGAACCGGGAGATGCGCTCCCGCAGGATGTCCTCCGGCGCCACCATCGGCGTCTCCTGGCACCTCGCCGACAAGCTCGACGAGGAGCAGCGCGCCGTCTGCACCCTGCTCGACGCCGGCGCCAACCGCCTTGGCCCCGACGCACTCGGCCGGATGCGGGCCCTGTTCGCCAGCCAGATCAAGAACGCCCGCGCCCGCTCGCGCGACCGCCCCTACCGGGAACTGCTCTCCGAGGTCCTCGACTACCGTGACTGGCGGCAGTTCGTGTTCCAGCTGGTCCGCCCGGACGGCAGTGAGGAGACCCTCACCCGGACCAGGCACAGTCGCCTGTCCGGCGGCGAGCAGTCCGTCTCACTGCACCTGCCGCTGTTCGCCGCCGCCCACGCCATGCTCAATTCCGCGCTCCCGCATGCCCCCCGGCTGCTCGCCCTGGACGAGGCATTCGCCGGCGTGGACGACAACGGGCGCGGCGAACTCCTCAGCCTGGCTGCCCAGTTCGACCTGGACCTGTTCATGACCGGCTACGACCTGTGGGCTGCTCACCACTCTGTCACCGCCGCCGCCCATTACGACCTGGCGCACTCGCCCAGCGCCCACACCGTCAGCGCCCTGCTACTGGTCTGGGACGGCTCGCAACTGCTCGCCGACGACGCCGGCGAGCTCACCGCCGCCCTCGGCTCGCCCGGCGCCCGGCGCGTCCCGACCGGGACCGCCTCGTGAGCGAAGCGGGCTCGCGCGGGTCCGACTCGCGCGGGTCCGATCTACTACACGGCGAAGGCTGGCAGCGCCTGCTCGCTGCCGCCCGCCGCCGGCTGGAGCGTACCGGCGGTGAACTCGACGGCAGTATCGGACTCACTACCCCCACCGAGGCCGAACGCCGGGTCGTCATCGGCATCACCGGCCAGTACCGGCCCGAGACCGCCAAACGCCTCACCGTGGACCTCGCAGACCTGGACGAAGCCCTTCACGCAGCCCACGGCGTGGGCCTGCTCGCCGCACTCGCCCGACTGGACGGACCGCTGCGCGACCGCCCCGGCGAGCGCCGTATTGAGGCCGGGTGGCGCGACGACGCGCGGGTCGCCCTCGCCGAGAGCCGCCACAGTGCCGAACCCTGGTACGCCGCCTGGGCCGAGACACTGAAGGCGGACGGCACACTGACCCGGCTGCTGCGCCGGGGCGACGCCCACCTCGTCCGCTGGGCCGTCGCGGTGCTCGACCGGCTACCCGTGCCGCAGGGCCGCCCGCCGCTGCCGCTGCCTGTCCTGGCGCAGTGGACGACCGGCGACACCAAGTCCCTCGTCCCGGGCAGCCCCCTGTCCAGCCTCGTACTGCGCGCCCTTGCCCTGCACACGGGCACCGAACCGCCCCGAGACCGGGTCGGGCAACGACTGCTCTGGGAACGCTTCGGCGCAGTGGCCGACGACCTGGCCAGCCAGGTCCTGGTGCTGAATGTGCGCGGCGCCGAAAACCACGTGGTGGCGAACTGGCTCGGTGACGCCGCCGACTTCGGGATCCCGTTCCGCTTGACGTTGCATCAGCTCACGGTGGACCCGTTCACCCCCACCGCGCCCGAGATCTTCGTCTGTGAGAACCCCGCGGTACTGCGCGCCGCCGCAGCGGAACTGGGCGAGCGCAGTGCCCCTTTGGTATGCACCGAAGGCGTCCCTTCCGCCGCTTGCCGCCGCCTGCTCGACTCCGCAGTCCGCGCCGGGGCCCGACTACGGGTGCGGGCCGACTTCGACTGGGCCGGACTGCGCATCGCCGGGTCCGTCCTCGACGCCCCCGGGTCCGCCCCCTGGCGCATGTTCGCCGCCGACTACCGTGCCGCCCTCGCCGATAGCGGCACCACCCCGCTCGTCGGCGGCCCTGCTGCCTGTCCCTGGGACCCTGACCTGGCCGTGCTTCTGGCCGAGCACGGTCGTGCCGTCATGGAGGAACACCTCCTCGCGCTGCTGCTCGCCGATCTCGCCGACAGGTGAGGACAGTGACAGCTCGGTACGCGCCGTTCGGCGTCGGGGTCGGACTGGGACTGGCCGGCCTGGGCGCAGTGAGCCGCTCTGGGTATTGCCCGGCATGTGGTGCCAGCTTCAACGGTCCGCTAGCTGGATGAGGATATGACACGTCGCTGACTCTGAAGCGCCGAGGTCCAGTCCCGGCTGATTCGTAGCGCCCGAGGACCCATTCTGTTGGTAGATCATTGGCTGCGCGATCCTCCGGTGAGGAGGGTCGGTTGTGGAGAAGCGACAAGGCCTAAGCCAGCCTCACTACGGCCCTGCCGGCCCCCCTCGGTGGACAGTCGGTGGACAGACGCCTTTGGACAGTGCGTCACGGCGTAGCACAGAACAACCAGCCGTACATGCTCTGATCAGGAAGAACGGCATTCTGCGGCACGAGCCGGAACGACGCAGCACGATCACTCATGGTCTTGTAAAGCGAAGGTCGTCGGTTCGAATCCGACAGGGGGCTCTGAGGTCAGCCCCAGGTCAAGCCTTTGACCTGGGGCTTTTCCTTTTCTTTGACCTTGTGATTCGGTCAAATCGGGCACTGCTGACCTGCGCGCTGCCGAGCGTGGATAGACGATGTGGTTTCTGTGTTCAAGGCGCTCTGCAGGGCTCTGAGCTGGTACTTTGCCGATGTCACGGCTCAACGCGAACAGCTGCGGTGGACGCGCGGTGGACAGCACTGCACTGACGCTGCGATCGGTTAGTCGGCAAGCCCCGTAACCGTGACCGTTTGGCGCGGTCTCGGATGTGGGTTTCGACCACTCACATGCTGGTAAGTCCGGTTAGTCGAAGGTGCGGAACGGCGAGCGGATCATCGGCGAAGGGCTCCGAGATGGCGCTGGTTCAAGCTCGGAGCCGCTGGATCATCTGCCGCATGACATGGACCGGCAGCTCTCGGTGCAGGGCCGCCACCTCCGAAGTGTCGATGTCCCGCAAGAGCTTGGCCAACACCCGCGCGGGCAGACGAGGGTGCCTGGCCCTGAGCGACGAACGGACTCGCGCGGGTCATCGAGCAGCCGTACCGCTGTTGCGGCCGTCACGCGCGGGTCTGTCGTGGCCCGCAGTCGTACTCCCCGCTGGTGTCCCGGCTGAACGGCTCCACCAGTTCGACCGTCGACTCCGGGTCGTCCAGGGAAAGTTGACGCATGCGTGGGATTGGATCGTCGGCGTACCGCAGGAGGTTACGCCGGGGGAAGTTCGGAACGAATTCTGGCTGCCCGGGACGCTCTCCAAGCCCTCCGGCCAGGTCCCACCCTGCGATCAGTCGGACCCGCGTCCAGCTTCGGGTCGCGCAGCCCGTCCAGTTGCTGGCGACATCGATGGGGAACACACCGTCCGCGTCAATGATCCCGTACTCGGCCGGGAGCCGGTGCCACTACGCGTTGAGCTCGGCGACCAGGTCGAGCCGGTCTCCTTATTACGGCTACGGCTACGGTCGGCTCAGCCGAGCCTGCGATGACCGGGCGCCGCGCGGCTCGGGGCGGCGGTACGTCCTCGGTACTCCAGTCCCCAAGATTTCCAGCCCGGCACACCTCAGTAGTTCCACGAGTCCATCTCGCCCACGCGTCATTGGAGCCCGTCCTACCTGAGTTGGCTCACGCCAGCGTGCCTCGTTCATCATGCTGCTCGTCGTCCTGGGAGGGCGCCTCACGGACTGGTCGGCTGTCTGTTGGTCGGATCCCAGGCAACCCCGACCACCGCCTGAAAACACGCATACCGGCCGCTACGAAATCAGGGCAGCTCACCGGGCCGGGCGGCCCGCGCGGCGCGGGGCGACCTCGGGCGCGGAGGCCCGCGCAGCGTGCGGCAACGAGGAGAGTCCGGTCACGTGGTGTGCGTTTGGCCGTTCTTGAATACGGTGTAGTAGTTGGCGGACCCGAGGCTGAGTTTGAACACCATGCCGTAGCGCTTGCGGATATCGGCGACCGTCCCTGACGCCGGCTCGCGTACGCACCGTGTCACGGGTGGATCGGCGTTGAGGCAAGGTTCCGGTTCTTCGACCATGAGGCGGAGGTGGTGGTCCCGTACCGGATCCCAGGTCAGGGTTTGTGCCGGATCGGCCAGTTCAGTCGGCTCAGGTCCGCCGGGGCCGATCGGGTTCGGGCCGCGCCCTCGGTAGTAGGCGACCATGCGCGTGTGGTAATCGTCGTGCCTGAACGGGATGAGGGTGCCGGGACGTTCACCTGCGGTAAGGATGGCGTCGAGGACATCTCCCACATGATCAGGGTCGGCGCCGTAGTAGGCGGTGATGCCCATCGAGCAGTTGATTTTGTAGGTGTCGTCGCCCGCGGAACCGAACAGCTGCTTGGCAGAGCCCCCTTGGCACCTGTCGCTCACGGTGACCATGGCGAGGGTGAGGGAGGTGTGCTCGGTGTACGACTGCGCCAGGCTCCGCAGACGCTTCTCCTCCTGCTCGCGGACCTGCGTAGCCCCGCTGCTGCCCGCAAGCTTGCGAACCTCATCGGGGCTGGTGGCCCGGTTCTGGGACGAGCAGGCTGTGACGGCGAGCAGGGGTATGAAGAAGAGGAGGCCGAACTGGCTCTTGATGTCACGTAACCGCCGAGGCCGGCGATGAATGCGGCGGGAGGCCATGTGCGCCCTTGCCGTGGCGGCCGCCACGATCAGCAGCAGGAGGATCGCCGGAACGGCGGCCTCAGTTGTCCAGTGCACCGTCATGCCCCGCTGCCCCTTCAATTCGCCAGAACCGCCCACGACCTGCCCCGACAGTGTGCGCCAGGACGGTTGGGCAGTGCATGAGTACACATACTCAGACGGTTCCGGGGCAGCCCCGGAAGGGCTGCCCCGGAATGATCGCTACAGTCCCATGCCTGACGTCGTGCGTTCGAGAGAGTTCGCGTACAGCCGCGCACCCTCGATCTTCGGGTGGAACGACTGGGCCGAGACTCCGTAATTCCGGATGACCGGCCAGTCCTTGGCCGGGTTGTCGGAGTCCACCAGCGTCTTGACGAGGCCGTGCACCTGCTCGGGGTCGCCGCATACGGCCTTACCTGCGAAGTCGCTCTGCGGGTCGGAGAACCACACCCGAGCGCCCTTCTTGTTCGCGTCGTCGGCTGCGCCCTGCATTGCGGTCGTCAGTACACCGGCGGTGTCGTTGAGCCATCTGGTGGACCATTGGGACAGGCCGAGGTTGGGGAAACCGATGACGCTGAACTGCAAGCAGGATCCGGTACCGGAGATCAGAGGCGGGTACCCCATGAGCACTATCTTCGCGAACGGAGCCTTGGTTTGGATTGCCATGAGGGTCTTCGTGATGTCCGGGCGGACGATCTCGTTAATGATGCCCGGTATGGCCGTTTCCAGATTCTGGCCGACGAACTTGTTATCCCGTCCGCCCACTGCGTCGTCCGTATCGTCGAACGTCTTGTCCTTGCAGCTGGTGTCGCCGACGGACAAGAGGCACTTTTGGATGATGTTGCCGAACCGGGCGTCGTTGCCGCCGATGGAGATCGTGACCAGAGTCGTGTTGGCGTCCAGGTAGCCCTGCTCTATCTGGGCCATCTCGCCGCCATTCTTCTGCACCTGGTTCTTGTCCAGGACGTTGTAGGTGCGAGCGCCGGAGCATGCGATGAGGTGGTAGTCCATGGTGGGGTTCAGCGTGTCGGCGAGCTCACCGGTGGATTTCGATGCGCCTGGCAGCGTTGCCTGACGCGACCACGCGTAGCCGGAACGGTGGCAGGCGTCTCGGGTGGCTTCGTTTTTCTTGTCGCGGTAGTTGGTTTCCGGGTAGTAGTCCCGGTTGCCCTCCGAGGCGCCTTCACCGGAGGAGTAGGAGTCGCCCATGGCTACGACCATGTTCTTCGGCTTACCGGGGAGGGGCTGGAAGGCGACCGCACCCCAGGCGATGTCCTCATCCGCCGTACCGTCCTCGGTGGTGTTCGACAGGGACACCGCCGGGGTTCCGGTGAAGTGGAACACGCCGAGGCTGACCCATCGATTTGCCCGCTGCTCCACGATCCGGTTGGTGCTGGTGCTGTCCGTTCCCCCCACCACGTATCTGCCCTGGCGGGTCTGTGCTCCGGTGTCGGGTAGGTGGACCATGACGCGTGCCCAGGTGAGCTTTTGGCCGAGGGTCCAGGTGCCGTTGATGTTCAGATAGCCGTTAGGTCCGCCGAGGTGGGATGTGTCGCGGGTGTGGGCGTACCAGTAGTGGCCACCGTAGCCGCCGCCGATCTGGTGCAGGTCCGCTTTCGCTTCGTAGCGGTCCTCGGTGCCTGGGTTGAACGCGAACTGGAAACTTCCCGCGGACGAGACCGACCCGCAGTCGCCCCACGTCGGGGTTCCGTTGGGGACAGAGGCGACGACCTTGGATCCAGTTGGTGCACCGGAGCAGACCGGTTGACCGTTCTGGAGGCGGTAGCCGCGTCCCGGTTCAGAGACCACCGTCTGGTACTTGATGTTCTCGTGGCCGCAGGTGCTGGCGCAGTTGACCTTCCACGTCACATTGGGCTGGTTCCACCAGTACTGCGCGTAGCACGCTTCGTTCGTGCAGTTCGGGGGGGTGTTCGGGTCGCAGCTGTTGGCGTTGTTGCAGAAGACGCCCAGCGGTGGTGAGACGAATTGGCGTTCGACGGGATTGGTCCACCAGGCGGGCCGGAATCCGGCCGAGGAGAAGCCGGACTCGCCGGGCCAGTCCTGACGGCCCGAGGTGCCGTAAGAGAAGCCGGCGTCGATGGACCAGGCGGACCAGCCCATCACTTTCTCCTCGTACGGCCAGTCCTGCGGATGGGCGGCGTCCTTGTTCGCGTCCGGCCCGTCTACGGAGGTGTCCATGAACGGGTGGCCCCAGCTCTTGGCGTAGAGCGGGTTGGCGGGGTTGTTGTACCAGCCAAGGCCCCAGTGCCCGCCGTGCTGCGAGGATTCCGAGGGCGGGTTGAAGCCGAGGTTGTAGTTCCACACGGCGGTGAACCAGTTCTCCACCATGGCCGGATCGTCGTTGTTGACGGTTACCTTCTGACCATCCGTGTGGACCTCGTTCCACTTGGAGGCGAGGATCTTCATGGAGGCGGCGACGTTCGACGCGTAGTCGACTGCGACGAGCTTCTGCAGGGCCGGGGACAGGCTTGTCTCGTGATCCTTCTCGTGACCGGCCAGGCGCATGCCGTCGGTGACCTGGCCGACGCCGTAGCCGCAGTCGGACTTGTCCCAGTTGATCTGCCAGTAGGCGCTCGGGTCCCCGTCCACGGCCTTGTGGCCGTAGTAGCCGTCCACGGCGGCAAGGGGGTTGCCCATCTGGCCGGGAATCGCCCCCGACTCGGCCTGCCACAGGTTCGACTCCTGGGCCATGACGCCGAGGAGTACGTTGGCAGGGATCTTCCCCCCGCCGTTCAGCTGCGGCGGGGCGAATAGGCCCTGGGGGTCGATGGTGCCCAGTCCGGCCTGGTCGCGGTAGCCGCCCTGCCGGATCAGGTTGGAGCGCAGATTGCCGCGTACGGCCATGTCGACGGCCCACTCGACCTGGTTCGGGGTCGGCTGCAACGCCTGTGCGCCGACGTCGTTGCGGGAGACCCCGCACCAGCGGTCGGTGTCGACCGGATCGTTGGACACCGCGGCTGTGGCTGCGGTTACCGCGGCGCGCGTCAGCTGGGCGTGGGTCCGGGCGTCCATGCCGAGGGCCGGAGAGGGTACGGTCCCCGAACCGTCGGCGGTTCCCTGCTGCACGCTCTGAGTGAGCTTGGCCCCGGTGGTGGTGGCGGTGCTGGTGACCGTCGTCGGCTTGTCATCGTCGGCGCCCGCGGCGGCCTGCGGGACGGGCTCTTCGGTCTTGGTGAAGCCTTTGCCCGCGTCCTTGATGCGCAGGAGGCCGGCGCGGACGCCGGGGGTGAGGACTGGGTCGACGGCGAGACGGCCGTGGGAGGACACATCGGTGTCGGAGGGGGCGTTGACGGGAGTGACCCCCGTTCCCGTCGTGGCTGGGGTGCTCGTCGGGTGGCCGGTGAGGAACACCCTGCCCGCCTCGCCCTGCATCAGCTCGAGGTCGCCGAGTCTGCCCGAGGCGATGGCGGCCGGCTTGCCGTGACCGGTGAACACCTTGGCGTGCGCTGTGGAGTTGTCCTTGCGGTCGACGAAGGCGACCTTCCCCTCGGCCGCGGGACGGATGTCGAACGGGACGCTGTCAGCGTCCGCGAGATTCTTCACCGTGCCGGAGCGGTCGAGGTGGATCAGGCGGCTGCCGAGAGCGGCGACCGTGCCGTCCTCCACGGGAACGGCGCTGGTGATCTCACCCTTCGCCGCAGCCGTGCTCATGGTCTTCCCCGCGGTGTTCACAGTGACCACGCGCGTCCGCGTGCTCGCGGGGTCGTTCATGTCCCGGAAAGCGGTGAATGCGGCCGTATGTGTCACCGTGTTGCAGGACGGGTCGAAGTAGGCCAGCGACGCGGTGAACTGCAGCTTCGTCACATGCCCCGTTGTCAGGTTGACGACGGCGGTGAAGGCGCCGCCCTGCATCAGGTCTGGCTTGTTCGTGAAGCTGCGGGGCGCGTAGACGACGGCGGCGTGCTCGTGGTCCATCAGGCACTGGTTGCCGATCCACGAGTCCGCGGGTAAGCCCGACTCGGCCACCGTGGCAATGGTCTTCCACGCGTACGCGTTGCTGCTGTCGGCGACGAGGATGCGCAGCCCGCCGGAGTCTGCCGCGGCGGTCACCGCACGGTCGGCACTGGCCTTCCAGTCCTTGCCGAGCCTCCTGCCCGGATCCTCGACCTGACCAGAAGGTGGCGGTGGTGTGGCGGTGCCCGGGTTCGGCTTCGGTGCGGCGGTGGCGGGTGCGGCCTGGAGCAGTCCGCCGGCCAGGGCAGCACAGGCCACAACGGCGACCAGTGGTAGGCGTGTTCGTCTTCTGCATCGCAAGAGAGAGTTTCCCCGAATTTCGTTGAGTGGTTTCCCGTGCCCTGCTGAGGCACGGCCTGGCCCACCCGTCCCGGGCGGAAAGAGCCGAAGGGCGGACGGGAGCTTGGCGGGGACCGGTCAGCCGTTGGCGCTGTGTGGACGGCGACCGCGGCCCGCTGTCGGTGTGCATGTCCGTGGTGTGTTGCCGCAGAGCCTGGCTGCGGCCTGCCGAGCCGGAAGTGTCGTGGTCGCCGGTGGCGTGGTGGGGCGCTCGCCGGAGCACGGGAAGCCCACGAGCTGCTCGGCGTCGGTGCCGCGAAGCACGCGCGGGTCGCCACCGCCGCTGTGCCCGCGACCGCCCGGCTTGGATGAACAAGTCCGAGACATGGAGCGGCGGAGGTCACACGCGCACCACCTTCAGGATCCGCACGATCGGCCGGGTGGGAACAGGGGCACCGTGAGGGTCGATGAACTGGGTGCTGCTCGTCCCGGTGCGTCCCCGACCAAGGCCGGGAATGTCCACCGTGTCGGTGACGTCGAATCCCCTGTCAGGTGATCCGAACCGTCATGGGCAGCTCGCGCGACGGTGGTCATGCCTATTTCATTCGATTTCATGAATCAGCCCTTATTGTTTCTCAAGGGTCTGACTGAAACTGAAGATTTCAGCTGGGGCCAGTAGTGCGGCCGGGACTCCACACGATGCGGTGGTGTGGAGTCCCGGGAGCTACGGCTCCTACAGCAATGCCTAGTTGCAGGTCGTCGTATCTCGCACGGCGTTGATGATGTACTTGGTCGAACTCGAGGTGTTCTTCATCAGCGCCGTGACCTCGCCGCATCCGCCGTGAGCACGGTAGACCGGTCCGGCATACTGCGTGAAGTTGCCCTCATCGCTTGCGCAGCCCTCTGCCGTGTAGTTCGAGCAGAGTTTGAGTTTCATCCACTTCGCGCCTTCCATGTTGTTATCGAAGATCGCGCACGTGGGAGTGTCGTCGCTGGCGCCGTTGGTTCCCTTGATATAGACGAAGAGAGTTCCTCTGCGTGCGGATTCGCTGGGAAGCATGTCTACCTTGTAGAGGTTGTATCCCGCACCACAGATGAGTTGGACCGCCGCAACGGCACCAGGATTCCGCGCCGCAAAAGCCCTCGTGTTCTGGTCGGCCTTGGCCGCGATGTGAGGCACCGGCCGATCGGCGGCGGCGACTTGTGGAGCAGCCAGGCCGAGCACCGCCAAGGCGGCCGCGCCGGCTGCTAACCCGGTCTTCGCAGCATATTTTGCTCGTACGGACATGAGATCCCCCTCTGGATCGATCCAACCGCCAGAAATCCCCGTCAACAGGACTGCACATAACTGAAGGGCGGCGGATTCGAGAGCTAAGCAGATCGCCTCCCTTGCCGTCTACCAGATTTCTCTGAGAAATTCCAAAGAAAGTGGAGATCGTCGGTCCGCTATGACTTCGGGCGAGCGGACGTATCTCCCCCCGGTGGCAATAGCCGGACAATTTGATAATGGCTTGGTCACTCCTGGTTGCATCCGTCTCGGCATGGAGTGGCACACGTCATATCGTCGGCCGAAAAGAATTCTCTGGCCGCTGCAGTTCCTGCCGAATCAGCCAAAAGTGGAATGGCCGAAACTGTACGGGCATGAAATGGCAGGCCGTCAGCTGTGGTCTTTGGGGCGGCAGGCTTGCACGCCCGACGCGAGGCCAGAAGCATTGCTGTGCACAGGAGTTGGCGGTGATAGGTTCTCCGGAACGGCAACCGAAGCGGCTTGTAAGCTCTTTGAGTGACGCAGCCCGGTGGACCTGCCCTGCGGGGACCCGCCCCCGACCGCGTCCCTCAGACTCCGAGAAGCTCTCCGAAGGCCAGGCTGAACCATGCTCTTCCCTGTAGCTGAGCCCCGTCGCGCGCATGACCGCACACGCCGCCGAGGTCCCGTCGTGACACTGATGTTTGCGGCGCTGACGGTCAGCCCCCTGATAGCCGGTTGCAGCGGCACGCACGCTGCAACCGGGCCATCCACCGGACCGTCTGTTTCTGCCGCCTCATCGGATCCCGCCCATCTCGGAGGGTTGGAACGGGGAACCAGCGCTGTCCACGGAGCTCCGATCAGGCCGCAGACATCCTCGGCCGGCGCGAACTTCCAGCACGTAGTCGCTTCGCAGGGGGACGCCACGGTCTACGCCCCTGTGCGCACCAGCAAGGGACTCATCGTTCCGGTGGAGATCCGGAACACCGGCAAGGAACGGGCCTTCTACACTGTGGACGTGCGGGTGCAGGGGCCGGACGGGTTCAGTGCGGCAGTGCGTGTCAGTACTGACACCGTTGGCGTCTATCCGGGCGGCTCCTGGCCCGAGGAACCCACGGCCAGCGACCCCGGCAAGCCGGTGCCCCAGCATCCGCGAGTGACCATCACCCACGTGTCGAGGCAAGAATTCAAGCAGTAGAAATCTTCGCCGAACGAGCGGCCTGTGGTCCTTCCGCGCGAGCGGAGGTGTCCCGGTGAACCCCGGCGAGATCCAGCCGAAAGAAGCGTCCGCTCCGCACCTGCGGAGGCGCCCCGACCATAACGGCGTCGCGGGCGGCCGACACGGCCCGTGCTGTTAAACGGGCCGATGATCAGTCCAGAGTTGGGGATCAGTGAGTCGCCGTCGAAGAACTCCTCGACGGCGCGTTCGCAGCTCGACTTGAGCGCGTTGTAGACCACATCGTCGGGCTCGGCGTCTGGGGTGTGTGGACGGTCTCAAGATAGTCGTTGCCGGTGCGTCCGGCGTGAGCAATTGACGATCAGAGTACCCGGCACCGGCTTCGCTGAAAGGCCCTTTGCGGAGCCGTCAGCCGGGAGCACGCGACCGCCCGAGGGCGCGTCTGTGGGCGGTTGACAACCTCTCCATGCACCGGCCCGTTTGCGCCTCCGGCACCGTTCAGGTTGGCCAACCGGTGGCCGGACGCCTTGGGACGACGCAATACGAGGTAGCACAGACTAACCAGCCGCACGCGCTCTGTTCGGGCAAAACGTTCTCCGTGTGGCCGGACAGTAACCTTAGCGGATCGTCCAGTCCATGAGGGGGTAACCGCCCGTGCTCTCGTGCGCTTGTGATGCTGAGGTTGCCGAACATTTCAAATACTGCTCGGGCTGCGGCCGTGACGTGCGCGACCAGACGCTGTGTCGGACCCTTCGCGACCGCGCCGAGTGGACTTTCGAGCATCTTTCCGAGATTTACCTCAACGAGCGGGTGCCTCGCGAGGAAGTATTCACATCCACCAATCTCCAGGAGCTGGCCAGGAGACACGGAGACCGTGTGGTGATCACTGAGTTCACGCAGCGTGAAGAATCCCGTAACGGGGCTGACTGGGAGTGGTGGTTCTACTCAGGGAAAGTGTGCTTCGGTATGCGCGTACAGGCCAAGCGCGCGCAGCGAGCGGGCGGCGGATTCAACCTGGAGCACCGGGTTCGTGGCAACGGGCGGTTGCAGAGCGAGATGCTGGTGACGGATGCCGAAGCCACAGGTTGCCTGCCTGCCTATGTGCTGTACAACCACCGCAACTGGGTGCCGATGTCGCCATCCCATGCCCCCGTGACCTGTCGCCACGGCAAAGGCAGCCAGCGGCAGTTGGGGTGCACGATTGTGTCCGCATTGACCGTCCGGGCCACTCTTCGGTGGCCGTCGCCCTCACCCACGTTCGTGCGCAACCGCAGCGTTCCGTGGCACCGCATCTTGTGCGACGCCGGAACGACGCAACGCGATGCCCTGCAGGCGGCGTGGTGGGAGGTCCAGAACCTTCATCGCGGCGGATACGAAGACCTGCGCGGAACCGTACGCGCTCACGTGTCGATGGCTATGGCACGGCCGCGCAGCGAGGCCGACTCGCCGGGTTCCTCGTGGCAGTATCCCCCCGACGATGAGGGACCGGTCGCCTGGGACGGCGCGGAACAGGGAGAGGTCGATCGCGGGGAGCGGGAAGTGCTGGACACGCCCGTTTACCGTGGTCTTAACGATATCGCCGAAGGCCCGGTGTCGCCCTTGCCCCGCCGGGTGCGTGACATGATCGCCGGCCGTCGGGCTGAGCCTCCTGACGAGCGCGTCGCTGGGGCTGGGCTGTTCAATCTCGGCGAAAAGTGAATCCGCCAAGCGGGCGCGAGGGCGCGAAACGGGCAAATGGCCCCGCCCGGCTCCCCTGGGAATTCGCCACCCACTGACTCGGCCTTTGCTGTCCAAAGGGGTCAGGCTGTCGTCATTTCCCCTGTCGCCTCCGCCGGGCGTGCTGGTGGGCGCATCGGCGGGAGGGCAAGCGACGGTGACGGATCCGGGGACAGTGGCGCGATGGGGACGTGCTCGGGGCACGAACTGGACGACCTTCTCAGCGGCGTCGCGCGCCAGGTCGTCCAGAACCGACTGGTAGAAGCCGCGGGTCGCCCCTCGGCGTTCCGAATCCCTGATGGCTCGTGCCGCGCACAGACGGCCCGGTCCGTTTCGAGAGACGCCCGGTCCTCGTAGAAGGCGAGTTAGGCCACTGGCTCACTTGTAGGGAAGTCACAAGCCCACGGATTCGTCCGTTGGCCCCGCTGGACACCCTTCCGGTGGACGGCCGGTGGACGGACGCCTTTGGACGGTGCATCACGAGGCAGCGCGGGACAGCCGGCCAGAGGCGATCTGATCAGGCAAAGCGGTACTGAGCGGCACGAGGCGGAACGGGGCGGCACGATCGCTGATGGTCTTGTAAAGCGAAGGTCGTCGGTTCGAATCCGACAGGGGGCTCTCGTTACCACCCTGGATGACCTGCAGTTTTGGTCGTCTCGGAGCTTCACTCGCGGCCTCGGACGACCCGTCCGGGGCCGCTTGCGTGAGCGATGAACTGGACCGCGAGCGGGAGGCGGCGCTCCAAGCCGGCTCGAGATGGGGGCTTCGGGCGCTTTGGCTCCGGCTTCCGGGGGATGAGCCACCCGACGCGCTGGCAGGCCACGACGAAGCGAGCGTGGGTGCAGGTGTAACACCGGTACTCCGGCTCGGGACGCGGCCAGCCTGCCGCGAGCATCCGCATCGTATGCTCGCGCTCCTGCTCCTCTTGCCCTCCCGGGTCTGAGTGCCACGTCCCTTCATGCCCGCCGGGTCGCGCGCCGACTGGTCCCCCCGAGCCCGCACACGCCCGCCCAAGGGCATGCCCTGTCCGTGCCCCAAGGGGCGGCACAACGCGGTCAGCGGGGGCATAAAAATGGCGACGCCCTCTCTGTCAGCCTTGGGTGAGACGTCCCGCTTCGGTGGGTTAGCCTGAGAGGGCACCGACAGGAGAACCACACCCTCATGACCAGCACCAAGCCCGCTGGATCCGATCCGGCCCCCAGGCCGAA
>NZ_JASISZ010000071.1 GCF_030063355.1 Streptomyces sp. PH10-H1
AACACGGCATACGGGGCGTGCCCGAGGGTCGGCAGCTTCGTACCCGGGCCGACCGAACCCAGCACCCAGCGCGGCCGGTCCCTCGTCGCGAAACCGTCCGCGACCTCACGCGCCAACCGGGCACCGGCCACCGACAGTTCATGGATCCGGCCGGGGATTTCGTACTCCCCCAACGCCGCCAGATTCGCCCCGAAGGTATTGGTCTCGACACAGTCCACACCCGCCGCGAAATACTCCTCATGCACCGACCGCACAATGTCCGGCCGGGTCACGTTCAGCACCTCATTGCAGCCCTCCAGATCCTGGAAATCCTCCAGCGACGGATCCTGCGCCTGCAACATCGTGCCCATCGCACCATCAGCCACCACCACCCGCGACGCGAACGCCGCACGAAGGGCATCGGCCCGGGACGTCCCGCTCATGACACGGCCGCCAGGTGCGGTTCGATCTCGCCGGCCACGACGCCGCCGTGGGTGCTGTCGATCCTCCCGAGGAGGTCCGCGGCGGAGAGCTGGTACTCCTGCGGACCGACGGATTCGAGGACGATGGTGGCCAGCGCGCAGCCGAGTTGGGCGGACCGTTCTGCGGTCCACTTCCACGCCGCGCCCGCGAGGAACCCAGCGCGGAAGGCGTCGCCGACTCCGGTCGGCTCGGAGGGCGCGGTGGTGAGCACGGCGGGTACCGAGATGGTGGGCTCGCCGGTGCGGTCGATGCGGACGCCGTCGGCGCCGAGGGTGGTGATCCAGGTGCCGACCCGGTCGAGGACCTGCTGCGCCGTCCAGCCGGTGCGTTCCTGGAGCAGCGAGGCCTCGTAGTCGTTGGTGAACAGGTACCGTGCGCCGGTGACCAGCTGGCGCGCCGACGGGCCGTCCAGGGTGGCGAGTTGCTGCGAGGGGTCGGCGGCGAAGGCGATGCCCAGGCAGCGGCATTCCTGGGTGTGCCGGAGCATCGCGTCGGGGTCGTTGGCTCCGATGAGGACCAGGTCGAGGCCGCCGGCGCGGCCCGCTATCGGACCGAGCTCGATCTCCCGTGCCTCGGACATGGCGCCCGGGTAGAAGGTGGCGATCTGGTTCTGGTCGGCGTCGGTCGTGCAGACGAAGCGCGCGGTGTGCCGGGTCTCGCTGACCCGTACCGGCGTCGTGTCGACGCCGTTTGCCTCGAGCCACTTCCCGTACTCGGCGAAGTCGACACCGGCCGCCCCGACCAGCAGCGGCCGGATTCCCAGCCGCCCCAGCCCGATGGCGATATTGGCCGCCACCCCTCCCCGCCGGACCTCGAGGTCGTCGGCGAGGAAGGACAGGGAGACCTTGTCGAGCCGGTCGGCGAGCAGCTGCTCACTGAAGCGGCCCGGGAAGTTCATGAGATGGTCGGTTGCGATCGAACCGGTGACGGCGATCTGCACAGCGCTCTCTCCTTCGGTCAGCCTCGCACGGTGGCGAGCAGCTTTTCGACCCGGTCGGTGCGCTCCCAGGTGAGGTCGGGCAGCTCGCGGCCGAAGTGCCCGTAGGCGGCCGTCTGCGCGTAGATCGGCCGCAGCAGGTCGAGGTCACGGATGATGGCGGCCGGGCGCAGGTCGAAGACGCTGCGGACGGCGTCCTGGATCTGTTCGACCGGGACGGACTCGGTGCCGAAGGTCTCGACGAACAGTCCGACCGGGGCCGCTTTGCCGATGGCGTAGGCGACCTGGACCTCGCAGCGGCGGGCCAGACCGGCGGCGACGACGTTCTTGGCGACCCAGCGCATCGCGTAGGCGGCCGAACGGTCCACCTTGGACGGGTCCTTGCCGGAGAACGCGCCACCACCGTGGCGGGCCATCCCACCGTACGTGTCGACGATGATCTTCCGACCGGTCAGCCCCGCGTCACCCATCGGACCGCCCACCTCGAACCGGCCGGTCGGATTGACGAGCAACCGGTAGCCCTCCGTGGACAGGTCGATGCCGGCTTCGGCGAGGGCCTCGAGCTCGGGCTCCACGACGTACTCGCGGATGTCCGGGGCCAGGAGGGATTCCAGGTCGATGTCGGAGGCGTGCTGGGAGGAGACCACCAGGGTGTCCAGCCGCACCGCCTGGCTCCCCTCGTACTCGACGGTGACCTGGGTCTTGCCGTCGGGGCGCAGATAGGCGACGGTGCCGTCCTTGCGGACCTGCGTCAGGCGGTGGGCGAGACGGTGGGCGAGGGCGATGGGCAGCGGCATCAGTTCGGGGGTGTCGTCGCACGCGTAGCCGAACATCAGGCCCTGGTCGCCGGCGCCCTGCCGGTCGAGGTCGTCCTCGCCGCCCTCCACCCGCGACTCGTACGCGGTGTCGACGCCCTGCGCGATGTCGGGCGACTGGGCGCCGATCGACACCGACACTCCGCACGAGGCACCGTCGAAGCCCTTGGAGGACGAGTCGTAGCCGATGTCCAGAACGGTCTGCCGCACGATCGCCGGTATGTCGGCGTACGCGGACGTGGTGACCTCACCGGCGATGTGCACCTGGCCGGTCGTGATCAGGGTTTCGACAGCGACCCGGGATGTCGGGTCCTGTCGCAGCAGCGCGTCCAGGATGGAGTCGCTGATCCGATCGGCGATCTTGTCGGGGTGGCCCTCGGTCACGGACTCCGAGGTGAACAGTCGGCGGGACACGGTTCCTCCAGTTGGTCGGTGACCTCGGCCCATGCTGCGAGCTGAGCCTGCAAGGCGGCTCAAGGCGGGGTCGACGCGTGCAGTGCGTCAGGTCCTGGTGTGCTCGATGAGGATGGCGGCGTCCTTGTCCCCGTCGCCCGCCGCGATGACCTCGGCGAACCTGGAGCGGACCATGTCGAGGACGGGGAGCTGGATGCCCGCTTCGAGGGCCGCCTTGTTGGCGAGCCGCAGGTCCTTCTCCATCAGCGAGGCGCGGAAGAAGGCGGGTTCATAGTTTCCCTTGAGCATGAGTTCCGCCCGGAAACGCATCACCATCGAACTGAATCCGCTGGCCGCGATGGAGGCGATCAGCAGGTCACGGTCGAGGCCGGCGGCCTCGCCGTAGGAGACGCCCTCGGCGAGTGCCGCGATCTGCGCGCCGAGCAGCAGGTTGAAGATGAGCTTGATGGTGCTCGCCATGCCCGGAGCCCCGGCCATGATCACTTCCGAGCTGATGACGTCCAGGATGTCGCGCACCGCGGCGATGTCCTCGTCGGCGCCCGAGGCGAACACCCGCAGCTCACCCTTGTGAGCCTGGAACGGGTTGCCCACCACGCACGCCTCCACCCGGCGCAGGCCCAGCTCCGCCAGGCGCGCGGCGGAGTCCCTGGCGTACCGGGGGGACACGGTGGAGGTGTCGATCACAATGCTGCCGCGGTCCAGCACCGGCGCCACCTGGTCGAAGAGGATCTGTTCGACGGCATGCTCGTCACTGAGACTGAGCAGCACGACGCTCTGCCCTGCGGCGGCCTCCTGGGGCGTCGGGGCGTTGAAGGCGCCCTGTGCCACCAGCGCCTCGGCCTTCTGTGCGGTGCGGTTGTACACGGTGAGCGCGTACCCGGCCTTGAGCAGGGTGTGTGCCATCCCCCGGCCCATGTTGCCCAGTCCGATGAAGCTGAGCTCCTTCGCGTCCATGCCACTCCTCGGTCGACGGGTCAGGCGGTCGCTGCGGCGGCGCCCACACCGCCGAGGTCATACACGATCTGGGTGAGGACCATCTGTCCTCCGGTGCGGAAGGGCTTCAGCCGCCGCCGGTGCTCGACATGCGCTTCGCTCCGCTCGAACTCCCGGAAGCTGGGTTCATCGCGCCAGTCGGTGATGACGTAGTAGACGCTCTCCTCCTCGACGCTGCGCACCAGCACCTGTCCGAGGTTGGCGTGCTCCAGCGCGATGAGCCGGCCCACCTCGAGCCAGGCGTGTTCGAAGCTCACGTGCGAGCCCGGACGAATCTCCATCCGGAGGATCACCCTGAAGGGCGGGGCGCTGTGGGTTCCCCTGCCTGTGCTGCCGTTCATGTCACCGCCTTGTCCCGATGCCAGCCGCCGAATCCCGTCCGGCGGTCGGGCGAAACGCTGGCAGGGCACGATCGAGGACAGCTCAAGAAGTCCCTCCAGCGCGGCCCGAGGGCTCGGCCGGACCCTGCCGGGGTCAGTGCCGCGAGCAGGGGAAGGTGCCGAAGCCATGCGGACAACTCACTCACCCATGCACGTCCTTGTCATCGGCGGCGGTATCGGCGGCCTCTGCCTCGCACAGGGGCTGCACCGGGCCGGGGTCGCTGTCACCGTGTACGAACGCGACGAGTCGCCGGAGGGCCGGAGGCAGGGCTACCGGCTGCGGATCAGCCCGGAAGGCGAGTACGCCCTGCGCGAGTGCCTGCCGCCGGCGCTGCTGGAGCTGCTGACCGCCACCTCCAACGAGCGGGACGACGCCGGTCTTGTGGCCTACGACGAGCACCTCGTCCAGCAGTGGGCGCCGGCCTTCGACGATCCGCGCGGGGACTCCCCCGACAAGATCGACGCCGTCGACCGGGTGACCCTGCGCCGCATCCTGCTCGCCGGCTTGGGCGATGTGGTCCGATTCGGCAAGACCTTCGAGCGCTACGAGCAGAACGCCGACGGCCGGGTCGTCGCGCACTTCGAGGACGGCACCCGGGCCGAGGGCGATGTGCTGGTGGCGGCGGACGGCACCAACTCCCGGATCCGCGCCCAGGCCAGGCCGTGGGACGTCCCCAAGGACCTGGGGGTGCGCACCGTCTTCTCGCGCATCCCGCGGGCCTCTGCCGTCAGCGGGGGTATGCCGGAGGTGCTGCGCGACCGGTTCAGCTATGTGATCGGCAGCGACGGGCACCACATCGGCCTGATGCCGATGACCTTCCGCAGCCGGCCCACCGAGGCGGCGGCGCGGCTGTGGCCGGACGCGGCGCTGGAGGATACCGACGACTACTACATGTCGGTCTTCAATGTGCACGGCGAGGACCTGGGCATGACGGACGAGGCGTTCTTCGCGCTCAGCGGCGAGGAGCTGTGCCGGCTCGTCGTGGAGCGGACCCGTTCCTGGCACCCGGACCTGCGCGGGATCTTCGGCCACGCCGAGCCGGAGGCCACTTTCGCGGTCGCGCTGCGCGCCACGACGCCGGTCGAGGCGTGGGAGGACGGCCCGGTGATCCCGCTCGGGGACGCCGTGCACACCATGCCGCCCTCGGGCGGCGTGGGGGCCAACACCGCGGTGCGCGACGCGGCCGCGCTCACCCGGGCGCTGGTGGCCGTCGAGCGCGGGGAGCAGGAGCGGAGTGCGGCTTTCGCGGAGTACCAGAAGGCGATGGTCGAGTACGCGACGGAGGGCGTGCAGATGTCCCTGAAGATCGCCCAGTGGTCGATCAAGAAGGTGCAGGACGTATAGGCGGGTCTCGGCGGGTGCTCGTCACGCTCCAGGAACCGCCGTCCACGGGGTCGGCCGCCTGCCGGTACTTCTCATGGGAGGCGGCCGGCTTGTGCTCAGCGTTACGGGAGCGGGGTGAGGGTGGTGCCGTCCGCTTCGAGGAATCGGTTGCCGACGCGGATGGTGCCCACACCGAGGTTGTCGACGAGCAGACCCACGAGGACCTCGACGCACGACGACGGGGCGGCATTGGTCTTGTAGACGGCGAAGAGGTGGTTGTCCTCAACGCAGTAGGACGCCCTCCCGCCGGAAAACAGGGGACTGTCCCACGCCAAACCGTTGCCGTTGTCGCTGAAGGTGGTCGTGACCGTGGCAGCGCCGGCGGACCACAGGGGGCCGTACCCGGTGTTGACGTCATCCATTGTCGTTCCGTAAACCCCCTGCGCGCCCGTGAGTTCGCCATTCACGATGCGGAACACGCCACCTACGGGAACGTCCGCTCGCGCGGGCGAGGCGAGAACCACGCCGCTGGTGAGGGCGAGAGCGGGTACAGCGAGGAGAGCGCCGATCCGGGTGCGCAGACCAAACATGTTCGACTCCTTCGTGGGCCGGGTGAGCCGGGGCAGTGCGGCTGGTCCCCGCGCTGCCGCCGGAATACCGCCGACTACCGGCAGAGCTCTGTCCCATCGGACGCCACGAAACGGGATCGTGCCTCTCGGCCGGGGCAAGCGGGTGACGGCTCAGGGCGATCGCCACGCCGTTGGACGTCCTCGGCAGGTCGGCCGGTCACGCTGCCCGAGCCGGCCACCGCGGCGCTCGCTCGGGGCGGGGGCGGGCGTAGGCCCGCCCCCGCTCGCGCCTCAGCGGCCCCCCGCGGTGTGCACCACTTCCCCGTTGACGTTGCCGTTGGCTTCGGAGCAGAGGAAGACGATCACGCGGGCCACGTCCTCCGGGGTGCTCAGCCGGCCGCTGGGGGTCTCCTGGCCGCTGTGGGCGATGATGGCCGGGTCGACGTTCTGCAGGCTCTCGGTCAGGGTGCCGCCCGGTGAGACGACGTTGACCAGGATGCCGTCCCGGGTCCACATCAGACCACGGGCGAAGCCGTGCAGCGCCGCCTTCGCGGCTCCGTAGATCTCCGAGCCGGGGCTGCCGTGTTCCGCCGTCACCGAGGACAGCAGGACGACCCGGCCCCAGTGGCGCTCGCGCATGCCGCGCAGGGCGTGCCGGATCACCAGCATGTGCCCCTCCACGTTGTCGCGGAGCAGCGGAAACCAGTCCTCGGTGGACAGGTCCTCGAAGCGCGGCAACTGGTCGGGGTCGACCCAGAAGAACGACTGGGCGTTGGCCACCACGATGTCGACGCCGCCCCATGCGTCCTCCACTCCGCGTACCGCCGCCTCGATGGAGGCGGGGTCGCCGAGGGCGCACTGGGCGGCGCGGAACCGTTCGGGGCCGCCCAGTTCCGCGACGGCCTTCTCCGCCTCGTCCGCGGCCGAGTGGTAGGTGATCGCGACCCGGGCGCCCTCCTCGGCGAATACCCGTGCCGTGGCACGGCCGATGCCCCGGGTGGCACCGGTGATGAGGACGCGTTTGTCCCTGAGCCCGAGATCCACGCCTGCTCCCGTTCTGTCAGAAATCGCCGTCAGAAATCGCTGTCAGAAATCGTCGCGGTCGCCGCCGCGGTAGATGTAGAGCTCCTGGGCCATCTTCCGCTTCATCGCCGGCACCCTGGCCGCCAGCCAGAAGTAGCCGCGCATGCTGGCCAGCACGAGCCGGCCGAGGTAGGGCTTGTGGACCGGCTGGTCGCCGCCGGTCTGCTTCTTGGAGGCGATGACGGCCTCGAAGCCGTACTTGATCATTCTGGTCTCGTACTCGTGGACGGCGTCGACCAGGGTGCTGCGGCCCTCGTTGAAGGCGATGAGCTGGTGGCACAGCAGGGCCGCGTCGCGCAGCGCGGTGTTGGCGCCGACGCCCTGGCCGGGGGTCATGGTGTGGATGGCGTCACCGATCAGCGTGACATTGCTGGACTTCCACTGCTCGATCGGCACCGAGGTGCGGATGTTGATGACGAAGGTGGTGCTGATCTCGCCCATGCGGAACAGCTTGCGCAGATCGGGGTTCCAGTCCTTCGTCATGTCCAGCGTCAGCTGGATGAGGTCCTCGCGGCTGCGCGTGAGCACGTCGGCCGGGAACTTGTCGGTGGAGGCCCAGAAGCCCCAGTTGATGTAGTCGCGGGTGTTGTCGAACAGCATGCCGGGCCACTGGTCGAGCAGCTCGGCGTCATTGCCGCCGATGCCGTTCTTGACCTTGCCCTCGCGGTCCCACTTGAACTCCATCGTGTGGAGGATGCAGCTGTAGCCCTTGGGAGCGAGGACCAGCCCGATGCCCTCGAAGACCTCCTTCGGGAGCAGCGCCTTGCTCTCCTCGGTGAGGGGGACCTTGGACGAGATCGAGATGATCTTCGCGTCCTCCACCTTGGACTGCGGCAGATACTGCTCGCGCACCGCGGAGTTGGCGCCGTCCGCGGCGACCAGGAGGTCGCAGGAGGCCTTGGTGCCGTCGGCGAAGAACGCGGTGACGGTGCCGTCGTCGTTGTTCTCGTAGTGGGTGTACTTCTTGTCGAAGTGCACGATGTCCTCGACGCCGGTGAACAGGACCTGGCGCAGCGTCATCCGGCTGACGGACTTCTCGCTGTTGACCGGGTCCTCGTCGACGACCAGCGGCAGGACGATGTTCGGCTTCAGGTCCTCCTTGAGGAAGCTGAAGTACTTCGGCGAGCGGGCGCAGGTGCTGACGAAGACATCGAACAGCTCGGGCGGCAGGAGTCGCTTGAGCGCCCGGCTGCCGTCGGGGTCGATGCCGACCCGGTAGCCGTGCAGACCGCTGGTCCTGGTGCGGTCGCGCTCGTACACCGCCACGCTGATACCGGCCCGTTTCAGGCCGTGGGCCAACGCCATCCCACCGGTACCGCCGCCGATGACAATCACGTGGAACGGATTGTTCGTCATTCCTGGTGCATCCTTTCGATCCTCCGTGCGCCTCAGGCCCAGACCGTGTTCATCTGCTCGTCCCGGATCGCGAACACCTGCCGTTCCAGAAGGGAGTTGACGATGACGGCGGACCGGACGGCGAGCAGGCTCAGATTGGGGTCGGCGAGTCCATGACCTACCCTGCTGCGGTTCTGTACATACATCCGGCAGCTTTCCGAGAACTTCCACCGTATCGAGTAGTCGGCGTCCACCACCGGTTCACCGCTCGAGTCCGTCTCGAGCAGATCCAGCAGCCGCGGGGCCAGGGGCAGCGGTGAGGCCTTGCGTCCGGTGGCCAGGACCACGGTCCTGGCGGAGTGGCGTTCGCGGCCGCCCCAGTCGCGCTCGCACCACAGGGCGATCGTGCCGTGCCGCTGCGAGGCCTCGACGACACTGCGGCCCGGCAGCATCATCACGGGCGAGCGGCCCTCTCGCAAGAACGCCTCGTAATTGGCCTGGTAGAGCACCTGGAGCGTGGTCATCGACACGCCGTCACTGGTGAGTGTCTGTTCGGCGACGTATCGCTCGCGGACGTTCTCCGGCAGTCCCTGGAAGAAGCGCAGATAGGTCGGACGGTAGAAGTCGTTCGCCGAGGGCGACTCGTCCATGGGTGCGAACCATTGGCGGCGTCCGATCCAGCGGATGTCGCGGAAGCCGCGCTGCACGAGGTTGAGCACGCATTCGGCGCCGGTCTGCCCGCCGCCGACGACGATGGCCTGCTCGTACGGCACGCTCGGGACGGTGGTCAGGTGGGTCTCCAGCTGCTCGGCCTGCACCACGCCCTCGATCTGCTGGCCGGCGAAGCATGCCGGCTCGTCCGCGCGGGTGCCGAGCCCGAAGACGACATGGGTGGCGGTGGCCACCGGTCCTTCGGGGCCGTTCAGGACGAACCTGCCGTCGGCGAAGTCGACTTCGGTGATCTCCGAGCTGTAGCGCACCGAGCCCAGCCGGCCGGAGGCCCAGGCCAGGTAGCGGGCGTACTCCAGGCGCGGGATCGATTCGTACTGCGCGTTGAGGAAGGCGTAGATCCGGCCGGTGGTGACCATGTAGTTGAGGAACGACAGCCGGTTGCGCGGGTCCGCCAGCGACACGAGGTCCTTGATCCAGGACGTCTGCAGCTGGGTGCCGGAGCCGAGCAGTCCGGGGTGCCATGCGGGCCCTTCCCGACGTTCGAAGAGAACAACGCCTCCCGGTACCACCTCCTCCCCCAATGCGGCGAGGCTGAGGTTGGCAGGTCCCGCTCCAAGGCCCGCCACATGGTGGTGCGGCACGGCGTCGTCCCGACGATCTGAGGTCCGCATGGCAGCTCCCATCACGACCGATGGTGATCGCACGCCTTGGAGCAGGACTCGAGCGGCACTGGACCGGCGCCGCGCGCAGTCCGCCCGTCCGGGCGGCGAGCGCCTCGATCACGTTTGTCAGTGGAAAAGCGAGGATCGAAGGGATCGGGAGAGATCAGCAGGAACGGACGCCGGGTCAGACCGACTTGAGCATGCCCGCGTCGATCAGCCAGTCGCCGCCGGTCGCACCGGGCAGCCGGTCCGAGGCCAGCAGCGCGACGATGGCGGCCACCTCCTCCGGCTCGATGATCTTCCCGGTGGTGAGGCCCATCCACTTCGGGACGGCGGCCACCAGCTCCTCGGCCGAGGCCATCCCCATCCGCTTCGCGCGCTCGGGGCTGTCCCAGGTGTCGGTGCGGACCGGTCCGGGGGACACGGTGTTGACCCGTACACCCTGCGGCCCGAACTCCTCCGACAGGGACTTGGTGAGGTTGGTCAGCGCCGCCTTGGCCGCCGAGTACTCCACCAGGCGCGGCGCGGCGAGCCGGCCGTTGACCGACCCGATGTTGACGATCGCGCCCTTGGACTCGATCAGGCTGGGCAGGGCGGCGCGGATGGTCCGGATGGCGCTGAAGAAGTTCAGGTCGAACCCCTTGCGCCAGCCCTCGTCGTCCAGGTCGAGGAAGCCCTGCGCCGACACGGTGCGGCCGCCGACGTTGTTCACCAGGATGTCAAGACCGCCGAAGGTCTCCACGGCGTGCTCCACCAGCCGGGCCGGGCCGTCCGTGGTGGTCAGGTCGACCTCCAGGGTGTGCTTGGTGGCCTCGCTCAGCGCCGGTCCGATGGTCCGCGCGCCACCGAGCACCTCCACTCCCTCGGCGGCCAGGGCGCGCACGATGGCGAGACCGATTCCCCGGCTGGCACCGGTGACGACGGCCCGTTTTCCCGTCAGCTGCAGATCCATGACGACTCCTCATTCGTAGGTACGTGACGGACCCTCGGGCCCTGGGTGTTCAGACGTTCCAGGCCACGGGCAGGGCGTGCGGGCCGCGCACCAGGCCGCCCGTGCACCAGGTGATCTCCTCGGGCGCGACCGCCAGCCGCAGGCCGGGCAGCCGTCGCAGCAGCGCCTCCATGGCCTCCTGCAGCTCCAGCCGGGCCAGCGCGGAGCCGAGGCAGCGGTGCACGCCGAACCCGAATCCGAGGTGCTGGTTGTGCGGACGGTGGAAGTCCACCTCGTCGGCGCCGGCGAAGACCGTGTCGTCCCGGTTGGCCGCGGTCATGACCGGCAGGACGTACTCCCCCGACCGCACCAGCGTGCCGCCCAGTTCGACGTCCTCGGTCGCCCGCCGGGGGGAGCCGGTGCTCACGCCCAGCGGCGTGTAGCGCAGCATCTCCTCCACCGCCGAGGGGATCAGCCCCGGGTCCTCCAGCAGCTGCCGGTGGTGGTCGGGGTGGGTCAGCAGGAAGTAGGTGAAGTTCGCGAGCTGGTCGGCGAGCACCTCGTGCCCGGCGATCAGGATGGTGACCGCGATGCCCACCAGTTCCTCGTCGGTCAGGTCTCCCTCGGCGACCAGCGACCCGAGGAGGTCCTCGCTGGGTTCGTCGTGCCGGCCCGCCACCAGGTCCGTCAGATAGCGGCGCAGCTCCTGTCCGGCCGCACCGATCTGCTCCGCGGTCAGCTGGTGGAGCTTGGCGGCGAGGAAGGACTCCGCGAGCGCGCGGAACCGGGCGCGGTCGGGCTCGGGCACGCCCAGCAGCTCACAGATCATCAGGATCGGTACGGGCAGCGCGAACAGCTCCATCAGGTCGGCGGGCGCGCCCTGCTTCTCGACGGTGTCCAGCAGGTCCGAGATGATGGCCCGCGCGCGCGGCCGCAGCCGCTCCACGCCGCGGACGGTGAAGGCCGCCGCGAGCAAGCGGCGCAGCCGGTCGTGCACGGGGCCGTCCGAGGCGATCAGCAGATTGGCGCGCTGCACGATCGGCAGCAGCCTGGGCTCGTCGGGCCCCACGGAGTGGGCCCGGCTGAACCGCCGGTCGCTGAGCAGGGTCTTGCCGTCCTGGTGGCGTACCGCCAGATAGCCGGGGCCGCCGTAGGGCAGCTGGACCGGGCACAGCCCGGCGCCGGCGCGCAGCCGGCCGAGTTCCGGTTCCACGTCGAGGCCCTCGGGGTCACCGAAGGGGAAGGCCACAGGCTCGGTTGGGGTGGGCATCTCGCATGACCTCTTCCCGCTCGCGTCGGGGCCCCACGCTGGCGGGGCGCTCTCGACGACGGCTCGAACACCGACAGGGTCAGTTCCCGGCGGCCAGCGTCTCCAGTTCAGCGGCCACGTCGCTGGGGGTGGGCTGCGCGAGCATCTCCTCGCGCAGGGCCGCGGCCGCCGCACGCTCCGGACCGTCGGCGAGCAGCCGGGTCACCTCGGACCTGATCCGCTCCGCGGTCGCCTCGTCCCGGGTGAGCACCTCGCCCGCGCCGGCGGCCAGCACCCGGCCGGAGTGTCCGGCGTGGTCGGGCAGTTGCGGGATGAGCAGCATCGGCACGCCGTGCAGCATCGAGGTGAGTACGGTGCCGGCGCCGCCGTGCGCCACCACCAGGTCGCATTCGGGCAGCAGCTGGTGGAGCGGCGCGTCGACCTCGATCCGGACGCCCGGCGCCAGCGGGCCGAGCAGCGTCCGCTGCTCCCCCGCGACCGCGAGCACGATCTCCACGTCCAGCGGGGCGAGCGCGCGGGCCACCTCGCCGGCCAGGAAGCGCCGGGGGTCCAGCCGGGCCATCGTGTGGCCCCAGGTCACCAGCACCCGCGGCCGGTCGCGCCGCTCCGGAAGCGGTTCGGGCCGCTCGCCGGGGCCGTTGTACGGCACATAGCGCAGCGGCAGCCGACGGTAGTCCACCGGCACCTGGAGCCCGGCCGGGGTCGGGTCGACGGTGACGGCGCCGAACGGGTCGGGCCCGGCCACCCCGAAGCGGGCGGCGAGCGGCGCGATGGCGTCCGGCAGCATCTGCTGGGCGCGCAGCATCAGGTCGGTGCCGTACAGCAGCCGGACGGCCGGTACGCCGACGGAGGCCGCCGCGATCGGTCCGGCCAGCGCCGTCGGCTCGAAGACCACCAGGTCGGGGCGCCATTCCTTGGCCAGCCCCACCAGGTCCTCGGTCATCGACTCGGCGTGCGCGAGGAACATCTGCAGGGCCCGAGGTCCGCGCGCGGCGTGCGGCGCGCTGCTGACCGCCGGGCCGTCGGTCTCGGACGGGAGGATGTAGCCGCGCACCATCCCCACCCCGTCCACGTCGTACCCCACGGCGGTTCCCTGCAGACCGGTCCGCAGCAGTTCCTCGCGCAGCCCCGGCTGGCTGGCCACCAGCACTTCGTGGCCGGCGGAGCGGAAGGCCCACGCCATCGGTACGAGTGCGTACAGATGTGACGGCCAGGCCCAGGTGGTGAACAGCACCCGCATGTCTCGTCCCAACCCTTCACCGATATGTGACTCGTGACGGACGGCCGGCGCCCGCACCGGCGCGCGCTGTCGCACACCTTGTCGCCCCGGGCCCGTGAGCCGCTCGAGCGGCGATTGAGCCGGGGTGCGCACGCTGCCCGGCATGTCGACGCAACCCTCAGTCCGGTCGGAACTCGCCGCCACCGTCACCGACGGTGCCCGGCGGATCAGCGAGCACCCCTACTACCGGGGTCTGAAGGACGGCACGCTGCCGGGGGCCGCGCTGGTCCACTTCACCCTGCAGGACTCCTGCCATCTGCTCCCCTCCTACGGGAGGGCGCACGCGCGGTGCGCGGCGCTGGCCGGGGACAGCCGCCGGGCGGCGCTGCTGAGCCGGATGGCGACCGGGGCCCTGGAGGACTGCGCGGTCCGGCTGAGCGGCTTCGCGGAGACCGCCGAGCGGCTCGGCCTGCCGTACGCGGCGGAGGAAGGCCCGCCGCCGGTCGCCCCGGCGACGCTCGGCTATGTGAGCTTCCTGGGCGACTCCTGCGCGGCCTCGATCGCGGCCGGGATCGGCGCGCTGGTGCCCTCGGCGTGGTTGTACCTCCTGGTCACCGACGATCTGCTGGACCATCACGACCCGGGCGCCCGTTACGCCTCCGAGGTCCGCAAGGCCCATCCCGGCGACTTCTACCGGGAGATGCTCGACGAGTTCCTGGACCTCGCCGACGAGATCGCGGCCGGCGCCTCCGCGGCGGACCGGCGCGAACTGGTGCGCCGGGCCGGTCACGCGGTGCGCTACGAGTGGGCGTTCGTCGACGCGGCCTGGCGGATGGAGTCATGGCCCTTTTGACCCGCCCCGTCGCCAAGACGCGGCCTGCCGACGCGACGGGTCCCGCCGGGATGACGGGTTCTGTCGGCGAACCGTTCTGACCTGCACTGTCCGCTCTCGCCCGGCCGGCGTTCCGGCGGGGCTTGAGCACCCGTCCAGGCAGCTGGAAGACGATGGCTGCCGGGATGCCCCGAAACCGAGAAGAGCAAGGGAGTTTCCGCATGTGCGGTATTGCCGGCTGGGTGGATTTCGGGCGCGACCTCACTGAGGAGCGGCCGACCGTTGACGCCATGACCGACACGCTCGGGAAGCGCGGCCCTGACGCCCGGGGCGTGTGGATAGCGCCGCACGCGGCGCTCGGCCACACCCGTAACTCGATCATCGACCTGGCCGGCGGCGTCCAGCCGATGTCGGCCGAGGAGGACGGGCGCGAGCTCGCCGTCCTCGCCTACACCGGCGAGGTCTACAACTTCAAGCAGCTGCGCACCGAGCTGGAGGGGCGCGGCCACCGCTTCCGCACCCGCAGCGACACCGAGGTGGTGCTGCGCTCCTACGTGGAGTGGGGCACCGGCTGCGCGCACCACCTGGAGGGCATGTTCGCCTTCGCGGTCTGGGACGTGCGGCGCGAGGAACTGGTGCTGATCCGCGACCGGATGGGCATCAAGCCGCTGTTCTACAAGACGCTGCCCGAAGGGCTGCTCTTCGGCTCCGAGCCCAAGGCGCTGTTCGCCAACCCGCTGGTGAAGGCCACCGTGGACGCCGACGGGCTGCGCGAGCTGTTCTCCACGGCGAAGGTCCCCGGGCAGAGCGTCTTCCGCGAGCTGCGCGAACTGCCGCCGGGCCACACCCTCACCGTCAGCCGCACCGGCGCGGTCCTCAACCGGTACTGGGCGCTGGAGGCCAAGCAGCACACCGACGACCTGGACACCACGATCGCCACTGTGCGGTCGATGCTGGAGGAGATCGTCACCCGCGAGCTGGTGGCCGATGTGCCGCTGTGCACCGCCCTGTCCGGCGGCATCGACTCCAGTGCGATCACCGCGCTGGCCGCGATCGCCCGGGCCCAGGCCGGGGACGACGCGGTGCGCACCATCACCGCCACCTTCGTCGGGTACAGCGAGAACTTCACCCCCGACGACCAGCGCGACACCCCCGACGCACCCTACGCGGCGGAACTCGCCCGGCACGTCGGCGCCGACCACACCGACATCGTGCTCGGCACCGCCGACCTGATCGACCCGGCGGCCCGGCAGGCGGCGATCATCGCCCAGGACATGCCGACCATGCTCGGCGACATGGACACCTCGCTGTACCTGATGCTGCGCGCCACCCGCGAGCACTCCACGGTCGCGCTCACCGGTGAGACCGCCGACGAGATCTTCGGTGGCTTCAAGTGGCTGCACGACGAGGAACTGGTCGGCATGGAGACCTTCCCGTGGGTCGCCGCGGAGAAGCGCCAGCAGGGCAGCAGCAACGGCCAGGGCCGCGGACTGTTCTCCGCCGGCCTGCTGGGCACGCTGGACATGTACGGCTACTACGCCGACAACTACCGCACGACCCAGGCCGAGACACCGCACCAGGAGGGCGAGAGCGTCCGCGAGCACCGGATGCGCGAGCTGAGCTACGCGCACCTGGCCCGCTGGCTGCCGATGCTGCTCGACCGGGGCGACCGGCTGGCGATGGCCTCCAGCCTGGAGACCCGCGTGCCGTTCTGCGACCACCGGCTGGTGGAGTACGTCTACAACACCCCGTGGGAGTACAAGATCTTCGACGGGCGGGAGAAGAGCCTGCTGCGCGCCGCCACCCGTGACCTGCTGCCCAAGTCGGTCATCGAGCGCCCGAAGAGCCCGTACCCCGTCACCCAGGACCCGACCTACACCCAGGCCCTGCACCGGGAGTTCATCGCCGTCCTCGACGACTCGAACTCGCCGGTCCTGCCGTACCTGGACGTGGAGGCGGCCCGGCAGGCCGTGAAGGACCCGTCGGGCGTCGCCCACGAGTGGCACAGCCGGTCGAACATCGAGATGGCGCTCGGCTTCGACTTCTGGCTGCGGACCTACGGCGTACAGATCGACGTCTGAGCGGCCGTGACCGAACCTGTCCGGCGCCCCTGGCCCTGTCTGCTGGTCGTCCTGTTCGCCGCGTTCATGGACATGATGGACCTGGGGATCGTGAGCGTCGCGGCCCCGTCCATCCAACGTGATCTGCACAGCGACTACGCCTCGGCGCAGTGGTTCATGGCCTCGTACGCGCTCGCCTTCGCCGTCCTCCTGATCCCGGGAGGGCGGCTCGGCGACATCTACGGGCGCAAGCGGGTCTTCATGACCGCGGTCGCCGGGTTCACCGTGGTCTCGGTGATCTGTGCGCTCGCGCCGACGGCCGGAGTGCTGATCGGCGCCCGGTTCGTCCAGGGCGGCTTCGGGGCGCTGATGGTGCCCCAGGTGCTGGCGGTGCTCCAGGTCCTGTTCCCCGCCACCCGCCGGGGCATGGCGCTGGCGGCCTACGGCACCGTGATGAACCTGGCGCAGCTCGGCGGTCCGATCCTCGGCGGGATCATGGCGACCGACAACCTGCTGGGCCTGGGCTGGCGGGCGATCTTCCTGGTGAACGTGCCGATCGGCGCCCTGGTGCTGGCCGGTACCGCGATCCTGCTGCCCGAGTCCCGCTCCGACCGTCCGCTGCGGCTGGACGTCGTCGGCATCGTGCTGGTGGCGCTGCTGGCCGGGCTGGTCAGTTATCCGCTGCAGCAGGGGCGTGGCGCCGGCTGGCCGCCGTGGATGCTCGCGGCGCTGGCCGCCGCGCTGCCGGCCGGTCTGTTCTTCGCGTGGCACCAGCACCGCCGCGGGCCGGCGGCGGCCCTGGTGCCCGTCGCGCTGTTCCGGCGGCGCGCCTTCGTCGCGGGCATCGTCCTGCTGCTGCTGGTGTACACCGCGCTGCTGGCGCAGCAGATGGTCGTCATCTGGCACACCCAGATCGGCCTGGGCTGGTCGCCGCTGCGGACCGGCGCGGCGAGCGCCGGCTGGGTGCTCGGGCTGTTCCTGCTCGGCGGGTTCGCCGTCGCCCTCGCGCCGCGCCTCGGCCGGGCGCTGCTGATCAGCGGCTGCCTGCTCGTGGCGGCCGCCATCGGGGTGCTGAGCGAGGTCATCTCGCATGACGCGCTGGGTTTCTGGCAGCTCTTCGGCTGTATGACGGCGCTGGGCTGCGGGCTGGGGCTCGTGGTGCCGATCCTGGTCGACCTGGTGCTGGCCGGGGTACCGAAGCGGGACGCCGGCGGCGGCTCCGGAGTGGCGAACGCGGTGATCTACTTCGCCTCGGCCGTCGGCATCGGGCTGAGCGGTCTGATCTTCTTCGGGCAGGTCGCGGCCGGCGGCGACGCGCACGCCCGGGCCCAGGAGTACCGGGTGCGGGACGCGGGAGCCGGAGCGGACGACGCGCTGCGCGCCTGCGTGCACGACCGGGCGGGTGCGGCCGACCCGTACCGGATCCCGGCGAGCTGCCGTACCCCTCAGGCCGCGGACCCGGTGGTCGCCTCGGCCGCCGCCGAAGCGCTGCGCCAGGACTTCGCCGACTCGGCGGCCGGCAGCCTCTGGTACCCGGCGGGCGCGTTCCTGGCCGCCGTGGCGCTGACCCCGCTGCTGCCGCGCGGCAGCGGCGCCGACGCCGCGGGCGCCGCGAATCCCACCGGGGCCCGGCCGGAATCGGATCCGGCCGGGCCCCGCGTGGACGTACCTCTCAGCTAGTCCGGGCCCCGCGTGGACGTACCTCTCAGCAAGTGCCGTGACCGGCACGGGTCACCGTTACGCGTCCTCCGTCCGCGCTGTCCTCAAACGCCGGACAGGCTGAATTCATCCCGCTTCGGGCGCTTCCGGGGCCGGGTCCTCGACCACCGTGCCGTTGAGCTCCACGTGGATGGAACGCGTCGGACAGCCGCGCCGCGCCCGCAGCACCTCGTGCTGGAGTTCGGCCGGCGGTTCGGGGTCGAGGACCACGACACGGCCCTCCGCGTCCTGGTCGAAGACGTCAGGGACCCGGTAGACGCACAGGCTGCTCGTCACGCAGGTCGTGTTGTCGGCGGATACCCGCATCGCACTCACCGCGGTCACCAGACGACCGGGATCTCGGCGTACCCGGCCAGGAAGCCGCCGACCGGGCGGACCAGCTCCTCCCCCGGTACCGCGAGCCGCAGTCCGGGGAAGCGGCGCAGCAGGCCGTCCGTCGCCTCCTGCAGCTCCATCCGGGCCAGCGCGGCTCCCGCGCAGAAGTGGATCCCGGCGCCGAAGGTCATGTGGTGGTTGTCCTGGCGCCGGATGTCGAGGGTGCAGGCGTCGGGGAAGGTCTCCTCGTCCATGTTGGACTCCACCGACAGCATCACCGTCGACCCCTTGGGGATGACCTCGCCGTCGATCAGCTCGATGTCCTCCAGCGCGTAGCGCAACGAGCCGAGCGAGGTGCCCATCATCTGGTAGCGCAGCAGTTCCTCGACCGCGGACGGCACCAGCGACAGATCAGCCTTCAGATCGGCCGCGGCGTCGGGGCGGTGCAGCAGCACGGCGGTACCGGTGCCGATCTGCGAGGCGGTGGTGACATAGCCGGCGATCAGCAGGGTCTTGACCCAGTGCTGGAGCTGATAGTCGGTCAGCTTCTCCGGGTCCTCCTCGCTGACCCGGATCAGTTCGCTGATCAGGTCGTCACCGGGGTTGGCACGCTTGTCGGCGATCAGCTCGCTGAGGTAGTTCCAGTAGTCGATGCGGCAGCGTTCCACCTCGTCGGCGGGCAGCGCCGTCACCGAGAGATAGCCGTCGATGAGCCGGCGGAACTTCGCCCGGTCCTTCGGCGGCACGCCCAGCATGTGACAGATCACGAGGATGGGCAGCGGGTAGGCGAACGCCTCCATCAGTTCGGCCGGGCGCGGCCCGGCCTCCATGGCGTCCATGAGGTCCGCGGTGATGTCGCGGACGACGGGCCGCAGCGCCTCGATCCTGCGGGCGCTGAACGCCCGCATGACCACGGCGCGTTCCACCAGGTAACGCGGCGGATCGTTGTCGATCTCCGGGTCCCCGAACAGGTCGTTGTCCGCGGAGATGCGGGAGGCCGGGTGGCGGGACGTGTTGCGGCTCAGCCGCTCGTCGGCGAAGAGCCGTCGGACGTCCTTGTAGCGGGTCACCAGCACGGCCGGATCACCGCTGGGGAGGGCGACGTGCAGCAGCGGGCTGTCCCGCATCGTCCGCCAGTCCTGCGGGATGTCCGGCGCGGGGGCCCATGGGAAGGGGTAACTGACCGGGCATGACGGGCTCGAGCTCACCTGACACCTCTCTCGTCTCCGTGACAGGGCTCCGACAGCCTCCAGTGTCGGCAGGGACGCTGGGGACGGGCTCAACAGCCGGTGGAACCACTGCGGTACCAGGCCGGGTCGAGTCATCCTCCATCCCGCGCTGGGAGATTCGCCGCCGACAGTGCGGTCAGGAGTGCGGCCGGGACAGTGCGGCCCTGGAGAGCGCGGTCGCGGAAGCGGCCGGGAACGGGAGACGCCGATATGTCATCCACCGCTGCGGACGCCGGGACGGCCGCGGGCCTGCTCCGGCTCGGCAATCAGTTCTGTGACGCCAAGGCACTGCTCACCGCCGTCAGGCTCGACCTGTTCGGCGCGCTCCAGCACGGGCCGGCCAGCACCGAGGAACTGCGGCAGCGGCTGGGACTGCACGGCCGCGGCCTGAGCGACTTCCTCGGTCTGCTGGCCGCGCTGGGGCTGCTGTGCCGCGACGCCGACGGGCGGTTCCGCAACGCCGAGGGCGCCGACCGCTGTCTCGTGCCGGGACGGCCGGGCTGCGTGGCGGGGTTTCTGACCGGCGCCGACGTCAACCTCTACCCGGTGTACGGACGGCTCACCGACGCGGTGCGCACCGGGAAGCCGCAGGCCGACGGCGACTTCACCGGGATGCTCGACGACCCGGAGGCGCTCGGCGGGTTCGTCCGGATGATGGACGGCCTCACCCAGGGTCTGGGCGGCGAGCTCTCGGCGGTCCTGGAGGGCATCGAGTACCACTCGGTGCTCGACGCCGGGGGCTGCCGCGGCCATCTGCTCGGCCAGCTGCTCGCGGACCACGACGGTCTCACCGGGCAGGTCTTCGACCTGCCGCAGATGGAACCGTTCTTCCACGCGTACATGGCCGAACTCGGCCTGAGCGGGCGGACGTCCTTCCATCCCGGTGACTTCTTCCGTGACCCGCTGCCGCAGGCCGATGTGATCGTCCTCGGCCACATCCTGCACGACTGGGACGCCGCACAGCGCCAGGAGCTGCTGGACAAGGCGTACCGGGCGGTGAGCCCGGGCGGGACGGTCCTGGTCTACGACCGGATGCTCGGCCGCCGCGCCGACGACACCGAGAACCTGGTGGCCAGCCTCAACATGCTGCTGGTCACCGAGGGCGGCGGCGAGTACAGCGCCGAGGACGTCACCGAGCAGGCGCGCCGCGCCGGGTTCAGCTCGGTCACCGACCGCCCGCTCGCCGACTTCGACACGCTCGTGATCTGCCGCAAAGGCTGAGGGGATTGCCATGACCGGTCCGACCACCGACCAGCCGACTCCGGCGGAATATCTGCCGCTGCTCTTCGGATTCGCCGTCTACCAGATCGCCGGTGTCACCGCCCGGCTGGGGGTGCCCGACGCCCTCGGCGACGGGCAGCTGACCGCCGCGGAACTCGCCGCGGCGACCGGCACCCATGCCCCCTTCCTGGAGCGGCTGCTGCGGGCCGCCGTCTCAGCGGGCATGCTGACCTCGGACGAGGACGGCCGCTTCGCGCTGACCCGGCTGGGCTCGATGTACCGCAGCGAGTCCCCGGTGCAGGGCGCTCCGCTGGACGCCATGCACGCCGCGGCCCCGGTCTGGCAGGCGTGGGGGGCACTGGAGGAGTCCGTGCGCACCGGCCGGCCCGCGTTCGACCTCGTGCACGGCAAGGGCCTGTTCGACCACCTCAGGACCGATGACGAGCTCGCCGGGCACTTCCACGCCGCGATGGCCGCCGGCAGCGCGGTCCAACTCCCGGCGATCACCGGCGGTTTCGACTTCAGCCGGTTCAAGTACGTGATGGACGTCGGCGGGGGCAACGGCACCCACCTGGCGGCCATCCTCGCCGCGAACCCCGGCCTGATCGGCAGCGTCTTCGACACCGCCAACGGGGTGCTGGAGGCGCCGGCGGTGATCGAGGTTGCCGGTGTCGCGGACCGCTGCGAGATCGCCACCGGGTCGTTCTTCGATTCGGTACCGGCCGGCCCGGACGCGTATCTGCTGAAGAACATCCTGCACGACTGGAACGACGACGAATGCGTGCGCATCCTGGAGAACTGCCGCAAGGGGCTGGCGCCGGGCGGGCGGGTCGTGGTGTTCACCTCGGTGCTGTCCGAGGGGCGCCGCAACGAGGACCCGGTCGAGGCGCTGGGCGCCTCCATCTTCGACATCGAGATGATGGTGGTGACCACCGGCCGGGAACGCACCCTCACCGAGTTCGAGGAGCTGTTCTCGCGGGCCGGCCTGAAACTGGCCGCGCTGACCGCGCTGCCGTGCCCGTTCCTGTACTACGGCCTGGAGGCGGTCGCGGTCTGAGCCGGGCAGGAACCGCGTACGGTCCGGGCCGGTTTCATACCGGCCCGGACCGTACCGCGTCACCAGGGGAACGTCTGATCGCCCCGGCGGAAGGTGCCGGTGGGGCCGCCGTCCGGCAGGGTGGCGGCCTCCGCGATGTCCCGGGCCGCCTCCTCCGCGGTGCGCTGCGCCCCCGGCATCATGCGGGTCCTGACCGGACCGGGGTTGACGGCGTTGACCAGCACCCCGGTGCCCTCCGTCTGGGCGGCGAGCATCTGGGTCAGGCCGTTGACCGCGGTCTTGGACACCGAGTAGCCGGGGCTGGCGGTGAACAGCCCGTGGCTGAACGAGCCGGTGCCGCTGGAGATGAAGACCACCCGTCCCCAGCCGCGCCGCACCATGTCGGGCACGAACGCCTGCGCCACCCGCCAGCTGCCGAGCAGATTGACCGCGAAGGTCCGCTGTACCAGGTCGAGGGAGACGCTGAGCGGATCGCTGCCCACGTCCAGCAGCACACCGGCGTTGGACACCAGCACATCCACCGGGCCGATGTCCTCCGCGGCCCGCTTGACGCTCTCGGTGTCGGTGACGTCCAGCGCGTGTGCCACCGCGCCCGTCCCCAGCTCGGCCGCGGCCGCGAGCGCCGCGTCGCCGTCCCGCGCGGTGAGCACCACCCGCAGTCCGCGGCCGAGCAGTTCGGCGGCGACCGCGCGGCCGAGCCCACGATTGGCTCCGGTGATCAACGCTGTCCGCTGAATGGTCACTGCGTCCTCCTGGCGTCTCCTGGCGGTCTCCTGGCGCGGATCCTGACCGGTCCCGCTTGAGCCCGGCCCGAGCCGCGGCGGGGCGACGGGGCCGCCGCCCTTCGCATCGAGCGGTCTCCGAGCCCGTGCCGAGTCGCGCCCCGCAGCCTTGCTGCAGCCCAGTACCCGGGCCTTTCGACGGAGAAGACGGAGAAGGGGGAAGCTGTGACAAGCACGCCCGTTCAGCCGTTGGAGGCGGCCGCGGCATCCGACTTCCGCACCATGATGTCGGGATTCCCCACCGGAGTGACCGTCGTCACGGCGTACACGCCTGAGGGCGCGCCGTGCGGTATGACGTGTTCCGCGGTGTGCAGCGTGACCCTCGAACCGCCAACGCTGCTGGCATGTCTGCGCAATGGCAGCGGGACCCTGGCGGCCGCCCTCGCCACCGGATCCTTCGCGGTCAATCTGCTGCACGACGGGGCCCGGCGGACGGCCGAGCTCTTCGGCTCGCAGGCGCCCGACCGTTTCGCGTACGTGCCCTGGCGCGCGACCGCGCGCGGGGCGGGCCCCGGACTGTTCGAGGACGCGCACGCCGTGGCCGACTGCCGGGTGACGGCGGCTCACCACGTCGGCTCCCACACGGTGATCCTGGGGCAGGTCCTGCATGTCGTCCTCGAATCCACCTCCGGCCCGCTGCTGTACGGCCTGCGGGAGTACGCGGCCTGGCCTCCATTCCGGCTGTGATTCCCGGTCCGTGACCACACGCAGGAGTGGCCCCCGCCCGCCCGCCCGGGCCCACTCCTGCGCTTCCTGTGCTCCACCGAGGTCCGGCCCGGTGGTTCAGCCCAGTCCGACGCGTCGCGCGATCGCGGGTCCGGCCCAGCTGTCCTCGTCCTCCAGCAGCTGGCGGTTGAGCTCCGGGAAGGCGTCGAACGCTTCGAGTGCCTGCCGGGTCGGCATCGAACGCCCTACCAGGACGTCGGCCGCCCGTTTGCGCGCGTGCCACTTCTCGACCGGCTCGTTCATGGGCAGCAGCCGGGTGGGCACCTGCTGGCCGAGCAGCAGGTAATCGATGCCGAACAACCCGAAGAACGTCGGCGCGATCCGGTTCAGGAGGTCCTGGACGAGCACGTTGCGGCGTGTCAGGGGTGCTCCCCCGGCGAATACGTCGAGCAGCGGCTGGAAGCCGGAGACATCGGCGGTCGCGACGCATTCCTTCCAGAACGGCGTGTTCAGCCTGGTGTTGTACCGGTAGTGGATGGCCAGCAGCCACCGGATGGCGTCCCACTGCTGGGCGAGTCCGGCGTTGACCGTGTCGCGCACCTGGGGGGCGTCCCATGACGCCGGCAGGGTCGCGACCAGAGTCTGTGCCTCTACCGCGATCATCACCAGGCCGGTGGACTCCAGGGGCTCGACGAACGCGTAGGAGTTGCCGATCCCGATGACGTTGCCCCGCCATGCCTTCTCGTACCGGCCGCTGCGGAACCGCACGACCCTCGGATCGCTGATGCCGGGGAAGCGGGTGGCCAGCTCATGTGCGGCCTCGTCGTCGGAGATCGCGGACGACGAGTAGACATAGCCCCGGTGGTCGCTGTCGCGGGTGGGGATGCGCCAGCACCATCCGGCGTTCATGGTGGTGGCCTGGGTGTAGGGCTTGATGTGACCGCCGTGCTCGATGTTGCCGGTGACCGCGGAGTCGGTGAACAGGCTCGACCCGAAACTGTTGTACGGGGTCTTCAGGGCCTGGCCGAGCAGCCGCGACCGGAAACCGGTGCAGTCCACATAGAGATCGAAGCTCAGATCCCGGCCGTCGGTGGTGCGGATCCGTTCGACCCAGTCATCGCCGCTGAGCACCACATCCTCAAGCGTGGCCTCCACATGGTGAATGCCACGGCGCTGGGCCAGTTCAGCCAGGAAGGAGACCAGCAGCCCGTTGTCGAGGTGGTAGGCGAAGGGCAGGTATTTCATCAGCGACAGCGGCGCCCCCCCGACGTCGTAAACGGCCGCCCGGTCCGCCTCCATCATCGCCGACCCGAGGGTGGCGCCGTTGATGTTGCCGGTGGTGGCGATGGAGCCCAGCATCCCGACAGCGTCGCCGGACCAGTCGAACGGGCCCATGAAGCCGTCCGGGTGCGGTCCCCAGTCGAATTTGATACCGAGCTTCCAGGTCGGCCGCACCCTGCGGTACAGCTCCTCGGGGTCGATGCCGAGATAGTGGTGGAGGAAGAGCGTCACATACGACACCGTCGCCTCACCGACACCGATGATCGGGATCTGCTTGGACTCCATGAGCGTCACATCGAGCCATGGCCGTTTGGCCTTCAGCGCCAATGCGGTGAAGTAGCCGGCCGTGCCGCCGCCGATGACGCCGATCCGGCGGATCGCGCGAGGGTCGTTCTCGTCCGGCTTGACGAAGTCGTCGCCCGCCGCCGCCAGGTTCTCCAGCATCGCCATCGGGTTGGTGCCGGACCCTCCCCGGCCCGGCAGCCAGGAACGCACGGACTCGGCGTCCTGGTCGGGGAATGAGGCGAGCAGTCGGTCGAGCTCGTTGCCGTTGTCGGGCCCCAGGCCCAGACCCAGCAGTTTGTGGTCCATCTCCACGCTCCAGGATGCGGACGGATTGACCTGCCCACTCTGCCTGCCGCTGCTCAAGGGCCCCTGGACACCTGGCCCCCGCGGGGCACCTCCCGGATGCGGCGCCGGACGCCTGCCGGCCCGATCCCCTCAAGCCGAGCACGAGCCGTGGCGGACACCGTGGACTGCCGAGACACCATGAATTCCCACCCTGGAGGCCGCGATGACGGCGTTGTCACCCGCACCACCGAGGGACGCCGAAGAGCTGGCCCGGGCGGTCGCCCGGGACGGCGTGGAGTTCCTCCTGGTCATGTTCGTCAACCTGTACGGAAAACCCTGCGCGAAGCTGGCCCCGGTGCGGACCCTGGACCAGCTGCTGAGCGCCGGACTGGGCTTCGCGGGCAACGCCGCGGACGGTCTCGGCCAGTCGTCGGCCGACCCCGACGTCGTCGCGATCCCCGATGTCTCCTCGTACGTCAAGGCCCCGCTGCAGGACGGCCTGGGCATCATCCAGTGCGATCTGTACGTCGAGGGCGAACCCTGGCCGTACGCGCCGCGCCACATCCTGCGCAATCAGCTGCGGCTGCTCTCCGAGCAGGGCCGGCAGCTGAAGGTCGGCGCGGAGCCCGAGTACTTCCTGGTGCGGCGCGCCGAGGACGGCTCGATCACGGTCGCGGACGAGCTGGATACGGCCGACTCGCCCTGCTACGACGCCAATGCCGCCACCCGCGCCTTCGGCCATCTGTCCACCATCAGCCGGTCGCTGGACGAGCTCGGCTGGGAGAACTACTCCAACGACCATGAGGACGCCAACGGGCAGTTCGAGCACAACTTCGGCTACGCGGACGCGCTGCGCACCGCCGACCGCGTGATCATCTTCCGCCATCTGGCGAAGATGGCGGCGCACCGGGCGGGCCTGATCGCCACCTTCATGCCGAAGCCGTTCACCGACCTGACCGGCAGCGGGCTGCATCTGCACGTGTCGCTGTGGGAGGGCGGGACGTCACTGTTCGACGATCTCGCAGACCCGCGCGGGCTGAACACCTCGCGGCTGGGCTACGGCTTCATCGCCGGCCTGCTGGACCACGCGCCGGGTCTGATGGCGCTGACCTGCCCGACCGTCAACTCCTACAAGCGCCTCGGCGCAGGCTCCGACACCCAGTCCCGGTCCAGCTGGGCGCCCGGCTACGCGAGCTACGGCGGCAACAACCGCACCCACCTGGTGCGGATCCCCGACACCGGGCGGATCGAGGTGCGCTGCGTGGACGGCGCGGCCAACCCCTACCTCGCCATCGCCGGCATCGCCGCGGCGGGCGCCGACGGCATCGCGCGCGGCGCCGACCCGGGCGACCCCGTCGCCCGCGACCTGGAAGCCGCCGCCGTACCCGCCGGGCTGCGCCCGCTGCCGCCCACCCTGCTGCACGCGGTGGACGAGCTGGTCTCCGACGGGGTGCTGCGCGAGGGACTCGGCAAGGTGCCGGACGGCTCGTACGCGGACTACTACGCCGACGCGAAGCGGGCGGAGTTCGCGCGCTACCACCGCGAGGTCACGGACTGGGAGCTGCGGCGCTATCTGCAGTCCTGAAGGCGGCGGGCCCCGCGTCACGGGGCCCGCGCGCGTCAGTCCCGCGGGATCTCCTCGATCCAGGAGGTCCCGCGGGTTCCGTCCGTCCGCGTCCAGTCCTCGCGCAGCCGCACGCGCCCGTCCGGCAGCGGTTCCGGGGTGCTCAGGCAGGTGCCGCACACCACCCGGCCGTCGTCCAGCACCTGGCTGTACGCGGCGGTGAGCACTCCATCCGGTGCGGCCGTGCCGACGAGCCGGCCGAGACGCACCGCGCCGCCGGAGAACTCCGCCCAGACCAGGTCACCGCTCTGGTGGTAATGACCGGTGGGCGTGGCGCCCCCGGCGGAGGTCTCCGCCGCGTGCGAGCGGAAGACCCGGCCGTCGTAGTTCACCGCCCGGTGCCCGGGGCGACGTTGTAGGTGGAGTGGAAGAAGCTGTCCGGGTCCAGCCGCCGCTTGAGGGCGGCGAGCCGGCCGTAGGCCTCGGCTCCGAAGGTGCGCAGCGCGCGGTCCGAACCGGGGGTTCCGCTGTCGCCCACGTAGTTGATGTAGCCGTCACCCCAGCGGCCGTGGGGCTCGGCGGCGGCAGCGACGGACTTGGCCCACGCGGTCTGCTGCGCGTCCGCCTCCGGGTGCGCCGGGTCCCAGATCGCCATGCCGGTGACATTGAAGGCGGCGTCGCGGAAGGGGACGGCGCTGGCGGCCGGCCCCGGGCGGCGGACGGCGCCGTTGATGGGCTCCAGAAGGACCGTGTCGTTGAACGGGTCGTTGATCCTCGCCTCCTGGAAGCGGCCGGCGATGGTGTCGACCAGTTCGTCGGGCAGTCCGTCCACCAGCCGGGCGCTCCAGTAGTGGCGCAGCCCGAACGGCAGCCGTCCCAGGCACAGTTGCATGGACACATAGCTGCGGTGCTCGATCCGCCAGTCCAGGACGTCGATCCGGCGCAGCGTCTTGTCGAGGGTGGCGCGGTACTCCTCGTCGTCACCGGCGTAGCAGACGCTCATGACGGCGGCCGGGCCCTGGGCGGGGCCGTAGCGTTCCAGGAGCATCGTGCAGGTGAGGTCGTCGGGCGCCTCCAGCATCAGGTCGCGGAAGAGCCGGACCGCCGCCGCCGGGTCGGTGCCGGGGTAGGCGACGTAGCCGCCGTAGATCCGCTCGACCGGGTGCAGCCGGAAGGTGAACTCGGTGACGGCGCCGAAGTTGTGGCCCGCGCCGCGCAGCGCCCAGTCGAGCTCGGGGTCGGTGTGCGGGTTCACCTCCAGCCGTTCGCCGTCGGCGGTGACCAGGACGTACGACTCGACGTTGTCGCAGGCCAGTCCGTGCCGGCCCATGAGGTGGCCGATGCCCCCGCCGAGAGTGAGGCCACCGACACCGGTGTCGTCGAAGGTGCCTCCGGTGCTGGCCAGCCCGTAGCTGGTGGTCGCCAGGTCGAAGTCGGCCCAGGTGGCGCCACCGCCGGTGCGGACAAGGCGTTCCACGGGCAGCACCTCGGTCCTGTTCAGCAGCCGCAGGTCGATGACCAGGCCGCCGTCGAGGGACCCGGAACCGGCGATGTTGTGGCCGCCGCCCCGGATCGCGGTGGGCAGATCCCGGTCGCGGGCGGCCCGGATGGCGCCCTGGACCTCGGCGGTGTCGCGCGGCAGGCAGATCAGCCGGGGCCGGTGGTCGTGCATCCCGTTGAAGAGCAGCCGCACGCGGTCGTACGCCGGGTGCCCGGGGGTGATGACCCGGTCCGGGCAGACGGCCTCCAGGTCGATGCGGGCGTCGTCGGTCATGAACGCTCCCCCTCAGTGATCGGGATCGGTGCCAGCAGGTCGGCCGCCGCCGCCGACGAGGCGGCGAGCGCGGTTTTGGCGGCGGCTCCGCTGCCTCCGGTGAAGGTGAACAGACCGCTCGGACGGTGCAGCGCCGCGCGCAGGGCGAGGCGGCCCTCGGTGGCGTAGGCCTCGGACATGGCAATGAAGCGGTGCGGCGGGTTGAGGGCCAGGCCCGGCAGGCGCAGGGCGGCGGTGCGGCGCACCGCGCGCTCCTCTCGGTCGAGGAAGATCCGCTGGCCGGGGTCGGTGTCCCAGCGGTCGGTGGGCAGGCCCAGGAGGATCCGGCCGGGACCGGCCGGGCGCCCGTACAGCCCGCTCGTCTCGTCGACGAAGGGCGGCGGGGGGTTCCCCTCCATGGCGTAGACCGCGCACTGGATGACCTTGGTGCGCAGGTCGGGGGCGGGCAGGCCGAGTCCGGTGAGCAGCCGCCCCGTCCAGGCGCCGGTCGCCAGCACCAGCAGATCGGCCTCGCCCCGGACCGCGCCGGTCCGGTAGCGCACCTCGCCGCTCGCCGGCAGGTCCAGCTCGCAGAGATCGGTGGTGTCCACCACGCCGCCGCGGGCGGCGAAGTCGGCGCGCGCGCCGCGCCGGAGCGCGTCCGGCGAGAAGTGACCCGCGTGCCGTTCCAGCACGGCGGCGGCCTGCTCGGGCAGACCGGAGAAGCCGTAGCGGGCGGCCAGTTCGGCGCGGTCCAGAATGAGGACGGAGCCGGGCAGGCTGCGGTCCACGTCGATGAGGCGGCGCAGCGGCGGCGCGGAGTGCAGGAGGTAGAGCGAGCCGGTCTCCTGGTACTCCGACCATTCGCGCAGCAGCGCGCTGGCGCGCAGTTCCTGCAGGCTGCGCGCGGCCAGTTCCGCCACCTGGGGGTCGGTTTCGAAGCCGCGGACGAGTCCGCCGGACACGCCGGTGGAGTCCCGCACGCCGGGCGCTCCGGTGACCAGGGTGACCTGCAGCCGCGGCTGGCGCACCAGCCGCCAGGCGAGCAGCATTCCGGCGAGTCCGCCGCCGACGACGCAGATCCTCATGGACCGGCCACCGATCCGCCGCCGGTGAGGACCTCGAGCAGGCCGTCCGCCGCGCCGGGGGCGCCCAGCAGGCAGCGGGCGGCGAGCGCGCTGTCGAAGTGCTCCAGGGTCAGCGCCTGTTCCGCGCGCGCCAGTTCAGCGGGGTCGGGGCCGCCGGGTCCCGGGGTGAGGGTCCAGCCGGACGTGGCGGCGTGGAACCGCTCCAGGGTGAAGTTCGTGGCGTGCGGCGCGGGCCGGTCCCAGCTGAGGAAGGCGCGTACCGCGCGCGGGTCCTCCTTCTCCAGCAGCTCATGGGCCCAGACGGCGTGGCCGCGGCTGGTGGAGAACTTCGCCCCGTCGAGCCGGTAGAACTCGTTGACGACCAGCCCGCCGTGCACGCTCTCCGACACCTGCGCGGCCGCGAAGAGCGCAGGGAACAGGGCGAGGTAGTAGAAGGCGTTGTCCAGGCCGAGGAAGGTCCACAGGGAGTCGACGCCTCTCCATGCCTGGACGTGCTCGGCGAGGCCGGACGCGCCGGGCGCCAGGTGCCGGCCGATCGTGCAGAGGTAGCCCAGGCCCATTTCGGCCCACACGTCGATGCGCTGGCCGGGGAAGGCGTCCGTCTCGATGCCCCAGTCGGTGGGGTAGCTGAGCGGCACGGTCGGCAGCCGCTCGCCGCGCAACAGCCGCCAGGCCAGCGCCCGCACCCGGGGCGGCAGGGCTGCCCGGTACCAGATGTTCTGCAGCACCCCCCGGTAGTCCTCGAGCCGGATGACAGGCCCGGTCACGGTTCTCGTCCCGGTGGCGGGTGATCCGCAGCGGGTGCACCGCGGATCGGCCAGGGCGTCTGCCGGGGTGTAGCTCCCGCAGCCCTCGCAGGTACCGCCGCCGGACGGGCTGTCGCAGTGCGGGCAGCGGCCACTGACGTAGGCGTGGTGGGCGATGCCGGGGCAGTTCCCGCAGACGGGGGTCCGCCACTCCTCGACGGGCAGGGTGCCGCTCGCCACGAGTTCGCCGAGGAACCCCGCCACGGCGGTCCGGTAGTCCGGGTCGGTGAGCGGCTCGGTGAAGCCGTCGTGCCCGACGCCGACCCGGTCGAACACCCCGCGGATCAACCCGGCGTACTGGTCCCGCAGTTCGCGGACCTCGGAGCCTTGCTGGCGGGCCTTGGCCAGTACGTAGTTCTGGTGGTCGTCGAGGCCGCACAGCGCGAACACCGTCTCGCCGCGGCGGCGCGCGGCGCGTACCGCGATGTCGGCGGCCACGTACGGCCCCGCGAGATGGCCCAGGTGCAGCGGGCCGTTGGGAGTGGGCGGCGGCGACAGGACGACGGTGATGCCGGGCGCGCGGTCAGTGGTCATCGGCGGCCTTCGCCCCCTCCGGGTCCGCGGCGATGGATCCGGCGTCGCCCGGCAGCCAGTAGATGCTCAGGATCCGGACGGGTTCGTCGCCCGCCGTGATCACATGGCGGTCTCCCGGGGTGAGCAGGATGGCGCTGCCGGCCGGTGCCGGGGTGTCCTCGCCGTTCACCGTGAAGACCGCGTCGCCGCCGACGACCACGGCGAGCTCCACCTCGGGGTGGTTGTCCAGCACGCTGTGGGAGTTGGCGGGGACTTGGCACCACATGGCGCTGAACGGCAGGCCGGACGCCGCCGCGTACTGCTCCCACCGCCCGATGTGGATTCCGTACTCGCTCGTGAGCGGCGAGTCGTCGATGCTGAACTTCTGCACAGGAGTTCTCCCTACGCGCGGGCGTGGATCTCTCGGCGCCATCGTCGCGCGCGGGGCTCGAAACGCCCTCAAGGGGAGGTTGGCGGCGGCCGGCCGGCGTGTCACCATCTACCGCCATGACCCCTCAGACGCAGGTCGGCGAGCGCCCGGTGGAGTACCGGCCGCGCGCTGTGAGCACACTGGTTCCCGAGTCGGATTCCGGCTGGACCGTCAAGCGGTACACCGTCTCGTCGTTCCGCGACGAACCGGCGGAGGACGTCCTGGAGTTCGCGCGGCGGGCGGTGCGGATGTCGCTGCCGGCGCCGTACCGCACCCTCCCGGCGCACGCGTTCAGTGTCGTGCACGAGGACGAGGACGCCTGCTACGTGGTGGTGGGCTGGTGGAGCCGCAACCGGCTGATCCTCCACACCCGGACCTGGCTGGCCGACTGGGACGCGCTGTCCTCACCGGTGGAGGCGCCCGCGTACGCCACCGCGTGCATCTGGGAGATGGCCGCGATGGCGCACGAACGGGACGCCTGGGTCCGGCATGTGGTGCAGCCGGACCGGCCCGACTTCACGGCCTATCTGGCATCGTCGATATCAGGACCCTACTGAACAGCCCTGGTAGGCCCCGATGTTCGGAGCCGTGGACGGGATCGGGTTCCCGAAGTAGTCCCGCCCGCCCGCTCCGGCGACCGGGACACCGCTGTGCAGTGCCGGGGAGCCGGCCCGCAGACGGTAGCCGGCGGTGTCGGTGGGAGACACCGCCGTTCCCGGTGCCGTCAGCCGCGGGTCGCCCTGCAGCGCATTGGTGCCCAGCGGCGTTCCGGCCACGACGTTCTGGTAGAGATTGTGGTCGTAGGTGCTGGTCGGATCGTTGATCACGGATCCGGACGGGCGGCCGACGAAGATGTTGTTCGTCAGCCGCATCGTCGAGGTTCCATAGATCCGCACCAGGTTGGCGGCGGTCGGCGCGTAGATGGTGTTGTTGTAGACCTGCGTGCCTGGTTCGTCGCCGCAGGGGTTGGTGATGACGCCGAAGAAGCCGTCACCGTGGTCGTTCTGGCTGATGTTGTACCGGACGATGCCGCCGCTGGCCAAGACACCTGAGGGGCAGATGAACAGGAATCCAGCTCCGTTGTCGTGGCTGAAGTTGTACTGGTAGAGGGTGTCTCTGCTGCCGCCCTCCAGGTCGAAGGCCATGGCGGGGCTGACCCCGCCGGAGACCTCGTTGAACTGGAACAGCGCCCGGTCGGAGTTCCACGCGTAGGCGCCGACGTTGTAGTCGGTGGAGCGGATATTGAAGCCCGCCACGGTGTTGTGCTGGATGAGCGAGTCCACCCCGTTGATGAGGGAGATCCCGTCACCCCCGGTGTCCGACACCCGGTTGCCCTCGATGAGGACATGAGTCATCGGTGCGAACTCGGTGCCGGGGCCCTGCGGGTGCGATGCCCGGCGCTGCCAGTACGAGACAGTTCCGATTCCGGTCCTGTCGACGTGGCTGACGCTGTTCTCTTCCACCCGCAGGTCGTCGAATCCGGTGGGCACCGTGACGCCGCCCGCGACGAACAGGATGCCGCCGCTGGAATGGTCGTCGCGGCAGTCGCAGCCGTTGACGTCGTGCACGGTGAGGTGGGAGAGCGTGTAATGGCTGCCCGTCCCGTACTCCTCCAGCAGCACGTATACCCCGACGCGCTGCTGGGTCGCGGTGGGCGCGGGACCCGTGTTCGTGATGTCGAGATGGCGCAGGACATACCCCTCGACGTTGTGCAGGAAGACCGCGGCGGTGGCGCCGTGGCCGTCGATCCGGGCGGCCGAACCTGATCCGTAGGTATTGACCGTGACCGGGTGTTGTGCAGTGCCGGATCCCTGCGGGGTGAGTGTGCCCGTGCAAGTGGTGCCGGCCTTGAAGCGGATGGTGTCCCCGGGATGCAGCACCGTGGCGTTGACCTTGTCCAGGCTGCGCCAGGCAGTGGTGGTGCCGGTGCCGGCCGCGGTGTCGCTGCCGGCCGTGCAGTCCACGTAGCGCGTGGTCCCGCTGGTGCCCGCGGACGCGGGTACCACCATCGCGAAGAGCAGAACTGCGGCAAAACAGGCGCCGGCGAGTGTCCGCACCGGCTTGATTCTGGTCATTTCCAACCCCCATTCGAGCCACTGACTGGCCGGATCCTTCCGGTGTCAGCTCGAGTCGCACTCAAGCCCCTACCGGGACCATGGCCGCCGCAGTTCGCTACGAACTGCCGCTGATGTATGGAGGTGCCCCACCATGACCCGTAGACGCACGGAGGCGTCCGGTCGCCGGCTGCGGTGGCTGGTGCCACTGCTGCTCGTCCTCGGATGGCTTCTGGTGAGCGGAGCGACCGGATCGTTCCAGGGCAAGCTAGGCGATGTGGTCACCAACGACGGCGCGGCCTATCTGCCCGCCAAGGCCGAGTCGGTGCACGCCGACACACTCCAGGCCCAGTTCTCCGACAACAAGACCTATCCCGCGGTCGTCGTGTACGAACGCGCGTCGGGTATCACCACCGCCGACCACCAGGCGGTCGGGTCGGACGCCGCCGCGGCGGCCAAACTGGTCGGTTTACGCGGGCAGATCAGCCCCGTGACGCTCTCCAAGGACGGCCGGGCGCTGCAGTTCACCGTCCCGCTCGTCAACCAGATGGACCCGGTCACCGCGGCCGTGAAGACTCTGCGCGCCACCGCCGGCAGCCATCCGGGTCTGACCGGTCATGTCGCCGGCCTCGGCGGCATGTTCGCCGACTTCAGCGGGGCCTTCAGCAGCATCGACGGACAACTGCTGGTGGTGGCGGTCGGACTGGTGATCCTGGTCCTGCTGCTGGTCTACCGCAGCCCCACGCTGCCCCTCCTGGTCCTGCTCGGCATCGCCTTCGCGTCCGGGGTGGCCGCCGCCGTGGTCTACGGCCTGGCCAAGCACGGCGGCCTCACCCTCACCGGGCAGAGCCAGGGCGTGCTGTCGGTGCTGGTCGTCGGCGCGACGACGGACTACTCCCTGCTGCTGGTGAGCCGTTACCAGGAGGAGCTGCGCCGCACCCAGAACAAGTACGAAGCGCTGGCCACCGCCTGGCGCGCGGTGCTCAAGCCGGTGCTCGCCTCCGGCGGCACCGTCATCCTGGGCACCCTGTGCCTGCTGTTCAGCAATCTCAACAGCAACCGCAGCATGGGCCCGGTCGCCGCGATCGGCATCGCCGCCTCGCTGCTGGCCGCACTCACCTTCGTTCCGGCGGTACTCGCCCTGATGGGCCGCGGCGCGTTCTGGCCGTTCCGTCCCGCCTTCGGCACCGCGGAGCGCACCGGGGAGGGGCTGTGGGGCCGTATCGCCGGTCTGGTCGGCCGCAGGCCGCGCGGCATCTGGATCGCCGCGGGCCTGCTACTGGTGCTGGCGGCGGGCTTCGCCACACAGTTCAAGGCCGACGGGGTCTCGGTGGCGGAGAACTTCACCAAGAAGCCCGACTCGGTCCACGGTCAGCAGGTGCTCAACGCCCACTTCGCGGGCGGCTCGGGCGCTCCGGTGACCATCATCGCGAGGGCCGCCGCGGCGGAGCAGGTGGCCACCGCGGCACGCGGCGTCCCCGGCATCACTTCGGTGACCCGGCTGCCCAAGGAGATCGGCGGCTACACGGAGCTCGACGCCGTACTGGCCACCACACCCGACGCGCCGGCCGCCGTCGACGCGGTGAAGCAGCTGCGTGACGCGGTGCACGCGGTGCCTGGCTCCGAGTCCAAGGTAGGTGGCTTCACCGCCACCTCGATCGACACCCGGGTGGGCGGCGTCCGCGACTTCAAGGTCGTCGTCCCGCTGGTGCTGATCGCGATCCTGATCGTCCTGGCCCTGCTGCTGCGGGCACTGGTGGCACCGCTGCTGCTGATCGCCACGGTGGTGCTGTCGTACGCGGCCAGCATGGGCGTGGCCGCACTGATGTTCAACCACGTCTTCCACTTCGCCAACGCGGATCCCTCGGTACCCCTGATGGGCTTCGTCTTCCTGGTGGCGTTCGGCGTGGACTACAACATCTTCCTGATGCACCGGGTCAGGGAGGAAGCGCTGCTGCACGGCACGCGCAACGGGACGCTCTTCGCGCTCCGGCGCACCGGCGGGGTCATCACCTCGGCCGGTGTGGTGCTGGCCGCGACCTTCGCGGCGCTGGCGGTGGTGCCGATGGTGGCGATGGCCGAGCAGGCGTTCATCGTGGCGTTCGGCGTACTGCTGGACACCATCGTTGTCCGGTCACTGCTGGTGCCGGCTCTCACCCTGGAACTCGGCGACCGCGCGTGGTGGCCGTCGAAGGCCGTCTTCGGCGCTCCGGTCCCGGCGCCTCGCGCCGGCCGGACCGAGCCCGAGCGGGAGCCCCAGCCCGCCGGCTGAGCCCCTTCCCGCACGCGACGGCACAGCAGTGAGCCCCCGGTCCTGGATTCAGGACCGGGGGCTCGCTGTCGTGCCCGGCGGCTGCGGTGGGTCAGCCGGCCTTGCGGGCGACCACGAGGGTGTCGTAGTCGCTGAGCGGGGAGACCTCGATGCCGGTGAATCCGGCGTGCTCCGCGTAGCCGGTTATCTCGGCGGCGGGGTACTCGGATCCGCCGTCGGTCACCAGCAGCATGTCGAGGCTGATCACCAGGTTCTCGGCGTGCTCCGGCTCGTCGTCGAGCATCCGGTCGTAGACCAGCAGCGCGCCGCCGGGCAGCACCGCGTCGTAGGCCTTGTGGACCAGGTAGCTGCGCTGGCTGGGGTCCCAGTCGTGCAGCACATGGCCCAGGACCACCACTTCGGCCTGCGGCAGCGGGTCGTCGAAGAAGCTGCCGCCGTGGAACTCCACCTTGCCGGTGAGGCCCAGTTCGGTGGCGAGCTCCGCGGCGAGCGGCGCCATGGCCGGCAGGTCGAAGACGTGCCCGGCCAGATGCGGCTGGGCACGAACAATCTGCGAGCACAGGTTGCCGCGCGCGCCGCCGACGTCCAGTACCGAGGTGAAGCCGGACCAGTCGAAGGCCTTGACCAATTCGGCGCCCAGGACGTTGGTGAAGGCGTCCATGCTGCCCACGAACTGGCGCAGGATCGCCTGGTTCTTGGTGACCTCCTCGAAGTCACTGCCGGACTGCTGCTTGCCGGTCCGCAGGGCCTCCTCGAGGCGGCCCCAGGCCGGGTACAGGTTGCGGCTGGACCGCAGCAGGAAGCCGCCGATGTAGGCGTCCCCTCCGCGGACCAGGTGCCGGGCGGTGCCGGGGGCGTTGCGGTACGCGCCGTCGGCGCGTTCCAGGACCTCCAGCGCGACGAGCAGGTCGAGGAAGTCACTCAGTCCCCTGCCATGCAGGGACAGCAGCTCCTTGACCTCGTCGGCGGTCGCCTTGCCGCCCGGTGCCCGCTGCAGCTGCGTGAAGAGATCGAGTTCCACGGCGGTGAGCAGGGCCTTGGCATCGCAGAACGCGTTGCCGAGCCGGAGGATCCCGGCGGCCGTGCTGACGTCCGGGGGATTGGTCGTCATCGGGCGGACTCCTTCCTGGACGCCTGGCTCCCAGGCGCCGGTGCCATCGCGTGAACTTCGCAGCCCCGCGTGGAGCTGTCCTCGAAGGGGCCTCGAACCGCAGGCGGGAGCACAGGCCCGACCGGGATGCCAGGCATCCTCGAGCCCTGGTCAGTACCCCTGACCTGTGCCGCGGACAGTCCGCATGGCAGTGTTCCTGAGGGGATACACATGTATGACGTGAACATCCCTGTTCTCATCGTGGGAGCCGGGCCGGTCGGCCTGTCCACCGCCCTTTTCAGCGGCCGCCACGGGATCAGCACGATGCTGCTGGAGAAGCGCACCGCGACCTCGACGTTGCCGCGCGCACCTGGCCTGCAGGCCAGGACCCTGGAGTTGTTCCGGGCCGCCGGGATCCGCGAGGAGATCCGGTCCCTGGAGATGGGCGACTCCCACCCGTTCTTCGAGGGCGGCATCATCCAGGTCGACACCTTCGCCGAGATCGACAAGGCCGTGGTCCTGGAGTCGCCGTCGCTGGACGGACCCACCGTCAGCCCGGAGCGGGTGATGGGTTGTGGCCAGGACCGCTACGAGAAGGTACTGGTCGAGAAGGCCCGGGAGTTCGGCTCCGACATCCGGTTCGGTACCCGGCTGGTGGAGTTCACCCAGGATGACGAGGGCGTCACCGCCGTCGCCGAGGAGCTGGACACCGGCCGGCGCTACACGATCCGGGCCGGCTACCTCGTCGGCGCGGACGGCGCCAACAGTGCGGTACGGCAGCAGCTGGGCGTGGAACGCAGCGGCCGGGGCACCGTCTTCGACGCCCTGAGCATCTACTTCAACGCACCGGAACTGGAGGTCATGCTCAAGGACCGCCCGTTCATCCTGTGCTACGCCAACGTCAACGGGACGCTGATGGGCCTGTCGCGGCTGCACGGCTGCAACCCGTTCCTGGCCGCCCCGATCTACCACCCCGACAAGGGCGAGAAGCCCGAGGACTTCACCGACGAGCGCTGCGTCGAGATCGTCCGGGCCGCCTCAGGCCGGCCCGAGATGGACGTGGAGATCGTCGCCAAGGTGCCGTGGCAGGGCGCCCAGCTGGTCGCGGAGACCTTCCGCACCAGCAGGGTCTTCCTCGCCGGGGACGCCGCCCATCTGCACCCGCCGGCCGGTGGGTTCGGTGCCAACACCGGCATCCACGACGCCCACAACCTGGCCTGGAAACTCGCCGCGGTCATCAAGGGCTGGGGCGGGGACACCCTGCTGGACACCTACCACGACGAGCGGCACGCCGTCGGCTCGGCCATGGCCGAGCAGGCGATGGTCCGCAACCGCATCCGGCACGGTTACGCCACCGACGAGGACCGGGAGACGATGGTGGACGACATCATCATCACCCTCGGCTACCGGTACGTCTCCACGGCGATCACCAGCGAGAAGTCCGGACCCGTCCTGACCCCGCACCTGGAACTCACCGGTGAGCCCGGCACCCGGGCACCGCACCTGTGGCTGGAGCGGGACGGCGCCACCCTGTCCACCATCGACCTGTTCTGGGACTCCTACGTCCTGCTCACCGACCCCTCGGGGGCCGCCTGGGCCGCGGCCGCGGAACGCGCGACGGCCAGCCTGGGAGTGCCTCTGAGGGCCCATCTGGTGGGACCGGACAGCGAGTTGCGGCCCACCGAGCGCGACTTCCACAGCGTCTACGGGATCTCCCCCGGCGGCGCCGTGCTGGTCCGGCCGGACGCGTTCGTCTCCTGGCGCTCCGACGGCCCGGTGCCCAACCCCGACCGCGTACTGGGTGAGATCCTCGCCCGCGCGGCGGGTATCCCCAGGTGAATCTCGCGTTCCGCTGAGCACGGGCGCCCGCCCGGTAACGGCCCGGCCCAACTCCCTGTCCCAGGGCAGGCCGTAAGCCCCCCGGCGGGCGCCCCCAGCGCGCACCCGAATCCCGCCACAGGGCGGGCAGCAGGAGGTACGCCTGATGACAGGCAACCAAGCGGCCGAGTTCTTCCTGGCACTCGTCGTCATTCTGATCCTCGCCCGGCTGCTCGGCTGGGCGGCCCGTTCCATCGGCCAGCCGCCGGTGCTGGGGGAGATACTCACCGGAATCCTGATCGGCCCGACACTCTTCCACGGCGTGATCGCCCAGAACCTGCTGCCCACCGAGATCCGGCCGTACCTCAGCCCGCTGGCCAGTCTCGGGCTGGCGCTGTTCATGTTCGCCATCGGCAGCGAGCTCGAACACTCCGTGATGCGCGCTCAGGGGCGGATCGCCGGCAGCGTCGCGCTGTCCTCGGTATTGCTGCCCTTCGCGCTGGGCACGGCGCTCGCCGTGTACCTGGCCGGGAACCACCAGTCCGTGCACCGGGCCGGGTTCGTGATCTTCCTCGGCGCCGCGATGTCCGTCACCGCCTTTCCCGTGCTGGCCAGGATTCTCGCGGACCGCGGCCTGCTGCGTACCCGGATCGGCGGCGTCGCGCTGGCCTGCGCGGCGGTCGACGACCTGCTGGCCTGGTCGCTGCTGGCGGTCGCGGTGGCGGCGACCGGAGCGGGTCAGTGGCACATGCTGCTGGCCCCGGTCTATCTGGCGGCGATGTGGCTGCTGGTCCGCCCGGCACTTCGGCGGCTGCTGGTCATGACGGATCAGCCGCGGGCCGCCTGGGTACCGGCCGTACCCGTACCGGCCGTCGTCGTCACCGGACTGCTGCTGTCCTGCTGGGCGGCCGAGTGGCTGGGTCTCCACTTCATCTTCGGCGCCTTCCTGTTCGGCGCGGTAATGCCCCGTGGTCTCTCCCCGCAAGCCGCCGCCGTGCCCGACGGGCTCCGGCAGTTCGGCTCGTTCCTGCTGCTCCCGGTGTTCTTCGTCACCGCTGGTCTGAAGGTCGACCTCTCGCACCTGGATTCGCGGGACTGGGGCGAACTGGCCCTGATCCTGCTGACCGCCATCGGCGGGAAGGCGGCCGGCGCGTACGGCGCGGCCCGGCTCCAGGGCTGGCGGAACCGCCAGGCGCTGGTGCTCGCCACCTTGATGAACACCCGGGGGCTCACCGAACTGGTGATCCTCACGGTCGGGCTGCAAATGGGGGTGATCGACGCCGGGCTGTTCTCGCTCATGGTGGTGATGGCGCTGGTGACCACCTTCATGGCCGGCCCCCTGCTCAGCCTGCTGCTCCCCCCGGTCCCGAAGCCGACGGTCCCGAAGCCGGTCCTGGAGCCGCACCACCGGCCCGATGCGGATGCCGCCGTCGAAACGTCCGGCGTCGCAGCGGCCCCGGCGACCGTGGGCGAGTGGTGGTGACCGGCCGCCGAGAGGAGTGACAGTGGTCCGGGTCCCACCCCCTGAGGGGGGGGACCCGCACCACTGTCACTGTCACGCGACGCGGCTTACAACGTGGCGCTCATTGCCGCAGGGTCGCGTCCGCCAGCAGTTCCACCTGCTTGAGGTCCGCGGTGCAGGGCAGCAGGATCAGCTCGTCGCAGCCGGCCTCCTCGTACGCACCCACCGCCTCCCGCAGCTGCCCGGGGTCGACGAGCACCCCGGTGGCGGCCCGTTCGGCCTTCACGTTCACGAAGGAGTAGTAGTCGCGCAGATAGCGGCCGGCCGTCGGGCCGGCGTCCGGGCCGAGGCACGCGTAGACGAGCGAGACCATCCGCGGCCGGTCGGTACGGCCCGCCGCCGTCCACTCGTCCTTCGCCCGGCGGACCAGTTCGCCGTAGTCCGTGGCGGAGCTGCCGCCCGCGA
>NZ_JASISZ010000072.1:0-23634 GCF_030063355.1 Streptomyces sp. PH10-H1
GCATCCGCGAGCTGCGCAAGGAGGCGGGCACGGTCTTCCTGGTCAGTCACAACAACAAGTCGATCCGGGACACCTGTGACCGGGTGCTGTGGCTGGAGAAGGGCGAGCTCCTCATGGACGGCCCGACGGATCAGGTGCTGAAGGCCTACGAGGAGTACACCAACAAGTAGGTCCTGACCTGCGCGCCGGACCTGTCTGCGGGACCCGCGCGCCGGACTTGTGTGCCGAATCAGCGGGCCGCGCCGCACCAACCGGCTCTGCGGGGAACGCGATTGCCGACGGACGGAGGGGATTCCGGGCGGAATCCCTGCTGTCGCTCGCGCCCCCGGCGTACGCCGGTGACCTGCCCGACGTAAGCTGTAGCGGTGCTCCGGGGTGGGCGCGGCGTGTCCGAAATGGGAAGTTTCTTCCCAGCGGTGTAGAACGGGGGATGTGGCGGCCATGAAGATCGGGACCATCCAGCTCCAAAGCGCGTCCGCCGCGCGTGGGACGGGAAGCCCGCGGTGACCGCGGACGCGCAGTCGCGCGCCGTGCTCGACAAGGCCGCCCGCGAGAATTTCCCCGTTGCTCCGTTCTTCGTGCCGAAGGCGTGGCGTGCCGATCTGATGGCCATCTACGGCTTCGCACGGCTCGTCGACGACATCGGTGACGGCGATCTGGCCCATGGCGGCCGGGACGACGCCGCCCGGCTCGGCCTTCCGCGGGACGCCGCCGAGGACCGGCTCGCCATGCTCGACGCCTTCGAGGCCGATCTGCGGAAGGTGTTCGACGGGACCCCCCGGCATCCGCTGCTCCTGTCGCTGCAGCCCACCGTCCGCCGCCACCGGCTGACCCCCGAGCCCTTCGAGGGCCTGATCGAGGCGAACCGGCAGGACCAGCGGGTCCGGCGCTACGAGACGTACGACGACCTGCTCGCCTACTGCGAGCTGTCCGCCAACCCGGTGGGCCGGCTCGTTCTGGGGATCACGGGCACGTCGACCCCCGAGCGGAACCGCCGCTCCGACGCTGTCTGCACCGCGCTGCAGATCGTCGAGCACTTGCAGGACGTGGCCGAGGACCTCGGCCGTGACCGTATCTACCTGCCGGCACAGGACATGAAACGCTTCGGAGTCACCGAAGCGGACCTCGCCGCCCCCACCGCAGGCGCACAGGTGCGCGCACTGGTGGCATTCGAAGCGGAACGCGCCCGGGACCTTTTGAATGAAGGCACCCCTTTGGTGGGTAGCGTCCGTGGCAGGCTCAGGCTTCTGCTCGCCGGCTTCGTCGGCGGCGGGCGTGCCGCGCTGAAGGCGGTAGAGAGCGCGGGTTACGACGTGCTCCCGGGACCGCCGAAAGCCACCAGGCCAAGCCTGCTGCGCGAAGTGGGGTCGACATTGCGAAGAAAGGGGTGAGGCGGACCGTGAACGGTTCTGCCCACACGTCCGGGCCGGTTCTCGCCGCCTACCGTTACTGCGAGACCGTGACCGGGCACGAGGCCCGCAACTTCGCCTACGGCATCCGCCTGCTGCCCCTCCCCAAGCGGCAGGCCATGTCGGCCCTCTATGCCTTCTCCCGCCGCGTCGACGACATCGGCGACGGCGACCTCGACGCCGCGGTCAAGCAGATCCGGCTCGACGAGACCCGGGCCCTGCTGGCCCGGATCCGCGAGGGCGACATCCGTGAGGACGACACCGACCCGGTCGCGGTCGCGCTCGCGGACGCGTCCCGCCGTTTCCCGCTGCCCCTCGGCGGCCTCGATGAACTCATCGACGGCGTGCTGATGGACGTCCACGGAGAGACGTACGAGACCTGGGACGACCTCGCGGCGTACTGCCGCTGCGTCGCGGGAGCCATCGGGAGGCTCTCGCTGGGCGTATTCGGCACCGTCGGCACCGGCGGGCAGGGCGCCGACATGGAGCGCGCCGCCGGCTATGCCGACACCCTCGGCCTCGCCCTGCAACTCACCAACATCCTCCGGGATGTCCGGGAGGACGCGGGCAACGGCCGGACGTATCTGCCGGCCCAGGACCTCGCCAAGTTCGGCTGCGCGGCGGGCTTCCACTCGGACACCCCGCCGCCCGGCTCGGACTTCGCGGGCCTGGTGGAGTACGAAGTCCGGCGGGCCCGTGCCCTGTTCGCGACCGGATACCAGCTGCTGCCCATGCTCGACCGGCGCAGTGGCGCCTGTGTCGCCGCCATGGCGGGCATCTACCGCAGGCTGCTGGACCGGATCGCGGCCGATCCCGAGGCGGTGCTGCGCGGCCGGGTCTCGCTGCCGGGCCACGAGAAGGCGTACGTCGCCGTGCGCGGTCTGGCCGGACTGGACGCCCGCCGCTCGGCCCGGGGGCGCGGGTGATTCTGCCAGCAACCAGTCAGCCTCCCAGTGCGTCAGTGCCGGTGACGGTGTGCCGTGTCGCGCCGGGTGTCATCAGAGGGGGGAGGGCGTATGACGGAGCATGAGGTCGCGGGCCGCCCCTCGGGGGCGGCCGCGGTGGTCGTGGGCGGAGGTCTGGCCGGCACCACGGCGGCCCTGGCCCTGGCCGACGCCGGGCTGCGGGTGACGCTGATCGAATCGCGTCCCCGGCTGGGCGGACTGGCGTTCTCCTTCCGGCGCGGCGAGTTGACCATCGACAACGGGCAGCACGTCTTCCTGCGCTGCTGCACCGCCTACCAGTGGTTCATCGACCGGATCGCGGCCCGCGACCTGGTCACCCTGCAGGACCGGCTCGACGTGCCCGTACTGGACGCGTCGAACATGCGGCTCGGCCGGCTGCGCCGCGCCGCGCTGCCGGTACCGCTGCACCTGGCGGCGAGCCTCGCCACCTATCCGCACCTGTCGCTCAGGGAGCGGGTCACGGTCGGGCGCGCCGCGCTGGCGCTGCGCGTCCTGGACCTGGACGACCCGGCGCTGGACGACACCGACTTCGCGAGCTGGCTGCGGGACCGGGGCCAGTCCCCGCGCACCATCGAGGCGCTGTGGGACCTGGTGGGCGTCGCGACGCTCAACGCCACCGCGGCGAACGCCTCGCTGGGGCTGGCCGCGATGGTCTTCAAGACCGGGCTGCTGTCCGACGCAGCCGCCGCCGACATCGGCTGGGCCGCCGCGCCGCTCGGCGAACTGCACGACAACCGGGCCCGCGCGGCGCTGGACGCGGCGGGGGTACGGACCATGCTGCGGTCCCGCGTGACCGGTATCAAGCCGGTCGCCGAGGGCGGCTGGCGGGTCGACACCGAGACCGGTCCCGGCCAGGGCGGGCAGCTCGACGCCGGCACCGTCGTGCTGGCCCTGCCCCAGCGCGAGACCCACGGGCTGCTGCCCGAGGGGGCGCTGGACGATCCCGGCGCGCTGCTGCGGATCGGCACCGCACCGATCCTGAACGTGCATGTCGTCTACGACCGCAAGGTGCTCCGCCAGCCGTTCTTCGCCGCTCTCGGCAGTCCCGTCCAGTGGGTCTTCGACCGCACCGCGAGCTCGGGGCTGACGGGATCAGGCCAGTACCTGGCCGTCTCGCAGTCCGCCGCCGAGGACGAGATCGACCTGCCGGTCGCGGAGCTGCGCGAGCGGTACCTGCCGGAGCTGGAACGCCTGCTGCCCGCGGCCAGGGGCGCGGAGGTGACGGATTTCTTCGTCACCCGGGAGCGTACGGCGACCTTCGCCCCGGCTCCCGGCGTCGGGCGCCTGCGGCCGGGAGCGGTCACCCGCGCCCGCGGCCTGTACCTGGCCGGAGCGTGGACGGCCACCGGCTGGCCCGCGACCATGGAGGGCGCTGTGCGCAGCGGGCTGCACGCCTCCCGAGAAGCTTTGACCGCACTCGGCCTTCCGTTCGACAACGATGTTGCGAGGGCCGTATGAGCACAACCAGTGCAACCAGAGGAGAAATCGTGACCGCTGCCGGCGTCCTTGAGCTGCTGGAGCGCGGCCGCACCCTGTCCACACCGGTGCTCCGCTCGGCCGTGAACCGGCTCGCGTCCCCGATGGACACCGTCGCCGCCTACCACTTCGGCTGGATCGACGCGACCGGGCGGCCCGCCGACGGAGACGGCGGCAAGGCCGTACGCCCCGCGCTGGCCCTGCTGTCCGCCGAGGCGGCGGGCGTGGCGCCCGAGGTCGGCATTCCCGGCGCGGTCGCCGTCGAGCTGGTGCACAACTTCTCACTGCTGCACGACGACCTGATGGACGGCGACGAGCAGCGCAGGCACCGCGACACCGTGTGGAAGGTGCACGGACCCGCCCAGGCCATCCTGGTCGGTGACGCGCTGTTCGCGCTCGCCAACGAGGTGCTGCTGGAGCAGGGCACCGCGGAGGCGGGCCGGGCCACCCGGCGGCTCACCGTCGCGACCCGCAAGCTGATCGACGGCCAGGCCCAGGACATCTCCTTCGAGCACCGCGAGCGGGTCACCGTCGAGGAGTGCCTGGAGATGGAGGGCAACAAGACGGGCGCGCTGCTGGCCTGCGCCTCCTCCATCGGGGCGGTGCTCGGCGGCGCGTCGGAGTCCGACGCCGACGCGCTGGAGGAGTACGGCTATCACCTCGGGCTGGCCTTCCAGGCGATCGACGACCTGCTCGGGATCTGGGGCGACCCGGCCTCGACCGGCAAGCAGACCTGGAGCGATCTCCGGCAGCGCAAGAAGTCGCTCCCCGTGGTCGCGGCCCTGGCGGCGGGCGGCCGGGCCTCGGAGCAACTCGGTGAACTCCTCGCCGCGGATGCGAAGAATCCTGAAACAGGTGCGTTCAGTGAGGAAGAGTTCGCACTCCGTGCGGCGTTGATCGAGGAGGCGGGAGGCCGGGAGTGGACCTCGCAGGAAGCCCGCCGGCAGTACGCCACCGCAATCGCCGCACTGGATAAAATGGACATGCCGGACGTAATTCAACGTAAGCTCGTAGGCCTGGCGGATTTTGTGGTGGTTCGCGAGAAATAAAGATCTAACGTGGAGCGCAGCACGTCGCCGACCGAGCACGTGTAACGGTCGACGGCAGCCCCAACACCGCAGAAGTCTCAACTGCAAAGGGGAAGCCATGACAGCGACGACCGACGGCAGTCCGGGGGCCCCAGCCCCCCAGGCACCTTCGGCCAGCACCACCTCGGCACCGCGCCCCGTACGGATCGGCAGTGCCGAAGCGGTGGCGGAGCGTGCCGCGCAGCGCGCCGCCGCCAACCTCCTGGCCGGCCAGCATCCTGACGGATGGTGGAAGGGCGACCTCGAGACCAACGTGACGATGGACGCCGAGGACCTGCTGCTCCGTCAGTTCCTGGGCATCCAGGACGAGCGGACCACGCAGGCCGCCGCCCGCTGGATCCGCTCGCTGCAGCGGGACGACGGGTCGTGGCCCACCTTCCACAGCGGGCCGGGGGACCTGTCCGCGACGATCGAGGCATACGTCGCGCTGCGGCTGGCGGGGGACGGTCCGGGGGCGCCCCATATGGCGGACGCCTCGGCGTGGGTGCGGGCGGCCGGCGGTGTCGCGGGGGCCAGGGTCTTCACCAGGATCTGGCTGGCCCTGTTCGGCTGGTGGCGTTGGGAGGACCTCCCCGAGCTCCCTCCGGAGATCATCTATCTCCCCAAGTGGTTCCCGCTCAACATCTACGCCTTCGGCTGCTGGGCCCGGCAGACCATCGTGCCGCTCACCGTCGTCGCCGCCCACCGGCCGGTCCGTCCGGCGCCCTTTCGGATCGATGAGCTGCACAGCGACCCCGCGCAGCCCAACCCGCCGCGCCCGCACGCCCCGCTCGCCAGCTGGGACGGCCTCTTCCAGCGGCTGGACCGGGCCCTGCACCTCTACCGCAGGATCGGCGTCCGGCCGCTGCGCCGTACCGCGCTCAAGGTGTGTGCGCGCTGGATCATCGAGCGCCAGGAGGACGACGGCTGCTGGGGCGGCATCCAGCCGCCCGCCGTGTACTCGGTCATCGCCCTCCACCTCCTCGGCTATGAACTCGACCACCCCGTCGTGCGAGCGGGGCTCGACTCGCTCGATCGTTTCGCCGTCTGGCCCGACGAGGACACCCGCATGATCGAGGCCTGTCAGTCGCCGGTCTGGGACACCTGCCTCGCCACCATCGCCCTCGCCGACGCCGGAGTACCGGCCGACCACCCCGCGCTCGTCAAGGCCGTCGACTGGATGCTCGACGAACAGATCACCAAGCCCGGGGACTGGGCGGTGCAGCGGCCGGGGTTGCAGCCGGGCGGCTGGGCCTTCGAGTTCCACAACGACAACTACCCGGACATCGACGACACCGCCGAGGTCGTGCTGGCCCTGCTGCGGGTCGAGCACCCCGATCCGGGGCGGGTCGACGCGGCCGTGGAGCGGGCCGTCCGCTGGAACGTCGGCATGCAGTCGAAGAACGGCGCCTGGGGCGCCTTCGACGCCGACAACACCAGCGCCTTCCCCAACCGGCTGCCGTTCTGCGACTTCGGCGAAGTCATCGACCCGCCGTCCGCCGACGTCACCGCGCATGTGGTGGAGATGCTCGCCGCCCTCGGCCTGGAGCGCGACCCCCACACCCGGCGCGGCATCGACTGGCTGCTGGCCGAGCAGGAGGAGAACGGAGCCTGGTTCGGCCGCTGGGGAGTCAACTACATCTACGGCACCGGATCGGCGGTGCCCGCGCTGACCGCCGCCGGACTCCCGGTGAGTCATCCCGCCATCCGACGGGCCGTCAACTGGCTGAAGAGCGTGCAGAATTCGGACGGCGGATGGGGCGAGGACCTGCGGTCGTACTCCGACCAGGAGTGGATCGGCCGCGGTGTCTCGACCGCCTCGCAGACCGCCTGGGCGCTGCTCGCGCTGCTGTCGGCCGGCGAGCGTGACAACGAGGCCGTGGAGCGCGGGGTGTGCTGGCTGGCCGAGACGCAGCAGGACGACGGCTCCTGGGACGAGCCGCAGTTCACCGGGACCGGGTTCCCCCGGGACTTCTCCATCAACTACCACCTGTACCGCATCGTCTTCCCGCTCACCGCGCTCGGGCGCTATGTCCGTGGGGAGCCGCTGGGCGGCGTGGGGAACGTGGGGAAGGGGAAGGTGGCCGGATGACGGCCCTGCTCGTGGTCTGCGCCCTTGGCATCGAACGGTTCGCCCTGCGGGGCGGGGACCGGAGCGGTGCCGCGGGGCCGGTCGCCCTGCTGCGCACCGGCATGGGACCACGGGCCGCGGAACGTGCGGTCACCGAGGCGCTCCGCGCCCCTGAACTGCACGACGCGGCGGTGCTCGCCACCGGCTTCTGCGCCGGACTCGCCCCCGGCATGCGGCCCGGCGATCTCGTCGTCTCGGACGAGACCTGCGGCGCCGGACAGCTGTCCGCCGCGCTCGAAGCGGCGGGACACACCGTTCACACCGGACGCCTCGCCGGGTCCGGCCATGTCGTACGGGGCGCGGAACGGTCCGCCTTGCGGTCGACAGGAGCGATCGCGGTCGACATGGAATCCACCGCAATACTGCGCGCCGCCCTGGCGCGCGGACCCCGGCCCGTCGCCGCCGTCCGCGTTGTTGTCGACACTCCCGAGTATGAACTGCTCCGTGTCGGCACGCTGCGCACCGGAATTACCGCATTCCGCGTGCTAAGGGCTATTGTTCCTGCCTTTTTCGAATGGCACCGTACTACCGCTGTGCTCTCCTGGAGGTGAGCTAGATGGCTATGCCGCTCCGCCAGTCCATCCGGGTCGGAACGTACCTCGTGGAACAGAAGCTCCGACGCCGCGAGAAGTTCGCTCTGATCGTGGAACTTGAGCCGCTCTTCGCCTGCAACCTCGCCTGCGAAGGCTGTGGCAAGATCCAGCATCCGGCAGGTGTCCTCAAGCAGCGCATGCCGGTCGCCCAGGCGGTCGGCGCGGTGCTCGAATCCGGCGCTCCGATGGTGTCCATCGCCGGCGGCGAGCCCTTGATGCATCCTCAGATCGACGAAATCGTGCGGCAGTTGGTCGCCAAGAGGAAGTACGTCTTCCTGTGCACCAACGCCATGCTGCTGCGCAAGAAGATCGAGAAATTCACGCCGTCGCCGTACCTCGCCTTCGCCGTGCACATCGACGGACTGCGGGAGCGGCACGACGAGTCCGTCGCCAAGGAGGGCGTGTTCGACGAGGCCGTGGAAGCCATCAAGGACGCCAAGAAGCGCGGCTTCCGGGTCACCACCAACTCGACCTTCTTCAACACCGACACGCCGCAGACCGTTATCGAGGTCCTCAATTACCTCAATGACGAGCTCAAGGTCGACGAGATGATGATCTCGCCCGCCTACGCGTACGAGAAGGCGCCCGACCAGGAGCACTTCCTGGGCGTCGAGCAGACCCGGGAACTGTTCAAGAAGTCCTTCGCGGACGGCAACCGCAAGAAGTGGCGGCTCAACCACAGCCCGCTCTTCCTCGACTTCCTGGAAGGCAAGGCGGACTTCCCCTGCACCGCGTGGGCCATCCCCAACTACTCGCTCTTCGGCTGGCAGCGTCCCTGCTATCTGATGAGCGACGGATATGTGCCCACGTACAAGGAGCTCATCGACGAGACCGACTGGGACAAGTACGGCCGCGGCAAGGACCCGCGCTGCGCCAACTGCATGGCGCACTGCGGCTACGAGCCGACCGCCGTACTCGCCACGATGGGCTCCCTCAAGGAGTCGATCCGCGCCGCCCGTGAGACGGTGGCCGGAAACCGCGGGAAGTGACAGCGCGATGCGAGGCATCGAGCCAGTAGCGCTCGGCCTGCCCGCCGTACCGTCCCGTCCGCTCTCGGTGCGCCGCCACTCGCGGCGCACCGAAAGCGGGTCGGTCGCGGTGGGATGGGACGCTCCGGTGTCCGTGCAGTCGATGACGGTGACGTGACGGCGGACGTGAACGCGACGCTGCAGCAGATCGCCGAGCAGATGGAATCCGACGGTGCCTTCTCCGGAGCACCGGAAGTCACTGTCGGCTGATCGCAGCAATCCCGGTAGGGGGGAACGAGGTCCATCGTGTCGATACTGGAGAACATCCGAGGCCCGCGCGACCTGAAGGCACTGCCCGAGACCCAGCTCAATGAACTCGCCTCCGATATCCGCCACTTCCTGGTGCAGGCGGTGGCCAGAACCGGCGGCCATCTGGGACCCAATCTGGGCGTGGTCGAGCTGACCATCGCCCTGCACCGCGTTTTCGACTCGCCCGCCGACCGCGTCCTGTGGGACACCGGGCACCAGTCCTACGTCCACAAACTGCTCACCGGCCGGCAGGACTTCTCCAAGCTGCGCGGCAAGGGCGGCCTGTCCGGCTATCCGTCGCGAGCCGAGTCCGAGCACGACGTGATCGAGAACAGCCACGCCTCCACGGTGCTCGGCTGGGCCGACGGCCTGGCCAAGGCCAACCAGGTGCTGGGCAAACAGGACCATGTGATCGCGGTCATCGGTGACGGCGCCCTGACCGGCGGTATGGCCTGGGAGGCGCTCAACAACATCGCGGCGGCCAAGGACCGTCCGCTGATTATCGTCGTCAACGACAACGAGCGCTCGTACGGGCCGACGATCGGCGGGCTGGCCAATCATCTGGCGACGCTGCGCACCACCGACGGCTACGAGCGCTTCCTGGACTGGGGCAAGAACCTGCTGCAGCGGACTCCGGTCGTGGGGCAGCCGCTGTACGAATCCCTGCACGGCGCGAAGAAGGGCTTCAAGGACGCCTTCGCCCCCCAGGGGATGTTCGAGGACCTGGGGCTGAAGTACGTCGGCCCGATCGACGGGCACAACATCGCGGCCGTCGAGTCGGCGCTGCGCCGAGCCGCCCGCTTCCACGGCCCCGTGCTGGTCCACTGCCTCACCCAGAAGGGCCGCGGCTATGCGGCGGCGGAGCAGGACGAAGCCGACCGCTTCCACACCGTCGGCGCCATGGACCCGCTCACCTGCGAGCCGCTCGCGCCCTCCAACGGCCCCTCGTGGACCTCGGCGTTCGGCGACGAGATGCTGCGGATCGGCGAGGAGCGGCCTGACGTCGTCGCCATCACGGCGGCGATGCTGCAGCCGGTCGGCCTGGGCGCGTTCGCCGCCAGGTTCCCGCGCCGGGTGTACGACGTCGGTATCGCCGAGCAGCATGCCGCCGTCTCGGCGGCGGGCCTGGCCACCGGTGGTCTGCACCCCGTGGTCGCGGTGTACGCGACGTTCCTGAACCGGGCGTTCGACCAGGTGCTGATGGATGTGGCGCTGCACAAGTGCGGGGTCACCTTCGTCCTGGACCGGGCGGGTGTCACCGGCGTGGACGGCCCGTCCCACAACGGCATGTGGGACATGTCGATCCTCCAGGTCGTGCCCGGCCTGCGGATCGCCGCCCCGCGCGACGCCGACCAGCTGCGCACCCAGCTCCGGGAGGCCGTCGACGTTCACGATGCCCCTACGGTGGTCCGGTTCCCCAAGGAGACGGTGGGCGAACCGGTGCCGTCCACCGGCCGGATCGGCGGACTCGACGTACTGCTGCGCGGCGAGCGGCAGGATGTGCTGCTCGTCTCGGTCGGCGCGCTCGCCGGCACCTGCCTGGCGGTGGCGGAGCTGCTGGGCGAACGCGGCATCGGCGTCACCGTCGTCGACCCGCGCTGGGTCAAGCCGGTCGACGCCGCGCTGCCGCCGCTCGCCGCCCAGCACCGCATGGTGGCCGTCGTCGAGGACAACGGCCGGGCGGGCGGGGTCGGTTCGGCGATCGCCCAGGCACTGCGCGACGCCGACGTCGATGTACCCCTGCGCGACTTCGGCATCCCGCTGGACTTCCTGCCCCATGCCAAACGCGGCGAAGTGCTCGCCGACATCGGACTCACCCCGGCCGAGATCGCCGGCCGGATCAGCGCCACGCTCGCCCGCCGGCCCGTCCGTACCGGGGTGAGCGACCTCGTGAGCGACCTCGTCAGCGACCTCGTGGGCGACATCCTGAGCGATGGCGCAGTCAACGACGCAAGCAAGGAGCAGCCACCCGATGACACCGTCTGATTCGCCGCCCGTGCCCAAGGGCTTCGACATCGCGGCACTCCTCGCCGAACGCGGCGGCGAGCGCTACGACCTGCACACCAAGTACCTCAACCACCAACTGCCGCGCATGCTGCACACCATCGGCTTCGACAAGGTCTACGAGCGGGCCGAGGGCGCGCACTTCTGGGACGCCGAGGGCCAGGACTATCTCGACATGCTCGCCGGCTTCGGGGTGATGGGCCTGGGCCGGCACCACCCCGTCGTCCGCAGGGCGCTGCACGACGTGCTGGACGCGGGGCTCGCCGACCTGACGCGCTTCGACTGCCAGCCGCTGCCCGGGCTGCTCGCCGAGAAGCTGCTCACCTACAGCCCCCACCTGGACCGGGTGTTCTTCGGCAACAGCGGCACCGAGGCCGTCGAGACCGCGCTGAAGTTCGCCCGCTACGCCACCGGCCGGCCGAGGATCCTGTACTGCTCGCACGCCTTCCACGGGCTGACGACGGGGTCGCTGTCGGTCAACGGCGAGGACGGCTTCCGCGACGGCTTCGCCCCGCTGCTGCCCGACACCGCGATCGCACTCGGCGATCTGGACGCGCTGGAACGGGAGTTGAAGCGCGGCGACGTCGCCGCGCTGATCGTGGAGCCCATCCAGGGCAAGGGCGTCCACGCGACCCCGCCCGGCTATCTCCGCACCGCGCAGGAGCTGCTCCACAAGCACAAGGCGCTGCTCATCGCCGACGAGGTGCAGACCGGCATCGGGCGCACCGGCGACTTCTACGCCTACCAGCACGAGGCGGGGGTCGAGCCCGATCTGCTCTGCGTGTCCAAGGCGCTGTCGGGCGGCTATGTGCCGGTCAGCGCCACCCTCGGCAAGGACTGGATCTTCAAGAAGGTCTACTCCTCGATGGACCGGGTGCTGGTGCACTCCGCCAGCTTCGGCTCCAACGCCCAGGCGATGGCGGCAGGGCTGGCGACGCTGTCCGTGCTGGACGACGAGGGCGTCGTCGCCAACGCCCGGCACATGGGCGACCTGCTGCGGACCCGGCTGGCCGCCCTCGTGGACCGCTACGAGCTGCTGCGCGAGGTGCGCGGGCGCGGCCTGATGATCGGCATCGAGTTCGGCAAGCCGACCTCGCTCGGCCTGCGCAGCCGGTGGGCCATGCTCCAGGCCGCCCGCAAGGGGCTGTTCGCGCAGATGGTGGTCGTGCCGCTGCTGCAGCGGCACCGGATCCTGACACAGGTCTCGGGCGATCACCTGGAGGTCATCAAGCTGATCCCGCCCCTGATCATCGACGAGGCGGACGTCGACCGTTTCGTCGAGGCGTTCACCGCCGTGATGGACGACGCGCACGGCGGCGGCGGGCTGATGTGGGACTTCGGCCGGACGCTGGTCAAGCAGGCGGTCGCCAATCGGTGAGGACGGGGCAGCGAATGGTGGATTCCGGGCCGCCGCGGTGACGGCCTTTTCCCCGTGCGCGGGAGGGGTACCGCAGCAGCGGGCGAAATTCGTGAGCGTGACCTTCGGCCGCCCCTTCGGCTTTCTCGCGGTGCACCACGCCACCGGGCTGGTGCTGGCCGCGGGCTGGGTCACCGACCCGCACGACGCGGTCGTGGACGAGAGGTGGGCCGGGTGGTGACTCCGGCGCCCCTGTGTCGGTCAGAACGTCTCAGTCGTCCAGAACGCCTCAGTCGTCGGTGAGGAGCAGCTCGCGCAGCCGCGCGCGCCGCTCGTCCGTACAGCCGAGGCCCTCCGTCAGATAGCGGTCGACGGACCCCCACCGCTCGTCGATGGTGTCGAACGCGGCCGTCAGGTATTCCAGCCGGGCCTCGAAGAGCGGGCTGAGCAGTTTCATGACCTCGGGGTCGATGGCGGCGCCGGTGCTGCCGTCGCCGCGCCGGACCTTGTAGCGGCGGTGGGCCGCGTTGCTCTCCAGGTAGTCGGCCTCGATGGCGGCGTGGTCGACGCCGAGGGCGAGCAGGATGATGGCGATCGACGTGCCGGCCCGGTCCTTGCCCGCCGCGCAGTGCAGCAGGGCCGGTACGGCCGCTTCCTCGGCCAGCAGCTCCAGCATGCGGCTGTGCTGCGCGGTGCGGTCCAGGATGAGCTGCCGGTAGGCGGTGGTCATCCGCTCGGCGCCCTTGCCGTCGCCGAGGGCGGCGCGCAGCGCGTCGAGGTCGCCGTCGCGGACGGTGTGCCAGAAGTCGGCGCCATGGGCGGGGTCGCTGAGCGGCATATTGACGTTGCGGACCCCCGGCAGGTCGACGTCGGGGCCTTCCATCCTGATGTCGTCGGCGTTGCGGAAGTCGAAGACCGTGTGGAGTCCGAGGGCGGCCAGGAACGCCGCGTCCTGGTCGGTGGTGTGCGCGAGATGGCCGCTGCGGAACAGCTTTCCCGGCCGGACCCGGCGGCCGTCGGCTGCCGGGAGCCCGCCCAGGTCACGGAAGTTGCGGACGCCGGTCAGTTCGGGCTCGCTCCCGGAGGCGTTCCCGGTCGCGCTCCGGGTCGGGTTTCCGGTCTCGGGCCCGGTGTCGGTCGAGGCGGACTGCGGCAGCTGCTGGGTCACCGGCGCTCCTTCGGGTCGAGGCTCAGAGCTCGGGGCTGAACCTCAGCCGACGATACGACACCGGGCGCGCGGACGTACCGGCCGGTATGTGCCCGCCGGGGCATTGCCTTCGGATTGCGTCCGCGTGACGATGTGCGGACGTGATCGGAATAGGGGAGTTCTGATGATCGAGACGGGCGGAACCGGGCGGCTGTGGCTGATCTCGGGGCCGGGCAGCAGCTACGCGATGCGGCTGACCGATCGCGATGAGCTGCTCCACCTGCACTGGGGCGCCCGGATCCGGCTCGACGACGCCGAGGCTCTGGCCGCGGAACCGCTCCCGGACGAGCGCCCCTTCGAGTCCGCGCTCGACGGGCACGAGGAGTACCCCGTCGAGGGCGGCCCGCGATTCGTCCGGCCCGCGCTGTCGGTCCGTGACGACACGGCGCGCGGCACCGAATGGTGCTTCGAGGAGGCCGAGACCGCCGACGACGAGTTGCGGCTGCACTTCCACGACTCCGTCCACCACCTCGATCTGACGCTGCACTACCGGATGCGGGAAGGCTGCGACGTCGTCGAGCGGTGGACCACCGCCAGCCATGTGCCCAACGGCCACACCGGCTCCGTCGAGCTGCTGCGCGCCGACTCCGCCGCCTGGACGCTGCCGGAACGTGACGGGTGGCGGCTGTCGCACCTCCACGGCCGCTGGGCGGCCGAGACCCGGCTGGCCCGTACCGGACTCACCGCCGGCGAGAAAGTGATCGGCAGCCGCCGCGGTCACACCGGACACCATCACCTGCCGTGGATCGGCCTCGACGCGGGCGACGCGGGCGAGGAGCACGGCGAGGTGTGGACCGCGGCGCTGGCGTGGTCCGGTTCCTGGCGCATCGCCGTGCAGCAGCTGCCCGACGGCCGGGTCCAGGCCGTCGGCGGAGCGGGGCACGACGACGCGGGACTGCTGCGCCTGGAGCCGGGGGAGTCCTTCACCACTCCGGTCTTCGCCGGGCTCTACGCGGACGGCGGCTTCGGCGCCGCCAGCCGGGCCTGGCACGCCTACCAACTGGCACACGTGATCCCGGACGGGGCGCATCCGCGGCCGGTGCTCTACAACTCCTGGGAGGCGACCGGCTTCGAGGTCGGCGAGGAGCAGCAGCGCGAACTCGCCCGCCGGGCGGCCGATATGGGCGTGGAGCTGTTCGTCGTCGACGACGGCTGGTTCGGTGCCAGGACCAGCGACCGCGCCGGGCTGGGGGACTGGGACGCCAACCCGGACCGTTTCCCGAACGGGCTCAAACCGCTCGCCGACGATGTGCACGCCCTCGGCATGCGGTTCGGCATCTGGGTCGAGCCGGAGATGGTCAACCCCGACAGCGACCTCTACCGCGCGCACCCGGACTGGGTACAGCACCAGCGCGGACGGCGCCGCACCGAGTACCGCAATCAGCTCATCCTCAACCTCGCTCGCGAGGATGTGCGCGAACACCTGTGGGAGCGGCTGGACGCGCTGCTGCACAGCGCCCCCGTCGACTACATGAAGTGGGACTTCAACCGGTGCTTCACCGACGCCGGCTGGCCCGGCGAGCCCTATCCGCAGCGCCTGTGGGTCGACCACGTCCACGGGCTGTACGGGCTGCTGGACCGGCTGCGGTCCGCCCACCCCGGCGTCGCCTTCGAATCCTGCTCGGGGGGCGGCGGCCGGGTGGACCTCGGAATCCTGTCCCGCACCGACCAGGTGTGGACCTCGGACAACACCGACCCGCTGGACCGGCTGCCGATCCAGTACGGCTTCAGCCAGCTGCACCCCGCCCGGGTGATGGCCGCCTGGGTCACCGACAGCCCCGGCACGATGCTCAACCACCGCGTCAGCAGCCTGCGTTTCCGCTTCGTGAGCGCCATGGCCGGGGTGCTCGGCGTCGGCGGCGACCTGACGGAGTGGAGTCCGGCGGAACTGGCCGAGGCCCGGGACTGGGTGGGGCTCTACAAGACGATCCGGCCGGTGGTGCAGTACGGCGACCTGTACCGGCTGCGCCCTCCCGGCGACGGCGGGCTCAGCGCGGTGCAGTACGTGCGCGGCGACAAGACCGTCGTCCTCGCCTGGCTGCACGCGCAGTCCTTCGGCGAACCGCAGCCGCCGCTGCGGCTGCGCGGCCTGGACCCGGCGGCCGCGTACGAGGATCTCGCGACCGGGACCGTGCACCGGGGTGCCGTTCTCGCCACGCGGGGGCTGCGCACCGGGCTCGCCGGTGATCTGGACGCCGCCGTATTCCAGCTCCGCCGGATATGACCTCGTGTTCTAAATCACGCCACGTCAACCCCCGGTTACGATGGCGTAGGTCACTTCGCGAGGGGAAGTATGGGCTGACGTGGCTGACGATTCGAATACAAACAACAGTGGCGCGATCGGGTCGTACACCGCGGTGGGGGACAGCTTCACCGAGGGCGTCGGCGACCCTGGTCCTGACGGCGCGTTCGTCGGCTGGGCCGACCGCCTGGCCGTACAACTCGCCGATCGGCGCCCCGACAGCGAACATTCCGGGGGCTTCGCCACCGGAGACTTCCGCTATGCCAACCTCGCCGTACGCGGCCGGCTGCTCGACCAGATCGTGGCCGAGCAGGTGCCGCGCGCCAAGGAGCTCGCACCGGACCTGGTGACCTTCTGCGCCGGCGGCAACGACATCCTGCGGCTGGGCAGCAACCCGGACGATGTGGCCGAGCGCCTCGAGGCGGCCGTCGCCGACCTCACCTCCTCGGTCGGCACCGTGCTGGTCTGCACCGGTTTCGACACCCGTGACGTCCCGGTGCTGCGCCATCTGCGCGGCAAGATCGCCACGTACACGGCACACGTCCGGTCGATCGCGGACCGCCATGACTGCCCGGTGCTCGACCTGTGGTCGCTGCGCTCGGTGCAGGACCGGCGGGCGTGGAGCGACGACCGGCTGCACCTCTCCCCCGAGGGGCACACCCGGGTCGCGCTGCGTGCCGCGCAGGTGCTCGGCCTCGATGTGTGCGCCGATCCCGACCAGCCCTGGCCGCCGGAGCCGCTGCGGGCTCCGGGCGATGTACGCCGCGACAACATCCACTGGGCCCGCGAGCACCTCGTGCCGTGGATCGGACGGCGGCTGCGCGGCGCATCGTCCGGAGATCACGTCGAGCCCAAGCGTCCGGATCTGCTCCCGCTGTAGGAGCCCAGTCAGTAATGAGTCAGTGATGGGGGACCGGGGCCGGCGTTACGGGTAGCGGCGCGCGGGAGCGCAGGCCAGCTCGGCCCAGACCACGCGCCCCATGCCGTCCTCGGTCGGGCCCGCCCCCCAGGCCTTCGACAGAACGCTGACGAGCAACAGCCCGCGCCCGCACTCCTCATCGAACTCGGCGCTGCGGCTGCGCGGCTCGGTCGGCCCGTCGCCCTGGTCGGCGACCTCCAGGCGCAGGACGCGGCCGAGAGCCCACAGGGAACAGGTGATCTTCTCGCTGTCGGTGTGGCGGACCGCGTTGGTGAACAGCTCGGTCACCACCAGCCCGGCGTCATCGGTGACTTCGAGGTCCACGCCCCACTCGCGCAGCCGCGCCCGGACCCGTCCGCGCGCATCCGCCACGGAGGCGTTCTGCGCGGGGAGCCGGAAGACGTCATGGCGGCCGGGATGGGTCAAGCCGTCATGACGCGCCACCCGGAGAGCGTCATAGGAAGAGGCCACTCCGCAACTATGCGGGTCGTGCAGAACACATGGCAAGGTCCGTTCTGCAAATTACACAATCACATGTACAGGCTGTCTGGTCCGCTGACGGCATGGCACACTGCCTTCTACTGAGGGAAGTTGGAGGAGAGGCTCGTGACGGACGCACGGCCGGGAGGCGCCCCGACCGTACTGCGGGTGGTGCTCGGCAAACGGCTCCAGGATCTGCGGGAGAAAGCGGGCCTGACCTATGAGCAGGCCGGCCTGGCTCTCGATGTCACCCATGCCACGGTCCGGAGGATGGAGAAGGCCGAGGTCGGCCTCAAACTGCCCTACGTCGAGAAGCTGCTCCTGACCTACGGAGTCACCGATCCCGGCGAGGTCAGCGGCTTCCTCGCCCTCGCCCGCGAAGCGAACCGCCCCGGCTGGTGGCACCGCTTCCGCGACGTACTGCCCGAGTGGTTCAGCGCGTTCGTCAGCCTGGAGGGCGAAGCCAGCCTCATCCGCGCCTATGAGCCACACTATGTGCCGGGGCTCCTCCAGACCGAGGCTTACGCACGCGCGGTGCTGCGGGCCGGACTGCCGCACGCCTCCGTCGAGGAGATCGACCGCGGAGTGGCGCTGCGGCTGGAGCGGCAGGCCCTGCTCACCCGGGAGAAGGCGCCCGTGCTGTGGGTCGTGATGGACGAGACGGTGCTGCGCCGGCCGATCGGCGGCCCCGATGTCATGCGCGCCCAGATCGCCCACCTGACCGAGCTCACCACGCTGCCCAACGTACGGCTCCAGGTGATGCCGTTCTCGGCCGGCCCGCATCCCGCGATGTACGGGCCCTTCCACATCTTCCGCTTCGAGATCCAGGAACTGCCGGACATCGCCTACACGGAGAGCCTGATCGGCGGCGCGTACTTCGACGAACGCGACGATGTGTCGGCCTTCCTGGAGGCGCTGGACCGGATGTGCGCGCAGGCCGCGCCGGCACAGAGCACCAAGGCCATCCTCGGTGGCATTCGCAAGGAGATCTGAACCATGGGTCGCATATACAACGGCATGCCCGCGAAAGACCTCGGCCACGAGGGCTGGCGCAAGCCGTGGAGCGGCGGCAACGGCGGCAGTTGCGTCGAAGCCAAGAAACTGAACGACGGCCGGGTGGCACTACGCCAGTCCACCGACCCCGACGGTCCGGCGCTTATCTACACCAACCACGAGATCACGACCTTCATCCAGGGCGCGAAGGCCGGCGACGCGGACTTCCTGCTGTGACCGCCGCGCCTTCCGCGATGGCCCTGGACGGCACGGACGCTGTGAATTCTGTGCACTTCGCAAGACGAACAGAACTGAACCGGAGGACCGCGTGACCGAGCAGGGATTTCCCGCCGACGCGATAGACACCAGCATTCCGCACCCGGCCCGCATGTACGACTTCTACCTCGGCGGCTGGGACAACTACGAGGTCGACCGGACCGCCGCGCAGCGGGTCATCGACGTGCTCCCCGACATCATCCCCGGGGCCCGCGCCAACCGTGATTTCCTCCACCGCAGTGTGCGTTTCCTGGCGGAGTCGGGTATCCGTCAGATCATCGACATCGGCACCGGCATCCCCACCTCACCGAACACCCATGAAGTCGCGCAGGCCGTGTCGCCCGATGTGCGGGTGGCGTACATCGACAACGACCCGATCGTGGCCACCCACGCCGGCGCCCGGATGACCGGCAGCGGCAACACCGAGTTCTTCCTCGGTGACGTGCGGCAGCCGCGCTCCATCCTTGACCATCCGACGATCGGCAAACTGATCGACTTCGGCCAGCCGGTCGCCGTTCTCCTCATCGCCGTCCTCCACTTCGTCACCGACGAGGAGGACCCGGCCGGCATCGTGGCCACCCTGCGCGACGCGCTGCCCGAGGGCAGCTATCTGGTGATGTCACACGCCACGGCCGAATTCCACGGCGGCAGCCTCCCCGAGGTCAACAAGGTCTACGAAGGCGCCACCGCCACCCTGAATGTGCGCAAGCGCGTCGAGATCGAGCCTTTCTTCGACGGATTCGACCTTCTCGATCCGGGCCTGGTGCAGGTCCCGCTATGGCGGCCGGACGGCCCGGATCCGACTCCCGAGGAGGTCAGCCGGATCGGCTTCTACGGCGGGGTCGCCCGCAAGAGCTGAATGGGCGCCGCGGGTCTCCGTTCCCCTCATTCCGCCACCGCCGTGAAGCGGTGTACGACGCCCTCGCTGTTCCAGGGCTCGGCCGGTTCCGACAGGTCGACTTCGACCCCCGACGGTTCCAGCGCGTCGCGCAGGCGCTGGGCGATGGGGTCGCTGAGGAAGTGGTGGTGCAGATCCAGCCATTGGAGATGAGTGAGCGGCTGACCCGCCAGCAGCGCGGCGGCGCCGTTGTCGGTGAGGACGCCCAGGGACAGGTCGAGGGAAGTGAGCCGGGCCACGACCGGGGCGGAGGCGACGGCCGCGGCGATCTCGTCCTGGATCTCGCTGTTGCGCAGGCCCAGATGGTGAAGGGCTGGGAAGCGGGTGCCCGCCAGGATCGGGGCGAGGTCGGCGATGGTGGCATCGCCGCTGTACTCCTCGACACCGAGCCACAGTTCGAGGTATTCCAGCGCGGGCAGCTCGCTCGCGGCGACGCCGCGCACGACATCGGCGGGCAGGCCGCCGGCCTCGAACGTCAGCGTGCGCAGGTGCTCGTGCCGCACGGCGGGAAACAGCAGGCCGGTCCCGCCACGGGCACCGAACTCCCGCAACTCCGGATAGGCCGCCAGGACGGGCGTGACATCGGACTGCTCGATCCAGGAGATCTCGGCCTGTTCCGGTTCCAGATCGCCGATGAACACGGCCTCCAGAGCGGTCAGCCGGTGCTTGGCGTCGACCAGGTCCTCGACGATGCCGGTGGAGTCCTCCTCATAGGCCTCGCCCCACTGGCCGATGATGATCGCCCGCACCCGTGAAGGATCGACGGTGTCCAGAAACCGGTCCCAGACATCTCCGAACTCCTCGTCGGAGTCGTCATCGTGGGGATCCGCGGTGAGCCGCCAGGCGACGGCATCCGGCGCGGGCAGCTCGTCCTTGCTGTCCGGCCCGGGGAAGTCGAAGGCGGGGAGGCCGTGCAACTCGTGCAAGTGCTCTACGGCTGACATGACGCGGGTCTCCTGACACAGGCGGTCCGTCCTGATGACTCATCTGCGAAAAGTTGTATCAAGTGGCACTGACATCGCAGTCCCATGATTTGCCTCTCAGGCAAAGAATTTGCCCGAGAGGCAATGGATGCTGTTCCATCGAGTCCATGGACATCGATTCCGCGTCCGACGAGACGCTGGTCCTCGCCCCGCGCCTGAAGGAACAGCGCCGCCGTACCGGCCTCACCCTGGAGGCCGCTGCGCGGCGGCTCGAGCTGTCCGCCGCGCATCTGTCACGAATGGAATCCGGGCTCCGGCAGCCCTCGCTGCCGGTGCTCCTCGGGCTGGCCCGGTTGTACGGGACGACCGTCTCCGACCTGCTGGGGGAGACGACCGCCGACCCGTTCCCCATCGTACGCGGCGGCAGTATGGAACCGGTGCCCGCCGGAGGCTGGACCTACTGGCGGGCCGGCGGCACCGGCCGGGCGATGCAGGCCCTGCGGGTCCATGTGCCGCCCGAGGCCCAGGACCGGCTGGTCCGCGTGCACCCCGGCGAGGAGTGGCTCTACGTCACGGGTGGCCGGCTGCGGCTCACCCTCGGCGGGAGCACCCATGTGCTGGACGCCGGTGACGCGGCGCACTTCGACTCCCTGGTGCCGCACCGCCTCGCGGCGGCCTCACCGGAAGGGGCCGACCTGCTGTTCCTGCACACCCTGATGCAGAGCGAGACCGCGAGTTTGTGTATAGCGCCGCAGGACGCGACGAGAGCCGGAGACCCGACATGAACGACGCCGTCACCAACAACGCCGTCACCAACAACGCCGCCAGTGCCGATATCAACAACGCCGGCAACAACGCCATCAACAGCGGCACCGGTCGCCCGCGCCATGAGCCGCTCGCCCCTGAGCTGCGCACCAGCGAGGGGAGCGAGCGGCGCAAGGAGCGGGCCGTGGTTCTGCGGGTCCTGGTCTACGTGGTCGTCGCGCACATCCTGGCCGCGTTCATCTGGCTGCTGTTCGTGCTCGGGGCCCACAGCAACTGAGCGCGGCGCCCCCAGCCTCGCGCCCCGACCCCGCGCCCCGACCGCTCAGAGGAACGCCGAGACCGTCCTGACGAAGCACCCCGCGTCGTCCAGCCAGGGGAAATGACCGCCTCCCGGCAGCACGGCGACCTCGGCCCGGGGAAAGAGCGCCGCGATCTCGCCGGCGATACGGGGGAGCGGGCCGCTGTCGCGTTCTCCGGCCAGGACCAGGACCGGAGCATCGAAGGCGCCGAGGGCGGCCCGGGTGGCGGCCGGGTCGAAGGCACCCTCCGAGATGTAGATCTCGGAGGCCCCGGCGTTGGTCTGCCGGACGTCGGCCGCCGCGTGCGCCTGGGCCGCCGCGTCCCAGCGGCCGTAGTAGAGCGGGGCGGCGGCGTCCCAGTCCGCGTCCGTCTCCTTCCCGGCGAAGATCGACTCGAGAGCGGCCATCATGGGCCCGGCATACGGCTCGTCCTTGCGGAGCGCGGCAGCCTCCCGCCGGTGCTGCTCGGTGTACTCGATGCCGACCGCGCGGGCGCTGGGCGTGACCAGGACCAGGCTGCTCACCCGCCGGGGATGCCCGGCCACATAGCGCACGGCGAGGTTCGCCCCGGCCGAATGCGCCAGCAGGTCGAAGGTGTCCAGGCCGAGATGTTCGCGCAGCGCCTCGATATCGCCGGTCTGCCGGTCGCAGCGGTACGTCGCCGGGTCGGCGGGGACGGCCGAGTCGCCGGTGCCGCGCAGATCCAGCAGCACCAGCTGCCGGTGTGCGGACAGCCCGCCCAGGTCACCGAGGTATTCGGAGGCCCGCATCGGGCCGCCGGGCACGCAGAGCAGCGGCGGACCCTCTCCCGTCACGTGGTAGGTCAGCCCGGTTCCGTCGGGAGCGGTGAAGTTCGGCATGCCGGGATCTTCACAGCCGTCTCCCGGCGGAGGCAAGGAGGATTTTCACGCCGGTCCCGCCCGAGCGCGACCGCCCCTACTTCGCATCCGGCGCGGTGAGCGTGACACCCGCGAACTCCGTGATGAAACCGGCGCCGAGGGCCTTGGACGGTGTCTGCGTTCCCGGCGGCAGACCGGCGAGCCTCGGCATGATCCGCAGCACCGACTCGACGGTCAGCTCGTAGGCGTTCGGCATCATCAGTGTGGCCTGCGCGCTGCGCCCCTCCTCGTCACTGGCCAGCGCCCAGGCCTCGGAATGCGTTCCGGCCAGGGCTTTCGCACTGGGTCCGCGGACCAGAGCGCCGATGGCGGCGCGGGCCACGGCCTGCGCCGCGGGCAGCCGCATCACCCGGCCGAAGACGGCGGCCCCGGGCGGCACCGAGGTGTACGTCGTGATGTTCGGGATGCCCGTCGAGTAGTAGGCGGTGCTGACATCGCCCCACGGGATGGCGGTGACCGTCCGCGGACCGGAGGCGAACGCCGCCCTGGTCCGGCGCCAGCCGATCGGCACGGTCCTGATCTCACCGTCGATGCGGGCCTTCCCGCCGCTCGGGAGACTCTCGATCGCGGTCCTGGCGGTTCCGGGGCTGGCGCTCCTGCCGGGCAGGAACGCCAGGTCGAGGCGGGTCGCGGAGGGCAGGGCCGCCGCGACCGTGGCGGCGAGGCAGTCGGTCGGCACGACGTCGAAGCCGGCGCCCGGCAGCAGGACGACCTTGGCGGCGCGGGCCTGCCCGTCCAGGGCGTGCAGCTGCTCGAAGACATCGATTTCGCCGGTGATGTCCAGATAGTGGGTTCCGGTGTCCAGGCAGGCCCGCGCCATGGGAAGCGCCGTCGCCGAGAACGGTCCCGCGCAGTGGGCGACCGACTCGACGCCCTCCAGCCCGCGTCGTACGGCGGCCGGGTCGTCGAGGGCGAAAATCCGGTGCTCAAGGCCGAGTTCGGCGGCCAGCGGCGCGATCTTCGCGATGCTGCGGCCCGCGAGTACGATCCGCTCACCGCGAGCCGCGGCCCGCCGGGCGATCAGCCGGCCGGTGTATCCGGTGGCCCCGTACAGCATCCAGGTCATGGAACACGTCCTTCCGGAGGGCGGTCCGGCGTCGCGCCGCCGGTATTGCAGTGTGTCGTACGCGGCCGGGCATGCGAGGCTTGGCCCGTAACCGAACGAAACCAGGAGGCCCCCCATGACTGCCGAGGCATCAGACCAAGACGCGACCGAGGCGACCGAGGTGCCCGACACTGCGGACGCGGCCGCCGACGCCGAGCCGGCCGAGGACGAGGTGAAGCGCAAGTTCCGCGAAGCCCTGGAGCGCAAGCGCGGCGGACCGAAGGGGAACGCCGTCGTCGGCGGACCGGACCAGTCGAAGATCCACGGTGCCCACGGGCGCGCCGGAGGACAGCGCGAATTCCGCCGCAAGAGCGGCGGCTGATCCGCACGGCCGAGGTCAGGGAAGGCA
>NZ_JASISZ010000072.1:23644-39860 GCF_030063355.1 Streptomyces sp. PH10-H1
CCTCGGCCGCGTGGGGGGCTCGTATTCCCGAGCCTGCCACGCGGCTGCCGGGATGTGGCTGACGGCAGTGTCCGGACGGTCCCCCACGTCCGGTGAGGGAGCCCACGTCGCGGCGTAGGGTCGGCCGAGTGACGACGAATCCATTCTTCAGCCCGAGCACGCTTCCCTACGAGCTGCCGCGGTTCGCCGAGATCCGCGACGAGCACTATCTGCCGGCGTTCGAGCGCGGCCTCACGGAGCAGCTGGAAGAGGTCGCGGCGGTGGCCGGCAGCCAGGAGCCGCCCACTTTCGAGAACACCGTCGTGGCCCTGGAGCGCTCCGGCGCCCTGCTGCGCCGCGTCAGAAACGTGTTCTTCAACCAGTCCTCGGCCGACACCAACCCGGCCGTGCAGGAACTGGAAACGCAGCTCAATCCGCGGCTCGCCGCGCACAGCGACGCGATCCACCTCGACGCCGGGCTCTATGCGCGGGTCAGGGCGCTCCACGAGAGCCGCGGTGAACTCGGCCTGGACGCCGAGTCGCTGAGGCTGCTGGAGCGTTACCACACCATGTTCCTGCGCGCCGGTGCCCAGCTCTCCCCCGGGGACCAGCAGCGGCTGCGCGAGCTGAACGCCGAACTCGCCACCGCCGCCACCGCCTTCCAGCGGAACGTCTTCGACGACACCAGCGCGGCCGCACTGATACTGGACAGCGCCGAGGACCTTGCCGGGCTCTCGGCCGACGCGATCTCGGCCGCCGCCGAGAACGGCCGGGAACGCGGCCACGACGGCAAGTACGTCATCAGCCTGAAGAACTTCTCCAACCAGTCGGAACTCGCCTCACTGGACCGCCGCGAGGTGCGCCGGCGGCTGCTGGAGCGCTCCGTCAACCGGGGAGCGCAGAGCAACGGCGAGGTCGTCGTCCGGCTCGCCACGCTCCGCGCCGAGCGGGCCGCGCTGCTCGGCTACGACAGCCACGCCGCGTACGTCGTCGCCGACCAGACGGCGCTGACCCCGGAGGCCGTCACCGGCATGCTGCACCGGCTCGTCCCGCCGGCGGTCGCCATGGCGGAGCGGGAGGCCGCCGCACTGGCCGCGATGAGCGACACCGGTCCCATCGAGGCCTGGGACTGGGCCTACCGCTCGCAGCAGGTGCGCAAGGCCCAGTACGACTTCGACGCCGCCGCGATGCGCCCCTACTTCGAGCTGGACAAGGTGCTCCACGACGGCGTGTTCTTCGCCGCGAACCAGGTGTACGGGCTGCGTTTCGCCGAGCGCACCGACCTCACCGGCTACCACCCCGACGTGCGGGTCTTCGAGGTGTCCGAGGAGGACGGGACACCGCTGGGCCTCTTCCTCGCCGACTTCTTCGCGCGCGGCTCCAAGCGCGGCGGGGCCTGGATGAACGTGCTCGTCGGCCAGTCCGGGCTGCTCGGCAGCCGCCCGGTGGTGGTGAACAACCTCAACATCGCCAAGCCGCCGGCCGGCGAGCCTGCTCTCCTGACCTTCTCCGAGGTCAACACGCTCTTCCACGAGTTCGGGCACGCCCTGCACGGGCTGTTCTCCGACGTCAGGTACCCGTTCTTCTCCGGTACGGCGGTGCCCAGGGACTTCGTCGAATACCCGTCCCAGGTCAACGAGATGTGGGCGCTGCGGCCCGAGGTTCTCGCCAACTACGCCAAGCACTACGAGACCGGCGAGCCGATGCCCGCCGAGCTCGTCGAGCGGATGGCGGAGGCCGACACGTTCGGCCAGGGCTTCAGGACCGTCGAGTACCTGGGCGCCGCCCTCCTCGACTGGGCCTGGCACACGATCGGGACGGGCAGCACGCCGGTCGACGCGCCGGCCTTTGAGGCCACGGCGCTCAAGGAGGCCGGCATCGCCGTCCCCGCGATCCCACCGCGCTACCGCACGACCTACTTCTCGCACATCTTCTCGCTCGGCTACAGCGCGGGCTACTACTCCTACATCTGGAGCGAGGTCCTGGACGCGGACACCGTCGACTGGTTCGAGGAGAACGGCGGCATGAGCCGTGCGAACGGCGATGTCTTCCGGCGCGAACTGCTCTCCAAGGGCGGCAGCGTGGACTCCCTCACCACGTACCGGAACTTCCGCGGCCGCGAACCGCGGATCGAGCCGCTGCTGGCCCGCAGGGGACTGCTGGCGGACTGACCGGGACGCCCGGGTAGGGTTCCCCGCCCCGGCTCGCGCCTGACTCACGGGGAACTCGACCGTCGCGCCAGACCCCAGCAGCCCCCGGACCTCAGCCCGCCTGTCGCCGAACAGTTCCGCGTCGCCGAGCCGCAGCGCCCGCAGCACGTCGAGGGCCGCGGCCCTGACCCGTGGGTCGTCCACGCCGAGGGCGCTCACCAGGGGCGTGCGCAGCGGTTCGCCGGCCGGGAGGACCTCGACCAGTTCCAGCAGCGACGCGGCCGCCGCCTCCGGGACGCCCGCGTCCGGGTCGGCCAGCGCCCGGGCCAGCGCCGGGCCGGTGCCGTCGGGCGAGGTCTCGGTCAAGGTGGTGACCGCGGTCCGCCGCACGGCCGGATCACTGTCCGCCAAGTAGGGCTCGATGTCGGCGAGTTGTGGCTGCCCCTCGGCCAGCGGCCGGGCCCATCAGCCGGTCCAGGCCGTGCGGGACCTTCGCGCCGACCACGACGGTGCCGACGCCCGGCACCCGCTCCACGAGCTGTTCTGCGCGCAGCAGGTCGAGCGCCTGGCGGACGGTGTTGCGGGATACGCCGTAGTCGGCGCCGAGCGCGTCCTCGTGCGGCAGCAGTCCGGCCGGGAACCCCTGCAGGTTCTGGCGGCCGCGGCGCCGGTGCGCCGCGTTCTCACGGACCATACCGAGGTCGGGCGGCAGTGGTGTTGCAGGTGTGTTGCGCCACCAACCGGCCCGCGTAAACCGCTCTGAACTGCGGGTTCGGCGGCCCGGTCGAGAGATATGCCACCTGCGTGCCCCAGCGCCGGGCGCGGGAAGGTGCGAGGACCCGCGCGAGGGAAAACGTGGTGCGCGCGCGGCACCCGGCAGCGCGCCCGCTGCCCGGCCTCAGGGGAGAGCGGAGCACGGCCACTGCCTTCGCCGACGCCTGGCGGGCCCGCACCGGGGCGGCGGCCGAGGTCGACAAGGGCCTGCGGCTGTTCCGGCTCGGGGAGCTGGCGCCGCCCGAGCCCGCCCCGCCCGGCCGCGCCAGGACCGCCGACGAGGGCGACCGGGAGCTGCTGGTGGAGTGGCACGGGGCGTTCGCCCGCGAACTCCAGGAGCAGGGCCTCAACGCCGGCTCGCTTGTCGACGACCGGCTCAGCCATGGCGGCCTCAAGGTGTGGGAGGTCGACGACACACCCGTGTCGATGGCCGGGACCACCCGTCCGGTCGCGGGAATGGTGCGCGTCGTCGCCGTCTACACCCCGCCCGAGCGCCGGGGCCGGGGCTACGCGGGCGCCGTGACCGCCGCGGTCAGCCGGGTCGCGCTGGACGCGGGAGCCGAGGCGGTGCTGCTCTTCACCGACCTCGCCAACCCCACCAGCAACGCCCTGTACCGGCGTCTGGGGTACCTGCCGGTACAGGATCATGTCGCTCTGACCTACAGTCCGGCTCCGGACTGATGTCGCCGCGGGTGTGAGGGAACGCTGTTGAACAGGACCGACCGGCTGTACGCCCTCGTCGAGGAGTTGCGCGCGGTCGCGCCGCGCCCCCGCAGCGCGCGGTGGCTCGCGCGGCGCTTCGAGGTGAGCAGCCGCACCGTCGAACGGGATCTGAGCGCCCTGCAGCAGTCCGGTGTGCCGATCTACGCCGAACCGGGACGCACCGGCGGGTACGTCCTGGACAAGGAGCGGACGCTCCCGCCGCTGACCATCACCCCGGCGGAGGCGACCGCTCTCGCGGTGGGCCTGCACGCCCTGGACGGCACGCCCTTCGCCGGAGCCGCCCGCAGCGCGCTGCAGAAGGTGCTCGCCGTCATGCCCGCCCGCGAGCGCACGGCGGCGGATGAGTTCGCCGCCCGGGTGCATCTGCTGGCGCCGGACGAGCGACGGGCCACCGTCCCCCGGGTCCTGCAGGACGCGCTCGCGAGCCGCCGCGTACTGCGGCTCGCGTACGAGGACCGGGACGGGGTGGCGAGCGAGCGGCTGGTGGAGCCGCTCGGGTTCCTCGGCGGCGGGCAGTGGTACCTGATCGCGTGGTGCCGGCTGCGCGAGGCGGTGCGCGGCTTCCGGCTCGACCGGATCCAGCAGGTGCGGGCGCTGGACGAGACGGCGCCGCCGCGCCGGATCGACCGCGCCGAGCTGGACACCCTGGGCTGGGAGCTGATCGGTCTGGAGGGCTTCACCGATTCGTAAACACCGACAGGACGGTGTCGCCGGCCGCTTGAAAGATGGTGCTCCCACCGAAAAGGAAGGCACCCGCCATGACCGTCGACCTGCACACCACCAACAACAGCACCACCAAGGCCATCAACAACACCCACACCGCCACCGACGCCCGTCAGCTCGGCACCAAGCTGTTCGAGGACTGGACGGGAATGTGGAACGGCGACCTCGACATCGCCGACCGCATCCTCACCCCCGGATTCCGTGTCCACTTCGGCAACGTCATCCCGGACGTGGACACCGACGGCCTCCGCGGGCCTGCTGACCTGGTCCCCTTCATCACCGCCCACCGCAAGGCCAAGCCGGGACTGGTCTACCGCATGCACGGCGTCGCGCTCGTGGACATCGATGCCGCGGCCGACGGCGGGCCGGCCGGGCAGGTCGGCTGCCGCTGGAGCGCGACCCGTCCCGACCCGGACGGCGCGGGTGTGATCACGGTGAGCGGTGTCGACATTCTGGCGGTGGCCGGCGGCCGGATCACCGACGTCTGGTCGGTGACCGGGAGCCGCCGCTTCGGGACGGACGTATGACAGGGCAGAATTGCCAGGGTGACATCGACTGACCGCCCCCAAGCTGGAGGTGCCGTGACCGGTTCCCGCCTCACCGCACTGCGACCTGCCGCTTTCGGCGCCGATCCCGTCGGCGCGCGAATGGAGCGAATCCTCGCGTCATCCAACTACGCCGACGGCGTCTTCCAGAACCCGGTGGGCGCCCGCACCACGCCCAGCGGGGGCCTGGTCAGGGCGCTGCCGGGCAATATGCGCAAAGAGGCGCGGGCCCTGCGCAAGCCCGCCGCTCCGATCCCGGTGCATCCGACGACACTCGCCGATCTGGCGGTGCCGCCGAAGTCCGGGCTGCGGCTGACATGGATGGGCCACTCGACGGTCCTGGCCGAGATCGGCGGGCGGCGGGTGCTCTTCGACCCGGTGTGGGGCGACCGCTGTTCGCCGTTCGCCTTCGCCGGGCCGAAGCGGGTGCACCCGGTGCCGGTGCCGCTGAAGTCGCTCGGGAAGGTGGACGTGGTGGTGATCTCGCACGACCACTACGACCACCTGGACATGCCCACCATCCGCGCGCTGGTCGGCACCGACACCGTCTTCGCCGTCCCGCTGGGCGTCGGCGCCCACCTGGAGTACTGGGGCATCGACCCCAAGCGGCTGCACGAACTGGACTGGAACGAGTCGGCCGAGGTGGACGGCCTGACCCTGACCGCGACCCCGGCCCGGCACTTCTGCGGCCGCGGGCTGCGCGGTCGCCAGCAGACCCTGTGGGCCTCCTGGGTGGTGGCCGGAGGCGACCACCGGATCTACCACAGCGGCGACACGGGGTACTTCCCCGGCTTCGCCGATATCGGCGCGCAGCACGGCCCGTTCGACGCCACGATGATCCAGATCGGCGCCTACAGCGAGTTCTGGCCGGACATCCACATGACGCCCGAGGAAGGCATGCGGGCCCACGTGGACCTGTCCGGCGGCACACCCCGGGGCGCGATGCTCCCGATCCACTGGGGCACGTTCAACCTCGCCCCGCACCCGTGGGCGGACCCCGCCGAGGGCACTCTCGCCGCCGCCAAGGAGCTGGGGGCGAAGCTCGCCACCCCGCGTCCCGGCGCGCCCTTCGAACCGGCCGCCGACCTCCCGGACGACTGGTGGTGGCGCACGGTCGCCGTGCCCCCGCGGCACGGCTGGCCGGAATACGCGGCGCCCGCGCCCGAGTCTGCGCCCGGGTCCGCGGTCGCACCGGTACCCGCACCCGTACTGGACTCCGTGGCAGTTGATTCCGGCTCGGATGATGAGGGTGCGGACGGCGCAGGCGGTGCCGACGACAAAGGTGGTGCCGACGAGGACTACGAGGTGGCGCGTCCCAGGTAGGTGAGCGTCCCCGGGTCCGGTACCGCGATCTCATGGAAGCCCATGCGGTCGTAGAAGTACCGGGCCCGGACGTTCGCCGTGGCCATCCCCAGATGCACCGACGGGACGCCCCCGTCGGCCAGCGAGCCGAGGAACGTCTCCATCAACGCCCGCCCGTGGCCCGCCCCCTGATACCCGGGCAGCAGGTCGATATGCAAGTGCGCCGGGTAGTCCGCCAGCTCCGGTAGGAGCATCCGCTCGGGATGGTGCAGCAGCCCGGCCATCGTCTCGTGCGGGGTCCGGGCCGGGCCCGCCGGCTCCGGGTAGCGGGCGGCCACCTCCGGCAGCCACTCGGCGCGGAACCGTTTCACGAAGGCGGCGGTGTCGGCCGTCCCCAGGATGTAGCCGACCGCGCGGCCCTCCCCGTCGTCCACCACGAAGGCCAGCTCCGGCTCCAGCCGCGCGTACGGCGCTGCGAAGATCGTCCCCAGCAGATCGTGGTCGGGAAAGTACGGCCGCGCGTCCTCGCCCTCCTGGCCGGTGCGTACGCAGATGTCGTACAGGGCGGGCAGGTCAGCGGGGCGATAGGGCCGGATCACATCGTCTCCAGGGCGCTGAAGGTGAAGGAGAAGGACACCGGGGCGGCGGCCAGCCAGTGCTGCGGCAGGGCGGCGGGCCCGCAGGACCCGCTGCCGATGCCCTGCTGCCCATGGTCGAGGTTGAGCCAGATCGTCTCGGACGCCGCGAGGTCGTAGGTGTGGGCGGCCGCGTCGAGCTGTTCGCTGGTCCAGCGCCGCGCGGTGAACCAGAAGGCCGGGTCACCGGTGATCCGCAGCCCCTGGCCGTCCTCGCGGCGCAGGTGCGCCCAGCGGACATCGGCCCGGGCGCCGTTCTCCTGCGGCCGGACGTACGGGGTCTGCAGCGCGTCGACCGTGCTGGTGTAGCGCCCGATGCGGGAGGCGGCCCGGGTGTCCGGATACGCCTCGCCGGGTCCGCCGCCGTACCACTCGACGCTGTCGAGGCTGCCGCAGACACCCAGCCGCAGTCCGATCCTCGGCAGCGGGACGGACCAGTCGCCCTCCGGGGTGATCTCGACGCCGAGCCGGAGCCGCTCGCTGGTCGCGGTCCACGTGCAGACGGTGCGCAGTCCGATGTCTCCGGCCGCCGGTGCGACCCGGGTGGTGACGGCCAGCGCGTCGGACCCGACCGAGACCCGTTCGATCCGGTGCCGCATCCGGTGCAGCCCGAGCTCCCGCCACCGGCGGTCGAGTTGGTCCTCCGGGTGCCGGCCGGAACCCGCGTCGTTGTCGGTCGGCGCGCGCCACACGTCCAGCCGTGGTCCGGTGATCTGGGAGTGGCCCAGGTACTTGAGCGTCCCGGTGGCGGCGTCGAAGGTGCCGGGCCCCAGTAGCACGACACCGCCCTCGGCCCGGCGCGGAGCGCGCGCCGAGCCGGGTGCGGCCTCCGCTGCGGGCTGGGGTCCGTGGCCGGGCTGGGTTGCAGTCTGGGACGCGGATTGGGGTACGGGACCGGGCTCGGGTACCGGCCCGGGCGTCCGGGCTGCGGCGAACTGGCCCCAGGCCACTTCGTGTCCGGCCGGCGCCCAGCCCGTGTCGTCGGCGAGGGTGGCCCGCACCGTCCACCAGGCCTCCCCGGCTTCCCCTGCGGGGCCGGCTGGGCCGCCGTCCGGTGCCGGGGGCAGCTTCAGTTCGACGGCCGAGCCGGGTGCCAGCGCCGGGACCTCCAGGTCGCCGGAGGCGACGGCCTCGCCCTCGACCTCGTACGTCCAGCGGAAGGACAGCGACGACAGGCCGGCGAAGTCGTACCCGTTGGCGACCCGGACCGTGCCGGCCGCGCCGTCCCCGTCGATCCGTACCGGCTCGATGACCTTCTTGTACTCGATCAGGCCCGGCGACGGGGTGCGGTCGGGGAACACCAGGCCGTCGCAGACGAAGTTGCCGTCGTGCAGCTCCTCGCCGAAGTCGCCGCCGTAGGCGAAGAACTCCACGCCGCCGCGAGTGCGCTGCCGCAGCCCGTGATCGATCCACTCCCAGACGAAGCCGCCCTGGCAGCGTTCGTACGTGTCGAAGAGCCGCTGGTACTCGCTCAGTCCACCGGGACCGTTGCCCATGGCGTGCGCGTACTCGCACAGGATGAACGGCAGGGCGCGTCGTCCGGCATCCAAAGCGGGATCGGGCAGCGGGAGTTCGGTGCCACGTCCGATGAGCTCGACCTCGGCGTGGTCGGCGTACATCCGCGAGTACACATCGGTGTCCGCGCAGGACGGATCACCCTCGTAGTGGATCGGGCGGTCGGGATCGCGGTCGCGGATCCACGCCGCCATCGCCGACAGCCCCCGACCGGTCCCGCATTCGTTGCCGAGCGACCACATCACGACGGAGGGGTGGTTCTTGTCGCGCTCGACCATGCGCGCGGCCCGGTCCAGCAGCGCCGGAGTCCAGCGTTCGTCATCGACCGGATTGCCGCGCCAACCGACCGCTTCGAAACCGTGGGTCTCCAGATCGCACTCGTCGACGACCCACATGCCCAGTTCGTCGCACAGCTCGAGGAAGGCCGGATGCGGAGGATAGTGGCTGGTGCGCACGGCGTTGATGTTGTGGCGCTTCATCAGCAGCAGATCCTGCCGCATCGTCTCCAGATCCAGCACCCGGCCGTGGTCGGGGTGGAACTCATGCCGGTTGACGCCGCGGAAGAGGATCCGGCGGCCGTTGACCTTGAGTACGCCGCCGTCGACGGCCACCGTGCGGAAGCCGATCCTGAGCGGGATCCGCTCGCCCTCGGTGGCCAGCTCGGCGTCGTACAGCCGCGGGATCTCGGCGGACCACGGCTCCACGCGCACGGTCGCGCTCTCACCGGTCTCCAGGTCCAGGCCCAGTTCCGGGACACTGACGCTGCCGACGGGCGCACAGTCGACCCGCAGGGTGCCGGTGCCGGTGGTGTGGTCGTAGTCGGCGTGGACGAAGAAGTCCGCGACCGATCCCTCGGGCCGCTCGATCAGCGTCACCTCCCGGAAGATCCCCGGGAGCCACCACATGTCCTGGTCCTCGAGATAGCTGCCGGACGACCACTGGTGGACGCGTACGGCCAGCACGTTCCCGCGCGGCCGCAGCAGCTCCCCGACCTCGAACTCCACCGGCAGGCGGCTGCCCTTGAACGTGCCCAGCTCCTCGCCGTTGAGCCACACCCGCGCGCACGACTCCACGCCGTCGAAGCGCAGCAGCGCGGCCCCGCCCGGCCAGTCGTCCGGCAGGTCGAAGGTACGCCGGTGATCACCGGTCGGATTCTCGGTCGGTACGCGCGGTGGGTCGACGGGGAACGGGTACAGCACATTGGTGTACGCGGGCGACCCGTGTCCCTGCAGCGGCCAGTGTGCGGGCACCGGCAGCAGGTCCCAGCGGGTGGCATCGAACTCCGGCCGGGCGAAGCCGTCGTCCTGCCCGTCGGCGGTGTCCGACAGCCGGAACCGCCATGCGCCGTTCAGGCTCACGTATCGCGCGTCCGAGGTGCTCCACCAGGCGCGCGGCGGCAGCGCGCCCTCGCCGGGGGAGGGGTCCTCGTAATAGGGGACGGCCGCGGGTCGCAGCGCCTCGTGCATGGGGTTGCTCCTCACCTGAACGACACCGGACATGCGTCACAACAGACATGAATGACAACGGACGTGAACGACAACAGCGATGAAAGTCCCGGTAGATGAAATACCCGGACATGAATACCCGACATGAAACACCCGCTGCCTGGCGATCGAGGCCCGGAGTCAGCCTGCCCTTGGATCGGTGGCAGCGGAAGCTGCAGCCGAAGCCGAAGCCGAAGCCGAAATCGGCGGGCGGCGGGCGGCGGGTCAGACGGTCAGCCGGGTCCCGTCGGGGAACGCGATACGTACGGTGCTGTGACGATGGCTTCGGGCATGGCCTTCGTCGCCGTCGTCGCCGTTTTCATCGACCGTCACCGTCACCGTCACCGTCACCGTCGCCGCGACCGCCTCGCGCAGAGCCTGCGGATGGACCGTATCGCCGGCCAGCGCGACCAGCGTGACGTGGACGCTGCTCCCGCCGGGGTGCGGTCCTGAGCTCAGGCACGGGACGGCCGAGTGCGGGCCGAACGCGTTCGCCTCCACCTCACGGTGCACCGAGGCGCCCCCGTCCCATCCGTAGAGGCCGACCAGCGCGCTGGTGAGTCCGTCCGCGGTACGGGCCAGCGCCCATCCCCGGCCGGTGTCGGCCTGCGGCCGCTCCGCTCCCGCGACCGCGTAACCGCCCTCGCGGACCGTCACTCCCGCCGGGGCTTCGACGCGGTGCACGCGCAGCTCCCACGGCCCGTGCAGCACGCTCGTCGTCTCGATGCGGTACCCGGCCTCGGCCTCAGCGGTGGCCTCGGCCTCGGCGGCGTTCAGCCCGTCCTTGTCGGCAGAGCCCGCGGGCAGGGTGGCGGTGTGCCAGGACGACGCCGTCCGGCCGGTTGCCGTCAGCGGGTGGATATGTCCGCGCCGCGAGGCCGTGCCGTCGGCGGCGACCAGCGCGAGGTGGCTGTCGACGCGGCGCTCCCAGGCGTGTGGCGCCGCGTTCGGCGCCGTGCGGGTGGAGTAGCCGAGCTGGGCGTAGTGCGGGTCGTCCGCGCCCCCGGCCGGCTCGAAGCCGTAGTGATCGCTGCCGTGGTTGACCAGCCGGACGATCCCGTCGTGCTTCGTCCCGTGCAGCAGCCAGCCGGGCGCGGGCAGCGCGATGTATTGGTCGGACTCCTCGACCGGGAGCGCGAGCTCCCGCTCGGTCCATACCGGGTGATCGGCGGGCAGCAGCAGTCCGAGGAAGCCCTTGCTCGCCCAGTACGGGGACGCCGGCCCGGAGTACCCCTGCGTGGTGGGGAGGAACGGCTCGTACCAGCCGAGCGACAGCAGTCCGCGCTCGTCGGGCACACCGCGCTCCACGAAGTGCCGCAGCACCCCGGAGCCGAGCCGCCGGGTCAGGCCCGGTTCCAGCGGGGTCGCGTCGGCGAGCGCGCCCATCCACACCGGGGCGACGGCGGCGAAGCGGTACGTCAGCGAACGGCCCTGGTGCACCGGGGCGCCGTCGCTGCCGAAGAAGTGCGGGTATCCGGACAGGAATTGGGCCAGCCGCTCCTTGTAGACCTTGGCGCGCTCGCCGTCCCGCTCACCCGCGATCCGCGCCCACAGGAGTGGGTACAGGTGCATCGCCCAGCCGATGTAGTAGTCGAAGTTGCGGCCGTCGCCGTCGGAGTACCAGCCGTCGCCGACGTACCAGTCCTCGATGCGGTCCAGCCCGCCGTCGATGTCGGACTGGCTGAAGGGCGCGCCCACCGAGGCCAGGAACTGCTCGGACACCACCTGGAAGAGCCGCCAGTTGTTCTCGTGGGTGCGGTGCCCGACGAATCCGGAGAACCAGTCGACGACCCGCGCCTGGACCCGTTCGTCGAGCCGGTCCCAGATCCACGGCCGCGTCTCGTGCAGGGCGATCGCCACCGACGCCGCCTCGACCATCTGCTGCGAGCAGTCGGTCAGCGCGGGCCAGGACTCGCCGCTGTCCGGATCAGTGCCGGCCGCGAGCCCCGCCGCGTACCGCTCGATGAGCCGCTGATCCACCTCGCCACCGGCTCCCGCTATCCGGAACGCGGCCAGCAGGAAGGAGCGCGCGTAGCCCTCCAGCCCGTCGGAGACCACCCCCGACCAGCTGTTGCGGCCCGGCAGCCGGTACTGGGCGAAGCCGTGGGAGGCGTACGGCACGAGCCCGTCGAGCATCCGGTCGGCCACCGCCTCCCAATGCGCGCGGGTCCAGCCGGTGCGCGGTGAACGCACCCGGTCGGTGGGGGGCAGCTGGAGGAAGGGCGGCAAGGTCACATCAGCTCCGGGGTGAGGTGTTGACCGAGATAGTAAGCGGTTACTAAGTTGAGGCCAACCCCCAGACGTCGCCGAGCTCCTATCCCTTTTTGCTGAGTCTCTGCCGCTTCTCTGCCCAATGCTGATTGAAGAAGACCGCCCATGACCGACGTCCGTCCAGATGGCTCGCGTGAGCCCGACCTCCGGATCGGCGTCATCGGGCTGCGCCTGCGCGACAGCCTCGCCGGGACCGCGCACCGGCCAGAGGCGGGAGCGCGGGTCACCGCCATCGCCGACCTCGACCCGGCGGTCCGCGCCGGCCCCGGCGCCGTCGTCAAGGTCTGGAACTCCCGCCGCTCCGGCCATCGTTGGGACGCCGATGCCGTGCACCCCGTCCCCGCGCTCCAGGACAACGCCGGCCACGGCGGCTCCGACCCGCTTCTGATCGACGAGTTCCTGCGCTTCGCCCGTGACGGCGGCCCCACCGACACCTCACCCGTCGCCGCCCGCATGGCGGTCGCCGCGGGCGCCCAGGCCACCGCATCGCTCCGCGACGGCGGCACCCCGCGCACCGTCCTCCCGCGCGCCGCCGAGCTGGCCGCCTACTTCGCCGCGCACCAACCCCCGCGCGGCGCTTGACGATTGACCGGCGCCGCTGGGATCATCCCCCACCGGGAACCCAGGGGTACGGGGTTGGCTATGTCGGGTATGGGGGCTGCGGGTATGAGCGTGCACGGTCTTGCGGATCTTGCGCATGCGGATCTTGCGCATGCGGGTCTAGCGGATGGGGGTCTTGCGCATGCGGGCCTCGTGGCAGGCGAACCGATTCCGGGCCTCAAGGGGCCCTGGGCCTTCGTACTCATCGCTGTGGTCGTCGTCATCATCGCCGTGATCGCCGTGGTGCCCCTCATCATCGACGTCCGCCGGGCCACGGCGTGGCGCGAGCGACTCACCGACGATCTGATCGGTCAGGCGGCCACGAGCAGCGAGGTCCGCGAACTGCTGCGGGACCTGCGCGAGCCGCGCGGCGTCCGTGGCCTGACCCGCAGCATCATCGCCGTACTGATCCTCGCCCTCATCAGCTTCGCCCTCGCCGTCGCGATGCTCTCCTCCGGCGGCGACTCCGGCGACCTGCGCAAGACCATCGTCACTTCGCTGATGACCGTGCTCGCCACCGTCGCCGGCTTCTACTTCGGCTCGCTCGGCGCCCAGAACAGCGCCGACGACGCCGTCCGCCGCGCGAACCGGACGCGGGCCCGCCCGGCGGACCCGGCCGGCCCCCAGACCGGCGACGATGTGCGCCCGCCGGCGCCTGAGCCCCCGCCTGCGGCGGGGTCGGAAGCCACGCCGGAGCCGCCGAAGGAGCCCGAGCCGCCGAAGACGCCGGTCCCGGGCCCGCGCGAAACGCCCTGAGCCTGCGCTGGGACGGCCGGTCCGCCGGTGGCAGACCGATCGGCGAGCGCTCCGTTCGCCGTCGGAGAAGGGCAGCACCCGCCGCCCGCAGGCTGGGGGGAGCCTCGCCACACCCCGCTTCATTGGAGCGGGGTCACAGACCGCATCAGGTGGGCCGCGTCACCACATCCATCCGCGTCACCACATCCATGGCGGGGCGGGCGGGCAGGTGTTCGCGCAGGTGTAGCCGCCGGGCATCAGCAGGCCGGCGTCGTCCTCGTCATTGGCGCCACCGGCGAAGTACACCTCCGGCACCCAGCCTCAGGCGCCGTTGTCGGCCTGAGTACTGGCCCACCAGTTGTTCTCGGCGGCGCCGTCCTTGAAGGTGCCGCCCTTGTTCTCGAAGACGAACCAGTTGGCCGCACCGCCCTGGACCAGCTCGCCGACCACCCGGCTGCCCGCGTCGCGCTTCTCATAGACGGGGACGTGCCCGCGCGTGAGATTGCAGTACCGGATGGTGGACGGCCACTGCCGGCCATCGGCCGGGTTGACGAGCGTCCGCTGGGTGGGGGAGTGGCAGGGGACGTTGTCCGTCACGGCCGAGGGCGGCGCGGCGGCCAGCATCGCGAGGGCGGCGGTGGCGAGGGCGGCGGCAACGGCCAGTACGCGTCTCATCGGGGGCTCCTCAGGTGCGTCGGGTGCGCCACGTGCATCGGGTGCATCGTGTGCCTCGGCTGTGCCGCACCGGCCACGATCAGACCGGCATCCCGGACGTACTGGCGCAATCGATCACGCCTGCCCCGCCTTCCGGCGCGGCTACGGCGCGTCGGAGCCCGCCTGCTTCGCCTTCACCCAATCGGCGTGGTCCTGCCAGGCGTACAGATCCGTGCCCTTGAGCACCACGTTGTACGCCCCGCACGCCGCGGTCCCCTCCTTGTCGGTGCCCTTCGGGAACCAGTCCGCCCTGAGGTGGGCGCGCCCATTGCCAGCGCCCCGAGTGCATCCCGCTGGCAGCTTCCCGTCGGCCAGCGTCGCCTTCAGCAGCCGGTCGCCGCCCTTGGTCGACATCCGGTATTTCACCGCGGTCGCCTCGTCCGGCAGCCAGCGCGGCACCGATTCCCGGGCCGCCTTGGCCTTGCTGCCCGACGCGTAGCCGGCCTCCTCCACATGCCGCCCCTGGTACCAGTCCACGACCTGGGGCATCGTGAGAGCCGCAGCCACGGCGAGGCCGAGGCCACCGAGGACGATTCCAAGGGTGACGTGCTGCTTGGCAGGCATGCGGGGGAGGTCCTTCCTTCGTTCGAGGGGCTCTTCTCCACCATCCTGGCCGCCGGAATCCGCCACCGGATCGCCCGGGAGAACGGTCCGGACCCCCCTCTCGAGGCTGACTGCCGTCAGCCGTGAGAGGTACGCCGACCCGCTCCGGCCGGACCGCATGCCGGGCTGAGATCCCTCACAGATCCAGTTCGCCGCAGTTCACGCAGTTCACCGCAGATCTCTGCAGATCTCCGCAGGTCAGAGCTTGCGCCAGCGCGCCATGGCGAACGAGAACGCACCGAAGAGCGCCAGCCCCAGCGCGATGGCCACCAGCAACCAAGGGCCCGCCGGCGTCTCCCGGAAGGAGCGCAGGGTGTCGTCCAGCCCCTTGGCCTGGTTCGGGTCGTACTTCACGGCCGCCGCCACGGCGAAGCCGCCGGCCGTCGCGAAGACGACGCCCCGGCAGATCCCGCCGGCGATCCCCAGGAAATCGACCACCTCACGGTTCTGCCGGGACATCTCGCTCACCTTGAGATGCTTGCGGAACGCACGCTGCGCGGCCCGGACGGCGGTCCACAGACCGGCCGCGACGAGCGTCACCCCGGCGATCCCCACCAGCCACTGCCCGTAGGGCATGTCCAGCACCTTCGCGGTGACGTCCTTGGACTGCTTGTCGCTCGACCCGCCCTGGCTGGCGCCCTGGCCGGCTGTCCTCGACAGCGCGAAAGCGATCACGGAGAACGCGGCCAGGCCGTAGAACACGAACCGCCCGGCCGAGGTGAGCCGCTTCGTCCCCTTATGCCCGCCAGGGCCGGCGGCCCCGAACAGGGCCTCCGACAGGCGCCACAACGCCATGCCCGCGAGCCCGAGCCCGACCACCCACACCATCACCTTGCCGAACGGCTCCCCGGAGATCTGCTCCACCGCGCCGCCGCGGTCCGCCTGATTCCCGTTCCGGCCGGCGGCGACCTGGATCGCCAGCGCGCCGATCAGCAGATAGATCACGCCACGCGTGGCGAGCCCCCACCGCGCCGCCCACTCGACCGCCCGGCTGCCCGCCGCCGCCCGGCCCATGGCCCCGGACCTCCGAATCGAAGCGCCCACTCCGAACCTCCCTCGTCAGACGGGCGCCTGCCCCCGGCCCCACCCCGGAAACGCCGGCGGGACCGCGAGGGCTCGGCCTCAGACCCCGTCCACCCGGAACGGATCATGCTCCGCCAGCAGCTTGTCCAGCCGCGCCTGATCCACCCGGCTCACCACCTGCCCCACCTCCTGCCGGTCCCGCACACACTTCGCCAGCGTGAACGCCGAGGTCACCAGATACAGCAACCCCACCCCCAAGAACGCCCGCACCCACGCCCCCACAGGTAGATACGCCACCCCCAGCGCCATGCTCCCCAGCGCGATCCCGAACGAAATCGCCGCCTGCGCGTAATACGCCGCCGTCGTCTGCTGATGAATCGGATTCGTCATGCCCCCAGCCTGGACAACTGTGGCCCACGCCACATGAGTACACCTACTCA
>NZ_JASISZ010000073.1 GCF_030063355.1 Streptomyces sp. PH10-H1
TCTACCAGACGCTTTCACGCCCGATTCCCAGCCGGCGGGAGTTCTACTTGTTCCTGCTTTAGCGTTTCTGCCTTTCGGCTTTCCCGCTGCACCCGACTTTAGCAGAAGCTTTCCATCGGATTTCCCGGCCCTTTCGAGACTGCCATTGCGGAAACATGCGTTTCCGCGGCACTCGTCGAGGCGGTTGTGTCAAGGTACTGGACGCCTCGGCCCGGTGCAAATCGGCTACTCGGGTCCTTCGGCCCTCCGTACCGACCTGACAGGGATGCCACACTTAGTGGTCGGGATCGATCACCCGATGGTCGGATCCGCTCGGGCGGAACCCTTACTTCACATGACTTAGGCTGCTCAAGCGGCATCGCCGTCCGGTAACAGGCAGTGACGGCGTCTTTGAGCTCCGCATCTAGGAGGCTTCCCATGACGACCGTTTCGTCACCCCTGGCCGGACGCGCCATCGGCCTCGCGGCTGTGCCGGACCCCGTGTTCTCCGGCGCGATGGTGGGCCCGGGCACCGCCATCGACCCCGCGCGCGAGCCTTCGACCGCGGTCTCTCCTGTCGACGGCGTCATCGTCTCCTTGCACCCGCACGCGTTCGTCGTGGTGGACGACGAGGGACACGGTGTCCTCACCCACCTGGGTATCGACACCGTGCAGCTCAATGGGGAGGGCTTTGAACTGCTCGTCGCGAAGGGCGACACCGTGAAGCGCGGGCAGGACGTCATCCGCTGGAACCCGGCCGCTGTCGAGGCCGCGGGCAAGTCTCCGGTGTGTCCCGTCGTGGCTCTCGAAGCCACCGCGGAGGCGCTGAGCGGAGTGGCCGAGGACGGCGACGTCGCCGCCGGCGCCCAGCTCTTCGTCTGGCAGTAACTTCCCGCTTTACCGCACGGGGGCGTCAGCAGTACTTACCCGACGGCATCGCCCGTCGCATTGACCGGAGACAGGTGAGATGGAGACAACGCTGCGAGGCGTCGGTGTCAGCCACGGTGTGGCGATCGGCGAGGTACGGCACATGGGTACCGCTGTTCTGGAACCCCCGGCCAAGCAGATCCCGGCGGAGGAGGCTCCGCGTGAGCAGGGCCGTGCCCGGCAGGCCGTGGAGGCCGTGGCCGCTGACCTGATCGCGCGTGGGAACCTGGCCGGCGGTGAGGCCCAGCATGTACTGGAGGCCCAGGCCATGATGGCCCAGGACCCCGAGCTGATGGCCGATGTCGAGCGCCGGATCGCGGTGGGCAGTTCCGCGGAACGCGCGGTGTACGACGCTTTCGCCTCCTACCGTGCACTGCTGGCCAACGCGGGCGAGTACCTGGCCGGCCGGGTGGCCGATCTGGACGATGTCCGCAACCGCATCGTGGCCCGGCTTCTCGGTGTGCCGATGCCGGGTGTGCCGGACAGCGACGAGCCGTACGTACTGATCGCGCGCGATCTGGCGCCGGCGGACACCGCGCTGCTCGACCCGACTCTGGTCCTCGGTTTCGTCACCGAGGAGGGCGGGCCGACCAGCCACAGCGCGATCCTGGCGCGTGCCCTGGGGGTGCCGGCCGTGGTGGCGATGCCCGGCGCGGGCGAGATCGCCGAAGGCACCGTCATCGCGGTGGACGGCAGCACCGGCGAGCTCTTCGTCAACCCGAGCGCGGAGAAGCGCGCGGAGCTGGAAGAAGCCGCCGCCGCCCGCAAGGCCTCACTGTCGGCGACCTCCGGTCCCGGTGCGACCTCCGACGGTCACAAGGTGCCGCTGCTCGCCAATATCGGCGGTCCCGGCGATGTGCCCGCGGCTCTGGAGGCCGGCGCCGAGGGTGTGGGCCTGTTCCGCACCGAGTTCCTCTTCCTCGACGATTCCGCGAAGGCGCCGTCGGAGGAGAAGCAGATCGAGGCGTATCGCAAGGTCCTCGAGGCGTTCCCCGGGGGCCGCGTGGTCGTGCGGGTGCTCGACGCCGGCGCCGACAAGCCGCTGGACTTCCTCACCCCCGCCGACGAGCCGAACCCGGCGCTGGGTGTGCGGGGTCTGCGGTCGCTGCTGGAGCACCCCGATGTGCTGCAGACGCAGCTGCGGGCGTTGGCCAAGGCGGTCGAGGGCCTGCCGGTCCACCTCGAGGTCATGGCGCCGATGGTGGCCGACCGCATCGACGCCAAGGCGTTCGCCGATGCGTGCCGTGAGGCGGGTCTGCAGGCGAAGTTCGGCGCGATGGTGGAGATTCCCTCGGCGGCGCTGCGGGCACGCTCCATCCTCCAGGAGGTCGAGTTCCTGTCACTGGGCACCAACGACCTGGCGCAGTACACCTTCGCGGCCGACCGGCAGGTCGGCGCGGTCTCGCGGCTGCAGGACCCGTGGCAGCCGGCGCTGCTCGACCTGGTGGCGGCGTCGGCGGACGCGGCCAGGGCCGAGGGCAGGAGCTGTGGCGTCTGCGGCGAGGCGGCTGCCGACCCGCTGCTGGCCTGTGTGCTCACGGGTCTGGGTGTGACCAGCCTTTCCATGGGTGCGGCGTCCATTCCCTATGTGCGCGCCACGCTGGCGAAGTACACGCTGGCGCAGTGCGAGCGGGCCGCGGCCGCGGCCCGTGCGACCGACACCGCTGACGAGTCGCGCCGCGCGGCGCAGGCGGTGCTGTCCGGCGAGTGACAACCTGGCAGCTCCGAGGGGCGTTCCACCGGTGGTCGGTGGAACGCCCCTCGGCGTAGGCCGGGTCAGCCGCCCGGTGGCGGCCGAAGGGGCAGACCGGGGCGGTAGGCGACGCCGGGTTCCGGGGGTACCGGTTCGCCGGTTTCGGCGTCGGTGCAGTAGGCGTTGAAGACTTCCGCCTCGGTGAGCGGGTGCGGCCAGCCGTCGTGCAGCGACCAGCCGCGAACCTCGTCGCCGCCGTCGGCGCCGGTGGTGCGGACGACGATGCCACCTGGGCTGTCACTTACGGCTGCCGCGGCGAGCACCGTGCAGAACACGAGTGCGTCGGCCTCCACGAAGTGGACCTGGCCGTCCGCATGGCAGTCCGTGGTCAGGACGGCGAGCAGGGGGCTGTCGCCCAGCGGGACGCTGCAGACCGCGTGGTGGGTGCCCGTTCCGACAGCTTCGATGAGTCTCATCAGGGCCTGGGAGGCCCGTTCGAAGGCGGCGTGGCCGACATCGCGGCCGCCGTCCGTACTGCCTCCCGCGGTGGTGAGCACCTCGGTGGCGCGGTCCCAGACCGCCTGCCGGTCGGTTTCGTGGGCCAGTTGGGCGATGAGCCGGGGCACTGGCTGTCCGGTGTAGGCGACGGCGGCGCCGCCCGCCGTGATGTCGGCGGTGTAGCGGGCGCGGGCGGCTGGGGTGTCCGGGTCCTGTCCGGTGTCGGCGCAGTACTCCGCGTACTCGCCAGGATCGAAGAGGGTCACGGTGACGAACAGGCCCTGGGAGGCCAGCGACCGCAGCAGGCCGTCCATCTGCCGCAGATATCGTGGATGGTCCTCGAACGCGAAGGGGAAGCCGCGGTAGCGGCGCATCGCGGCGAAGTCCCGTTCGCCGGCCAGCAGCGCGACGATGCTGGGCGCCTCACGGCGCAGGGCGCGCCGCCCGCTCGTACGGCGTGGTGTCCTCCCGCGCGAACGGTCCCGTGAGCGCTCCGGTGAACAGCTGCCTGACCGGTCCCGTGAACGGCCGCTCGTCCGGCGGGTGTTCCTGTTCCTGGTGTGTGCCATGGCTCCCCCTCGGCGCAACGATCATTGCTCACTCACCGTAACCGGAGCCTCGGACAATGCGGCCCGATCCGTCACGGAGTGGGTGGATCCCAGGCGTCGGAGCACCATGCGCTTCTGTACGAGGGCGGTCGCGGCGAGCGCCGCGCCGAAGCCGAGCCAGCCGAGCGGGCCGCCCGCGATGACGGCGGACGTCATGATCAGTGGCCCCGCGGCACGTTCGGTGGCCTGGGCGAGTCCGTGGACACCGACGTACGCGCCCTGCGCGTCGTCCGGTGCCAGGGCCACGGACAGCTCCCACGAGACGGTGGCCTGGAACATCTCCACGAAGGTGAAGGCCACGGCGGCGACCAGCAGAGCCGCGGTCGCCGCCCAGCGGGCGTCGACGACGGAGGCGGCCACCGCGGCTCCGCCGAGGAGGTAGCACGCGGCGACCTGACGCAAGGTCATGGCGGCGAGCCGCGGGGTGCGGCCATGGCGGGAGAGCCGGACCTGGAGGAGCACCACGACGACGGTGTTGATGACGAAGAGCAGCGCGGCGAGTCCGTGTGGGGCGGTGGTGGCGCTGATGATCCACAGCGGCATGCCGACGCGCAGCACGGAACCGTCGAGGAACAGCAGTGCGTCGGTGGCGGCGTAGGCGAGGTATCCGCGGTCGCGCCAGGGGTTCGGCGCTGCCTCGGGACGGCCGGCGGCGGGACGGCCGGCGGCGGGACGGCCGGCGGCTGCGCGGGCCGGTGCCGAGGTCCTGACCGTACGGGTCGCCGACGGGGGCTCGGTGCAGCGCGCGACCAGAACGGCGACGACGCAGAAGGAGAGGGCGTCGCCGAGCAGGAGGCCCCGGTAGACGCCGGTGCTGCCGAAGGCGATGCCGGCCGAGGCGCCGAGACCGCCGACCGTGTAGCCGACGTTGACGACGGTGCGCTGGACCGCCTGGTAGCGGGAGCGGTCGGGTCCGGCGACCCGGGCGGCGTAGAGCTTGGTGAGTACGGAGGCGGAGCGTTCGCCGAAGCTGCCCACGGCCACGAGCGGCAGGAGTTGCCAGAAGCCGTGGGCGGCGAGGACGAGCAGGGCGGAGGCGCCGCGCACTATCTGGACGGCGAGCAGCAGCCGGGTGAGCGGGAAGCGGTCGGCGAGCCGCCCGGCGAGAGGCGAGCCCGCGATGCCGACGGCTCCGGCCAGCGCGAGGAGCAGGCCGACCTGGCCGGCGCTCAGGTCCGCGACGACGATGAAGTACAGGGCCGTCACGCTCACCCAGAGACCGGATCCGGTCTTGTCGACGAGATTGATCCAGAGCATCCGGCGGCCGTCACGGCCTCCTGGGATCTGCATCTGTTCCCCCTTGACGCGAATTTTGTATTGGTACATACTGTTCAATGTGGCAACACAATATGCGATCAGCGGTACGACCGCCAAGGGGATTGCCGCGTCCGTCGAACGGGCGGTCGCGGCCGGCTCGTTGGCGCCCGGCAGCGCCATGCCGCCGGTGCGCCGGCTCGCCGGGGATCTCGGAGTGAGTCCCGGCACCGTGGCCACGGCGTACAAGGAGCTGCGGCAGCGCGGGATCGTGCTGACCCGCGGGCGGGGCGGCACGGTGATCGCCGAGGCCCCCGCCGTCGGAACGAGCGGCTCGCGCAGGCCCCCGAAGACCCCGGAAGGCGTACGGAGTCTGGCCGGCGGCCACCCCGACCCGGCGTTCCTGCCCGATCTCCTGCCACCGTCCCGGGTGACGCCGGGACCCGGGTCGCACCGGACCTCGCCCCGGCTGCCGGAGCTGGAGGCGGTGGCCCGTCGCTGGTTCGAGCGCGACGGCGTACCGGCCGGGCAGGTGACGTTCGCCCATGGGGCGCTGGACTGCATCGGGCGGCTGCTGTCGGCCGAACTGCGGCCGGGCGACGCCGTGGCCATGGAGGATCCGGGCTTCCACCGACTGCTGGACCTGGCACCGGCGCTCGGGCTGCGCATCATCCCGGTCCCGGTGGACGACGACGGCATGCGGCCGGAGGCGCTGCGGGCCGCGCTGCGGGCCGGGGCGCGGTCGGTGGTGTGCATGCCGCGCTCCCAGAGCCCGCTGGGGGCGTGCTTCTCCGAGCGGCGGCGGGCGGAGCTGCTGGCGGTGCTGGCCGCCGCACCCGAGGTCCTGGTCATCGAGGACGACTACACGGCGGACACCTCCGGGGTCGGCCTGCACTCCCTCACCACCGGCGGACTCCCCCGCTGGGCCCAGGTCAGAACCGTGTCCAAGCATCTGGGCAGCGACCTGCGGTGGGCCGCGCTCGCCTGCGACGAGACATCGCTGGCCCGGCACGACGGACTGCTGCTGCTCACCTCGGGGTGGGTGAGCCATGTGCTGCAGGAGACGGTGCTGCGGCTGCTGACGGATCCGGCGACATCCGAGCTGGTGGCGCGGGCCGAGGCCGCGTACACCGCTCGCCGGGAGGCGCTGATCGGCGAGCTGGGGCGACGCGGGATCGCCGCGCACGGCCGCAGCGGGCTGAATGTCTGGGTGCCGGTCAGGGACGAGTCGGCGGTGGTCAACGGACTGCGGTCGCACGGGTGGTGGGTCGCGGGCGGGGCACGGTTCCGCACCGCGTCGGCGCCCGGGGTGCGGATCACCACGGCCGCCCTGCCGGAGGCCGAGGCGGTCCGGCTGGCGGACGATTTCGCGGCGGTGCTGGGCGAGTCCGAGAGCACGTACGGGGGCTGACGGATCGTCCCGTGGAGGCCGACGGACCGCCCTACGGAGATTGACGGGTCGTCGATGACTCTTGACGTGCACCTGAAGGTCAAGTATTCACGTACTGGGCGGCATTGGTACAGACCTATGGGAGTCCAGCATGCGAAGATCCCTCACGCTCGTCCTGGCACTGTTCGGGACGCTCGTCCTGTTCCTCTCATCGCCCGCCACCGCCGCGGGCGGCGTCTCGGCGGCCTTCACCAAGACCTCGGACTGGGGCTCCGGCTACCAGGCCCAGTACCAGATCACCAATGGCAGCGGTTCCACTCTGACCAGCTGGAAGGTGGAGTTCGACCTCCCGTCCGGGAGCACGGTCGGCAGCTACTGGGACGCGTTGCTCACCCAGAGCGGATCGCACTTCACGTTCACCAACCGGGACTACAACGGCACTCTGACGCCGGGCGCTTCCGCGATCTTCGGCTGGGTCGGCGCCGGCGCGGCCACGCCGCTCAACTGCAAGCTGAACGGCGGCTCCTGCGACGCGGGCGGCGGAGGCGGGGACACCACTCCGCCGTCGGTGCCCGGCGGGGTCACCATCGGCTCCGCCACCGGCTCCTTACTTACGGTGCACTGGACGGCCTCCACCGACGACTCCGGATCGGTCGCCGGCTACGAGGTCTCCCGCGACGGCGCCTCCCCCGTAGCCGTCACCGGGACCTCGTACACCGCCACCGGGCTGCAGCCCACCACGACGTACAGCTTCCGGATCAGGGCCAAGGACGCCGCGGGCAACACCTCGGCGTACAGCGCGGCCGTCAGCGGCACCACCAGCACGGGCGGTGGCTCCGGGACCGTGCACACCGCCCCGTACGTCGACATGGGAGCCTGGCCGACGCCGAGCATGCCCGACATGGCCTCAGCGAGCGGGCTGAGGAGCTTCACCATGGCCTTCATCACCGCCTCGGGCTGCAAGGCCATGTGGTTCAACGCCTATGATCCGCGCGCCGGATGGGCGAAGGACCAGGTCGACGCCATCCGGGCGGTCGGCGGCGATGTGAAGATCTCCTTCGGCGGCGCCTCCGGTTCCGAACTGGCCCAGGCCTGCACCACCGTGGACTCGCTCTACGCCGAGTACGACGCCGTCGTCAACGCCTACGGCCTGACCTACGCCGACTTCGACATCGAAGGCGCCGCCACCGCCGACCCCGCCTCCATCAGCCGCCGCTCGCAGGCGCTGGCCCGACTCCAGCAGGCGCACCCCGGGCTGCGGATCTCGCTGACCCTTCCGGTGCTCCCCGAGGGCCTGACGGCCGACGGGATCACCCTCGTGAAGTCCGCGCGCGACGCGGGCGTCACCCTCGACGTCGTCAACGTCATGGCGATGGACTACTACCGCGCCACCGACTACGGCGACGCGGCCGTCCAGGCGGCGCAGAGCACCCAGGCGCAGCTCAGGACCCTCTACCCCGGCAAAACCGACGCGCAGCTGTGGGCCATGACCGGCGTCACCCCGATGCTCGGCCAGAACGACGACGGGCACATCTTCGACCAGACGGACTCCCGACAGCTCGTGTCGTTCGCCCAGGGCAAGCACCTGGGCGTGCTCGGCTTCTGGGAGACGACCCGCGATCGCAACGCCTGCAACGGGGCGCTGTACATGTGCACCAACGTCCCGCAGACGCCCTATGAGTTCTCAAAGATCTTCGCCCAGTACACCGGCTGACCGACCACACGAGCACGGCAAGCGCTTCTACGGGCGGCGGTCCCTGGCCAGCCGCTCGTAGAAGCGCAGCACCTCCATGTCGTCGACGGACCCGGGGTTGACCGCCTTGTCCAGCGTGGTGCCCTGCATCAGGCGCTTGACGGGGACCTCGATGCGCTTGCCGGTGAGGGTGTGGGGAACACCGGGGACGGCGATGATCTCGTCGGGCACATGGCGCGGGGAGAGCTCACTGCGGATCACGGCCTTGATGCGGCCGCGCAGTTCGTCGTCGAGCGTGGCGCCCTCCGCGAGCTGGACGAACAGCGGCATCCAGTAACCGCCGTCCGGCTGCTCGACGCCGAGGACGAGGGACTCGCGGATCTCCGGGAGGCGTTCGACAGCCTCGTAGATGTCGGCCGATCCCATCCGGACGCCCTGCCGGTTCAGGGTGGAGTCGGAGCGGCCGTGGATGATCACGGTGCCGCGGGCGGTGATGGTGATCCAGTCGCCGTGCCGCCACACACCCGGGAACATGTCGAAGTAGCTCTCGCGGTAGCGGACGCCCTCGGGGTCGTTCCAGAACCGCACCGGCATCGACGGCATGGGGTTGGTGACGATCAGCTCGCCGACCTCGTCGATGACGGGCTTGCCGTCCACGTCCCAGGCCTGCAGGTCGGTGCCGAGCGAAGCCGCCTGCAGCTCCCCGATGTAGACGGGAAGGGTGGGGACACCGCCCGCGAAGCAGCTGCACACATCGGTGCCGCCGCTGACGGAGGCGATCCAGACGTCCTCCTTGACCTCGTCGTGGATCCAGCGGAAGCCGTCGGGCGGCAGCGGGGAGCCCGTCGAGGCGACGCACTTCACCGCCGAGAGATCGAAGTCACGGCCGGGACGGACACCGGCCTTGCGGCAGGCCATGACGTACGCGGCGGAGGTGCCGAAGACGGTGGCCCCGGTCCGCTCGGCGATCCGCCACTGGGCGCCGGTGTCGGGGTGGCCGGGGCTGCCGTCGTAAAGGACGACGGTGGCGCCGGCCAGCAGACCCGACACCAGGAAGTTCCACATCATCCAGCCCGTGGAGGTGTACCAGAAGAAGCGGTCACCCGGGCCCAGATCCATGTGCAGACCGGTCTGCTTGAGGTGCTCGAGCAGGATGCCGCCCTGCGACTGCACGATGGCCTTGGGCAGGCCGGTGGTGCCCGAGGAGTACAGCACCCACAGCGGATGGTCGAAGGGCACCTGCGCGTAGCGGGGTTCCGTGTCGTCGGAGACGACGGTGTCCCAGTCCAGCGCACCGTCGGGCGCCGGGGTCCCCAGCAGCGGGATGTGGATGACGGCGCGCAGTGAGGGCAGCTCGGCACGCAGTTCGGCGACGCTCTGCGTCCGGTCGTGCTCCTTGCCTCCGTAGCGGTAGCCGTCGACCGCGAACAGGACGACGGGCTCGACCTGCTGGAAGCGGTCCAGGACGCTGCGGGCGCCGAAGTCCGGGGCACAGGAGGTCCATACCCCGCCCACGGCGGCGGTGGCGAGCAGCGCGACGACGGCCTGCGGGATGTTGGGCAGATAGCCGCTGACCCGGTCGCCGGGGGTGACGCCGAGGCCGCGGAGCCGGCCGGCGACGGAGGCGACCTGGCGGCTCAGCTCGGCCCAGCTGGTCCCGACGGGTTCGGAGCGTTCGTCGAGGTGGATGAGGGCGGGGGCGTCGGCGCGCTCCGGGTCCAGGGCGGCGCGCAGCGCGTGCTCGGCGTAGTTGAGGGCCGAGCCGGTGAACCACTGGGCGCCCGGCATGGACGCGTCGGCGAGTACGGCCTCGTAGGCGGTGGAGAAGCGCACCTCGAACCAGTCGGCGACGGCCCCCCAGAACGTCGCGGACTCCCGGACCGACCAGGCGTGCAGTGCCTGGTAGCTCGCGATCGGGTCCGCCGGATCGCCGGCCGGGGCCCCGCGGTGCTCGGCGGCCCAGGCCTGGAAGCGGGTGATCCGCGCTCCGGCGACACGGTCGGGGCCGGGGGTCCACAGGGGCTCCGGGGCGTGGGCGGGCTCGGTCGTGGTGCTCATGGGGCGGCTCCCGGACGGTACGGCGTCGTCGCTTTGTGTGCGGCTGGACCCTGCGCGGGCGGAATGTCCTACGGCAGGGCTGGGCAGGACGATGCCATGTGATCGTCTCCGGCGCCAGGGCGGGACCCCCACAACGGGGAATGCCGCGATGTGCTTCGCCTACAGGTGAACGCTGGCTGAACGGGCGGTAAGGCGGCCGGGAGCAGTGGAAGGGTAAGCACTATGGATGCTGGGGACCTGGTGCGGTCGGTACGGATGGTGGGGTCCGCGAACGGTCTGCGGACGGTGCGGTCCGCGTGGCGCCGGCAGCGGACCGATGCGCGGGACCTGCCGCGGCGGGGTGCGGAACGGGCCCGGGTGCCCGGTCCCGCGCAGAGCGTGGAGCCGATGCCGGGCGGCGGGGTGGTGCGGTTCGCGCGCTCGTCGCTGCGGGTGCGGGTCGCGGTGGGCGGCGCGGTGTTCTGCGGCTGGGAAGGGGCGGAACCGGAGCCCTCGTACGCGCTGGCGGCCGGCTGCCCCGCGGTGGACGCGCGGGTCGAGCTGGAGCTGGACAAGGACGGCTGGCGGGTGGTGTCGGAGCGCGTCACGGTGCTGGTGTCGCGCCATGGCGCCGTGGAGTTCCGTACCCCCGGCGGTGTGCTGCTGCGGCGGGACCTGCCGCCCCGCTGGTGGGATCCGGCGGGCCGGGAACCGGGCGACGGCACGCGCTGGGTGCAGCGCTCGGAGACCGCCGCGGACGCGTGCGTGTTCGGCCTGGGCGGCCGGGCGGGCGGGCCCCGGCTCCGGGAGGGCTCGTACCGGCTGTGGAACACCGACCCGGGCGGTTCCTTCGAACCGGGCGACGACCCGCTGTACATCACCATGCCGGTGCAGCTGGTGGTCGCGGACGCGAGCTGCCATCTGGTCTTCCACGACAACACATGGGACGGACAGGTGACGCTGCGGGAGGGCGAGGAGGGCGCGGGCTCCGGGCACGACCGGCCCGGTGGCTGCGAGCTGCGGATCGACGGCGGACCGCTGCGCTACTGGGTGCTGACCGGCACCCCGGCCCGGATCCTGGCGGGCTGGACGGCGCTGACCGGCCGGCCCGCGCTGCCGCCGCGTTGGGCGCTGGGCTACCAGCACTCGCGGTGGGGCTTCGGAGACGAGCGGGAGGTCCGCAGGGTCGCGGCCGGGTTCCGGGAGCGCGATCTGCCGTTGTCGGCACTGCATCTGGACATCGACCACTACGACGGGCACCGGGTGTTCACCGTGGACCGGGAGCGGTTCCCCGATCTGCCGGGGCTCGCCGCGGATCTGCGGCGTGACGGGGTGCGGCTGGTGTCGATCATCGATCCCGCGGTGAAGGCGGAACCGGGCAACGCGGTCTACGACAGCGGGACGGCGGCCGGGGCGTTCGTCCGCGACACCCGGGGCCGGGAGGTGCGCGGCGTGGTGTGGCCGGGCGAGGCGGTCTACCCGGACTTCACCGATCCGCGAGCCCGCAAGTGGTGGGGCGGGCTGTACGCGGAGCGGCTGGCGCAGGGCTTCGCCGGGGTGTGGCACGACATGAACGAGCCGGTGTCCTTCACCGCGTTCGGCGAGCCGACCCTGCCGCGCTCGGCCCGGCACGCCCTGGAGGGCCGGGGCGGCGACCATCGCGAGGCCCACAACGTCTACGGGCTGGCGATGGCCCGGGCCGGATACGAGGGACTGCGGGAACTGGCGCCGGACGCCCGCCCGTTCCTCTTCTCGCGCTCCGGCTGGGCGGGGATGCAGCGGTACGGCGGGACGTGGTCGGGGGATGTGGCCACCGGCTGGGCCGGACTGCGCGCCTCGCTCTCGCTGGTGCTCGGACTGGGACTGTGCGGGGTGCCGTACTCCGGCCCCGACGTCGGCGGCTTTACCGGCTCGCCCTCGCCCGAGCTGTATCTGCGGTGGTTCCAGCTGGGCGCCTATCTGCCGTTCTTCCGCACCCATTCGGCGATCACGGCGGGCCGGCGCGAGCCGTGGGAGTTCGGGCCGCAGGTGGCGGAGTACGCGGCCGACGCGCTGCACGAACGGCAGCGGCTGCTGCCCTACTTCGACACACTCGCCCATCTGGCGCGGCGTACCGGAGCGCCGTACGTACGGCCGCTGTGGTGGAACGACCCGGAGGACCGCAAGCTGCGCGGCTGCGGGGACGCCTTCCTGCTGGGGGACGCGCTGCTGGTGGCACCGGTCCTGGAGCGCGGATCGGTCACCCGGGCGGTCCGGCTGCCGCGCGGCCGCTGGTACGACACGGCGACCGGTGCCGCGCACGAAGGCCCGGGCCAAATCCTGGTCGACGCGCCGCTCGGGCGGACCGTGGTACTGGCGCGGGCCGGCGCCGTACTGCCGGTGACGGGCGCGGACGGCGCCGTGGAACTGGAGGCGTGGGCGCCGGCGGCGGGGCGCACCGGCGGCGGGATCGTGTTCACCGATGACGGGGACGGCTGGGCGGAGCCGCGGGTCGAGCGTTTCACCACCCGGCTGGCGGACGGGCAGGTGGTGGTGGAGCGCGACGGCGGGGGCGAGGTGGGCTACCGGGTGCGGGTACGGGGGCTGTCGGAGTGACGGTCCCCTACCCCGGCCCGGCGGCCCACGTCCTCAACAGGCGTGCGGGTCCGTGCGGTTCGCCCGGCTCAGCGGGCCCCGTGCCGCGCCTCGTGCCGCGCCTCGTATCCGCGCCTCGTATCCGCCGCCGAACCAGCGCCGGACCGCCAGGGTGTGCAGCGGGAACGCCAACTCGGCCGGGGCGTCCAGTACGTCCCAGCCCTCGGTCTCGTCGGTGGACACCGACGCCGGCAGCTCTGCGGCGTGCCGCGCGGGCAGCAGCCCGAAAACGAGCAGATAGCCGCCCTGCTCATCGGTGAGGACGTCGGCGAGCGTGACGTCCGCCGCGGCGGCCACGATGCCGGTCTCCTCGGCGAGTTCCCTGATCACGGCCTGCTCCCAGCTCTCACCGTGGTCGATGAATCCGCCCGGGAGGGCGAGCAGTCCGCGCCCGGGCTCGATGGTGCGCCGGATGACGGCGAGCCCGGTGCCCGACTCCCGGCGGACGGGGAGCAGGGCGACGGCGACCGGCAGCGGATTGCGGTAGGCGGTCGCACCGCAGGCGGCGCAGGTGCGCGGCCAGCCTGCGGCGGGGCCGAACGCCGTTCCGCAGGAGGTGCAGTGGGAATCCTTCTCGCGACGTGGCACGCCGGGACTGTATCCGACCACTCCGCCCCCAGCGCGCCCAGGTGACCTGGTGACCTGGTGACCTGGTGACCGCCATCCGCGTATGACATCCACCCGACAAACGGAGGCCCCGTGCCGAGACTCGCGACCATGATCCGTACGCTCACCGTGTCCGTCGTGACCCTGATCGCCGTCACCGCCGGTACCACCACCGCGCCGGCGCAGGCGCCGGCCAGGTCCGGGCCCAAGGCGCCCCCGGAGTTCGTGGCCCTGCGCGATATCGACCCGACGATCATCCAGGAGATCCGCTACTTCACTCCGCACAATTTCGTCGGGGTGCCCATCGACGGCTACCGGCAGCCCATCTGCCTGCTCACCCGGCCGGCCGCCGAGGCCCTGCACGCGGCGCAGCGGAAACTGCTGCGCCGCGGCTACTCGCTCAAGGTGTACGACTGCTACCGGCCGCAGCGCGCCGTCGACCACTTCGTGGCGTGGGCGAAGGATCTCGACGACCAGCGGATGAAGAGCGAGTTCTATCCCCATGTCGATAAGTCGCGGCTGTTCGAGGACGGTTACATCGCGGAGAAGTCCGGACACAGCCGGGGCAGCACCATGGACCTGACCATCGTGCGGCTGTCGGGCGGGAGCGTCGACATGGGCACTCCGTTCGACTACTTCGACACGCTCTCCCACACTCTGGACCCGCGGATCCAGGGCGAGCAGCGGAAGAACCGGCTGTTCCTCAAGGGCACCCTCGAAGGGCTGGGCTTCGTCAACCTCGCCGAGGAGTGGTGGCACTACACATACACGCCGGAGCTCTTCCCCGGCACGTACTTCGACTTCCCGGTCTCCCGGAGGTCCTTGACGTCCGCACACGTCGGCCCGTAGGACTCCAGGACGACGGGCGCGGACAGCGCCTCGCCGACGGCATCCGACCACGCGGCCGGGTCGGGGCCGGGCGTGTCCCAGACGGCCGGCCTGGCCGCCGCCAGGGCGGCGGTCAGTTCGGCCCGGCGCACGAGATCACCCGGCGGGACGGACGGGCCGGCCGGGAGGCGTTCGACGAGCCGGCCGTCCATCCCGTAGGCGCGGGCGATGCGCAGTCCCGGGCAGCGGGCGGGCGCGTCGAGGTGGGTGACCGCCAGCGCGTCCACTCCCCCGCAGACCTCGGCGGCGTAGGCGTGCGCCACCGCGTCGAAGTGGCCGGTGCGGAAGGCTCCTTGCCAGCGGCCGTGGCCGTTGTGCGGTTCTGGCAGTTCGCGGGCCAGTTCCGGGTCCTCGGTGACCAGCGGGCCGGGTCCGTGCCGAGTGGTGTAGGTACGGACGACGCCGAGCCGGAGCGCCGCGCCCGCGCCGCCCGCGCTGTTCGCCTCGGCCAGCAGCGTCTCGGCGTTGGCGAAGGTGGTGGTCGACCAGGTGGTGTAGGGGTGGAAGCCGTGCCATTCGTCGAGCAGGACGCCCTGCGCGCCCTCGAAGACGACCGGCCCTTCGGCCAGCAGCCTCGCGAGGTGCCCGTCGTCGGTGAGGGTCACCGAGCGCGCGAAGGCCGCGAAGGCTTCCGCGCAGTGCTCGACGGGCGGGGCCGGCAGCCGCCCCAGTTCGTCGGACAATCGGTCGCGCAGCAGGGCGAGTTTGCGCAGCAGGCGGGGGCGGGACGTGCAGTCGCCCACCCGGGGCGCGTCCTCGGGGTGGGTGAGCGCGTAGGCCGCGGTCTCGCCGATGCCCATGCCGCAGGAGCCGTGCCGGGACCCGCCGCGGGCCTGTTCACGCAGTCGGTTGGCGGCCGCGTGGTATGGGGTGGTGAGCGCGGCGTGCCGGTCGACGGTGAACAGCGCGAGCGGGTCGGGGATGCCGAGTGCGGCCAGATGGTCCGCCTCGGCGGCCAGCGCGAGCGGGTCGACGAGCATGAAGCGGGACAGGTGGGTGGGCGTCCCGTGCAGGGTGCCGGAGCCGAACTGGGCGAAGGTGTGGTGGCGTCCGTCGGGCGTGACGACGTTGTGCGCGGCCTGGGCGCCGCCGTTGAAGCGGACCACCGCGCGGACCGGCTCCGCCGAGCAGAGCCGGTCCACGACGACGCCCTTGCCGGCGTCGCCGTACCCGAGATCGACGACGATGGTGTGCATGTCCCCTCCGGGGCGGTTCGTTTGGGTCGGGGCGCGGTGGGTCGGGTTGCGGGGCGCTGTGGGTCGGGTTGCGGGACGCGGTCGAAGGGCGGGGTCCCGCCGGGGTATCTCCTCGGGCGGCGAACGCGCGTGTAGTCGGCCAAGCTGCGGCCGGCTTCGTTCGCCGTCCTGCGGGGACACCCCGCCGTGCCCCCTCCGGCGCGTCCCGGCTCAGCTCACAGACGCGTTGTGCCGCCGGCCGGGGTGGGTCCCGCTCCGTCGATCAGCGACTCCGAGACAGCCACGGCGCCGGGGTCCCGGCCGATCGAGGCGAGAGCCTTTCCGACGGAGGCTCCCGCGTCCGATCCGATGTCGTCGAGGTCGGCGAGCCCTTCGGCGAGATCGATGGCCTCCTCGCCCAGGCCGATGGTGAGTGCGATCGTCTCGCAGACCGCGTCCAGGTCGTCGAGTTCGAGTACGTTCTGGCCCAGCAGCTTGCGCCACAGTCCGAGGACCTCGGTGTTGCCGACGTAGGAGGAGCCCGCCGGGAGGATGTAGTACACGTCGAACTTTCGTTGCAGTTCGGGGATGATCGCGGTGATCGGGATGTCCTCGGTGAGTTTGTCGCCGATCACGCTTCGGACCTCGCGGGCCTTGACCTTGCCGTACGGCATCTCGTCCCCGATGAGGAAGAGGTAGCCGCGGCGGCCGCGCTTCTCATGGCAGTCGATCGAGGTGTGGCGGGCCATCGCGTACATGGCGAGCTCGTACGATTCGGTCATCTGTCCACCACCGCCGCCCTCCAGCAGGATGTTGCCGAGGTCGGCGTCCATCCGGTTGTCGGACTCGAACTGGCCAAGCTGGAGCGGTACCCGGTCGCAGGTGGCGTCGCCCACCGCGCCGAAGAGGATCTGCGGGTGCTCGACGTACCCCTTGCGGAGCAGCAGGCCGAAGAGTTCGGGGAGTTTGGTCTGCAGCGTCTGCGGGACGGACCGCATCGATCCGGTGACGTCGAAGAGCACCGAGATGGCGACCGAGGCCGGGTGCTCCGCGGAGTCGCGGCTCTCGCGGACGGTGAGGTCCTTGGGATCGAGGGACGGGTGCGCCGTCCAGGAGCCGCGCGGGTCGGACGAGGTGACGCGGTCGCTGTAGGCGAAGGGGCCGGCACCGGACGCGGCGCGGTAGCGCGCGGCGGCGTCGTAGACATTGGTGGACCAGCTTCCGCTGCCCATGGTGTTCCCCCTAGTTGTGTGTGGGTGTGCTCGTCAGGTGATCGGCATGGTGAACGGCCGGAAGGTGCGCGGCCCGTAGAGCCGTTCCAGGAGTTCGTCGAGCTCGGTGAGGAGCCGCCACGCGTCGTGCGGGCGGCCCGCCTCGCCGGGGAGCGTGCAGCCGCGGATGAAGGCGGCGAGCGGTTTCGGGACCCGCTCGCCCATGAGGTGTTCCATGCAGCGCACCGCGAGGTGGAGGTCGGTGGCTTCGGTGACGGGCTGCCTGCCGGGGATCTCCGGCGGGTACCGGTCGCGGTGGCGTTCGATGAGGACCGGCGCGGTGGTGCCGGTCGCGGTCGCGTAGCACCAGTCGATCAGTACGAGCCCGTGCAGCGCGGGGTGGATGAGGACGTGTTCGGGGAAGACGGCGCTGTGCACGAGCCGGGCCCGGTGCGCCCAGCCGAGGGCGACCAGCAGCCGGCGCCACATCCAGGCGGCGTCGCGCGGGTCGAGCCCGCCCGGGTGCGCGGCGGCGACCTCGGAGAGGCTGTGGAAGCCGTCCAGCGGTTCGAGTGCGTTGACCCGGCGCTCGGTTCCGCTGGTGTCCCGATGGCGGAAGGTCTCGATCAGCCGGGGGGCGTAGGCGCGGTGCCGCGGTTCTGCCGCGGTGTCGAGCCGGGCCAGCACATCGGCCTCGTGCTCGATGAGGTCGTTGTCGTACGGCCGCAGTGGGATCTTCAGCAGCGCGTCGTGCCGGACTCCGTCGTGCTCGTACGCGGCGCGGCGCAGCACGGCGAGGTCCCCGGTGGCCTGGGTGCCGCCCAGCACGTACGTGTGCCGGCGGGTCGTGATGGTGAGGTGCGCGGTGCTGTGCGCGGCGAGGTGCTGCCGCCACCGCTCGTTCAGGGCCAGGAATGCGGCGGCGGCCTCCGCGCGGCGGCCGGGCGGCGCGGTGTCGGGATGGAGCAGCCGGGCGAGCCTGCGGTGCAGCCGGGTGGCGGCGGCGCGGTCCTCGGGGAAGCCGTGCCGCAGGGCGTCCATGGCCTGGTCGAAGGTGTGGACCGCACCCCCGGTGAGGGTCATCGCACGGTCTCCTCGCGGTCGGGACGCAGCAGGGCGGGGTGCAGGAGGCGGGCGTCGCCCGCGCGGTAGAGCCGGGCCCGGGGGCCGCCGCGGACACTGCCGTGGGTGGCGGTGCCTCCGGTGGACTCGACGAACCCGGGGACGGAGAGCACCTTGCGGTGGAAATTGCCCGCGTGCAGGGTCGCGCCCCAGACCGCTTCGTAGACGGCGCGCAGTTCGGAGATGGTGAAGTGCTCACCGAGGAAGGCTGTGGCCAGCGGCGTGTACTCGATCTTGGAGCGGGCGCGGTCGAGGCCGTCGGCGAGGATCCTGGCGTGATCGAAGGCCAGCTCGGTACCTACGGACCGGTGGCCGGGACCACCCCCGTGGGCCCCGGGCCGCCGGCCCTGCTCGTTGGGACGCCGGGTGGGCGCGTCCGGTTGCCTGCTGAGATCAAGTTCCGCGACGGGGATCCACGCGGCCGCCGCGGCGTCGCTGCCGGCCCGCGCGTCCGGGAGGTCGGGGGCGAAAGCGAGATGGGCGACGGAGACGACGTGCATGCGCGGATCGCGCCCGGGGTGGCCGTACGAGCCGAGCTGTTCGAGGTGGACCCGGCCGAGCCCGGCGGCGTCAAGGCCGGTCTCCTCGGCGAGCTCCCTGGCCGCGGCCTGGTCGAGCGATTCGCGCCCCGCCCGGACGAATCCGCCGGGCAGCGCCCAGGCGCCCTGGAAGGGCGGCCCGCCACGGCGGACCAGCAGGACATGGAGGGCACCTGCGCGCAGCGTCAGAGCGACCATGTCAACGGTCACGGCGATGGGGTCGAAGGCACGCGGGTCGTAGGCGGCAAGGAAATCTTCCTCCTGCTGCGGTGCCATGGCTGCCCCTCGTCCCGTTCTTCTCAAACTGAGTATTTCTCTGTTCGAGAAGAACTTACCACCGCCTCCTGACACCGTCCAGGAGTTGGGACTACCGTGCGGGCATGACGCAGCGGACATTCGATTCGTTCGAGGATTTCTGGCCCTACTACGTGGCGATGCACTCCAGGTCCGCCACCCGCTGGGTGCATCTGACCGGCACGCTGACCGGGCTCGCGGTCAGCGCGTACGGGCTGGCCCGGGGGCGCAAGCGGTATCTGGCGGCGCTGCCGCTGATCGGCTACGGAACGGCCTGGCCCGCGCACTTCCTGATCGAGAAGAACAACCCGGCCTCCTTCGGGCACCCGGCCTGGTCCCTGCGCGGCGACGCGAAGATGATCGCCACGATGCTGGCGGGCCGGGACGCGGAGCTGGGCGACATCGCGGCCAAGTGGCTCGCGGAGCAGCCGGCCGGGGACTGACGCGACCTCCCCCACGGAGGGGAGCCGCCGGCGGACCGGGCCGCGCCGTTCCCTCCTCCGCCGCGCCGTGGCAGACTTCTGACGTATCGTCAGATACGAAGGGGAGGCGGCACGTGGCGCGAACGCGCACACCTGTGGTGGCCGGCTGGTTCACCGAGAGCACTGAGAGCGCCGAAGGCAACGGTGAGGGCACCGGCGGAGCGGACTTCCGGCTGACCGGCACGCGGTGCCGGGACTGCGGATCGGTGTTCTTCCCCCGGGAGGACACCTTCTGCCGCAACCCGGCCTGCTCCGGGACCACGTTGGAGGAGACCCCGCTGTCCCGCCGCGGCCAGGTCTGGTCGTACACCGACGGGCGCTACCGGCCGCCGGCGCCCTACGTCTCGGACCCCGCGCGGGAGTGGGAGCCGTACGTCCTGGTCGCCGTCGAACTCGCGGCCGAGCGCATGGTGGTGCTCGGCCAGGCCGCCCCGGGCGTCGCCCTGGCGGACCTCGCCGTCGGCATGGAGGTCGAACTCGTCCCCGGCGTACTCAACGAGGACACAGAGACGACCTGGACCACCTGGCACTGGCAGCCCGTGGAATCAAAGGGCGCGGAGCGCTTCGATACAAGGGTGGCGGCGGGCGACGGGAGGGCACGATGACACAGGACGTGGCAGTGCTCGGCGCCGGAATGCACCCCTGGGGCAAGTGGGGCCGGTCCTTCACCGAATACGGCGTCGCCGCCGCCCGCGCCGCGCTCGCCGACGCCGGGCTGGCCTGGACCGACATCCAGCTCGTGGTCGGCGCGGACACGGTACGCGGCGGCTATCCCGGCTATGTCGCGGGCGCGACCTTCGCCCAGGCGCTGGGCTGGCAGGGCGCCCGCGTCACCAGCGTGTACGCCGCCTGCGCGTCGGGCGCGCAGGCCATCAACGCCGCGCGGGCCCAGATCCTGGCCGGGATGGCGGACGTGGCCCTGGTGATCGGCGCGGACGCCGCGCCCAAGGGTTTCTTCGCGCCCGCCGGCGGCAACCGGCCCGACGACCCGGACTGGCTGCGCTTCCGTGTGCTGGGCGCCACCAACCCCACCTACTTCGGCCTGTACGCGCGCCGCCGCATGGCGCTGCACGGCGACACCCTGGAGGACTTCGCGCAGGTCAAGGTGAAGAACTCGGCGGCAGGCGCCGCCAATCCCAACGCCCGCTACCGCAAGGCGGTCTCGGCCGGCGAGGTCGCGGCCTCCGCCGTCGTCGCCGATCCGTTGCGGCTGCTCGACATCTGCGCGACCTCCGACGGAGCCGCCGCGGTCGTGCTCTCCAGCATGGACTTCGCCCGCCGGCACACCACGGATCCGGTACGCGTCCGCGCGGTCTCCACCGTCACCCCGTCCTATCCGAAGACCGTCCTGGACCTGCCGGACTTCGCCACCGACTCGGCCGCCGCCGTCGAACCGCCCGCTCTGGGGCTGCGGGCCTCCATCGCCGCGGCCGCGTACGAGGAGGCGGGGATCGGACCGGAGGAGCTGGACCTCGCCGAGGTCTACGACCTGTCCACCGCCCTGGAACTCCAGTGGTACGAGGACCTGGCGCTGTGCGCGCCCGGCGAGGGCGCCAAGCTTCTGCGGGACGGCGCGACCGCGCTCGGCGGCCGGATCCCGGTCAACACCAGCGGCGGGCTGGCCTCCTTCGGCGAGGCCGTGCCCGCCCAGGCCATCGCCCAGGTCTGCGAGCTGACCTGGCAGTTGCGCGGACGGGCCGGCGAACGGCAGGTCCCGGGCGCCCGGGTGGGGATCACCGCCAACCAGGGACTCTTCGGCCACGGCTCCTCGGTGGTGGCCGTGCGGTGACCGTGTGCTGAGCTGTTCGCGGCCTTGACGCTCCATCACACCAGGTGAACACTTCCGGTGGCGCGCAGGCCTGCGGGAGGCCCCTTCCCACCGCCGGTGATGTCGCGCGCTCTTCGGATGGCACGAGCCCGGTCAGTGCAGCCTGCACGAAGGAGCCGCCATGCATTCCAACGGGGACGTCTTCATCGGCGAGATCATCGGCACAGCGATCCTCATCCTGTTCGGCGCCGGGGTCTGCGCCGCGGTCACCCTCAAACACTCCAAGGCGAGAGCCTCCGGCTGGATCGTCATCGCCTTCGGCTGGGGTTTCGGGGTCCTCGCCGGGGCCTACACCGCGGGTCCGCTCTCCGGCGGCCACCTCAACCCGGCCGTCACCCTCGGCATCGCCATCGACACCGGCGTCTGGCACCAGACCCCGTACTACCTCGCCGGACAGCTGATCGGCGCGATGCTCGGCGCGACCCTGGCCTGGCTGGCCTACTACGGGCAGTTCGCCGCCAACACCGGCCAGGACGAGGAGCCGCTGGGCACTCTGGGGATCTTCTCGACCATCCCCGAGATCCGCGTCCCCTGGCAGAACCTCGTCACCGAGACGATCGCCACGATGGGTCTCGTCCTGCCGGTGCTCGCCTTCCCCGGCAACAAGGGCCTGGGCGAATCCGGCACCACCACACTGCTCGTCGCGCTGCTGGTCGTCGGCATCGGACTGTCGCTCGGCGGGCCGACCGGATACGCCATCAACCCGGCCCGCGACCTGGGCCCGCGCATCGTCCACACACTGCTGCCCATCCCCAACAAGGGTACGTCCGACTGGGGTTACGCCTGGGTGCCCGTCGCCGGTCCGCTGATCGGCGGCGCGCTCTCGGGAGTCATCCACAACGCCGCGTTCTAGACGCCGCGTTCCAAGGGAGGCAGGCATGAGCGACCAGTCCGTGAAGTACGTAGCCGCCATCGACCAGGGCACGACCTCCAGCCGGTGCATCGTCTTCGACACCGACGGCTCGATCGTCGCCGTCGACCAACGAGAACACCGCCAGATCTTCCCCCGGCCGGGCTGGGTGGAGCACGACGCCACCGAGATCTGGTCCAAGGTGCAGGCGGTGGTGGCGGGCGCGCTCGCCAAGGCCGGGCTGCGCGCCGACCAGCTCAGCGCGCTGGGCATCACCAACCAGCGGGAGACCACAGTGCTGTGGGACCGGGCCACCGGCCGGCCCGTGCACAACGCGATCGTCTGGCAGGACACCCGCACCGCCGCGCTCTGCGGTGAACTCGGCGGACAGGACGGCCAGGACCGCTTCCGCGACCTCACCGGCCTGCCACTGGCCAGTTACTTCTCCGGGCCGAAGGCGGCCTGGCTGCTGAACACCGTGCCGGGTCTGCGGCGCCGCGCGGAGAACGGCGAGATCGCCTTCGGCACCATCGACTCCTGGCTGATCTGGAATCTGACCGGCGGCGTCCAGGGCGGCATCCACGTCACCGACGTCACCAACGCCTCGCGCACCATGCTGATGAACCTGGAGACGCTCCAGTGGGAACCGTCGGTGCTCGCCGCCATGAACATCCCCGAGGCGATCCTGCCGGAGATCCGCCCCTCCGCCGAGGTCTACGGCACCGCCGTCGGCCAGCTGGCGGGCGTGCCCGTGGCCTCCGCGCTCGGCGACCAGCAGGCGGCCGTCTTCGGGCAGACCTGCTACGAGACCGGCGAGGCCAAGAACACCTACGGAACGGGCAGTTTCCTGCTCCTCAACACCGGCACCCGGCCGGTGCCCTCCAAGAACGGCCTGATCACCACCGTGGGCTACCAGCTCGGCGGGGAAGCGCCGGTGTACTGCCTGGAGGGCTCCATCGCGATCACCGGAGCCCTGGTGCAGTGGTTCCGTGACCAGCTCGGCATCATCCGCTCCGCCGACGAGATAGAATCGCTGGCCGCCAGCGTCGCGGACAACGGCGGCGCGTACATCGTGCCCGCGTTCTCCGGTCTGTTCGCCCCGTACTGGCGCTCCGACGCGCGCGGGGTCATCACCGGCCTGACCCGTTACGTCACGAAGGCGCATCTGGCGCGGGCGGTGCTGGAAGCGACGAGCTGGCAGACCCGCGAGGTCGTCGACGCGATGTTCCAGGACTCAGGGGTCCCGATGACCTCGCTGCGGGTGGATGGTGGCATGACCGTGAACAACCTGCTGATGCAGCACCAGGCGGACGTTCTGGGGGTGCCGGTGATCCGGCCGGTCGTCGCCGAGACGACCTGCCTGGGCGCGGCCTACGCTGCCGGTCTCGCCACCGGGGTCTGGCCGGACCTGGACACCCTCAAGACGCACTGGAAGCGCGACACCGAATGGACCCCGGGCATGGACGAGCAGACCCGGGAGCGGGAGTACCGCCGGTGGAAGAAGGCCGTCGAGCGCAGCTTCGGCTGGCAGGAGGAGGACGAGGCGGGCTCGTAGAACCGGAACGCGGCGGTATCAGGTGGCGGCGGGCTCCCGACGGTCCGCCGCCACCTTCGCGGCATGTTCGACGACGGTGATCAGGACCTGCTTGGCGGAGGCGCGGTCCCGCGCGTCGCACATCACGACCGGCACATGCGGGTCGAGGTCCAGCGCGTCACGCACCGTCTCGGTCGCGTGCTGGGTGGCACCGTCGAAGACGTTCACGGCCACCGTGAACGGGATGCCGCGCCGTTCGAAGTAGTCGACGGCCGCGAAGCAGTCCTCCAGGCGGCGGGTGTCGGCCAGCACGACCGCGCCCAGCGCGCCCTGTGCCAGCTCGTCCCACAGGAACCAGAAACGGTCCTGGCCGGGCGTGCCGAACAGGTAGAGCACCAGGTCCTCGCGGAGTGTGATCCGCCCGAAGTCCATGGCGACGGTGGTGGTGCTCTTGGCCTCGACGCCGTCGATGTCGTCCACCGGCCGGCCGGCCTCGCTGAGCAATTCCTCGGTGCGCAGCGGCCTGATCTCGCTGACCGCACCCACCAATGTCGTTTTGCCGACCCCGAAACCGCCCGCCACCAGCAGCTTGAGCGCTACCGGATCGGGGGCGGACCTGCGGCGTCGGTCAGAGCGCCCGAAGCCCATTGATCACCTCTCGGAGAATGCTCTCGTCCGGCAGTTCCGCCGGAGGAACAGGCATGCTGACGTGGACGAGTTCCGCGTCCAGCAGGTCACCGACGAGCACGCGCACCACGCCCACCGGCAGATCGAGATCGGCCGCCAGCTCGGCGACCGAGGTCGCCTGGAGCTGGCAGCGCCCGACGATGTCGAGGTGTTCGGGTGACAGCGTCTTGTCGCCTTCTGCCGCACCGTCCTCGCCGTCCGGCTCGGTCATCACCAGGGCGATGAGGTCGAGCCTGCCCTCTGCGGCGTGGCTGGTACGGCCACGTGTCATCGCGTACGGCCGCACCACCGGGCCGGCGGCGTCGTCGTACCAGCGGTCCTCTTCAGTCATGTCACCCCGTCACCCCGTCCTGAGGCCATACCGTCAGCCGCTGAGTGTCGCGCCGCTGTCGGTGCGCGGCGCGGTGCCCAGGTGGGCGCCCACCCGCTTGACCAGCAGCGCCATTTCGTAAGCCACCTGCCCGACGTCGGAGTCGGCGTCGCTGAGCACCGCGAGACAGCTGCCGTCGCCCGCCGCGGTCACGAACAGGAAGGCGTCGTCCAGCTCCACCATGGTCTGCCGGACCGAGCCCGCCTCGAAGTGCCGTCCAACGCCCTTGGCCAGGCTGTGGAAGCCGGAGGCGACGGCGGCGAGGTGCTCGGAGTCCTCACGGGTCAGTCCGTCCGAGGCGCCGATCGCGAGGCCGTCGCCGGAGAGCACCAGTGCCTTGCGGATGCTGGCCACACGGGTGACCAGGTCGTCAAGGAGCCAGCTCAGCTCGCGTGTCGGGCTCGATGGTGCGGTCATCGACCGTTCCCCTCAGGAGTCGTTCTCGGTGCTGTGGATGCGTCGTCCGGGCCGTGCGGGCCGTGCTCGTCGTCCTCGAGGTCGTGCTCACGCCCGCGCTGCCAGCCGCGCTGCAGCGCGGCCATCCGGTCCCGCACCTCGTCGGCGGAGCGTTCCCTGGGCGCCTCCTTGCCGGGCCGCGTGGCGGTCCCGCCGTCCTGCGACGCGGATTCCACCCGCAGCTGCGGGGCGAGGTTCGCCTGGCGGACCCGCTTCGGCAGCGAGCCGGCCGCCGGTCCCGACGGCGCCGGCGGCTCGGCCGCCCGGGCCGCCGGCACGGTCGGCGGGGCGACCGCGCGGCCGCGGTCGGAGACCAGGACCGGGGCGGTACGGCGGCGGCGCGGCAGTGGCCCGGGTTCACCCGAACCAGGACCGGAGATGTCGGGGGCCGCGTCCGGAACCTGGACGTGCTCCTTGTGACCGTCGCTGCCGGCGACGTCGAGTCCCCACTGCCGGAAGGAGTGTTCGTGCCGCGACGATGGTTCCAGTTCGCTCTCCTCCGCTTCCAGAAGGGTGCCCATGCGGGTCGCACCGGTGTCCTCGCCGGTGTCGGTGAGCAGCGTGGCCGGGATCAGGACGACCGCCGTGGTGCCCCCGTACGGCGACAGACGCAGCGAGACGCGCACGCCGTGGCGCTGGGCGAGGCGGCTGACGACGAACAGACCGAGGCGGTCGGTGTCCGACAGCTCGAACTCGGGGGTCTCGGCGAGCCGCAGGTTCGCTTCCAGCAGCGCGTCGGGGGTCAGTCCGAGGCCGCGGTCGTCGATCTCCAGCACGAAGCCGTTGGCCACGTGCTCGCCGTGCACCCGGACCGCGGTGTGCGGGGGCGAGAACACGGCCGCGTTCTCGATGAGTTCGGCGACCAGGTGGGTCACATCGGCGACGGCGGAGCCGGCCACCGCCAGCCTTGGCAGCCTGCGGACCTCGATGCGCTCGTAGTCCTCGACCTCGGCGACCGCCGCGCGCACCACGTCCATGAGCTGGATGGGCTTGCGCCACTGCCGCGAGGGCGCCGCGCCGGAGAGGATCACCAGGCCTTCGGCGTGCCGGCGCATACGGGTTGTCATGTGGTCGAGCCGGAAGAGGTCGGCGAGTTCCTCGGTGTCCTCGGTGCGCCGCTCCATGGCGTCGAGCAGGGTGAGCTGCCGGTGCAGCAGGACTTGGCTGCGGCGGGCGAGGTTGACGAAGACGTCGGAGACACCGCGCCGCATGTCGGACTGCCGGACGGCCGCCTCCACCGCGGCGCGCTGCAGGGTGTTGAGGGCCTTGCCGACCTGTCCGACCTCGTCGTCGCTGTACTCCAGGCGCGGCACCTCGGTCTCGACGTCGACCTTCTCGCCCGCCGCGAGGCGGCGCATGACGCGTGGCAGCCGGGTGCCGGAGACCTCCTGGGCCTCCTTGCGCAGTCCTGACAGGTCACGGATCAGGCTGCGGCCGATGCGCACCGAGACGAACACCGAGGCGATGACGGCGATCAGGCCGAGACCGCCGGCGATGGCCGCCATGATGAGGAGCCTGAGGGCATACGGTTCCGCGCGCTTCTTGTGCAGGTCGCCCGCCTGGGTGTCCAACCGGTCGAGATCGCCCAGCGCGGTGGACGCGGCGCTCGGCCATGAGGCCCGGTCGGCGGCCCGCGGCGCGGCGGCGGCGCCCGCGGAAATGATGGAGTCCTCCGCGGTGCGCAGCGCCTTGCCGTTGGCGCCCCGCCAGAACTCGTCGAAGATCGAACGCTCGTCCTCGGGAAGGAGCTTCAGATTGTCGTCGTAGTAGTCCCGCTGCTCGGCGACGGCGAAGGTGAAGGTACGCATCTCCGCCTGGCTCATCCGGCCGGCGCTGATCGTCGCGGCCATCAGGGCGTCCTCGCGGCTGATCGCTTCGCGGGCCCGGGCGATCGTGATGAGGGCACGGCCCTGCTTGTCGATCTGTACGTTGTTCAGCGGGTTGAGCGAGTCGAGAAGGTCGTAACAGGGATCGACCATCTCGTTGTAGGCGCCGAAGGCGTCGATACGGGTGATGGTCTGGTTGTCGACCTTGCCGCGGAGCGCGGCGAGATCCTCGAACCCCCGCGTCACGGCGTCCAGTCGGATCCGGGCATCCCCGCTGAGATCACCGCGGGTGGCCGAATCGGACGCGTTGGAGCGCAGTTTGGCGAAGACCTTGTCGGTGGCCAGTTCCTGCTTGGCCAGCCCGCTCCTGAAGTCCGAGCGGCGGGTGTCGGCCAGATACAGGATGGCGGCACGCCGCTCCTGCTGCAGGGCCTGGACCGCGTCCTCGGTGGGATAGCCGACGTCGTTGACGATGCGTTCGATGCCCAGCAGACCCCAGACCTCGCGGCCGGTGAGTGTGGCGGCGAATGCCCAGATGGCTGTGAGGGACACCAGCGGAATCAGCAGCAGCGCCACGATCTTCCGGCGGATCGTCGTACCGCGAAAGCGCATGGCCTCCCCAACGTCAGCCCCGTTCGGGGGGTGTTCGATCGCATGGAATCGGCGCGAGCCTACTACTGCCCCATAGGTAACTCGAAAGTCAGTCCGGCGGTCGGAGTACGTCGGCCAGATTTCACGATGGCTCGTTTTCGGGTGTTATCCGGGCAACCCGGATGCCATCGTGGTGCGGGACACCCGGTTCGGGCGCGATGCACCGATGCGGCGAGTGGCTGGAAAGGTACTGCGGAATGGCGACGGGCATTTGCGGGCAGCCACTTCATATGGACTCAGAACGCCGCTCGATGTGGGTCGAAGATCCGGTCGGTACCCCGCGGATGCCCGATCCCGTCCGTGCCGCCGCCGTCCGCGCCGTACTGATCACGTCCGTGACGCTCATCGAAGCGGTCGTCACGGCTCTGCTGACCGTCGGCGGATCCTGGTTCTCCGCGCCCTCCATGATCTTTACCGTGGTCAGCACCATCGTGGCCACCTGGTCGGTGCTGGATGTGTGGGTGACCCGGCAGGTGTGGAACCAGCGCAACGGGGTGGTCTCCAGCCCGAGCAGCGCTGCCCGTGCCCTGCGCCGGGAGCGGCGCAGGGCACGTCGGACGGAGCGTGCCGCGGCGCGGGCGAAGCCGGGCCGGAACAAACCCCCATCGCTGTCGCGGGCCTGAACCGGGCCCGGCCCTGACCATGTCCTGACCATGTCCGGAGCCGAGTCTGGCTTGATCCAGTCCTGGCCCGGCTACTGCGGCTGCGGCTGCTCCGACGGGCGGCGGAACATCCTGGTGGCGGTGATCTCGCCGTGCACCGTCTCGCTGCCGGGGTCCTGGACGGGAAGACCGGGCCGCAGGTGCTCCTCGACGCTGATGTACTTCAGCCCGGCGCGCAGGTCCGCGTCATTGCGCAACCTGACGACCAGCGGGAACTCGGCCAGCGCCGTGGTGTCGAACAGCCCGGTGGTGTAGATCAGCTGAACGCCCAGCGCGTCGGCGACCGCGCGCTGCAGCTCCAGCAGATACGTGGCGTTGGCCCGGCCGATGGGGTTGTCCAGGAACAGCGTGCCGGCGTGCCGGTGCCGGTCGCGGCCCCGGTCGTTGCTGCGCAGCGCCGCCATCGTGCAGTACAGCGCGATCGCGGCGGTGAGCAGCTGTCCCCCGGAGAACACATCGCCCATCTGACCCACCGGCACCCGCTCCGCGCGCAGCACCGCGTCCGGCTTGAGGATCTCCACGGAGATGCCCTTGGGCTGGAGCGCCGCCGCGACACCGCGCAGCAGCAGGGACATGCCGTCCCGGCGCAGGTCGGAGTTCTTACGGACGGCGGAACTCGTCGCCTCGTCGATGACCTCGCCGAGCCGTTCGGTGAGCGCTGCGTGGTCCGGGTCCTCGAAGCGGATCCGCAAGAACTCCTGCCCGGACCAGTCACCGAGGCCCTCGGGGAGGCGGGACAGCCGCTGGGCGGAGCGCAGCGTGGTGAGCGAGGACTCCACGAGGCCGCGCAGCCGGTCCACGATGCTGTCGCGGTTGCGCTCCAACTGCTGCATCTCGTCGGTCAGTACGCGCAGGCGGGGTGCGAACGCCACCGCCCAGGCGGCCGCGTGCTCGGGCAGTCCGGCTGCGGGCAGCTCACGGATCTGCTGCCGGGCCGGGGTCCTGACCTGCTCGAAACGGGCGGCGTTGGCATGGCGTACGAGGATGTCGGACGCCTCGCGGAGCTGCGATTCGGCCGCCGAGAGGTCGGTGGCGCAGCCGCGCTGGGCGCGCCGGACCTCGGCCGAGACGGTACGGGCCTCCTCCAGGGTGCCCGTGTAGGGCTCCGGCTCCGCGCCGGTCTCCTCCTGGGGCCCCGAACCCTGGGGCCCCGAACCGTCCCTGAGCAGGTCCCGCAGCAGCGCCGCCAGTTCGTCGAACCCGCCGGCCGCGTCCTCCGCCGCCCGGTGCGAGCGCACCAGGTCGGCGTGGTCGCCCCTGGCCTCCTCCAGTGCCTCGGTGCGCGCCGCGAGTTCACCGTTCGCGCCGCGCAGCAGCTCCTGGGCGTGCTCGGCGTCGCGCGGCAGCAGCTCGTCGGGCAGATCGGTGTGCGACTCCCCGGTGGCGGGGGCGAGCCGCTCGGATTCACCGCGCAGCCGGCCCAGCTGCTCGCTGGCCGCCGAGGCGCGGGCCTCGATGGTCTGGACGAGCTGCTCGGCGCGGGCGGCCGCGGCCTGCCGGGACGGTCCGTCCGCGCCGTCCGGGCCCTCCAGGAGCTGGGCCGCGCGGCTGCGGACCTTGTTGGTCAGCCGCTGCAGTTCGGTCAGGGCCGAGCTCTCGGTGCTCTCCGCGCGGGCCTGCTCGGCCCGTAGATCGGCTCCCACCCCGACCTGCTCGTACAGCTGCGAGGCCGCGCGGTAGGCCTCCCGCAGCGCGGGGAGCGATTCGGTGGACGGCGGCGCGGCGTCCGGCGCCGGCTCTTCGGGCGCGCCCGCGATCTCGGACCGTTCCGAGCGCAGCACCCGCGCGGTGCGGCGGGCGTCGTCGGCGCCGCGCTGGGCCGCCCTGCGGTCCTCGTCGGCCGCTTGGGCCAGCGCGAGACAGGCTTCGGCGCGGGCCTCGGCCTCGGCCGCGTCCTCGGTCAGTTCGCGCGTCCTGCGCTGCCAGTTGGCCCGTTCCCGCAGCCGGTGCGCCAGACCGGCCAGCAGGTCGGCGCGGCGGCGGGCCTGCTGCGCGGCGTCCTGCCGTGCGTCCCGTTCCCTGGCCGCCTCGGCCGACACCTCGTCCGCCTCGGCCCGCCGGGCGCGCGCCTCGGCCAGCTCCCCGCGGGCCCCGGACGCGGCCTCCCTGGCCGCTTCCACGGCCGCCGCGAGTTCGGCGAGCTGCCCCTGCGGGCAGCCGCCCCGCCAGGACGCGAGCCGCGCGGCGAGCGTCCGGTCATGGCCGAGCCGTGCGGCGAACGCCCGGATCTCGGCCTCCCGGGCGCTGGCGCGGGTACGCAGCGCCTGGCGTTCACCGTCGGCCGCGAGCTCGTCGTGCATCGCCGGGTTCGGCGGTACGAGGAACACGTCGGACTCGGCGCCGGCCGCCGGCGTCGGCGCGAGAAGCGCCGCCGCGGTGCCCACCGCCACGGTCGAGCGCGGCAGCAGCGCCGCCTGCGCGAGGACCTCGCGGGCGCGCCGGTAGGTCTCCGGGTCGGTGACGACGACGCCGTCCACCAGCTCGGGGCGCGCCGACAGCACCGCGGTGTGGTCCGCGGGGTCTACGGCCTGCGCGAGATAGCGCCAGCCGGGCAACGCGGGGATGCCGTGCTCGCCCAGGTACTCGACGGTGGCGAGCACGTCGGGGCCGGGTGGCAGGAGGCCGCCGTCACCGAGCGCCGCCAGGATCCGCGCGTCGTCGGCGGCGGACGTGCGCAGGTCGAACAGCTGCCGCTCGGCGGCCGCGACGGTGCCGTCCAGCAGCTCGCGCAGCGGCTCCGCGAACGCGTCCAGCTCCGCGGCGCTCAGCGGACCGGCGTCCGCCTTCCGTGCCGCGCCGGACGTCTCCTTCCCGCGGTGGTGCGCGGCCGGGCCGGGGGAGCCGGGGCGGCCCCCTTCCGCCGACCCGGAGCCACGGGGGCCGGGGATGGCGTCCTTGGCTGCCTCGGACTGGGCCTGGGCCGCCGGGAGGCCCGGGAGGCTGAGGAGTTCGGAGAGCCGGGGTTCCGCCGCGAGTGCCTCTGCGACGCGGAAGTCGGCGGAGTGGGCGGCTTCGGCGGCGGCCAGCGCGTCGGCGGCGCGGGCGGCCGCCAGTTCCACCCGGGACTCGGCTGCGGCGGCCTCACGGGCGTGCTCGGCCGCCTGGCGCGCGGTCTCCCGGGCCGATCCGGCGGCCGCGGCGGCGCCCCGCTCCGCGTCGGAGGCCTCCAGGGCGGCACGGGCCGGGTCCGCGTCCGGGGCGGAGTCGTCGAGCCAGCCGGCGCTGACCGCCTCGGCCGTCTCCTGCTCCACCTCGGCGAGCCGCTGCCCGAGGTGACCGGCCTCGCTGCGGGACCGCTGGGCCTCGGTGGCCGCGGCCGTCGCGTCACGGTGGGCGGCCTCGGACTGGGCCTGGAGCCCGGCGGAGCGCTCCTCCTCGACGTCGGCCTGCCGGTCCGCGCCGTCCGCCGCCGCGTGCAGCGCGCGCACTAGGTCGCCCGCCGCCAGGGTGCGGGCGGCCAGGGCGGGAGCCGCGTCCCGCTCGGCCTCCTGGATCGCGGCGCTGACCCGCACCAGCCGGTCGCCTGCGGCGCGGTGCCGCAGCACCGTCTCGGCCGCCTGCCAGGCGGAGTACAGGGTGCGGGCGTCGTTCAGTTCGCGGCGCAGTCCCGCCGCGCCCTTGTCGGACGCCGCGAGGGCCAGCGAGGCGTGCCGGTAGGCGAGTTCGGCGGCGACCAGAGCGCTGCGGCCCCGGGCCTGCTCGGCGTCGGTGACGGCCTGGGACGCCTGGGCGGTGTTCTGGGCGAGTTCCGCGCCGCGGCCCCGTTCCTCCCGGGCTCGCGCGGACAGCCGGCGCGCCAGAGCGCGGGTGCGGCGCTCGGACTGGGTGTGCACACCGCGGGCCTGTTCGCGGGCGGCGGCGTGCTCCACGATGCGTTCGAGGAGTTCCAGCGAGCCGGCGGTGAAGTCGCGTTCCGCGGTCAGCTCCGCGCGGCGGCCGAGCTTGCCCGCGAAGCCGTGGACGAGGTCGGCGAGACCGTCGGTGTCCCGGGTGTCGGTGACGGCGCGCAGCAGCAGGTCCGCGAAGTCGGAGTCGTGGCGGACCGCGAAGAGGCCGGCCGCCTCGCCCTCGTCGGCGTTCATCTCGCGCTGGTAGCGGAAGAGTTCCGGGTCCAGACCCAGCTCTCCCAGGTGTTCGTTCCACCGGTCGTGGATCTCCTCCCACACCACTTCCAGGTGCGGGTAGAACTTGCCGGCCTCGGTGAGGGCGTCGCGGAAGCCCTTCATCGTGCGGCGGCGGCCCATGGCGCCCGAGGCGCCCTCGGCGGGCGGCCGGACGGCGGTCGACTCGGCGACCGGGAGCGAGTCCAGGCTGAGCCCGGGGCCGGGACGGAAGGAGTACCAGGCCTCGGCGAACCTGCGCGGGTCGGAGGAGACCTGGCGCCCGCGCCACTCGCTGACCTTGCCGACGACCACCAGCTCGCCGGTGACGGTGTGCTGCCACTCCAGGGCCACATGCCCGCAGTCGTCGGCCAGCAGGAACTTGCGGAGCACGCCGGAGCTGGCCCCGCCGAGCGTGTTGCGGTGACCGGGCAGCATCACCGAGAAGATCAGCTTGAGCAGGACGGACTTGCCGCCGCCGTTCTCCAGGAAGAGGACGCCCGCGGGGGCGGGGCGGCGCAGCGGTCCTGTCGGCTCGTCCTGGAAGAACTCGGCCTGCGCGGGCGCGGGGTGCGGGACAGGCGCCCCGACACCCCGCAGGTCCAGAACAGTGTCTGCGTACCGCGCACCGGCGGGGCCGATGGAGTACAGGCGGAGCCGGGACAGCTCGTACATGGCGGCGGACTCTCGTTATCTGCGCGGGTGGCCGCGCGGGTGGGTACGGCTACGGCTCAGAAGTGGCTGTGCTGGTTCTCGGGGCTGTGCGGGTTTTCATGGAAGGGCAGGCCGGCCTCGGCGACGAGGTCCAGCTCCCCGGTGTCGTCGGGCGGCAGCAGGCTCGCCGAACCGTCGCTGACCGGGACGACGCCCAGCTCCAGCAGTTCGGCCATGGCGGCGCTGCCCGCCATGTCGCGGACCTGCAGCTGGTACCGGGCGGTGGTGCGGAAGGTGCCGCCCGCGTCATCGCCGGTGCGCTGCAGGAAACCGGAGTCGACGAGGAAGGCGACCGCCTTGCCGACGATGCCGGTGGTGGAGCCGGACAGCCGCCGGGCGTCCTTGGTCGCGCCGGTGGAGCTGCGGCGGGTGTAGACCCGCCAGGCGGCCTCCAGGCCGGGGGCGTCGCTCGCCGGGTCGGTGTTCTCGCCCTGTTCCGCCGCGCGCTCCTCCAGCCGGCGGCAGGCCTGGCGGACGAACCCGTCGACGCCGTTGACGGTGATCCGGCCGATGTAGCCGTCGTCCGCGAGGTCCTCGGGGCGGGGGAACGCCATCGTGGCCGTGGCCAGATGCGCCAGGCCGTGCAGGAAGCGGTCGCTGGAGTCGGAGGCGGCCCGCCGCGAGTACTCCCCCATGCGGACCGCGAACACCGAGTCCTCGGCGGCGGCCACGGCCATGCCGGCGCGCGGCGACACCTCCAGGACGATCAGGCCGAGTCCGGCCGCGACGGCGTCCGCGAGACGGGCGAAGGCGGGCTCCTCGCGGTGCCGTCGGATCAACTCCGCGTACTCCGCGTCGCGGGCCGGCAGCAGCTTGGGCTGCAGTCCGTAGGAGACCAGCCGGGCGGCGTCCGCCGCATCGGCCGCGGTGACGGGCGACGGGGCGCCGGGGCGCGCGGCCGTGGCGGCATCGCCGTACGCGGCGGGCTGCGCGGTCTCGGCGTCGCGGTACTCGGTCACGGGTGGATCTCCTCGGGGCGGACGGCGGATGGCTGCGCGGCGGCGGATGACGGTTCGGTGGACGGCCGTGGGGCGGCGCGGCGGGATCTGCTGCGGGATCCGTCGCGGGTGGCGGCCGTCACGCGATCTCCGAACGGGCGGCGGCCATGCCCGCCGTGTCGAGCCGGGCGGTGCCCACGATCAGGTCGGCGCCGCCGAACTCCGGATCCCTCAGCTCCTCGCCGTCGTCGACCGAGAAGAGCAGCCGCGGCTCGCCCTGCCGGTAGGCGGTGCCGACCGGCGGACTGGCGGCGTGCACCGCCAGCAGAGCGACGAGGTAGGGCAGTTCCGGATCGCGGCGGCGGGCGTCGGCGAGCAGCCCCGACAGCCGGCGCGGCGCGTCGTCCGGCAGGTCCAGCAGTTCCAGCGCGCTCTCCAGCTGCTCTTCGCTGAAGCGGCTGTCGGCGGGGGTGGCCACCAGGTCCGGTTCCGGCATGGCCGCGCCCAGGTGCTCGCGCTCCGTGGGCGGAGTGAGCAGGACGTTCACCAGGTCACAGACCCGCACCGCGGGCGGGGTGCGGAAGCCGGCGCCACGGGCGAAGAAGGCGTCGGTGACGCGGGACGCCTGCTCGACGGGCAGCGGCAGGATGGGGGCGATGAGCTGTCCGTACAGGTCCAGGCCGGCGCGGGCGGGCGCCGTCGCGAACGCCTGCCGGTCCTGTTCCGCGCGGAACAGCGGCCCGGCCTCCAGCAGCCGGGACTGCAACTGGGTGTGGCGCCGGATGCAGTCCTTGACGATGTCGATGAGCTCGGCGGCCCGCCGCTTGTGCTCGGGGTCCTCCGCCTCGTCCCGCGCCTTGCGGATGTTGGTGAGGATCGCGTTCTCGTGGCGGTACCGGTCGGCGACATGGTCGAGCGCTTCGGCGATCATGTCCGGGACGGCACGCAGCCAGTCCACGGCCCGGACATTGCGCCGGGTCGCCTCCAGGGCGCGGCGCAGCGTCTCGGCGTACTGAACGGTGCGGTAGCGGGCCTGCTCGGCGGCGAGCTGCGCGTCGGCGAGCCGGCCCCGGCTGATGAGCACCTCCAGCTTGACCTCGGCGGCGATCTGGGCGCTGGTGACGTCCGTGTCGAGCGCGCCGACCAGGACGTTGACCGCTTCGTCGGTGGTGCGCAGGTACACGCCGCCACCGGGGCCCGGCACCTCCTCGATCAGCTTGAAGTCGTAGTCGCGGCGGACATACGCGCCGTCGGCGGCGAAGGTGCCGTAGACCGCGCGGAAGCCGCGGTCCACGCTGCCGACGTTGATCAGGTTCTCCAGCACCCAGCGGGCGACCCGCTCATGCTCCTCAGCCGGGCGCCGCGGTGACTGGGCGGCGACGCGCGGCAGCAGCCTGGCCACTATCTGGTCGGGATCCGCACCGGTGTCGAAGTCCATATTGAGCGTGACCATGTCGATGGCCGACAGCGCGACCTCCGCCATCGCGTACACCGAGTACTCGCCGGCCAGATTCGCCTTGCGCACATCGAGGTCGTGCAGCGGCGCGGTGCACGCGAGCGCCTTCAGGCGGCGGGCCAGGCCCTCGTCGGCGGCCGGCCCCGGGGCGGGGCGGGGCGCGCCCGTCGTCGGGTACGGGATGGTTACGGTCACGACGCACACATTATGCGGTGGCACTGACAACGAACGAAACGGCACGGATCACCCGCCCGGCTACAAGTCACCCGTAGCCGTGCCCATCGCGATGGAGCACCATGGCGGGCATGGTCATCGATCTCAACGCCGATCTCGGAGAGGGCTTCGGCCGGTGGACCCTCACCGACGACGAGGCCCTGCTCTCCGTTGTCACCAGCGCGAATGTCGCGTGCGGCTTCCATGCGGGCGATCCGGTCACGATGCGGCGGGTCTGCGCGCTCGCCGCCGAACGCGGTGTACGGATCGGCGCGCAGGTCTCGTACCGGGACCTGGCCGGCTTCGGACGGCGCGCCATGGACGTGCCGTCCGACGAGCTGGCCGCCGAAGTCGCCTACCAGATCGGCGCCTTGGACGTCTTCGCGCGTGCGGCGGGCGCACGGGTCGGCTACGTCAAGCCGCACGGCGCGCTCTACAACCGGACGGTCCGCGACGAGGCGCAGGCCGTCGCCGTGGTGGCGGGTGTCCTGCTGGCAGCGGGTCCGGACGGCGGGCTGCCGGTTCTGGGTCTGCCCGGCTCGGAACTGCTGGCCGCGGCGGAGAAGGCCGGCCTGCCAGCGGTCACCGAGGCGTTCGCCGACCGATCCTACACCGAGCAGGGGACGCTCGTGCCGCGCGGCACCGCGGGCGCGGTGCTCCACGACGGCGACGCCGTCGTCGCGCAGGCCCTGTCGATCGCCTGCGACGGACACGTCGTCACCTCCGGCGGCCGGCGGATCGCCGTCGGCGCCCGGTCGCTGTGCCTGCACGGCGATACGCCCGGCGCGGCGGATCTCGCGCGCCGGGTGCGGCGCGAACTCCAGGACGCGGGCGTCTCCTTGCGGCCCTTCGCATGAGAGCGCTGCCGGTGGGCGGCCATGCGCTGCTCGTGGAACTGGACGCGGCCGAGGAGGTCGAGGCGTTCCACGCCGAGCTGCTGCGGCGGCGCGCGGCCGGGGCACTGCCGCGGGTGCGCGAGATCGTCCCTGCAGCCCGCACGATCCTCCTCGACGGGCTGGACGACCCCCGCGCGCTCGCCGCGGAGCTGCCCGGCTGGACCGTCCCGCCGCTCACGGCCGGAGCGGGCCCGGAGTGCGAGATCCCGGTGCGGTACGACGGGCCCGATCTGGCGGAGGTCGCCGGGATGTGGGGCGTACGGTCCGAGGACATCCCGGACATCATCGGCGGCACCGTCTTCCGGGTCGCGTTCTGCGGATTCGCGCCCGGCTTCGGCTACCTGACCGGGCTCCCCGAGCACCGCCACGTACCGCGCCGGGCCACCCCCCGCACCTCCGTGCCCGCCGGTTCCCTGGCGCTCGCCGGACCGTACGCGGGCGTCTACCCGCGCTCCTCCCCCGGCGGCTGGCAGCTGATCGGCGCCACCGACACGGTTCTGTGGGATCCGCGGCGCGAGCCGGCGGCGCTGCTGGCCCCCGGCACCCGGGTGCGGTTCACGGAGGAGGCGTCATGACGCGGCCGGCCGACCCGACGGGCCCGGAACGAGGACCGGCAGACCCGGCGGGCCCGCAGCGGGGAAGGGTGGAGGTGGTGCGCGCGGGCGCGCTCACCACCGTCCAGGACCTCGGGCGTCCGGGCCACGCCCACCTCGGCGTGCCGCGCTCCGGGGCCCTCGACATGCCCGCTCACCGCCGGGCCAACCGGCTCGTCGGCAACCCGGACGAGGCCGCGACCCTGGAGACCACCGTCAACGGCTGCGCGGTACGGGCGGACCGCCCCGTCGTCGCGGCCGTCACCGGCGCGCCCTGCGCTGTCACGGTCGACGGCCGCCCGGCTCCCTGGGGCGCCCCGGTGCGCGTACCGGCCGGCGCCGTCCTGGAACTCGGCGCGGCCCAGGGCGGGCTGCGCTGCTATCTGGCCCTCGCGGGCGGCATCGACGTCGAGCCGGTGCTCGGCAGCCGTTCCGCCGACCTGCTCTCGGGCCTCGGGCCCGCGCCGCTGTCGGCGCACGACACCCTCCCGCTCGGCGCGCCCCACGGCCCGGCCTTCGACGCCGACACGATGCCCTGGCCCGCCCCGCCCGCCGAACTCGTGCTCTCCGTCCTCCTCGGCCCGCGCGACGGCTGGTTCACCGACGACGCCCCGCGCCTCCTCGCGACCGGCCCGTACACGGTGTCCGCCGCCTCCAACCGCATCGGCCTGCGCACCGAAGGCCCGGCGCTGCGGCGGGCGGTGGACGGCGAACTCCCCAGCGAGGGCATGGTCCTCGGCGCCGTCCAGGTACCGCCCGACGGCCGCCCCGTCATCTTCCTGGCCGATCACCCCACCACCGGCGGCTATCCCGTCATCGGCGTCGTACCCGAGCCGCAACTCGCGGCGGCGGCCCAGGCCGTCCCGGGCACGCCCGTACGGTTCCTGCCGGTGCGCGGGAACGGCGGCGGCTGACCCGACCCGGGGCGGCTGGCGGGTGTACGCGGCACGGGCCCCTGCCGGTTGCGAATCTATGCTGCCCGCCGCCGGCCCGGTTCGCCGCGAGGGGGGTCGAGCGATGCGAGGGCCCGGGTGGTCAGGTGGTGGGCCCGGGCGTCCAGGGCGTGGGTGCTGCCGGTGACGCGGTGACGGCATTCGGCGGCGGCGAGCCGCAGCAGGCCCGGCAGAAGGTCCGTACAGCGGTCGGCGACCCACTGGGTGCCCCGCGTCGCCATCCACCAGGTGCTCGCGGCGCGTGAGGGGCCGGGGCCGGTGGGATCGGGGCGGGGCGGCTCGCCGGAGGCGAGACCGTGGGCGGTGAGCAGGGCGTGGAACTCGCCGGCCAGCAGCCGGTGGCCCAGTTCGCTGGGGTGCAGACGGTCCGCGCTCCAGGCGGCACGGTCCGCCGTCCACGGCTGGTCCGCCGCGTGCAGATGGAGCGCGCCGTGGCGCTCCGACAGATCGTGCACCACATGGTTGAGCGCCCGCATCCGCCGGGCGAGCGGGCGCTCAACCATGTGGTGCACGAT
>NZ_JASISZ010000074.1 GCF_030063355.1 Streptomyces sp. PH10-H1
AACCGAAGGATCCAAGGCCGCCGCCGGACAGGCGGAGACCCAAAACGCCCGTGGAGCACAGGTAAGACCGGAACCTGTTCCGACACAGCGCGATGAAGCACGAACCCACCCAAACACCGCGCCATCCCTGCGCAGCACGGAGGGAATCACCGCCCTTTAGAGCGGAGAGGATGTCAATGAAACGCCCGCATCCAACCGCGCTGACATCCCTGGCCGCGTCGTGGCCCTTCAGCTGTGACTCTGCGGTGATGTCCCATCAGGTGGCGTGCTGAGGAGGGGTCCTGGTGGCGAAGGTTCTTGCCGACGGGCCGGACCTTCGTTCTGCGCGGGTGGTGGAGGTGGTGCCGCGTGGCCGCGCCACATGGCTGTGATCAGGCAGAGGGCTGATGCGGCGAAGAGTGCGCCGGTGATGAGCAGCCACCGGCCGAGGAAGACGCCGGGCGGTAGCGCGGTGGCCAGGTGGTAGCCGGGGACCTTGCGAAGGATGAGGGGATACCAGGTGATGAGTAGGAGGAGTGAAACGAAGGCAGGAACGCGCAGGTAGTTGATCCAAGACCTCCGGGACCGGTGGTGTATTCCGGTGCCCTGTCTTGTGCGGAGCAGGCGTTGCGCGGAGCGGTCGGTGAGGTTGTACAGGGGGAGCAGCACCAGATCGTGCAGCAGGGCGGCGCCCACGAACCACATGACGACGCCGAGGGTGTCGCCTTTGAGCAGCCGCACTCCTGCGTAGAGGGTCAGGGCGAAGGAGCACAGGACAAGCAGAAGGTGGAGCGGGGAGGCGCCGTAGCGCTCGCTGACGCTCTTCACAGCGTGCTCCCGAAGGTGAGGCGGGTGACCCACTTGGTGTTGTGTACCCCGGGGTTGGCGGGAACGATGATGCGGGCGGGATATCCGTGGTCCGGGGTGAGGTCAGCTCCGTTGACCCGTAGCGCCAGGAGCGACAGCGAATCGCGGACCTGATTGTCCCGCAGTACCGTCGAGCGGAACGCGCCGCTTCGCTGGACGGACTCCACAGCTACGCCTGGCGGCCTGTCGTGCAGACCGACGAGGGCGGCCAGATCGGCCAGCCGTACCCCCGACCAGTGCTGGTCGTCGGTGGACCATCCCTCCACGCACGCGATCGGCAGTGCTGCTGTGTGCTGCGGCAGCGCCAACACCTGCTCCCGTGTGAGGATCACCTGGTGGGTTCCCGCACGCACGGTCAGCCGCCAGTCCGGTCCGATGTCGCGGGCTCGGATACCGACGTCGGCCGCCGTCTTGTTGACCTGGAACCCGCCAGGTCCTGAGCCCGGATTCCGTCCACCATGGGGCGCCAGCAACGCGGTGCGGCGCAGCGGCCCTCCGATGCTCTGTCCTGCAGTCACTACCAGCAAGCTCAGGGAGCCGAGCCCTACCATTCCCAGCGCCCCGCGTCGCGACATGGTCGGCGGGGCCGGCCTGGGTGAGACCAGACCCGTCTCATCCGCGGGCTCCGGCTCGGTCCGTTCCAGCGGGGTGCGCAGTTCGGTGCGTAGCCGCCGACTGCGCAGGGCGCGGACCATGATGGGAATGCGGAACGCGATGTGGACGATGAAGGCGCCGATGAACACCCACGCCCCGTAGAAGTGCAGGGTGTAGAAGGAGCCGGGGAAGATGTAATGCAGCTGGATGTTGAGAATTCCGGTGACGAACTCGAACAGCGCGCCGCCCACCAGGAGAAGCAGCGACAGACGCTCCAACGCGTGACTGGCCGAGCGTACCGGTGGCCAGGAGAACAGCTTGGGGATCACCGACCACAGCTTGGCCAGCAGCACCGGGATCAGCACCACACCCAGCGTGACGTGGACACCCTGCAGGAGCCGGTAGAGCCAGTACGGGTGCGTGGGCCAGGAGAAGAGATAGAAGCCCAGCAGCCCCTTGTCCGGCGTCTGATCATTAACCGGCGACAAGTCCGGATTGTAGGCCGCGTACGACAGCAACCCGGTCACGAACAACACCGTGATACCCACCAGCAGGACCAACCCGAACACCGAAGTCAGCCACGGACCACGCAACGGGCTGCGCCAGAAACCCGGCCGAGCGGGGCCCGGGGGCGGACCGGAACCCAACAGGGCACGAAGCCGCCCCTGCCTCGACACCGACTCCGGCTTCGACTCCGGCTTCGACTCCGCCTTCGACTCCGCCTTCGACTCCGACTCCGGCTGCGGCTGCGGCTGCGGCTCCGAGACGACATCGGCCTCGGAGTCGCTCTGCCCTTCCACAGACTCCTGTGAGACACGGTCCCCTCGCGGCGGGGGTTCCGGGGCTTCGGCGCCGGCTGCGCTCGCACCGTCCTCCGGCGATTGCGACTCCGGAGGTGGGCGGCGCGCTTCCTGTCCGTCATCAGGTGCGTCCATCTTGTTCCTTCCCAATCGCACAAAGTGGCCGATCTGACCTTATTCCCCAACCATGGCCCGACCATGGCAGCGACTCCTTACGACATTGCGACAGACGCCAGCGGCCTGTGACGGCTACCCGGACCGACCGGAGGGGATCCGGATCCACACGTGGCACGCACCGGGCACGTCGCCGATGATCGCGAGGGCTGAATGCCTGGCAGAACACGGCAGCCATGCGAACCGCTACCGACATCCTTGTCATTCCCCGAGGACCGGGGCGGTGGGACAACGAATCAAATCGCGCGGACATCCGCTTCTCGGATCCCGGCGAGAGTGTGGCGATCGCAAGGGGCGGAGTCGGTCTTACTGAGCGTGAGCAGCGCGTCCTGGGGGGAGATAGAAGCTGGCCTACGCCATCACCATCGGCGGCTCGATCGCCGATTGCGGAGTCTGGGATCGCCCTCCCGCCATCCCGGCTGGGAGCAAATAGCAGGTCGTCGCATTGAGGCCGCCTTCGTGACGGCAGCGTCGATTGCTTCGCTCTGCTTGCTGATCGCGGGAGTCCGCGCCGGTGAACCGGCCGTTCTCTGGGCCTTCGCGTGCGTAGGGACCGCCGCAGTGCTCAGTGGCGCCCGCCTCATGTTCATCTCGGCGCGGAATACCGATCGGCAACCTAGATGCGCCGCAACGCCACAGCAGCGCGCAAGCCACCCGCCCCCGCTGACTTCGACCCCCACTTTTCCTCGCCGTTTCCACGTCGACGGGTAGAGGCTCAGGCCGGCGCCGTTGCTTTTGGGGCTTGGGTCAGTCGTTGCAGGGTGCAAAAGGCGTGGGCGACCGAGACGAGGGTGACGTGGTGGTGCCGGCCGGTCCAGGTCCGGCCCTCGAAGTGGGCCAGGCCCAGGGCCTGCTTCATCTCCCGGTAGTCGTGCTCGATGCGCCAGCGGAGCTTGGCGAGGCGGACCAGGGTGGTCAGCGGGGTGTCGGCGGGCAGGTCGGAGAGCCAGAACTGGACCGGCTCGGGCTCGGTGGCGGGCCATTCGGCCAGCAGCCAGCACTCGGGCAGTTCGGGGCCGTCGACGGCCCGGCGGATCTCGCGTCCGGCAGGCCGGATCCGCAAGGTCACGAAAGGCGAATAGGTCCGCTTGCGGCCGGAGCGGCCCGTGCCGGGGCGGGATGAGCTGTCCTGAGTTTCGTAGCGGCCGTTTTGTGTGGTTTCAGGCGGTGTTCGTGGTCGCCTGGGATCGGTGGTGCTGGGCCTCGAATTCTTCGGGCGGGAGGTAGTCGAGGGCGGAGTGCAGGCGTTCGGTGTTGTACCAGCCGACCCACGCGACGACGGCGCGTTCGACCTGGTCAGCGGAGCGCCACGGGGCGTGGTGCCCGATCAGTTCGGCTTTGAAGGAGCCGTTGAGGGCCTCGGCCCTCACAGTCATAGCTGTCGGCGACGGAGCCGACCGACGCGATCGTGCCGGCCTCGATCAGATGCTCGCTGTAGCGAATGGACACGTATTGCGAGCCGCGGTCGCTGTGATGAACCAGGCCCGACCCCTTCTTGATCCCTCGCCGCCACAAGGCCATTTCGAGGGCATGGAGCGGGAGATCGGTGCGCATGTGGGTGGCGAGCTGCCATCCGATGATCATCCGGGAGTACACGTCCAGGACGAAAGCGACGTAGACCCAGCCCGACCAGGTGCGGATGTAGGTCAGGTCCACGACCCACAGCTGATTCGGACGGTGGGCACGGAAGTGCCGATTGACCAGGTCGGGCGGCCTTGGGGCGGACGGTTCGGGGATCGTCGTGCGGCGTCGCTGCCCGCGGATAACGCCTTCCAGGCCGTCCTCGCGCATTAGCCTCGCCGTGCTGCGGGACCAGTGCGAGGTGTTCGGCGCGGTAGCCTCCACGCCGACGGCATGGCGGCTGTTGTCCGACATCGACGAGGCCGTACTGGACCGGCTGCGGTCGGCCCGCGCCGCAGCCCGGGAGGTGGCCGGGCTGCAGGCCGCCGAGACCGGCTCCGGCATACCCGCGGTGAAGGCTGGCCGACGCGAGGTGCCCGGCCTGGTCCTGGACCTCGACGCCACGCTGGTCACCTGCCACTCCGAGAAGGAACAGGCCGCACCCACCTACAAAGGCGGCTTCGGCTACCATCCGCTGCTTCCTGGCCAACACCGGCGAAGCCCTGGCCGGGCGGCTGCGACCCGGCAACGCCGGAGCCGGCTCGGTGTGGGATGCGGACCGGCTGCGCGACGCGGTCCGCGACTACGTGGTGGATCACCTGGGCGATGCGGAAGCGTCGCTGGTCATCGACGATACGCAGGCCCAGAAGAAGGGCAGCTAGTCGGTCGGCGTGGCCTTCCAGCACTGCGGACTGACCGGTGATGTCCGCAATTGCCAGGTCATGGTGATGCTCAGCTACGCCACCGCCGCCGGGCACGCCTTCATCGACCGGCGCCTGTGTCTGCCCGAGGACTGGACCACCGACCGGGACCGCTGCGGGGAGGCCGGTATTCCGGACGAGGTCGCCTTCGCCACCAAGCCCGAGCCGGCCATCGCCATGCTCGAGCAGGCCCGGTCCGCGCAGGTGCCGTTCGCCTGGATCCTGGCGGACGCCGGCTACGGACGGGACCCGCAACTGCGCGCCTGGTGTCACCGGCAGAGCGCGCCGTACGTCTTCGGCGTCCCGGTCGACCTGCCGCTTGACGGCCCGCCGGGCAAGGCGCGTCAGCCGGCCGTCAAGCGAGCCGATGACCTGCTGCACTACGCAAAGACCCGTGACCAGTGGGAACGCCGCTCCTGCGGGGACGGCGCCAAGGGGATGCGGCCCTACGACTGGACCCACGCCTCCTCCACCAGGACCCGCCCCAAGCACAGCCTTCACGGTGCGCCCGGCGGTTACCTACCGCCCGGTCCGGTCCCGCATCACTTTATTTGCGATGCGCAGTGAGGTCATCGGGTGCGCGGCGCGGAGACGACGGTGGCAACCGCCATGAGCAGTGTGACGGATCGTCGACCGCGGCGTTTCCCCATCGGTTCGGGTCACTCCCAAGCTTGCGGCGGGCCCGCGAACGGGAGTGGGAGTGCTACGGGTGGACGCGGTAGCGTCCGACCATTCCGCCAGTCATGTGGTCGGTGACGTGGCAGTGGTAGATCCAATCGCCGGGGTTGTCCTCGGTGTACTCCACGGTCAGGGTGGTGGAAGGGCCGAGGATCTGGGAGTCCACCCATCCCTGGTAGCCCTGATTGCTCTCCCATCGGTGTCCGTGAATGTGGAAAACGTGGAATTCCTTGCCCAGCGCGGCAATACGCCAGCGCACCCGGTCGCCGACCCTCGCGGTGAAGGTGGGCGTGTTGTCGAGGAACGCGCCGCCGTTGAACATGTCGAGGTCCTGGGCGAGTGACGGCACGTCATCGGTGTACGCGTCGTGCAGGAAGAGCGTGAACTCGCGGTCCACGGGCGGTGTGTTCTCGTCAGTTACCACGAGGATGCCCAGCATGCCGAGTTCGGCGCCGATCTCCATCACCGCTTCAGCGCTGCCCATTGTGTCGGCCGTGCCGCCCTTTGATGCGGCGCCGGCGGGTGCGGGGATCGCCTGCGGAACGGAGTGGTCATGGTAGAGCCAGGTGCCGACCGAGCTGCCCTGGCAATGCCAGGTGTAGGTGTAGGTACCGCCGAAGGGAATTGCGGTCCCTGGGTGCCGAGGATCGTCAGCGAGCCAGCCGCCGTCGTTGTCACGGTCGTACTGGACACCGTGCGGGTGGATGCTGTGGGGCCATCTGTAGTGCTCGTCGTTGTTGCGGAAATGCACCCGGATGGTGTCGCCGACCTCGGCGCGCAGCACCGGCCCGGGGATTCCGGCATTCGTGCCGATGCCGTCCGTGCCCAGGTCTGCGTCCAGCGGCCGGCCCCAGCTCGGGGTGTAGGCGCGGAAACCGATCGCCCAGAAGGTGGTCTGGTCGGGGGAGAATCGCCGCCCCATCATGCCGTCGTACCCGTTGGGCACCGCGTTGTGCTCGAAGGAGTCGGCTTGAATCCAGAACTCCCGCACCCGGCCGGTGGAGCTGGAGGCAACTGCCGCCGAGGGGCCTCGGCGCGGCCAGGGAGCCGTATCTGCCTGAGCCGCCCAAGCCGGCTGAACGCGGCCCGCCACAGCTGCGGCGGCACCGCCCCCGAGCAGTATCCGGATCGCCGACCGGCGCCCGCCGTCCCCGGCGGCCCCTCGTTCCCGGTCAGCCGACATGACGGGCCTCTCTGATGGTGGCAGGGCGCAGTTCGGTGGACGGCACAGGGTCGCGAGTTACCAAGAGATGCCTCCGGGATCAGCGAGATCAGCCCGATAGTGATGGACCGGCCTACGTTCGTGGCAGACCAGCCGTCGGCTGGCCGGCACAACAACATACGACCCCACTCGTATCCGACCGGTCCCCCACAGGCGCCGACGGCACGAGCCCGTCACCCGTGCGGCTCGCCGTGACCACCGGGGTGGCTCACAGGAGTCCCGCGGGTTTCGCCAGTCACCCATGGCCCCACGAACCGGTTGGCCAACCCACCCCTGGCCCGCGGGCGGGGGTGGGTTGACAGCGGCAGCGGACCTGCATGAGATTCCCATCAGAAGGTCCGCTCGGTCCAGAGCGCTGCACACCCGAGTCGACAGGTTTTGGCGTTGCTGCCCGTCGGGAGGAACGCCCAAGTCAAGCGACAGCCATACACGGAGGTCATGCCCTGTCGAGAGCAGCACCGCTTCCCCCTGCTCTCCGCAGGGGAATTCCGGCGGCCGCGAGCGCCTGCACGCTTCGGTCATGAAGATCGGCCGCGTTCTACTTGCCGTCCTCGCGCGAAGCCACGTAAATCGCGTGCGCCAATTCGGCCGCGACGCGGTCCGCGGTGCTCACGTCGATGCTGCAGGGCCCCAGCGTTATCGTGTCGGCGGTCGAGTCGTAGCCGAAGCTCCAGAAGTAACGTGCCACGTCGCGCGCTGCGTCACCCCGCTTTTACGCGTCCTGCCTGCGGTCCGATGCCCTTCCCGCGTGACCAGTCCTCGAAGCGGGTCAGGCCGTCGCGCATGTGCTTGATACCGGGCAGCACGTCTTCGAATCGCTTGCGCGCCATGGCGAGCGCTTGACCGACGGCGATCTGCTCCAGCTTCTCCGCCATCAACACCTGCATCAACGCGATGCACAGTTGCCGTGCGCCGATCTGCCGTGTGTCGAAGCCGCCGCCTCCCTCGTCACCCGCATGGATTCGGCGGACGGACAGGGCTGTGGTGCGTTGCCACCACTGCGCTTCCGATACTGCGATCGCGTGCGGGTTGTCAGCCGGCGACCAGCTAGTCCGTCGAGGTGTCGTTCATGGAGAGACGTCTCGCCCCGTGATCCTCCGCATGCCGAGGAGTTTCGGCTCCAAAAGGGTTCCTGCTGTTCGCGCATTTCTCCGCCGCCAGGCCGCCGCGCGGTGGAGCGAGCTGGCGGCCATCGGCACGGCCGGGATCGGGGCCCGCTGGCGGCGCCTACGCCGGGGAGCGGTCGGCGAAGGCCAGGGCCTCACCCGCGAGGTCCTGCCAGCCCACCCGCGCGCCAGGGTCCAGCGACAGCCACTCGCGCATCGGCCGCCCACGGCCCGCGTCGAACCGGATGCCCTCGCCGGCATCCACAAGCACGTCGACCCGGCTCCGGGGCAGCTTCACTACCAGCCGTTCCCGCACCAGCATCGCGAAGATCTTGCCGTGCACCTTCAGCGCGGCACCGCCGAACCTGCCCTCACGTCCCGGCTCGTCCACGGGCGCGCTCACCCCGTCAAGGCACCCGAGCGCGTCGACCAGGTCGGCGAAGCGCTGCTGCGCGGACTTCGGCTTGCTCGCCATGGACCGCAACCTTCCTCGCTGACGACCGGGTCTGCGCCGTGGGGCCGTCGTTGTCGGTGCGCTCCCGCAAGCAAAGCAGCTCACCGCCCTGCGCGCACGCGCATCGGCGTCGGTGCGCGCGCTGACAAAATGCTGCCCTTCCACAGCCCTGGCGTGGGACGCACGGTGCTGCGGATCGTGCTCGACGAGGCGTACACGAGTGATGGGCCCGGCCCAACTGTGCCGGCGCGGCCGGATGGATCGCAGTCCGGCGGGGTACGGATACGGGCACGGCGGGCGTGTGCAGCTGACGGGCGCTGGTGCCCGGTGATCGGGCGCCATGGGGGGGTGGGGCGGTGAAGGCTGAGCGTGGAGTTCTGGCACTCATGGGTTCGGGTGAGACCAGCCCCACCATGGTGACCCTGCACCGCGAGCTGGTCGCGGACCTGGGCCGTGATGCGGCCGCGGTGATCCTGGAGACGCCGTACGGATTCCAGGTGAACCGCGACGACATCTCCGCCCGCGCCCGGGACTACTTCCAGCGCAGCGTGGGCCTCACGACCGCGGTCGTCCCCGATGCGGAACCGAGTACGCCGGCGGACGACATCCTGGACAGCACACGCGACCAGGTGCGCCGGGCGGCCTGGGTGTTCACCGGCCCCGGCAGCCCCTCCTACGCCTTGGGCCGTTGGCATGCCCAGGGGCTGGGAGAACTCCTGGTCGAGCGTGTGCGCCGCGGGTACGGGGTGACGGTGATGGCGTCCGCGGCGGCGTGCACCGTGGGGTTCGTCGCGCTGCCCGTATACGAGGTCTACAAGGCCGGGCACCCCCCGGTGTGGCTGAAGGGCCTGGACGTCCTCGGCGCGCTCGGTCTGCCGGTCGCGGTGATCCCGCACTACGACAACGCCGAAGGCCGCACCCACGACACCCGCTACTGCTACCTCGGCGAAACGCGGCTGGCCGCATTGGAGCAGCACCTTCCCCACGACAGCGCTGTGCTGGGCATCGACGAACACACCGCGGTCATCGTCGACCTCGGCGCCGACACCGCACGGGTGTGGGGACACGGCGTGATGACCCTTCGCCGACGGGGCGTCAGCACCCTGATTCCCGCCGGCACCACCCTGCCGCTGGAGCGGTTACGGAACCTCGTGACCGGCACGGCACAGCTGACGGAGTTCCCCGCACCACGCACCACCCCCGCAGATCACCACGCGAACGCGCCTGCCACGCCTGCCATCACGACCGCCGCACCCGCCACCCTCCAGGAAGCCGTCCATGCGGCGGAGACCCGCTTCGACTCCGCCCGAGCGGCTCACGACGCCGGGAGCATGGTCGACGCGATCCTCGACCTGGAGGCCGTGATCACCGAGTGGGCCGCCGACATGGAGGAGGACCAAGGCGGGGAGTGGGCCCGCACCGTCCTGCGCGGCATGATCCGCCAGCTCACTCTGCCCGCCCAGCAGGGCATGCTGGAACCCGGCCGCACCCTCGGCTGTATCCTCGATCCGCTGCTCGACCTGCGCAAACGCCTGCGCACCCGAGGCGACTTCCACCTCGCCGACCACCTGCGCGCCGCCCTCGCAGCCGGCGGCATCGAAATCCGCGACTCGTCCGAGCGCACCTCGTGGCGGCTCACCGCCAACGACTCGGCTCCTCCCACCGGAGCTGACACTGCTGTGCCGCCACGCGAGTAACACCTGGCCCATTCGTGCGCCCTCGACTCGCTCTTGCACATGCCCCGCAATAGTGTCGGTCTACGGTCAGCAGGCCGTGGGGCACCGGTACCGCGCGCCGAGGCCGGCCCGACGTCGGCCACGTCATGCGACCCGCACCGGAAGGCAGCGCACCCCGATGCACGACACGACCAGTCCACCGGGAACCGCCGCCGCCTACACCGCACCGCCGACGGTCCTGATCGAAACGCTGCTCCTACGACACGACACGGCCGGCGGCTTCGCCTACCGCCGCCGGCTCGTCCCCCTCGAACGCCACGCAGACCCCGACCACACCGCCCGCCACCTGGCGGACCTCGGGAACCCAGCGGACCTCGACCAGCTCGACGAGCGCAATGACCAGCACGTCGTGCACTCCACCAGCTGGCGGGCCACTGACGAGGGCCACATCATCCTGACCTACCTCGTCCACCCGGACCCCCAGCCGAGCAAGCCGGCCGTCGTCCTCGCCGACCCGCACACCATCGCCCGCTCCGACCACCCCAGCCGCCCACAGCCAACCGGCCTGGCCACGGACCACGTCGTCGCACACGCGATCAGACACCTCGCGTTCCTCGCCCGCACCGACCCCGTCATCGCCGCCCACCTCACGCACCACCCCCACACCCACCTGGCCCTCGCCGCCCTCCCCGGCCTTCAAGCCGGCCGGCTCCCAGCCACCGATTCGGCCAGAACCCAGGAACCAGAGCCGACTTGCCCCCTCGAAAGAGCCGACCACCAGGCCGCACCGTGAGGGATGGGGCGCCCATCCGCGAGAGCCGCAAGCCCCGATCAGCTGCCGAGGGCTACGACGAGAACGCGATACGGGCGCTGGCCGAACGGGATGTGGAGCGCACCACTGGCGGTATCGCCTCCTGCCTGACCCACCACTTCGTCATCGATTTCGGCGAGCCGGTCCGGTTCAGCGAGATGAGAGAGGTCCTGGTCGCGGGGCTGCTGGCCGGGTATGGAATCGCCATGGCGGTCGGTGCCATCGCGGCCCTGCTGGTTGGTCTGACAGCTCGGACCTCATTGCGCGTCGGTGCTGCCGCCGCGCTGGGGGTCGCGACAGCTGATGGGCTGTATGCCATGGCGGCGGCACTGGGCGGATCAGGTGCGGCCAGCTTGGTCGAGCCGGTGGCCGTCCCGCTGCGTTGGACGGCGGCGATCGTGTTGATCGCATTGGCCGTCCGGACCGGCATCACCGTAGTGAGGCAGCATTGAACCCAGGCCCTCGACCGGGCACCCGGCGGGCTGACGTCTTCGCCCTGGCGGGCGTATGCCGGGCTGCTCGGGCTGACCTTGCTCAATCCGGTGACGATCATCTACTTCGGTGCCCTGGTGCTTGGCCGGCAGGCGAGCGGCGCGTCGAGTCTTCTCCCGGGAGCGTTGGCGGCGTGGGCCTTGGGGCCTCCATGCCCCCGCCTGAGCCGACGGACGGCGCGCTCGGATATGTTCTGCAACACACCGAAGCTGAGATGGAGATGCCCACATGCAATCGACGGGGCCGCGGAGCGGCGGACTGACTGCCGCTGACCTGGTGGAAGGATGGCGCGAGGTAGGGGTCGAGGAGGGCATGGCCCTGATCGTGCACTCATCGCTGTCCAGCCTCGGCCACGTCGAAGGCGGCGCCGCCACCGTGGTCGAAAGCCTGCGCAATGTGGTCGGGCCCACTGGGACGCTCGTTACGCCTGCCTTCACCTGGCAAGTCGCGGACCCGGACCCCGCCCACGTCGGTGTCCCCGACGCCGCGGTGAAGGAACGACGCGCGGCTGTGCCCATCTTCCATCCAGGCCTGCAATCCAGCATGGGAGCCATCGCAGAAGCACTGCGCGCTCTACCCGACAGCGTGCGCAGTCCCCACCCCCAGGCATCTGTCGCCGCCGTCGGCGCTCACGCCGCCGCCCTTGTGGGCCGCCAGACGCTCGGCTTCGCCGTCGGCGGCACATCACCGTTCGGTCACCTGCACGACATCGGCGGATACATCCTCCTCGTCGGGGTCGGCCACAACCGCAACACGTTCCTGCACTACGCCGAAACTCTGACGCCCAGCCCGCGCCTCAAGGTCCGCCGCTTCCCGCTGAACGTCGACGGCGAGCGGGTCTGGGTCGAGACGCTCGACGTCGGCAACGACAACGACACGCACTTCCCCACAGTCGGCCGCGAGTTCGAGGAGCACATCGGCATCAAGGAGGTCGTGGTCGGCCAGGCCCCCTGCCGCCTGGTCCCTGTACAGCCATTCGTGTCCTTCGCCGTCCGTCGACTCGCCGAACTGCTCACCGCCGACGCCGAACAGAAGGCATAGGTAACCAGGACCTCTGCCGCGGTGGGTGATTACCCACTGCGATCCAGGTCGCCGTAGGCGCGAGCCCGCCCGGCGCCCTCGGACACGCTGTCAGCGTATGGCTTTTCAGGCTACTCAGAACCCGGGGTCAGAAACAGGCACTTGGGTGGCGGAATGGTCTTGTTCGGCGGCTGAGGACCCGGCCGCCGAGCTGTAGCGCAGGCTCGCCTTGGCACCGAGCGAGAAGACGTGTGAGGCGACCCCCGGAGTGTGGACAGGGGGTTCTATGCGAGTCCAGCTGCCACTCTTTCTCGGCCTTCAGCAGCCGGGCGGTCTCCGCCCGCAACCGGGGCCAGCTCCGCCTCCGCATCTCCCGGCGTCACCTTGCCGCCGTCCGCCGGGGGCCCGTCCACGTCGCGCACCCAGACGCGCAGCGTCTCGGGGTTGACGTTCAGATCGGTAGCAACGTCCCGATACGTTCGCCTGCCGGCCGAAGCCCGCCACAACGCGATCGCGTCGGACCGGAACTCCGGACTGAACTTCGAGGGCCTTGCCATGGAGACCTACACCTTCCTGGACCGTCAAGATCCATTCTCAGGTGTGTCCACACTCCGGGGGCCGCCTCACCTCGGGTTCTGGCCGCGATACGCAACACCCCACCATCGCAGCTTACTTGCTCCACCCGCACCCCGCCCAGGTGCGGCAACACCGTCTCCAGCAGTTCTCCACACTCGACGAGTATCGCGTGGCTGGTGACGGTACGTCACCGGCGCACGGAAGCACGACCGGCTTCACGGAAATCTTGACTGAGCCAGATTTCACCCGACGCTGACAGAGGATCCCATCGGATGAGGTTATGGGCGCCCGCGGTGTCTCGGCCCTACGCCTTGTGGACGAAGGCCCGGCGTAGGGCGTGGTAGGGCCGGCCGGGATCGTTGAAGATCTGGCGCATACGGCTGAGTTCCTCGTCGCGATAGGCAGCCAGCGGTTTGGCGGCTTCCGCGGTGTCGCGCTCTGCCTTCTTCGCCGCGATCCGGGTCCGGGTCGCGGGCGTGGAGGCCAGCCGCACAGCGAATGCGACGACCCGCGCGGCGAAATCCTGCGGGGTGGTGTCGAACAGCCGGTCCACCAGCCCGAGGCGTTGCCCAGTCGCGGCGCTTACCGGCATTGCCCGCTCGGTGAGCTGCTCGGCGACGACGGCGCCGACCCGACGCGGCAGGGAGTATGTCCAGTACTCGGAGCCGTAGAGTCCCATCCGCCGGTAGTGCGGGTTGAGTACGACACCGGTCCTGCACCAGACCTCGTCCGCGGCCAGGGCCAGCATCACGCCGCCCGCCGCGGCATTGCCGCCCAGCGCGGAGATCACGTACCGGTCGGTCGTGGTCAGGATTGCCTGCACCACGTCGTCGATGGCGTTGATGTTGGCCCAGGATTCCGCGGCGGGATCGGGCGCGGCTTCGATGACATTGAGATGGATGCCGTTGGAGAAGAAGTCGCGGCCGCCGCCGAGGACAAGTACCGATGTCGGCCGGGTGCACGCGTAGCGGTAGGCGGTCAGCAGACGTTCGCAGTGGGTCGTGCTCATCGCGCCGCCGGGGAAGGAGAAGCCGAGGAAACCGGTCTCTCCGTGTTCGCGGTAGTGAATGTCGGTCCAGGTGCGGCGGTCGTCGCTCGCGCCGTCGAGAGGGTAGGGCAGTTCCGGTACCGGTGGCAGTCGATCCCCCAGGGCGGTGGTCGCGGGCAGCGAGAACGTGGGCGGTTGTCCTGGAAGGCGGCGCGGCCGCAGTCGCGGGATCCATACGGCACCGTCGCGGGTCGCCCGGCAGATCGCGCCCGCGCGGGTGGCCAGTACGTCGCCCTGGGCTCCGGTCAGGGTGTCCTCGGGGTGGCCGCCGTGCAGGAACCATTGGGCGCCGAGCAGTTCATCCAGTACTCCGGGCTGTGAGTCGGCCGAACGGAGATTGCGGACCACCGTCTCGGTACTGTCCGCGGTCCAGTCGATGCGTCGTGTCTCCTGGCGCAAGTAGGGCCGGGTAGTGACGGTGATCCGTTGGTCCGCGCTGCTCTGCGAGCGGGGGACGAATGTGCCCGAGGCGAAGCGTCCCACGGCCAGCAGCACCGCTTCGAGCGCCGCGTCGGAGACCTCGTTGCGGTACAGGTCGCTCTTGCCCAACTGCGGGAGCGGACAGGACACCGAGGCCCACACGTCTCCGGCGTCCATTTCGGCGTTGGCCCGCAGGACGGTCACGCCCCACCGGTCGACGCCCTCCTGCACGGCCCAGTCGAGCGAGGACGGACCGCGGTCGCCCAACGGTCCTGGGTGCACGATCAGGCAGGTGTGTGCGGACCACACAGGCTCCGGGATTGCTTCCTTGAGCATCGGTGCCACGAGCAGTGCCGGCCGGTGCCGTTGCAGCGCGTCGCGCAGGGCTGCCTCCTCGCAGGAGAGTTCCACCGCCACGGTGTGGCCCCGGTCCGACAGTTCGACGTACACACGCTGCGTCAAACTGTTGAACGCGCTGGCGAGCAGCAGGATGTTCATGGCGACCTCCAGCGGATCCCGATGGATGGGAAGGTGAGGACCCTGACCGGAAATCCTTGCGCGCAGGCCCGCGCCCATGGCCGACGCGCGTCCGTGAAGTCACCCGAACGATGGCGGCACCGGGTCCGTCACACGCCGAGGTCTCCCCTCAAGGAGCCTGGCCGGCGAGCGCGCCGCGTTGCCGGGCTTCCAGCGACTCGACGCGCGCGACCTGGTCCTCGGTGAGCACGTCGCACACCCAGTCCCAGTGCAGGGCTGCGCGGTCGCCGGGGGAGATTCCGTCGAGCAGCGTCCGGCCGCCGGTCGACCAGCGGACCACTTCCTGCCGCGGTGGCCCGGTCTCCATCGTCGTTCCGTTCCAGCTCAGCGGAGTGGAGGTGACGGTCGCCGACTCACCGTCGACGTCGAGGACGACACCGGTGCGGATGCGGCATTGATCGAGGACGGTCAGAGCGGTCGGGTTGCTGCTGGTGCGGAGCAGGTGCGCCCAGGGGTAGACGTCGAAGACCTGGAAGCTGTGGTGGGCGAGGGCACGGTGCGCGGCCTCGCGCCAGGTGCCGCCGATCTGGCCGCGGAACCGGTCGAGCATGCGGTCCATCAGCGCCGCGGAATCGGCCTGGTCCAACAGGTCGTTGCCGATCCAGTAGGCCTCGACCACCCGCTCGTCGAGCGGATCGGGGAGTCCGGCCGCCTCCGCGAGGAATTCGAGGTAGCACCAAGCCCCCTCGAACTGCCGCGCCCGCCGCTCGATATCGGCGGTCGCGCCGGTATCGAGCAGGGCGGACGCGTCGGCCGGACCGCAGTAGCCGAGCTCGTTGGGCGGGTAGGCGTATCGTGCGAAGAGGAGCGCGCCCTGGGCGCTCATTCAGCAGATCCTGGGGAGCTGTTCACCGATGGGAAGCCCGATCACCCGGGTTCCTCCCAGCGCGGTCTTGGCGACCACCATCCCGGGGTGAGCAGCTACGCAGGTGCCGATACGGCACGCCGACCGGCCCAGCGGGTGAGCCTGGAGGGCCTCCAGTACCTGATCCGCCGATTCGGCGGGCACGATGGCGAGCAACTTGCCTTCGTTCGCCACCTGCAGTGGATCGAGCCCGAGGAGACTGCAGGCGTCCCGAACGGTCTGCGGGACGGGCAGATCCCGTTCCACGAGGTCGATGCCGACCGTCGACGCACGGGCGATCTCGTTCAGCGAGGCCGAGACCCCGCCGCGGGTCGGGTCACGCAGGACGCGCAGATCCGCACCGGTGGCGAGCATGCCGGCGACCAGGCCGTGCAGGGCGGCGGTGTCGCTCTCGACGGTAGTGCCGAACTCCAGGCCCTCGCGGCAGCTCATCACCGCAACGCCGTGCACTCCGATGTCGCCGCTGATGAGAACGGCGTCGCCGGGCCGCGCGCGACGCGGATCGATATCGACCCCGTCGGCGATCACACCGATCCCGGAGGTGTTGATGTAGACGCCGTCACCGCTGGCGTTGTCGACGACCTTGGTGTCACCGGTGACCAGGCGGACGCCCGCGGCATGCGCGGCCGTGCCCATCGCCTGGGCGATTCGGCCGAGTTCGGTGAGTTCGGTGCCCTCCTGGAGGATGAAGGCGGTGGAGAGGAACAAGGGCGTCGCGCCCGACATCGCCAGGTCGTTGACGGTTCCGTTCACCGCCAGGTCACCGATCGACCCGCCGGGGAAGAACATCGGCTTCACCACGAACGAGTCGGTGGAGAACGCCAGCCGGGTGCCGCCGACGGACAGGACCGCCGAGTCGCCCAGTTCCGCTACCGCGGCCGCGCCGTACGCGGGCAGGAACAGATGCTCGATCAGTTCTCCGGACATCACCCCGCCGCCGCCGTGTCCCATCACGATGGTCGGAGTGTCCCGCAGCGGGACGGGGCAGACCCAGCTCTCGAAATCGAGGTCGCCCACGCGTTGCATCGCATCAGTCACTTGGCATCGACCAGTTCCAGTCGGCGGTAGGTGTAGTACGCGGCGCAGGCGCCCTCGGACGACACCATCGTCGCGCCCAGCGGGTTGCGCGGGGTGCACTCCTTGCCGAACGCCGCGCATTCGTGCGGCTTGATCAGGCCCTGGAGTACCTCACCGGACCTGCACAGTGACGACTCGGCGGTACGGATGCCGGTCACGTCGAACCGGAGCTCGGCATCGAACTCGCGGTACTTCCCGGATAGTTTCCAGCCGCTCTGCGGGATCATCCCGATGCCCCGCCACGTCCGGTCGGTCACCTCGAAGACATCACGCAGCATCTCCATGGCGGGGATGTTGCCCTCGTCGCGGACGGCGCGGGGGTAGGCGTTCTCCAGTTCGTGGCGGCCCTCTTCGAGCTGAATGACCGTCCGGCGGATGCCTTCGAGGATGTCCAGCGGCTCGAAGCCGGTGACCACGATGGGGACCTTGTACTTCTCCGCCAGGGGCGGGTATTCGGAGGTGCCCATCACGCTGCACACATGCCCTGCGGCGAGGAAGGCCTGCACCCGGCAGGTGGAGGACTCCATGATGGCCGCGATGGCCGGCGGTACCAGGACATGGGAGACCAGCAGGGAGAAGTTCCGCACCCCCAGGCGCTTGGCCTGGTACACGGTCATCGCGTTGGCGGGTGCGGTCGTCTCGAAGCCGATCCCGAAGAAGACGACCTCCCGGTCCGGGTTCTCCCGCGCCAGGTTCAGTGCGTCCAGCGGCGAGTACACCACGCGGACGTCCCCGCCCGCACTCTTGACGGAGAACAGGTCTTGGCTGCTTCCCGGCACGCGCAGCATGTCGCCGAAGGAACAGAAGATGACTCCCGGGCGGGCGGCGATGGCCAATGCCCGGTCGATGATCTCCAGCGGGGTCACACAGACGGGGCACCCCGGTCCGTGGATCATCTCGACGCCTTCGGGCAGCAGCTGGTCGATGCCGTGCCGGATGATCGAATGGGTCTGGCCCCCGCAGACCTCCATCATGGCCCACTGCCGGGTGGTGGCGGCATGGATCTGGTCCAGGAGCTTCTTCGCCAGATCAGGGTCGCTGAACTCGTCGAGGTACTTCATCTGCCGACTCCTTCTGGGGTTTCCTTGTGCTTGGCCGCGAGTTCGAACCCGTCACCGAATTCCTCCGCCAGGATTCCGAGCCTCTCGAAGTTGGCCAGCGTGTCCTGGGCCGACCGCTCATCGAGTCGCTGGATGGCGAAACCGACATGCACGACGACGTATTCGCCGATCGTCACGTCAGGGATGTACTGCAGGCACACCTCTTTGCGCACCCCGCCGAAGTCGACCTGGGCCATCAAGGTGCCGTCGACCTCGGCGGTACTGAGGACACGCCCCGGAACTGCCAGACACATGGTCCCTCTTCTCTGTGAATCCGTATGGAGACCGGTGGATCCGTTGGAGCCCCGGGGGTCAGCCCGATGCGGCGATCAGCAGCTGGCCAAGGGCGATGCCGCCGTCGTTCGGGGGGAGCAGCCAGGGGCGCAGGACGGTGAACCCGCGGCCGGTCAGCATGCGCTGTGCCTCCGCCAGCAGCACGGCGTTCTGGAAGACTCCGCCGCCGAGGGCCACCACCTCCAGGCCGGTCTGCGCGCGGCAGATCTCCGCGAGGTCGACGATGAGTACGGCGACGGCCGTGTGGAAGCGGGCGGCGATGCGTTCGGGGGAAATCCCGGCGCGTACGTCACGTACGACCGCGCGGATCACCGGGGCCGGGTCCGCGACGACAGGATTCGTGGCGTTCGCGGACCGGACGGCGAAGGTGTACTGGCTCGCCGTTTCGTCGCGGTCCGCTGCTGCGGCGCGGGCCAGGCCTTCCAGCTCGATGGCCGCTTCCGCTTCGTACTCCACTTGATGGCGGACTCCGGCCAGTGAGGCAATGGCGTCGAAGAGCCGGCCCATGCTCGATGTGGGCACGCAGCCGAATCCGGTCTCCAACTGGTGGGCCAGTACGTCCCGTTCCCTGACGGGGCAGGCGCGGACGGCCGGCAGGTCGTCGTCCCAGGCGATTCCGGCAGCGCGGAGGTGGGTGAGTGCCATCCGGTAGGGGCGCAGCACACTGGCGTCGCCGCCCGCCAGGGGCACGTAGCCGAGGTGCGCCGCCCGGCGGAACGACTTGTAGCCGGCGATCAGTACTTCGCCGCCCCAGACGGTCCCGTCGGTTCCGTAGCCGGTGCCGTCGAAGGCGACCCCGATCACGCTCTCGCCGGCGCCGAGCCCGTGCTCGCCCATCACGGACGCGATGTGCGCGTGGTGGTGCTGTACCGTCCGCACCGGCCTGCCGTTCGCGCGGGCGTGAGCCCAGTCGCCGGACCGGTAGTCGGGGTGCCGGTCGGCCACCAGTTGCCCGGGGTCGACGCCGGTGAGGCGTTCGAGGTGTTCCTCGGTCCGGGTCAGTGCTTCGACGGTGGACAGGTCGTCCATGTCGCCGATGTGCTGACTGATCCAGGCATAGCGGCCTTCCCCCAGCGCGCAGGTGTTCTTCAGGTCCGCGCCGACCGCGAGGGTCGGCGGTACGTCGAACGGCAGGGCGAGAGGCAGCGGCGCGTATCCGCGGGACCTGCGGATCGGGAGTTCCGCACCGGCGACGAACCGGCTGACCGAGTCGTCGCACGGGACGTGGATGGTCCGGTCGTGCCGCAGCCAGGCGTCGACCAGCGGGACCAGGCCCGTCAGGGCTTCGGCGTCGTCGGTGACGATGGGCTTCCCAGCCAGATTGGCGGAGGTCATCACCAGGGCGTCGGGGCCCGGCCGGTCGTCCCCGATCCCGAAGAGCAGGACGTGCAGCGGGGTGTAGGGGAGCAGCAGTCCGAGGTCGGGATTGCCCGGCGCCACAGCGGCGGACACCCCGGCCCCCGGCTCCGCCCGCAGCCGGGGCAGGAGCACGATCGGCCTGCGGATGCCGGAGAGCAGCTCCCTCTCCTCCCCGGTCATGGTCACCAGTTGTTCGGCGACCTCGGGACCGGAGACCATGACCGCGAACGGCTTGCCCCCGCGCTGCTTACGGCGTCGCAGCTCGGCTACGGCCGCGTCGTTGCGGGCATCGCACGCGAGGTGGTAGCCACCGAGTCCCTTGATCGCGAGGATCTTGCCCGCGGCGAGGAGTTCGCGCGCTGCCCGCAGGGCGTCCTCACCGATCTCCGGGTCACCGGAGTCGTTGCGGACCAGTTCGAGCCGGGGTCCGCAGGCGTGACAGGCGATCGGCTGGGCGTGGAACCGGCGGTCGGCCGGATCGTCGTACTCCGCCCGGCAGTCGTCGCACAGGTCGAATGCCGCCATGGTCGTGGCGGCCCGGTCGTAGGGAGTCCCGGTGACGATCGTGAACCGGGGGCCGCAGTGGGTGCAGGTGATGAACGGATGGCGGTAGCGGCGATTCGCCGGGTCGCGCATCTCGGTCAGGCAGTCCTGGCAGGTGGCGACATCGGGGGAGACCAACGTGCGGGCGCGGCCGCCCTCGCTGGAGTCCTCGATGGTGAACTCCGTACCGCCGCGCGTGGGCTGTTCGGATTCCTGGACGCTTTCCACGATCGCGAGGGGAGGTGTGTCCGTGCGCAGCCGCCGCCCGAACTCCTCGACCGCTTCCGCGTCCCCCTCGACCTCGATGACCACCCCGGCGCTGGTGTTCGCCACCGACCCGGCGAGGGCCAGTTCCGAGGCGGTGACGTAGACGAAGGGCCGGAACCCCACACCCTGGACCACGCCGTGCACCTCGAACCTGCGCCGGACCCGGTGGGTGCGGGCACGGCCCATCATCTCCAGTCCCGAGAGGGCTTCGCGGGCCTTGTCCTGGTCGATGACCTCCATCGCGAAGCCCATGTGCAGCAGGACCCAGTCGCCGGGGTCGGGGGCCTCGCCGAGCATTCCGATGTTGATGCGGCGCTGTGCGCCCTCGACGTCGACCAGCGCGAGCTGCCCGGCGTACCCGTCCACGATTTCCACAACTTGACCGGGAATGCCAAGGCACATGATCAGGACCTCCGGGGAACGGCGGACGGGACGGTCGCGGTGGGTTCGGACGGCAGTAGACGACGGATCAGGTGGTGCACCGCGTCGATCGCCTCGGGTACCGCGGCGCAGACAGCCGCGCTGAGCCCGACGCCTTCTGCGACTCCGGCGGGAGTGCAGCCGACGAGGTAGGTGACGGGAAGAGTACCGCCCAATTGGTCCAGATTTGCCAGAACTGACACCGGATTCATGCCGTGTGCGTCGAATTCACCCGTACCGAGGTGCTCCGCGGTGATCTCCAGCACCGTCACCTCCCCGGGAGGTCCTCCTCCGGGGTAGGTGTCGACCAGGACCAAGGCGTCGTACCCGTTGAGCAGGTCATAGGCGAGATGCATACCGCGAATGCCGTAGTCGACCACCTGGACCTGCGGCGGGAGGCTGTGGGGTCCGGCCAGCCGGCGCATCACCTCGGGACCGAAGCCGTCATCGCCGAGAAAGAGATTGCCGACGCCCGCGACCAACACGTCTCCGGCCACGTCAGGACTGACCCTTGGTGGCCGGGGCGGTGGTCGCGGACGCCTGTTCCGGGCAGGGTGCACCCGCGATCGGGCCCGCTCCCTCGCTCACATCGAACGCATTCTCAGATACCGGCGGATGTCGGGGATCGACTTCACTCCCACAGCCACGGCGACGAGTGCCACGGCCGCGGCCATGCCTGTGGTGATCATGCCCAGGGTTCTCACGATGGGATCTCCTCTCGGTGCTCCATAGGGCTCTCGACGGGCAGGGGCTCCAGCTCGTCGGGGGCGAAGTAGAAGTAGCGGCCGTACCAGTCGTGCAGGTCAGCCGCCGGATCGTCGACGAGGACCAGGGCGACGTGCACGGCCCCGTCGACGTCCGAGAGCACCGCGGTCACCCGCGCCACCTGGTCGGCGAAGAACAGGTCCTGAGCGTCGGCGCGGCGGGACGGATGTACCCGGACGAGGCTGCCCTTGGCCACCCGGACACCGTTGATGACGACCGCGTCGGACTCCGGCCGCACGGCGGCATCGGTCGCGGGGTCCCACCAGGGCACACCACCGGTGTCGAAGGGGGTCATGCCGGCGTCGGGGGGACCGGCGGTCGCCGTTGTGCCGGGACCCGTCGGCGGGGCGTGCGGATCGCGCAGGAGGCCGTGCAACTGCTGCAGGTCAGCGGCCGACATGCCGTCGCAACGATCGATGATCTCCCGCGCCCGGGGGGTCGGTGGCCCGGGCCTCCGCCTTCTCCTCGTCCGTCATCGTCATCACGCGCAGGGTCAGGATCTCGTCGATCTCGGTGGAGTCGAACAGGGCTCCGGCGCTCTGTTCCGCCACCTCCGGGTGATCGTACAGAATGATGGGGGCGCCGAGCAGGGTGTCGGTCGTCCCGCTGGGGCCGGCCAGCACCGGCCAGCACCGGCGCTGCCGACAGCGGCCCGCCGCACCGGCCGCTGCATCGGAGGGTTCGAGCAGCGAGACGAACTCGGCGCCGTGGGCCTGGAGGAGCAAGTGCGAGCCGATCAGCGAGGCGCGGATCGCGGAGTCCTTGTCGGCGGCCGTGTCGGGATGCTCGTTGTCCACCGAAACCGACAGCCGGGCGAACCCGTCATCGAGCGCCCAGCGCGTACGGATCCGGGCCGCCAGTGGCTGACGGCGTCGCACGATGCGGCCCACCTCGGTGCCGTGCAGGTCGGTCAGGGGCTCGGCCTCCGATCCTCCGGCGACGCGGTGGAGTTGATCGGTCGCTTCGTTCCACGCGAGTGCGGGCAGGGTCACTTCCCGCTCCACCGCCTCGTCCCAGCTCAGCACCGACACGCCGTCGACGGTGAGCTGTTCGACCGCGCTGTAGCCGCCGCCCTCGTCGCGGCGTTGCACCTCGCGGACCTGCAGTTGCAGGAAGCGCAGATGGATGGAGACGCCGGCGGGCGGCTCGTGCGGGGTCGCGAGCAGGCACTGCATCTCCATGCCCGGGTCCTCGCTGAAGCTCGCCGCGGACGCGGACGGCGGCCCGAGGACTCCGAACTGCCAGCGTGACTGATTCTTGTGCGAACTCGCCCGGTACGGGTAGAGCAGATACCCCTCGTAGAGCACCGCGTCCGCGATCGTGCGGACATGATCGAGGCTCACGGGACCGGCCGGACTCAGCGCGTTCACGGGACCACCTCACCGATCTCGGCCAGCAGGGTACGTACGGTCTCGTCCCAACCGATCAGCCCGCGCCGGGCGCGGAAATCGGCGATACGGTCGAGCACGTCCTGGTCCAATCTGATCCAGCCGGAATTTGGGAAATAGGACGTGATCATCTGCCGCCACACCGCGACCGGCATCTGATGGCGGGCCTCGCAGTCCCAGGACACCTGCCGTACGCCGAAGCCGGCGGTCCCCTTGGTGAACACCGTGCCCGAGAAGAGCAGGGTCAGTGGCACCGAGCCCTCGCCGAGAGCGTGCAGATAGCGGGAGCCGATCACGTCGAAGTCGTAGGTGCAGGGCAGTGCGAGGTCGACCTCGGTGGCGCCGGTGAACCCCTGCACCGTCGTGTTGCACTGCATCCACAGGAAGGGCTTGAGCGTGTCGGACCAGCGCTCCCGCCCGCCGAACAGGCCGCGCAGTTCCTCCTGTTCAGCGGTGTCGTAGTGCCGTCGCTGCGGCTCGATACGGACCTGGCAGCGAAGCACGATCGCGTGGATCCGCTCGCCGCTGTCCTCCTCGATCCGCAGCCGCGCGGTGAGTTGCGGCACGACGGTGTACGGCTCGGCGAAGACATCGAGCACAGAGAAACCGAGGCCGCTCACGACGGGCCGTCCAGGGAGGCAGGCCGGCTGCGCTCCGCCACGTGCGCGAAGAACGCGTCCATCGCATCGTGGGCCTCGCGGCCGCCGTCGAAGCCGCGCCACAGAGTCCGCAGCCGCCCGACGAGCTCGTAGCAGGCGTCGATGGGCACCAGATGGCACGACCCGCCGGAGCCGTCCCCGCGGTGCAGCAGCAGGGCCTCCACATCGGCGCGCAGCACGGCGAGTTCGGGGCTGGCCTCGACGATGGTGTCCCAGGCGTCCAGTGGCAGTTCGGACTCGGTGGCGCCCGCAGGGCCCGGATAGAACGCGATGGTGCGGCCCTGGACGGAATTGCGGAACAGGAAGGCCAGTCCGACCGGGATCTGCAACGTGTCCCAGGTCCGTTCGTCGACGGCCGGACCGTCGAAGGACAGATATCGCTCGGGGACCGCGCGATAGCGCAGGTGTGCTTCCTGGTCGCTGAACAGCAGATAGCAGGCCCGGCAACTGCACATCAGGGCCCGGCTCTCCAGGTTCACCACATGCGAATGTCTCGGGTCGATCGACTCGGCGCACATCTCGCAGCGCTCTCCGGCGACCGGCTGCGGACGGTTGCGCGTCACCCGGAGCAGCGAGGCCACGGGTGACGCCGAACGGCTTCCGCTGATCATGTCGCCGCCGGGGTGGGCACAGCGACCGAGACGGTCGCGCCGTCCGCGAGCAGGGGCAGCGGGTCCAGGTGCAGGGCCTCGGCGTCGAGGCAGGCACCGGCCCGCCGTACGTCGTAGTGCGCATGGCAGGCGGGACACCGCAGCACCCCGTCATCGGAGCCGCCGCCCAGCCGCCGGGCCAGCACGGCGCCCTCCAGCGGCCGGTCGCACCGGGCACAGCGGTCCCGGAACGCGAACAGGGCCGAGCCGATGCGGCAGGCCAGCACCGGGACGAGCCCGGCGGTGAAGCGCGTGACGGCACCGGATTCGAGGACGGCCAATTCGGGGACGAGCTCCCAGGACGAGCCGGCGTCCTCAGGGGCAGGAGCGGTCTCGTGGAGCCGGGAGAACAGCGCGTTGACGGGGATCATCGGCCCGGAGGCCCCGGCTTCCTCATCGGCGGCGGTCTCGACCTCGATCGTGGTGATCTCCGGAGCCGCCGCCTCGACGGCACCTTGCACGGCGAGCTTGAGCGTGGCCGAGGAGGAGGGGCATCCGTCGCAGCTGCCGAGCAGCTGCAATCCGACCACACCGTCGTCGGAGACGCCGAGCAGCTCCACATCACCGCCGTGCGAGCCCAGATAGGGCCGTACGCTCTCCAGTGCCTTCTCGACGCGCGTCTCCACGCTGTAGGGGTGCAGGTCGTGCACGAGCAGGAGGCTCGCGACCAGCTCGTCCGCGGCGAGGGAGGCCAGGACGTCGTCGTCCAGATGGCCCTGCTCGTACAGCAGGTCGAGCAGCCGCTCCAGCCCGGCCCCGTAGAAATCCGTGACGAGCCGGACCAGTTCCTCGCTGCGTTCACGAGCGATGGCGCCCCCCGACGCACTGGCGGCGATCAGGGTGTCGATCCGCTCACCGGTCGCACGCCAGTCGGACGACGCGGAGTCGGAGGAAACCGAGTCGGAAGAAACGGAGCCGATGGACGCGGAGTCGGCCGACGTCGCTTCGGGCGCGTGGGATGCGCAGTGCTCCGCCACGTCATTCACTGCCCGCGGACTGGGTGGGGGAGTGCAGCCGTTCGATCTTCTTGCCCTCGCCGAGATACATGTGCACCCCGCACGGCAGACAGGGGTCGAAGCTGCGCACCGTGCGCATGATGTCGATGCCCTTGAAGTTCTCCCGGTCGTTCTCCTCGAAGATCGGCTGGCCCTGCACCGCGTCCTCGTAGGGCCCCGGTGTGCCGTAGGAGTCGCGTGGGCTCGCGTTCCACGGGGTCGGCGGGTACGGATGGTAGTTGGCGATCTTGCCGTCCCGGATCACCATGTGGTGCGAGAGGACGCCGCGCACCGCCTCGGTGAAGCCGCAGCCGACCGCCTCTTCCGGAACCTCGAACTTCTCCCAGGTCTTCGTGCGTCCCGCGCGGATCTCCACGAGTGCCTTCTCCACGAAGTGCAGCGCGCAGGCGGCCGCGTACGCCTGGAAGTAGGTGCGCGCCCGGTTGCGCTCAATGGTGTTGCTCCACTGCGGGATGCGCCATTCCAGCTCCACCGGACCCTTGAGCGCGGTCTTGGGGAGATTGATCTGGACGCTGTTGCCGGTGGCCTTGATGTAGCCGATGTCGACCAGCCCGGCCAGCGCCGTGGTCCACAGTCGCGCCAGCGGTCCGCCACCGGTGTCGAGGGCGAGATAGTCCTTGCCGTCGAACCATCGCGGCGACATGACCCAGCTGTACTTGTCGCCCAGGTCCCGCTTCTGCGGTTGCGGGTTGGTGTGCTGGTTCCACGGGTGCCGGCGGTCGACCGGATTGCCGAGCGGGTCGTGGGTCACGAACATTTCCTGGTCTTCCCAGTCGCCGTAGTACGACGATCCGAGCAGAATGCGGATGCCAAGGTTGATTTTGACCAGGTCGGTGGTGACCAGTTTCCCGTCGATGACCACGCCGGGGGTCACGTACATCTTCCGGCCCCAGTTGGTCATGTCCTTGTACTCGAAGTTGCAGTGTTCGGGATCCTGGAAGGAGCCCCAGCAGCCGAGCAGAATGCGCCGGTTCCCGACCATCTCGTACCCGGGCAGCGCCTCGTAGAAGAAGTCGAAGAGATCGTCGTGCATCGGCACGACCTTCTTCATGAACTCGACGTACCGCTGGAGGCGCGTGATGTAGTCGGTCATCAGCTGGATCGTCGCGACGGTGCCCACGCCACCGGGATAGAGCGTGGAAGGATGCACATGCCGGCCCTCCATCAGGCAGAACATCTCCCGGGTCATGCGGCTCACCTGAAGTGCTTCGCGGTAGAACTCACCGGTGAAGGGATTGAGCGATCGCATGATGTCGCCGATGGTCTTGTATCCATGGGCGTCCGCGTGTGGGGAATCGGTCCGATTGGCCTTTTCCAGCACTCCGGGGTTGGTCTCGGCGACCATCTTTTCGCAGTAGTCGACCCCCACCAGGTTCTCCTGGAAGATGTTGTGGTCGAACATGTATTCTGCGGCCTCGCCGAGGTTAACGATCCATTCGCCGATGTGCGGTGGCTTCACCCCGTAGGCCATGTTCTGCGCGTAACAGGAACACGTGGCGTGGTTGTCACCGCAGATACCGCAGATCCGGCTGGTGATGAAGTGCGCGTCGCGAGGGTCCTTGCCCTTCATGAAGACGGAGTAGCCGCGGAAGATGGAGCTCGTGCTGTGGCATTCCGCGACCACGCGCTGCTTGAAGTCGATCTTCGTGTAGATGCCCAGGCTGCCGACAATGCGGGTGATGGGGTCCCAGGCCATCTCCACCAGGCCGTCTTTGCCCTGATTCCCGCTGCCACCCTTGCGTTGCGTCGCCGTCATTGCGCCGCCTCATCTTTCTGTCTGTTGCGGTGAGTCACCAAGTGCGGGTGGCACCGGTCGTGAGGTCTTTTCCGGGCTTGCGCCACTTGGGCTCCCGGTCGAGCGTGTGCGTGGTGATGCGGCGCAGGCGCCGCATGGTCGCGCCGTACAGTCCGACGGCGTTCGTGGAGAGCTTTCCACCGGGAGGTTCGTCCATGAAGGGCATGAACTTGTCCGGGAATCCCGGCATGGTGCAGCCGATGCAGATTCCACCGACGTTGGGGCAGCCGCCGATGCCGTTCATCCATCCGCGCTTCGGCACGTTGCATTTGACGGTGGGACCCCAGCAGCCGAGCTTGACGATGCATTTCGGCGAACCGTATTCGGTCGCGAAGTCGCCCTGCTCGTAGTAACCGGCCCGGTCACAGCCCTCGTGCACGGTCTGGCCGAACAGCCATGCCGGACGCAGCGCGTCATCGAGGGGGATCATCGGGGCCTGGCCGGTGGCCATGTACAGCAGGTACGTCAGGGTTTCCGAAAGGTTGTCCGGCTGGATGGGGCAGCCGGGGACGCACACGATGGAGATGCCGGCCTTGGACTTCCAGTCCCAGCCCAGATAGTCCGGCACTCCCATGGCTCCGGTCGGATTGCCCGCCATGGCGTGGATGCCGCCGTAGGTCGCGCAGGTGCCGACCGCGACGATGGCGGTGGCCTTCGGCGCCAGCCGGTCCAGCCACTCGCTGGTGGTCATCGGCTGACCGGTGGCCGGATCGTTCCCGAAGCCGCACCAGTAGCCCTCGTCGTGAAGCTGCTCGTTGGGGATCGACCCCTCGACGACGAGGACGAAGGGCTCCAGCTCGCCTCTGTCCGCCTTGAAGAACCACTCGAGGAAGTCGTCGGCGCCGCCGGTGGGGCCGCATTCGAAATCGATGAGCGGCCAGTGCACGGCCACTTGGGGGAGTCCGGGCAGGGCGCCGAGGGCGATCTCCTCGATGCTGGGCTGGGTGGCGGCGGTCAGGGCCACTGAATCGCCGTCGCAGCTGAGACCAGCATTGATCCACAGCACATGGATCAATGTTTCTTCCGCTTTGATTGCAGCCTCTGTCGGCATAGTGCCGCCGCCTTTCGGGGCCGGTGGCCGATCCCTCGTTCTTCCGGGATCGCCTTCGGATCAAGCGTGTGGTGTCGCTCACATTGGTACCATCTAGACTCCGTCAGAGCACTCTGTCAACACGTGAAAGAGTTCGATGAATCGGGTACTCGGCAGGTGTTGTGGGAGGGCTTGACGGACGTTTCGCCGAAGGCTGGGCAGGGCCAGGTTGGCACTTCCAGAAGGAACGGACGCCGTGTGAGCGGTGGTTAGCCGGCAACCGCCCACGCTCGGATTGGGCCGAACGAGTGATTCGCCCAGGAAAGACGGCTGGTCGGCATGTTGACCGGTCGGCGACAGATCGCGCGGTCCTGAAGGTGAGACTGAGGCGAGGCACTGATGCATGAATTGTCGATCACCCAGAGCGTCGTTGACGCGGTATGTGAACGCGCCGCCGGCCGGCCGGTGCATGTGGTGACCGTCCGGGTGGGAATGCTTACCGCGGTGGTGGCCGACTCGATGCGCTTCTGCTTCGATCTAGTTACCGCGGGAACGGTGGCCGAGGGCGCGCGCCTCGAGATCGACCAGCCCGCCGGAGCTGGACATTGCCGTGCATGCGATACCGAATTCACCCTGGCCGATCTTGTTCTCCTCTGTCCCTGCGGCAGTGCCGATGTGGAGATCACATCGGGACGGGAGCTACAGATCATTTCGATGAAAGTAGGATGACGTATGTGTGGTACCTGCGGCTGTGACGCGGACGGTGGCACCGGAGGTGGAATCAGGATTTCCCTGCCGCAGGCAGCCGATGCATCGGCACACACACACCCGCGTGGGCGTCCCCGGGCGCATTCGCATTCCCATGGGGACGGGCACAGTCATCCGGTGAACAACGGCGAAACGATCACCCTTGAGCAGAGAGTGCTCGCCAAGAACGAGGACGTCGCGGATCACAACCGCGAATGGCTGGCCGCCCAGGGGATCGTGGCCGTGAACCTGATGAGTTCACCGGGAGCGGGAAAGACCACCCTCCTGGAGCGCACGATCGGCGATCTCGCGGGCCGGCGGGCGGTGGCGGTCATCGAAGGCGACCAGGAGACCACGCTCGACGCCGACCGGATCAAGAGAGCCGGATGCGAAGTGGTTCAGGTGAACACCGGGGCAGGATGTCATCTTGACGCGGAGATGATGCGCAGTGCCCTTGCCTCCCTGTCTCCCGCCCCCGGGTCGCTGATCCTGGTCGAGAACGTGGGCAACCTGGTGTGCCCTGCTCTGTTCGACCTGGGTGAGCGCAGCAAGGTCGTCATCATCTCGGTCACCGAGGGCACGGACAAGCCACTGAAATACCCGTACATGTTCGCCGCCGCGGATCTGGTCATCATCAACAAGATTGATCTGCTGCCGTACGTCGATTTCGACGTCGAGGGCTGCGAGGGGTACGCGCGTTCGGTGAATCCGAATGTGCGGGTGCTGACCGTGTCGGCGACAACAGGTGAGGGCATGAATGACTGGTACGACTGGGCGGCGGAACAGTACTGAGGGCCGTGGCCGGTCAGGTGGCGGGGTTCGCCCGGGCTACTGCGCTGCCGCGGAGTCGATGGTCGGCTGCACCGTGCCAGCCGGGCCGGACCCGGCAGATCGCCCCACTCGGCGGCGGAGTACCTTCATGTGTGGCGGACCCCGGCGTCCCCGGCAAGCCGTGGTAGGCCCTCCACGACCCTGTTCGCCTTGCGTCCGGATGTTGATCCAGCTGACCGTCACTCGGTCACGGTGTCGCCATGCCGGTGCGCCACCCTCCACCGGCCGTCCTCGCGGCGGTACACCTGGGTGGCCCGCAGCGTGTAGGTACGCGGCTGTCCGCCGACAGACGCAGAGGTGTGCTCGAGGCCGGCCGTGTAGGCCAATGTCGCCCACGACGTCGTATGAGCCTGCAGATGCGCTTCGGCCAGGAGATGACCCGGGCCGAGATCGGCACGGAACTCGGTTACAGCCAGATGCACGTCTCCCGCCTCCTGAACCGGACCCTGACCCACCTGCGCACCCACCTCCTCGCGCCCGCCTGACCACCGACATCCGGCCCCCCCGGGGGGCGACCGGCACACGCCGTTCCGGCGTCGATCCTCCTATCACTCGCCGCACCGAGCCCGACGGCTCCGACAACGCCGTCTCCGCGACCCGCAGCAGCAAGCCCTCCTTCCCCCGGATCTTCTTCAGCTCGGCGTTCAGCTCCTTGTCGACTTTCCGCTCCGCACGCGTATTGATCTTCAACACGAGCTGATGAACAGGTCCACCAGCGAATCGGTGATCTCCGTCTGCCGCACATGGCTCAGCGCGGCCAACAGCGTTAGCCGCCGTGGCGCATCCGCTGCAGGTTCGCCGGGTATTCCTTCGACGCCCGCGCACGCCAGGCGTCTACCAGCTTCTCCGACACGTCCGCGAACAGGTCTGCGGGGAGCTGCAGCCGCCTCACCCGCTCCAGCTTGTTCACCTCGGCGAGAAGGCTCTCCAGATCCGGGGCGCCGGGGTCCGCCTTCAGCTCGGTAAAGTGCGATCATCCCCCGCCCGCCGCGGCTCCGGCGCCGTTCGCGCCCTGCTCGCCATCGCCCGCGATCAGGTCCTCCAGTCGCGAGCGGGTCGCGTGGCCAAGCCGATCCGTCGTGCTGCGGCAGAACCGCTGCTCAAAGTCCTTGACCGCCTTGCCGACCAGCTGCCGCACCTGCCCAGGCGCCGGCGGTTCGATTTGGTCGTTGCGGCACCGGCCACGACCGCGGCCGCGAGCCGGTCCCGGGACAGTTCCACCGGGCACAGGTCGGTGGCCAGCCACCTGGCCAGCCGGTCCTGGTCCACCTCGGTGTTCGTCCGGAACCCGTACGCCGCCCGGATCTCGCCCCTGTGCCGCTGGATCGCCTTGCCCTGCCAGCTCCAGCTCGCCTCTGTCCGCCTTGAAGAACCACTCGAGGAAGTCGTCGGCGCCGCCGGTGGGGCCGCATTCGAAATCGATGAGCGGCCAGTGCACGGCCACTTGGGGGAGTCCGGGCAGGGCGCCGAGGGCGATCTCCTCGATGCTGGGCTGGGTGGCGGCGGTCAGGGCCACTGAATCGCCGTCGCAGCTGAGAGTCTGCTGCTGGCGGCGGTGCAGGTGTGGCTGACCAATATCATCGTTTTCGGGCTGGCCTACTGGGAGCTGGACCGCGGCGGCCCCGTCGCACGTACACAGGCGGCACGCGAAGAGCTTCCCCTGGCGGACTTCCGCTTCTCGCAGGACGAGAATCACGACGCGGTCCAGGAGGTCGCCGACGGCGCCAGTATCACCTCCGACTGGGTGCCCACCCTGATGGACTACCTGTACGTGTCCGTGACGAACTCCACTGCGTTCAGCCCCACCGACACCATGCCGCTCTCGACCCGGGCCAAGGCCATGATGAGCATCGAAAGCATCGCCGCCCTGCTCACCTCGCTCCTGGTGATCGCTCGAGCAGTAAGTATCCTGCACTAAGCCTCGATCCACCGAGGTGGTCCGTGGGAGTTGGTCTGGACATGCGTGTGGCCCGCCGGATCCGGCGGGCCACACGTCGCGCGGGGGTGTCCTGAGCGGGTCAGGTCACCAGCGGTACCAGCGGTGACGGCTGCCGCTGGTCCAGCTCTTCGCCGTGCTTGACGAGCAGGGCACCACGGTGTCCGAGGGGGCCCGGCGAACGGGGGTCACCCGGCAGACCGCGCACCAGGCCGTACACGGCCTGGTTGCGGCCGGGCCTGCTGGAGCAGGTGCCCGACCCCACCTCCGGCAGGCAGCGGCTGATCCGACGCACCTCCCAGGGTGAACGCACCCACCTCCAGGTCTGCCTCATCCTCGAACGGCTGGAAGAAGAGCTCGCCGGGCGGATCGGCCGCCAGGCGGCTGATGCACTGCGCGCCGCCTTGGAAACACCGTGGGGCCCACCACCCGCCCTGCAATGAGGAGCCCCACCTTCCTGGCCCGGCCACCGGGCAGCGCGCATCACCCCCCGCTCAGTCGCCCGGCCACGTTCCGGTGACACGGCGCCAGCCGGTGGCGCCACCTCTCTGTATGGCTGCTCGCACGACCCAGAGGATCACGCCCTCGATGGCTGCGGCGGCGAGCACTTCTCTCCAGCTGTGGTCCCGCTCAAGGGGTTGCGGAGCGTCCTGGCCTGGGCCGATCCGGTCCCACACCTTCCGGAAGACCAGTCCGGCCAACGCGCCGCCGGCCATCCCGACGAGAAGACCCACCGGTTTGTACACGACTTTCGCTGTCTTGGGCAAGAGATCCCTCCTTCACCACTCTCGCGTCACAAGGCCCGTCCCCGTCACTCCTCGTCCTTCTGGTCACGGGCCCAGCGCTCACGCTGCGGCACAACGGCGTAACGGGGATCTTCGGTGGAGGTGATTCCCGCGCGAAGCACGCCGAAGCGCGTAAAGGCCGGTCCGGCGAGCAGCGCCAGACCACTGGCGACTGTGGTTCGGCTGCCCCACCAATCTGCCTTCACACCATCCACTGCGCATCCGCGTCGCCCCTGCTTCACCACCTCATCAAACGGACGACGCGGCAGCCTCCGCGTGGGGTCCGCAGGCTTCCAGAGGGTTGCGCTGCGCTCCGTCGTGACCGGTCAGCGTTGGGCAATGCGTGGGAATACCGCTTCGTCCAGGTACAGGCCCACCGCCGCGGCCACCGGGATGGCGATCAGGGCCCCCACTACGCCCATGAGAGCGCCACCGACCAGGACACCGAGGATGGTGACCAGGGGGTGGACCGAGACCGCGAACTTCATGGCGCGCGGGACGATGAGGTAGTCCTCGGCGAGCCGGAACACGATGTAGAAGACGGCGGTGGCGATAGCCACCGGCAGCGAGACGGCGAGGGCAACCAAGGAGACAACGACGCCGCCGATGGTGGAGCCGACCACGGGGATCAGGTCCATCACGGCGACGAAGACGCCGAGCGCGGCCGGGTAGGGAGCGCCCCAGATCTCCAGCCAGATCAATGTGGCCAGACCTGCGATGACTGAGGTGGCGACATTGGCGAGCATGTATCGCCCGGTGCGGCTCAGAACCTCTTCGGTCATGGCCTCGGCACGCTCCCGCTTACTGCCGGGCACGAAGCGCAGGCAGAACTTCTTGAGCGTCGGGAGCCCCGCAATGAAATACATGGTCAGTGTGATCACCAGGACGAGTCCGGTGATCGTGGTGAGAAGCAGCTGGCCCGCGCCGAGGAGTCCGTTGACGACCGTGTTGGCTCCGTTGCCGCTCAGCTGCTGCTTGGCTTTGGTGATCAGGTGGTAGCGGTCCTCGAGTCTGCCGAGAGCCGAGTGGTGGTCGTGGAGTTGCTGCAGCCAGTTGGGTACGCCCTTAACCAGGGCGTTGACCTCATTGGTGACCAGAGGGATGAACAAGGCGAAGAGTCCGCCGACAACGACGAACATACCGATGATGACCGTGGTGACGGCCCAGCGCCGCTTCATGCCCTTGGCGGTGAGCCAGACAACGATCGGCTCGACGCTCACCGCGATGACCAGGGCCAGCACGGTGAGGGTGAGCACGCCCTGGATCTTCGACACGGCCTGCAGCAGGACGTAGGCGATCACCGCGCCCAGACTCAGACGAAAGCCGATGGTGGACCAGGACCTGCCCGTACGACCCGGACTCGCACCCGGGTCGGAATCCGGGCCCGGCGGTGGGTCCGGCGGTGGACCGGAGGGTGTTTCGGCTGCGGCACTGTCCATGGTCACCGGGAACGACTCCTTCCTGGATCCATCGCTCCCTGCGGACCGGGCCGACCCGACTAGCTGAGGAGCGGGAAATTCCATTCTCGCGTGCCCGTACCCGGTCCGCATATGCACCCATCCACTCCGCAACGCCCCGTCCGGCCCGACAGTGCTGATCTACGCGGCCGATTCGTCGCTGGGTACGGACGTGCCAGCGGGCCCGAGGGGGTCCGGGCCCGCAGCAGATCTGGATGAGTGTGAGCGGCTACCAGCGGTACCAGCGGCCGCGACTTCCGGAGGCGCCGGTGCCCCGCATCACGAAGCCGAGCAGCCACACCACCAGGACGATGACCGCGACCCACCAGAGGATCTTGAGCGCGAAGCCCGCACCGAACAGAATCAGCGCGAGCAGCAGAACGAGAAGCAACGGACCCATGGCTATCAACCTCCTGACCAGCGCATTCCCGCTCTCGGGACGATCATGCCTGCGATTTTTCGCAATACGGCCGACGCGCTGAGGAGGGGACGGCGAAGAGGGCACTCCGACGTTGCGACGAACACCACGCCAGGCACCGCACGCCCTCCGCCACGCCACACACGAGCGCCCCACTGCGCCAAGGAGTGAAGACCTTGCGCAGCGGGGCGCCATAGTGCGGCGTACCGTCCGTCAGGAGCGGTGGGTGCCGTAGTAGCCCTCGACCTGCTGGTGATAGCCCAGATCGCCGGCGTGCTTGTCCTTGTCAAACTCCGGAGAGTCCTTGATCTCGTCCTTCGTGCGATCGACGTAGATCTTCCGCTCTGTGGCGTCGATGGACCGGATCGTCCCCGCCGGGAGCAGGACGTGCTTGCCGAAGATCCACACCCCGGTGTCGACCACGATGTACGCGGAGTCGACCTCCTCGGAATGCTTGTCGACCTTGCCGATGCTGCCGTCAGTGGCCTCGACCTTGAACCCGGTCAGATCCGTTCCGGCCTTGTGACCCGACGCTTCGTGGTATCCCCACATCTCAGTCATGAGCTTCCCTTCCGTAGTCCCTGCGGTAGTGCGAGGATTCCCTTCCGATCTGGTCGGTGGGCAACCCTCAAGAAATCGCCTGCCCTGCAACCTCCGGCGCACACGCGCCTACGGCAATGCGGGACGATCTGGCTCGAAACACCCGCCCTCGCAGACGCGCCGGTCCGTCTGTGCTCTTTGTATGTTCCGGACAACGTGTGGGGCCGCTGCCTTGAATGGCAGCGGCCCCATGAGTTGTATCGGTGTCGAACGCGTCCTCGACGTGTTCGCCTGCCTGCTTCACGTCGCCCTTGGCCTGCTCGGCGCGGCCCTCAGGCTCGAGGCGCTCATTGCCGACGGTCTTATCTGCGGCTTCCTTGATCTTGCCCTTGGCCTTGTCCGCGGTGTTCTCGGCCTTGTCTCGCGTGCTCATGAGGTCTCCTCCAAGATCGGTGCGGGTGATGCACTCGGCCGCCTACTCGCTCCCACTGGATCAATGTCGGCTTTTCGGTGCGCCAAAGGGCTCCTCGCAGTGCCGCTTCAGCCGGGTGTGTCCGTGTGTCAGGACAGCTGGGGAAGGATTCTGTCCGGTGTCATGGGGAGGTCCCGGAAGCGGATCCCTGTGGCGTGGTGGACGGCGTTGCCGATGGCCGCGGCGGTGCCCACGATGCCGATCTCGCCGATTCCCTTGCTGCCCATGGGATTGAGGTGAGCGTCCTCCTCGTCGATCCTGCGCTTCGATCGCGGAGACGTCGGCACAGGCCGGCACGTGGTAGGAGGCGAGGTCCTTTTCCACGAAGTCTCCGAACTCGGGGTCCATGGTGCTCGCTTCCGTCAGCGCCATGCCCAGGCCCAGGACCATTCCGCCGATGAATTGGGACCGCGCCTTACGGGGGTTGAGGATCCGGCCTGCGGCGTAGACGCCCAGCAGACGGCGGACGCGCGGGTCGCCCCGGCCGCACCCATGTTCAGCGAGGTCAACGCGATGGCAGTCACTCCGACAGAGGCAAGCCGACCGATCCTGCCCGTGAAACAGAAGCCTCTCGCCTTTTCAATCCAAACCAGGACAAAAAGGTAGCAGTCCGAGTCCGGCGGTCAGCGGTTGGCCTCGATGTGTCGGGCCTGACGGTCAGTGGCTGTGGGGGTCGTGGAAGGGGTTGATGACCTCGCAGGTGATGTCCATCCAGCGCTTCAAGTCCTGGCACATGGCCTGGTCGCCTGCCTGCTCGAACGCCTTGACCAGGTCCCGGAGCAGGTACATCCAGTGGCGTGAGTTGGCCACGTGCCAGGCCGTGGGGTCCTCGGCGACGGCCAGCGAGGACGCGTACAGGAGGTGCGCCTCCACCCCGAGCGTGGCCACCAGCTGCGGATACCGCTCGGACCCCGCAGGTCACGCTTGTCGGAACCAAATGGTCACGCTGCCTGCAACCTGCGGTGAACTGCCATGTGCCCGGCGGGTGATGAGCGCCGTGCATTTCACCAGGGCACTACGCCAGCGCCTCCGAAGAACTTGCCGGTCGGGCCGTCGTCGGGCAGGGTCGCGAGTTTGATGGCGATCGCCGCGCCCTGTTCGGGGGTACGCACGCCGCGGAAGCCGTTGAGGTCGGTCGCGACGTAGCCGGGGCAGCCGGCGTTGATCAGGATGTTCGTGCCGCTCAGCTCCCGGGCGTACTGGAGGGTGACAGCGTTCAGGAACGTCTTCGATGCCGCGTACGCCACGGCCACCGGACCCGTCGTCTGCTCAGCAGCGGTTCCTGACTGCAGGGTGAGGGAGCCGACGCTGCTGGACATGTTCACGATCCGTGGTGAGGCAGAGCGGCGCAGCAGCGGCATCATCGCGTTGGTGACGCGGATGACGCCTATCACGTTGGTCTCCACGACCGTCCGGATGGTGGCGGGATCGACCCGGGTGGGCTCCTGCGGCATGCCGCTGGTGATGCCGGCGTTGTTGACGAGCACGTCGAGGCGCCCGGCCTGTTCCTCGATCAGCCGTGCGGCGGCGGTCGCGCTCGGGTCGTCGGTCACGTCCAGTGGTACGCCGAACGCGTCGACGCCGGTCGCGCGCAGTCTCTCCACCGCGGCCTTGCGGCGCTGATCGTCGCGGGCGCCGACGCCGACGCTCCAGCCGAGGGCTCCCAAGCCCGCAGCGATCTCATAGCCAATTCCCTTGTTCGCGCCGGTGACCAGCGCAATCGTCCGTTCGCTCATAGGGACGATGCTGCCTCGGAGCCCGGCGGTGGTCCAACACCGATTGGGTGGGCAGCGATACCTTCCAGGTATGGATCCGGAGTAGCGTGGCTGTATGGAGACCCGGGAACTGCGATATTTCGTCGCTGTCGCTGAAGAGCTGCACTTCGGGCGCGCCGCGCAACGGCTCGGGATCGCACAGCCGCCTTTGTCACGGGCGATCCAGCAGTTCGAACGACGACTCGGGGCAGTGCTGCTGGATCGGACCAGCCGCACTGTCACGCTGACCGAGGCCGGCTCGGTGCTGTTGGTCGAGGGCCGGGCAGCGCTCGACGCGATCGACGCCGCTGAGCGCCGGACCCGCCGCGCCGCCCTTTCCGCGACCGGCCGTCCCGGCCTGGCCCTGGTCACGAAAGCCAGCGCGTCCCGCGAACTGCTGGCGAAACTGCTCGACGCGTACGCCGCCGAACCCGACGCGGTCCCCGTCGACGTCATCCTGTGCGGCCCGGCCGAGCAGCAACGACTCCTGCGCGAGGGCCGGGCCGACGTGGCGCTGCTGAACCGGCCGTTCGACTCGACGGCCGGGTTCCACACCGAGGAGCTCAGCACGGAGGGCCAGGTTGTGGTCCTGCCGGCCGGGCATCCGCTCACCACCCGGGCCCATGTGCACATGGCCGACATCACCGAGCTGCCGGGCCTGCCCCTGCCACGCTGGCCCGACTCCGACGGCACCTACCCGCCCGGCCCCGGCCCGCAGGTCCGCGACCACGCGCAGTTGTTGCAGCTCGTCGCGCTCGGCCGTGCTTGCGCAGTCTCACCGGAGTCGTGCCGAGCCCAGCTGCACGGTGACCTCGCCGCCGTGCCCGTGCTGGACGCGCCGACAGTCACCACCGTGATCGCCTGGCCACCGCACAGCCGGTCCAGAGCCGTCGCCGACCTTGTCCGGACTGCGACACGTCTCCAGTAGTTCCAACATGCCTGGCCAGGTTCCACCTGTCGTGTCCCGTGTCCTGTCGCAGTGCGTCTCGCAGCCAGTGGGCTGCTGACCTGCTGGGGTGCCATGTCGTTTGAGAACGCTGGCCCCCGGTGTTCTCAAACGACGTGGGTTTCACGGAATTCGCGTTCGCCGTGC